>CALBGI010000053.1 GCA_937893675.1 uncultured Blautia sp.
CTAATACCAGTATATCAAAAAAAGCCAGCTTTTGCTGACTTTTTTGACAGTCTGAAAATATATTTGCTTTCCCGATTTTTGTATTGCAATATATACATTTTTTAGATATTTTCAAGCTGTTCCTTTTTTCTGGGCACGAATATCCTTTAACATCATGACCTCATCTATACTTCCAAACGAAAACAAAATAGTATTTACACATCTGTTTCATACATGATAAGTCATTTGTTTTCTCTGCCATAAAACCACTTTCTCCAATAATGACCCGATACCTCTATTTATGACGTAGAAAGGTAATTTTACGCATATCACCCACAAAGCAGAAAAGTTATAGTTCAAAACATCTACACGATACATAAGTATTTTGAACAGACTAAATCCGTACATAAATATGGGACGATTTCCAACAAGAAATCATCCCAACTGTTGACATAGAACTTCTTTTTATATGTTTCCTGATATGCTTAAAGAATGCCCTCGTTTATTCCGCATTTCCCGTCTGCACAAGTTCCGGAACCGGCGCATTCAAAATCTGCATAAATTCATCACCCGTAATCGTCTCATGCTCATAAAGATATTTTGCAATCTCATGGAGCTTGTTCTTATTATCCTCCAGAATTTTGTATGCCTTCTCGTGCTGGCTGCGGACAAGTTCCACCACTTTCTTGTCCAGAAGCGTCTGCGTCTCAAAAGAGCACGCCAGGCTGGCATCTCCGCCCAGATACTGATTGCTTACATTTTCCATAGCAACCATATCAAAATCATTGCTCATTCCATATCGGGATATCATGGCTCTTGCAATCTTGGTGGCCTGCTCAATATCATTTGCCGCGCCTGTTGTAATGGAGCCAAATACCAGCTCCTCTGCTGCGCGCCCGCCGGTAAAGGTCGCAATCTTATTCTCCAGTTCTTCTTTTGTCATAAGGAAATGTTCTTTTTCATCTACCTGCATGGTATAGCCAAGGGCGCCGGAGGTTCTGGGGATAATGGTGATTTTGTGCACGGGAGCAGACTCTGTCTGCTTTGCAGCCACCAAAGCGTGCCCAACCTCATGATAAGCTACGATCAGCTTCTCCTTGTTGGACAGCACGCGGTTCTTTTTCTGATACCCGGCAATCACTACCTCAATGCTTTCTTCAAAATCAGCCTGCGTGGCAAATTTTCTTCCATCACGGACTGCACGAAGCGCAGCCTCGTTCACAATGTTTGCCAAATCGGCTCCGGAGGCTCCGGAGGCAGCCTTTGCCACCTCATCAAAACGCACGGTATCCGAAATGCGGATCTTTTTTGCATGCACTCTGAGAATTTCTTCTCTTCCTTTCAGATCCGGAAGCTCTACCGGTATTCTCCGGTCAAAACGCCCCGGCCGCAAAAGCGCCGGATCCAGGGAATCCGGACGGTTGGTCGCCGCCAGGATCACGACACCCTTGGAGCCGTCAAAACCATCCATTTCCGTCAGAAGCTGGTTCAGGGTCTGCTCCCGCTCGTCATTGCCGGAAAATCCTGCTCCGTCCCGCTTCTTTCCAATGGTATCAATCTCATCGATAAACACAATACACGGTGCCTTTTCGTTCGCCTGCTTGAACAGATCACGAACCTTCGCCGCACCCATACCTACAAACATTTCCACAAACTCTGAACCGGAAATCGAAAAGAACGGAACCTCTGCCTCACCTGCAACGGCCTTGGCAAGCAGAGTTTTTCCGGTTCCGGGAGGCCCCACCAGAAGCGCGCCTTTGGGCATGGAAGCACCAATTTCTGTGTATTTCTGAGGATTATGCAGATAATCCACAATCTCGCTCAACAACTCTTTTGCCTCGTCCTCGCCGGCCACATCAGAAAATTTAATGCCCGTAGAAGACTTCACATAAACCTTTGCGTTGCTTTTTCCAAAGGACATCATGCCTCCGGGGCCGCCATTTCCCATAGAAGCCATCATTTTCTTGCTGAGCCAGCGTCCAAGGAGAATAAAAATCGCGATCGGTATCACATAGCCTGCAATAATGCTGAGAAAAACAGACTGCTTCTCAGGAGCTACTGCCGCCATGCTGGTTCCGGCATCATAAAGACGGTCAACCAGCTTCGGGTCATCCATTCGTACGGTCTTGCATACCACTTCCACGCCGTCTTTTTCCATGGCATAGTAAATAAAATCATCCCGCACCTCAGCCTTGGTGACATTCCCCTCTTCCACGTTCGTCAGAAACGTACTGTAATCTGTTTTTTCTACGCTTCGTTCGGAAATCATGGGAACAACCAGAATATTCAGCAGGAAAATCACCACGATCGCTATGATATAGTACACATACAATGGGCGTTTTCCCGGTTTTTTCTCTTTGACATCCATATCTCTTTCCTCCATTTATTCCTATCTTACCCCATCATTATATTAAAATGTACCATACCACTTATTTTACCGGAATTCAATTTATAAGGCGTAAAATTCATTAAATTTTCATAAAGCCATTGAAATATGTACTTTTCCCACAGTAAGCAAAGGTAATCAAATTTTCAAAAAATTCAAAATACCGGCAATGGGACAGCTGCACTGATATGCTTTTTCCTAATAAGTAATAATTTTTCATTAGTTTTTTACAGATTTGCCACAGACTGACGAGGAGCTGCTCCATAGATAAATTGTCCGTCTATTTTGCAATGCTCTTTTTAAATAGGGTATAAATAAATTTATAAATGAAATTCAACATCCATGCGCCAAGCATAGAACAAACAAAAATAACCGGAACACAAACAAAAAAATATTCAAACATATAACTAAACTCACTTACAGTGCTTGAAAGCCGTGGATATAATATCGCGTCAAAAATATACGATAGTAAGTAGGCGCCTAACGTCCACTCTGAAAGATGTCTCAATATTTTCCTGGCAAAATGCGGAAGATTGTTCTATTTTTCTGCTTTTACAATAATATAGAAGACAAGCACAGCCATAAGGATTACAAATATAGAATTATAATCTGTCCATGGTCCCCAGATAAATACGCTATTATAGCTTCTGTAATAGTTGAATATTCCAGATAAAATTGTTAAACCGATCAAACTTAGCATACAAATTTTTCTATTAAGTCTCAACCCATACTCTTTTAAGTAGGCGCCAATGAAATAAATTGTAATTGGATATAACGCTTTCCAATAGCTTGGTAATATTTTTTGATATGTGTCAGATAAAGTTGGATGTATCCACCAGGAATCAACATAAAAATTGAAAATATTCGTTACTGCCGGAATAGAGGTTAATAATAAAAGCGTACAAATCAAGACCTGTTTTTGCTTCTGATTCTTTAATCCATTATAAGACAAATTCAAAAACGGAATAATCAAAAATAATCCTATGTACATTTCTACATACCAAGAATAATTTGCGGCTGAAAAATCCAAAATACTTTCCTTTACTCCATACGCCCCACCCATATACAGATTTTTAAAAATAATACAAGCGATACTTGCAAGAACATACGTAGCCAAGGTTTTCACAATCCCACAATAATATTTAGGACTCAGTTCCTTTTTGCTCATCAGATACCCTGTAAGCATGATAAAAAGAGGAACACAAACCATAAAAAAGCCTCTTACTGTAACCATAACAAACATACGTTTACCAGCAACAATATTATTATAGAATCCACTGTTCAAAAAATAGTGTACTGAAATCACGGAAAGTACAGCAAATATTCTTACTACATCCAAGGATGAGTCTCGTTTTTCTTTCATAGAAGTCCCCTTTTGTACCATTTTTATAGAGTAACCAAAGGTAATCAAATTTTCAAAAATAAAAAATGCCAGAACCCTTGATTTTAGGGTTTCTGACATCCTACTCAAATGCCGGCAGCGGGACTTGAACCCGCACGTGGTTGCCCACAACAGATTTTGAGTCTGCCTCGTCTGCCATTCCGACACGCCGGCGTTTGAACCGAGACTTATAATACCATAAAATAAAAACTTTGGCAAGTATTTCACCAAAGTTTTTATCGCATTTTTCAATCAACTCCGCATTCTGATCACGCCGGCCCATCCTGCCTGAATTTATTCATCCTCCAAAAGTTTCTCAAACACAGGAAAGCAGTCAAAGGTAGCAAAATAATCTCTGGGTGTCTCCGCCCGGCGAATCAGCTCAAAGCTTCCATCCTCGCAAAGGAGTATCTCTGCGGATTTCAGTTTTCCATTGTAGTTATAGCCCATGGCAAAGCCGTGCGCCCCTGTGTCGTGAATCACCAGAAGGTCTCCCTTATCAATCTGCGGCAGATATCTGTCAATCGCAAACTTATCATTGTTTTCGCAGAGAGAGCCTGTCACATCGTAAAGATGATCACAGGGTTCTTTCTCCTTGCCCATGACCGTAATGTGGTGATATGCGCCGTACATAGCCGGACGCATCAGGTTCACTGCGCAGGCATCCACACCAATATATTCCTTGTGCGTGTGTTTCTCATGAATCGCTTTTGTCACCAGACAGCCATAAGGCCCCATCATAAAGCGCCCGAGCTCTGTATAAATAGCGACATCTCCCATTCCCGCCGGGGTGAGAACCTCCTCGTAAACCTTGCGCACACCTTCTCCGATGACACGAATATCATTCGGCTCCTGCTCCGGACGGTAGGGAATTCCGATTCCTCCGGAAAGATTGATGAACTTGATGTGGGCTCCGGTCTCTTTCTGAAGCTTCACTGCCAGCTCAAACATGATTTTTGCCAGCATGGGATAATATTCGTTGGTAACCGTATTGCTGGCAAGGAAAGCGTGAATGCCAAATTCCTTCACACCTTTGGCCTTGAGGGTAGAAAACGCCTCAAAGATCTGCTCCGTTGTCATTCCGTATTTGGAATCCCCTGGATTGTCCATGATATCATTGCTGATTTTAAACAATCCGCCTGGATTATACCGGCAGCTGATGGTTTCCGGAAGTTTTCCCAGGGCACGCTCTACACTTTCGATGTGCGTAATATCATCCAGGTTGATGATCCCGCCGATTTCATGGGCATATTTGAATTCTTCTTCCGGCGTATCGTTGGACGAAAACATGATATCGCCCTGTCTGCACCCCAAAGCCTTCGCCATCATCAGCTCCGTCATGGAGGAGCAGTCGCATCCGCAGCCATACTCCTGCAGGATCTGAATCAGAAAAGGATTGGGCGTTGCTTTTACCGCAAAAAATTCTTTGAATCCCGGATTCCATGCAAAAGCCTCTTTCAGCGCTTTCGCGTTGGCCCGGATTCCCTTTTCATCATAAAGATGGAAGGGAGTTGGATACTTCGCCGTAATCTCCTGTAATTTTTCCAATGTCACAAACGGCTTTTTCTTCATAATCGTTCTCCTCGTAGTTCAGTCTTTTGCTGCTTTATTTCGCCTCAATAATATGCAGCATATTCGTTCCGGTACGTATGTTGGTAGCCGGGTCTCCTGCCGTAAATACCACAAGATCTCCCTTCTTGATGAACCGCTTGCGCCGCACCAGCTGCATCGCCTGATTGATAATGCGGTCCGTCGCTTCTTTTTCATAGCCCTTCAGCGCAGTCACTCCCCACACCAGCTGCATTCTGTGCTGATAGGTTTCATTGGGAGTCACCGCGTAAATCGGTACACGGGGACGAAAACTGGAAATCATCAACGGCGTCTGACCTGCCATGGTCGGCGTCACAATGGCCTTTGCGTCCAGATCCTTTGCCGTCTGCACTGCGGCCATGCCCACCGCGCTGGAAACCTTGCCGTGCATGTACATGTCTCTGTTTTTCATATGAATCTCATAATCCAGATTTGGCTCTGTCTTTTCGGCGATCTCCACCATCATTTTGAGAGCCTCCACCGGATATTTGCCCGCCGCTGTCTCACCGGAAAGCATAATGGCATCTGTTCCATCGTAAATGGCGTTTGCAACGTCTGCAACCTCCGCACGCGTGGGACGGGGATTCCGGATCATGGAATCCAGCATCTGCGTCGCCGTAATGACGGGGACATAGTTTTCGTTGCATTTCTCAATGATCATCTTCTGGATATGCGGAACCTCGCTGGCTGGGATCTCCACTCCAAGATCTCCTCTGGCCACCATGATGCCGTCTGCAGCCTGGATGATCTCATCAATATTCTCCACGCCTTCCGCATTTTCAATCTTTGCGATGATCCCGATATCCTTGCCGCCGTTTTCATCCAGAAGCGCGCGGATTTCCCGGATCGCCTTGGCATCCCGGACAAAAGATGCAGCAATATAGTCAAATTCCTCCTGAATTCCAAAAAGAATGTCTGCTTTGTCCTGCTCTGTGATTCCCGGAAGCTTCACCTTCACGTAGGGCACATTCACACCCTTGTGCTCTCCAAGCTCGCCGCCGTTGATCACCCGGCAGTGAATATCCTGTCCCTTGACCTCCTCGATCTCCAGTTCAATGAGACCGTCATCAATCAGGATCCTGCCTCCCTTTTTGACATCCTTACAGAGTCCTTCATAAGTGATCGAAACCTTTTTTTCATCACCGACATAATCACCAACCGTAAGTACAAAGGGATGTCCGGCCTCCAGCATGACTTTTTTGCCGTTTTTCAGAAGCCCGGTACGGATTTCCGGCCCTTTTGTATCCAGCATCATGGCAACCGGTACATTCAGTTCTTCCCGCACATTTTTGATCAGATCTACGCGATGCCCATGCTCTTCGTGAGAACCGTGGGAAAAATTAAAACGCGCCACATCCATTCCTGCTCTTATCAGGGCTTTCAGTATTGTTTTTTTGCTGGAGGCAGGTCCCAGCGTGCAGATGATTTTTGTTCTCTTCATAATTCGCTCGGCTTCCTTGTTTTTTATTTATTTGATGTGTGTATGAGTAAATAAATGATCCTGGCAGTATTCATAATTTCCATTGCACTTGGAGCAGAAACGGAATTCCAGATTCGGATCGTCCAGCTCTGTCCGCCCGCAGATTGCACATTTATGTTTGGAAATCCCCCCGGTAGACGGATTCACACGCCCAGGGGAAACTGCCTTCTTAAAATCCTGTCTGCGCTTGATCTCCTTGGGATTATAACGCTGCAAATCTCTTGTCCCCAGGAAAAACAGCACAAAATTCAGCAGAGAAGCCACAATGGGAACCGCCATAAACCAAAGTCCGCCGCGCACATAGGTGATAATATCGTAGAGAACGATCGCCCCGTACACATAGGCCATCCATTTCATCTTAATGGGAATGACAAAGTAAAGGAGGATCCGCATGTCCGGATAGCTCATTGCATAGGCCAGGAAAATGGAAAGGCTGATATAGTAGGTACTGAAAATATACTGTGCCAGAAAATCAATCTGGCTGCCCCCGATAAAATGAAGAACAAAAGCACCGATAACCGTAAAAATAATCCCCGAAAAAATGTAAAGCGTATAGCGGAAACTTCCCCAAGTCCGTTCCAGGGACATGCCGATGGGATAATAAAAGAACAGGATCGCAATGATGAAAAACAGTACATTGCCGCTGGACGGCGGACTGATCACCCAGGTAACCAGCCTCCAGATCTGTCCCCGCAGAATCATGGTCACATTCAGTCCGGTCCAGTTCAAAATAGCCGGATTGATAAACTCAATGATGTACCCCACAACATAGCAGATGATCATATACATCGTCAGATTTTGAATCCCGAATCTGCCGTATTTGCGTTCTAATTTTTCGATAAATTTCATAGTTCTCCTTTCTCCTGTCAGAGCCTGTCTGTGTCTCAGAAAAATCGCTTCTTATTAAGGATAAGCGCCGCTACCACACTCACAAAAACAGAAATGAGGATGACGATCAGAAATCCCCAGGAACTTCCGGAAAAAGGCATTCCCGCTGCATTCACATTCATACCGTAGGCGCTGAAAATAATGGTGGGAATGTTCATGACAATGGTAATGACTGCCAGCACCTTCATGACAATGTTAAGGTTGTTGGAAATCATGGACGCAAATACGTCTGTCATGCCGTTCAGAATGCCGCTGTAGATATTCGCCATCTCGATCGCCTGTTTGTTCTCGATGATAACATCTTCCAAAAGCTCGGTATCCTCCGGATATTTTTTGATGGATTCCGTTTTCATCAGCTTTTCCAGAACCATTTCATTGGACCGCAGAGAAGTCGTAAAATACACCAGGGATTTCTGCAGCTCCAAAAGCTCTATGAGTTCCTGATTCCTGGTGGAAAGGTGAAGCTTTTCCTCCACCTGCTCGCTCTTTTTGTCGATGATCCGCAGATAGCGCAGGTAAAGACTGGCATTTCGGTGCAGTATCTGCAGAATGAACCGGGTCTTCATATAAGTAAAGAAGTTCCGTACTCTTCCTTCCATAAAACGAGCCAGCACCTGCGTGTCTTCCAGGCAGATGGTGAAAATCATATTGGATGTGACAATAATCCCCAGCGGAATCGTTCCATACCAATCTTTATCATTTCGCTCTTCGATAACCGGAATATCCACAAGAATTAATGTGTAATTATCCTCCACCTCAATACGGGAGCGCTCTTCTTCATCCAGAGGGGCCCGCAGATCATCCACTTCGATATCAAACTGCTCCGATACCTCAAAAATCTCCGTAGCCGTAGGATTTGTCAACGCAATCCAGCATCCCTCCTGGGCTTCCTGAACCTCCCGGATCGTTCCGTCTATGGTTTTAAAAATCCGAAGCACACTTCACACTTCCCTTCTAAAAAAATCTCCCCCATTTAATCATAAGCAAAAATACAGTCTCATTATAGATTCTCAGAGAAACTTTGTCAATTCCAACAGTTTCAGTTTGCAAAGATTTTACTTCTATACTATACTTTATGAAAAAGCATTTGCGGAAAAGAGGGATCTTATGAGTCATTCAACATTTGGAAGAAAATTTACTGTCACTACCTGGGGAGAGTCCCACGGAAAGGCTCTTGGCGCTGTTGTGGACGGCTGCCCCGCCGGTCTGCCTCTGACGGAAGAAGATATCCAGCTTTATCTGAACCGCCGGAAACCGGGCCAAAGCCGCTACACCACTGCGCGCCGGGAGGGCGACACTGTCGAAATCCTTTCCGGCGTCTTTGAAGGCAAAACTACGGGAACGCCTGTCTCTCTCATGATCAGAAATCAGGATCAGCGTTCCAGGGATTACGGCAACCTGGCTTCTGCCTATCGCCCCGGACACGCGGATTATACCTTTGACGCCAAATACGGTTTTCGGGATTACCGCGGCGGCGGCCGTTCCTCCGGGCGGGAAACCGCAGGGCGTGTAGCTGCCGGTGCCATTGCCGCAAGGATTCTTCAGCAGCTCGGCGTCACCTTTACCACCTATACCAAATCCATCGGCCCTGTCACTGCCCAGGAATTTCACCCGGATGTCATAGATAAAAATGCCTTGTACATGCCGGATGCCCAGGCCGCACAAAAGGCTTCCGCTTATCTGGAGCAATGTATGAAAAACAAGGACAGCGCCGGCGGCATTATAGAATGCCGTGTAAATGGTGTTCCTGCCGGTCTTGGCGATCCTGTTTTCAACAAGCTTGACGCGCTTTTGGCACAGGCCATTATGTCCATTGGCGCTGTGAAAGCCGTGGAAATCGGAGACGGCACTGCCGTCAGTCAGATGACCGGTTCTGCAGACAACGATGGTTTCTTTATCCGGGACGGACAGCTGATCAAAACCTCCAACCACGCCGGCGGCATCATGGGCGGCATCAGCGACGGAAGCGAGATCATTCTGCGCGCCCACATCAAACCCACTGCTTCGATCAGTCAGCCTCAGGACACAGCAGACAAATTCGGACAAAACCTTTCTCTGGAAATCCATGGACGGCACGACCCCGTCATTGTTCCAAGAGCGGTTGTCGTAGTGGAAGCCATGACTGCTTTGACCCTGGTTGATGCGCTCTTCTCCAACATGAGCGCACGTATGGACAGGATTATAGACTTCTATAAATGATCACAGAAGCGCTCCCCGCGAAACAAGCCGCGCCTCTGATATTTTTTATTTTTGCTTTTTGTGCAAGGTTCTCCTCTCCTGCGTCGTATTATAAATGAAATACAAAACAAGAAACAGGAGGAATCTTTATGAAACACGCATTCAGAAAAAGATGCTTGATGATCACAGCAGCAGCGCTTATTATTTTCCCGGGAACAACCGCCTTTGCCAAAGGCCGGGGCGCACAGAGAAACGACTGTCCTCGTCAGAATGTCTGCACTTTCGTAGATGCAGACAAGAATGGCATCTGTAACCACTACAATCTGGAAGACTGTCAAGAAAAAATCTGCAGCTTCGCGGACGCAGACAAGGACGGTATCTGCGACAACTGTAATCTGGAAGACTGCCGGAAACAGCAGACAAATCAACAGGACACTTCCGGACAGCCCGGCCTGGAACAGGCTTCCTCCGAAAGCCATCCACGCCCCGGCTGTCACCGACAGGGGCATGGCTCAGGACGGGGACGCGGGCGTGGTTAACCGTTACGCGATGCAGTAAGGAGGTTCTCTGGTGAAAACCGAAGCTGAAGTCAACCGTGCCGTTGAGCGCTATACAGACATGATCACGCGCATTTGTCTGTATCGGCTGAAAAATCCGGCAGATACACAGGATATATGCCAGAATGTGTTTCTCAAATACCTGCTCCTGGAAACACCCTTCCAGAGCCAGGAGCACGAGAAGGCCTGGTTCATTCGGGTTACCATAAATGCCTGCAAGGATCATCTCAAGTCTCTGTTCCGGCATCCTGCAGTTCCTCTGGAGCTCATTCGGGAAACCGCGCCCTCTCTTCCGGAAACAGATTCTTCTGTTCACAGGCTGACAGGATCTGCAGCGGAATCCGGCGGCAGGTTCGGGCCCGCTGCCAAAACTCCAGGACAGCCTCTGCCGCGGAAAACCAAAGCAACGCCGTGCTGCCAACAGGGACGCCAACTCCTTCTGCTCCCCAGGGGACGCCGCAAAGAAAACAGCTTCGCAAGCATGGCAGAAGCTGATATAGAACCCTAAAAAAAGGGACACTGCAAAATCACGCTTCTGCAGTGCCCCTTCTTTTATTCACTTCTTTTATTCACTTCTTTTATTTTTCTTCTGCTTCCACCGGCACTGCACAGATATGAATGCAGTTTGGTGTCTCTATCTTGTGCGGTTTGTCGTTCATCACAATGATATTTTTTTCATAATCTACCGTGAATGTATTGACCGTATTGCTCTCATGATTCACAACCGCAATATGCTTATTGTCCGGAAAAATCGCCAAATCCTTTGGATATTCTCCACTGATCGGCAGATTGAATTTTCTTGTGAGAAGCCCTGTTTCCGGATTGATCTTATACATGGAAACCGTATTCTCTCCTGCAGTTGTGCAGAACAGATGCTTTCCGTCAGGCGCAAGCGCAAGCCCGGAGGCCGCATTGTGCACTGCGTCCACATCATTTTCTTTTCGAAGGGTGCTGACCTCCTGCAAAAGCTCAAATTCAGGATTCTTGCCGCTGCCGTCATAGCTGTACACCTTGATCTGGTTGCTCAGCTCAAAAAGAATATATGCAAAACGGCCATCCTGGCTGAATCGGATGATCCTTGGACCGCTCTCCCTCGCACAGCGCAGGATGTCAACCAGTTCCAGCTTGTGCCGCTGCTTGTTGATGCGATAGATCTTCACCTGGTCAATTCCGTTATCCACTGCACAGAGATATTTATTATCCGGCGTCGGGCGTACACAATTTACATGAGGGCGAAAATTCCGCTCTGCCACACTGCCGAGACCTCTGTGGAACACGCCGTCCATCAGACTTCCAAGCGTCCCGTCCCTGTGCGTATGCACAACCGTCACCTTCCCGTCGTGATAGCCGGCCACATAAAGATACTTGCCGTCTACATCCGTAGCCAAAAAGCAGCCGCGCATCCCATCGATATCCACGCTGTTCATATGTGTCAGATCGCCGTTTTCATCTCTGCTGAAAACCGCCACGCCTTCATCCTCGATAGAGTAAAGATACTTGCCGTTTTTGCTCACTGCGGTGTAGGATGCATTGCTCACCTTCACCTCGCTGCGCTCAACAAGCTTTCCCTCCTCCACATTTACGTCATAAACCTGAATTCCCTTGCTGCTTCCATGGGTGTAGCTGCCCACATAAGCCACATATTTTGTTTCCCCCATATTTTCTGCCTCCTCTGCGCAGGTGTCCTGTGCGCTTCCTTAAGTGCCGCGGAAATACCGTGGGCACTAAACTCGCTGTCAGCACTGCCCGCCCTCATTAAGTGCTCCTATTATACCATAACTTTCTCTGCTGCGTCCAGAGTTTTCGCAATTGCCTCGTCGTCGTGGGCCGCTGACAAAAACATCGCTTCAAACTGGGACGGCGCAAGATGGATCCCGCTCTTCAGCATTCCGAGAAAATATCGGGAAAACCGCACCGTATCAGAGGTTTTCGCAGTTGTATAATCCACTACGGGCTCTTCTGTAAAAAACAGACTGGCCAGAGAAGCCACATGGTTCACCCTCCAGGGCAGCCCCTTTTTCTGCAGAAGCTTTTCCATGCCGCCGTACAAACGCTCGCCTTTTTCTTCCAAACCGGTATACACCTCTGGATGTGCGTACAAATATTTCAGCTGTGTCAGCCCCGCAGCCATGGCAATGGGGTTGCCGCTCAAGGTCCCTGCCTGATACACGGGGCCTGCCGGAGCAACCATCTCCATGATCTCTCTTCGCCCTCCATAAGCGCCCACAGGCATACCTGCGCCGATAATCTTTCCATAAGTCACCAGGTCCGGTTTTACGCCAAAATACTGGGCAGCGCCTCCGAAAGCGAGACGAAATCCTGTGATCACCTCGTCAAAAATCAGCAGCGCGCCATACTGGTCGCAGAGGCTGCGAAGGCCTTCCAGGAATCCTTTTTTCGGCAGGACCACCCCCATATTGGCAGCTACCGGCTCCACGATCACGGCTGCGGTCTGTCCTTCTGCCTCCTCAAGAAGCGTTTCCACACTTGCCAGATCATTATACACGGCAGTCATGGTATCTTTTGTGCATCCTTCCGGCACTCCGGCGCTGTCTGGCACTCCGCTTGTCATCACGCCGGAGCCTGCACTTACCAGAAGCGCATCTGAATGTCCATGATAGCATCCCGCAAATTTGATGATCTTATTTTTTCCTGTAAATCCTCTGGCCGCCCGAATGGCGCTCATGACAGCCTCCGTCCCGGAATTTACCATGCGCACCATTTCCACATGGGGAATGTGTCCGCAGATAAACTCGGCCATTTCCACCTCTGCTTCTGTGGCACATCCAAAACTCAGCCCTTTTTCGCTGGCACGAATGACACTTTCTCTCACAGCCGGAAAATTGTGTCCCAGGATCATGGGTCCCCAGGAGTCAATATAATCAATATACTCCATACCATCTGCATCATAAATATGGCAGCCCTCTGCACGGCAAATAAATCTCGGACTTTCTCCGATGGCCCCGTAGGCCCTCACCGGGCTGTTGACACCGCCTGGAATACACTTCACTGCCCGTTCAAACAATTCCTCCGATTTTGTCATCAGCCGATTCTCCCTTCATCCATGAGCCTTGCCAGCTCCTTCGCATAGTAGGTAATGTATATCTGCGCTCCGGCTCTGTAGGCGGCCACCGCCATTTCGCCCACAATGCGTTCTTCATCGATCCATCCCATTTTGGCGGCAGCTTTCACCATGGCATATTCCCCGCTTACACTGTAGGCTGCCACGGGAACGTTTGTGGCATTTACCACATCGGAGAGCACATCCAGGTAGGACAGCGCCGGTTTTACCATCAAAATGTCCGCACCCTCTTCCACATCCATGAGGGCCTCTTTCATGCCCTCCCGGCGGTTGTGGATATCCATCTGATAGCTTTTGCGGTCTCCAAAGGAGGGAGCAGAATCTGCTGCCTCACGAAACGGCCCGTAAAATGCAGAAGCATATTTTACGGCATAGGACATGATCGGCGTTTCCTTATGCCCATGGCTGTCCAGGCTTTCCCGGATAGCCCTGACCCGTCCGTCCATCATATCGGAAGGCGCTACCATATCTGCCCCTGCCTCCACATGGGAAAGCGCTGTTTTTGCAAGAAGCTGCAGGGTCGCATCATTTTCCACCTCGCACCCTTTCAGCACGCCGCAGTGTCCGTGAGAGGTATATTCGCACATGCAGACATCCGTAACATAATACAAATCCGGAAATTCCTTTTTTGCCATGCGAAGCGCCCGCTGCACAATTCCGTCTGCATCGTAAGCGCCGCTTCCCACCTCGTCCTTTTTGTCCGGAATCCCAAAAAGCATCACACTGGAAACTCCCGCTTTTGTCAAACGCTCCAGCTCATAGGGCAGACGGTCAATGGAATACCGGTACTGCCCCTCCATAGAGGGAATTTCTTCCTCAATTCCCTCTCCCTCCCGCACAAAAAGCGGATACATGAGAGAGCTCTTGTCCATTCTTGTCTCCCGCACCATTCTGCGGAGAAGCTCATTTCCCCGAAGTCTTCTTGGTCTCTGTATCAGCTGCATGTTCTTCACTCCTCTTCATTTCCTCCACCAATTCGATCAGGCTGTCAATGGTCGCCTTCTCTGCCTGGCGGGTTTTCATTCCGTATGCATCCGCGGCTGCCTTTGTCTGCTTTCCTATACAGGCAGCGCGCACCTTCGTATAATCAAGGCCCCGGGTTCCTTCCACAAAGCCCTTCACAGTGGACGCACTGGTAAAAACCACACAGTCCACTCTGTTGTCTTCAAATTCCTGCCGCTCATCGATCAGAGCACTGGTCTCATAAACGGTTCGGTAAGTAGCTATGTCATCCACCTTTGCTCCTGCCGCGGCAAGCATTGCAGTAAGATTCTCGTTTCCTTTTTCCGCTCTCGGGATCAGGATCCGCTCTCCCGGCTGCACCACCTCTGCCAGCGCCTCGCCCAGGGAATCTCCGTCGTATACCTTCGGCATCAGATCCGCAAAAAGGCCTCTCTCCGAAAGCTTCTTCGCCGTTCCCTCTCCGATTGCGGCAAGCTTCACCGTGCCAAGATTCCGAACATCTTTTCGGCACTCTTTTAACTCCTCAAAAAATACGTCTACTCCGGTCGGACTTGTAAACACAAGCCAGCTGTACTCTCCAATCCGCTCCAGAGCCTGACAAAGGCGACTCTGATCCTCCATGGGAACTGTGGCGATGGAGGGCAGCTCCAGCACCTCCGCCCCCTTTTCCCGAAGTCTCTGTGCGGTCTGGGAAATGAGATTTCTCGGACGTGTCACCAGCACCTTCCATCCCGCCAGCGGAAGACGCTCGTACCAGGCAAAGGTCTCCGCCAGGGTACATACCCTTCCAACCAGAATTATGGCCGGTGTCTCTACCTTCCTTCGCGCAGCCTCCTGCACAAGAGTGCCCACCGTCGCTACAATACGCTTCTGCCCGGCCGTCGTGCCTTTCTGAAGCACAGCCGCCGGCATATCCGCATCCATTCCCGCCAGAAGAAGTCCCTGGCAAATGTCTGCAAGCGCAGCAATTCCCATAAGAAATACAAGCGTACCTTTTGTCTGTACAAGCGCCCGAAAATCAATATCATACTCCTGTCCCTTGCGCTTATGTCCTGTGATGATGTGCAGAGAAGAGCAAAAATCCCGGTGGGTCACCGGAATTCCATTGTATGCTGGTACAGACAAGGGAGAGGTTACGCCGGGAACCACTTCGTAGGGTATTCCCTGCTCTGCCAGAAGCTCGAGCTCCTCTCCGCCTCTTCCGAACAAAAACGGATCTCCGCCTTTCAAACGCACCACGCGGTACCCTTTTTTTGCTTCCTCCAGAAGCAGCCGGTTAATTTCTTCCTGCGGCAGAGTATGATTGCCGGCACGTTTTCCCACATTCACAAGACGTGCGGATGCCGGTATCTGAGAGAGTACCCCCTGCCCTACCAGGCTGTCATAAAACACTACCTCTGCATTTTTAAGGACCCTGAGACCTTTCAGGGTAAAAAGTCCCACATCACCCGGTCCCGCTCCAACAAGCCACACCTTTCCGCTCATATCTTTTCTCCTTTTTTACAGGTTTCCTGAAGCTCTTTTGCCAGTGCAATCCCCAGAGCCCGCGCATCCTCTGCCCGTCCTCGGATGCTCCCTTTTTTGCAGCTTCCGTCCGACTCACGGTAATAAAGCCCCCGAAGAAACAGCTCGTCCCCCAAAACCTCGGCATACGCCGCAACGGGGGAGGAACATCCGCCGTTCAGAAAGCGCACAAAGGCTCTCTCGGCAGTTGCCTGAGCCCGGGAAGCTTTGTCATCGTAGCCGGTCAGAAATCCGTATTCCATATCCGCTCTTCCCTGCACTGCCAAAATCCCCTGCCCTGCCGCCGGGATCATTTCATCCGGCGTAAAATAACGCGCGATCCGGTGGGCGAGTCCAAGACGCAAAAGCCCGGCTGCCGCCAGGATCAGACCGGAATATTCCCCGGAATCCAGTTTCTTCAGCCTCGTCTGCAGATTTCCCCGGATGCTCCTTACTTCCATATCCGGATATAACGCAGACAGCTGCAGGATCCTTCTTCTGCTGGAGCAGCCAAGCGGCTTATCCTTCTGAAGCGTGGTCTGTCCTTTTGGAAGAACCAGAACATCTCTGGGATCCTCTCTTTTGGAAAACGCCACAATGGGAAGTTCTTCTGAAATTTCCATGGGCATATCCTTTAAGCTGTGTACGGAAAGACACGTCCGCCCGTCCAGAAGGGCTCTGTCCAGTTCTTTCACAAACAGCCCCTTTCCTCCAACCTTGTCCAGCGTACGGTCAAGTATCTTGTCTCCGGTTGTTTTCATAGTGAGAAGCTGTACCCTTGTCTGGGGATTTGTTCTCTCAATATAGTCTTTTACCATTTCACTCTGCAGAACAGCCAGACGGCTTTCTCTGCTTCCAATGATAATTGTTTCCTGCATAATTCTTCTGTCCTCTGCTATTCTTTCCGGGAAGCCTCATCCGTGAGCACGCGCTCTATCCCTTCGCGTACCCGGGCTGCTTTTTTGTGATCCAGGCCGCTGGCCGTCACGCCGATCACCAGCTCATCCTGTATGTACACTCCCGGAAAATAGAAATCACACTTTTCTTTGTCATCTGCCACATTGGTATAAATCCCCTGCGCTTTGCAGATGCGGTAAATCTCATCATTCAGCTTCCAGTCATTGGTCGCTGCAATGACCATGTAGGCACTTTCCAGATCGGAACGCTTCACCGGCCGAAAAATCGCCTGCACCTGTCCTGCCTTTCCCATTTCCGTAAGCTCTCTTGTCATCTTTGGTGCCACAACCGTCACATTTCTTGTAAAATACAGCAGTGTTTTTATTCTTCTGGTTGCAATTTCACCACCGCCTACAACTACAACATTTTTGTCAGACAAATCCACAAACAGCGGGAAATACCTTTTATTCTTCATACACTTTCTCCAATCCTGCCACACACTCCCGGAAGGCCTGCGTGTCAAGACTGTCCCGAAGACCGAATACCAGCTTCGCAACCACTTTTCCGGCGGCTGCATCCACGGCCCCCAGAAGCCTCTCTCTGTCGGAATCCTCCATAGGTGTGTTCTTTAGTATTTTTGCAATTCGAAGATTGAAGTCGTTGACTGCTTCCCGGCGGATCTCATCAATGCGGGGAATAATATCCCTTCCATTCAGCCATCTGTAAAACTCTTCCATTTGTTCCTGTACAATTCTTCCGGCTTCCGCTATCGCTTTCTGATTCTCATCAGACAACGTCTCATTTCGGAAGCTGTCCATATCGTAAAGAGTAATTCCTTCTATCTTTCCAAGCTCTGGCTCAATATCTCTCGGAACCGCCAAATCTATCAGGATCAGTGGTTTTGTCCTCTCCCACGCTTCAAAATGTTCTTCCCGCAGGGTAAAATTAGGGCTGGCAGTCGCACTGACGATCAGATCACAGAAGGACAGATACTCCGTCCGCCGGCTGTAGTCAATTCTTTTGCAGTCCTTGGGTATCTGTACAATGCCGCTTCTGTATTCCCTGACCGTAACCGTTACATCCGCTCCGGCCTGCCGAAGCGTCTGTGCCGCCACCTTTCCCATCTCTCCGTTTCCGATAACCATGCAGGTTTTTCCCTGAAAGCAATACCCGCAGCCCTCCAGGTATTCAACCGCCCTGTGGATCACAGACGGGTTTCCATGGGAAACAGCGACCTCTGTCTTGATCCGTTTTCCCGCTGTGACAGCCATTCGGAACAAAACCTCAAGGACGCTGTCTGTAGCAAAATGTTCTCTTGCCAGACTCAGGGCATCTTTCACCTGGGTAAGGATCTGATCCTCGCCCAGGATCTGGGATTTCAGACCGCTGGTGAGATAAAATAAATGTTCCACAGCCTCTTGATCCCGTCTTTTTACAAAAAGATGTTCCAGGGAGTCCTCTGAAATCCCGGAAATCCTGCAAAGCAGATCATAAAGGCAGATCTCACAGTCCTCGTCGGTGCTCACCCACAGTTCCATTCGGTTGCAGGTGGACAACAAGATACATCCTCTGATATCTTCACATTCCTTCAGACGCTCCAACGCCACACCGGCGTTCTTTTTTGTAAATGCAAATTTGGCCCGGATATCCACCGATGCCTGGGTATGGTCAAGACCGATCATGGAAATACTCATGCTGCTCTTATGTCTCCTTCATCTTCACTTTCTATCATAAACACTGCCTGTGTTAATGTCAATTCCAGATGCTTCTGAAATCTTTTTTCCCATGTGCTCCGCCTCTTCCAGAAGCCGACGGTTTCCTGCATTCATGGTTCCAAAAACATCCACACAGCAGATCACGCTTTCACATTCCGCAAGAATTTTCTTTGCCTGCTGATAATGAGTTTCGCTGATCGGTTCAAACGGTTCTTCCACAACCATCTCCTGTGCCAGCGCCCTTGCCACCTCAAAATCCACATCATTTCGATGCAGGACCCCTGTGGCAAAGGGAATTCCCAAACGCTGAAGCTTTCGGAACACAGAAATTCCGGTTCCGTTTCCAGCGATCACAAAGACCTGCGCCTTTCCCTTTGGAGGCGCCATTTCCATACAGCCAAAATGTGCATTAAAACTTCCGCTTGTAAGGTTATACAAATGTGAAATATAATCCTGTGTAAAAATCTCTTCCGGTGTTCCATACCGCTCAATGGTGTCTCCGTTGACACATACAATTTTGTCAGAAACTTTCTGAGCCAAATCAAGCTCATGGAGGGACATGATAACAGCAAGATGATTTTCCAGAACCATTTTTTTCAGAATGTTCAACAGTTCCAGCTTATGACGGATATCCAGAAACGAAGTTGGCTCGTCCAGCACAATCACTTCAGGCTCCTGGCAGATTGCCCGCGCCAGAAGAATACGCTGACGCTGTCCATCGCTGATTGCAGTGAAGTCTTTGTCCGCAAGCTCTTGTCCATGTACCATTTCAAGCGCTTCTAAAACTTTTTGTTTATCATTTTCGCCAAGAATACCAAGCGTACCGGTATAGGGATAGCGGCCGGTGGCAACAACATCCCAACAAGTCATAAGTTCCGTGCGAAGCCGCTGCGTCATGACAACAGACAATTTTTTTGCCATATCTTTTCCGGACATACTGCGTATCTCCTTTTGTCCCAGATACACCGTCCCTCCCAACAGCTGAAGCTGCTTTGTCATGCTTTTCAATATTGTTGACTTTCCAGCGCCATTCGGCCCGATGAGCGTAAGAATTTCTCCCTGATCCACACGGATTTGAATATCTTTGATCAGAGGTTTTCCATCGTAGCCCACCGTCATATCTTCTGTATATACAAATGCCTTTTCCATTTTACACCCGCCTCTGTCTGCGTATCATAATGTATATTACAACCGGCGCCCCGAACACCGCTGTCACAGAACTAATGCTTAACTCTGTGGGAGCAAACATTGTCCGGGCAAGAAGGTCACAAAACAAGCAGAATACCGCGCCCCCCAGAAAACAGGCCGGAATCACCAAAATCGGTTTTGAAGTTTTCAAAAGATTTTTTGCCAAATGCGGAACTGCAATTCCAACAAAAGAAATGGGACCCGCAAAAGCAGTCACACAGGCAGACAGCACGCTTGAAAGAAGGATCAACAGGACACGAAACCATTTGATGTTCACACCCATATTCTGAGCATAGGCTTCTCCCAGCTGATAGGCACCGATCGGCTTTGACATCAGAAAAACAATAAGCAATGTGATTCCAACTGTCAAACTCATCACCTGCACACCGCTCCAGTCCATTCCGGAAAAACTGCCCATAGACCAGTTATGCAGATTTACAATGTTCGAGTCATCCGCAAAGGTCACAATAAAATCCGTGATCGCGGAACAGATATATCCGATCATAATACCTGTAATAACAAGAATGGACATGTTATGTATTTTTCTGGAAATCAAAAGTACGAATCCCATGGATATCATTGATCCTACAAAAGCTGCCACGATCATGGCTCCGGAACTCAGAACAATGGATTTGCTCAGAAAGTAAATCATAGCCAGAGAAACTACCAGTTTTGCCCCGGAAGAAATCCCCAGAACAAAAGGACTGGCAATGGGATTTCCAAAAAAAGTCTGCAGCAAAAATCCGGAAACCGAAAGAGCGCCTCCCAGAACCACCACTGCAATAATCCTTGGCAGACGAATTTCCCAGATAATGTTGTATGCTGTTTCTTCTCCCTCTCTCTTAAAAATAATGTCCATAATCTCAGAAACGGAGAGATCGATGCTGCCCGAATTCACATTCCACACAAACAGCAGCAGTAATAATGCAGCAAGTATCATAAACGCAAACCAGTATCTGCCTGTTCGTCCTTTTTCGGCCATCTCAAACTCTCCGTTTCTCTTTTTGTAATCACTATTCCAAACGATACATGTATGTAAATTTATCTGCTCCATCCTCTCCCTGGATAAGCATTTCATGAATATCCGCAATCATGGTTCCCAATCCGGTTGTTTCCTGAAAAAGATTTTTTTCCGTACACCAGACATTCCCCTCTTTTACAGCTTTAAAATCTTCCAAAAGACTGCTTTTTTTCAGGAGCTCGCTCATGGAAGTCAGTTCTCCATCTATCGTACTGTTATAAATAATATAATCTGCATCTTTTGCTCTGGCGTAAAATTCCTCCATCTGCATATTCATAGTGGAAAGAGCATTATCGTCTGCTTCCGGTGTCTCCGGAACATAAATGCCTCCCGCCAGCTCGATCATGTTGGAAACATAATCATTCGATTTTCGTACATTTGCTGTTCCTACCGAATTGATATAGAAAAATGCTACTTTTTTACCTGTTGCCTTCTGTTCGGAAATAGCAGAAAGCTTTTCTGCCTGTTCGTCAAAGGCTTTCTTTGCCTCCTCCTCTTTTCCAAGAAGAACGCCATACAGTTTCATCCACTCTGTTCTCCCCAGCGGATGGCTTTCATAGCTTGAACGCTCCACCAGAACAGGAATACCAAACTGCTCCAGCTTCTCTTTGACTTCCGGGTTATGATAAATCATAGTGGATTCCACTGCCAAAGAACATCCCTCGTTTAAAATCAGTTCATAATCCGGAGCATTATATTTCCCTGCATAAAGCATATCGCCATTTGCCATAGCCTCTTTCGCTTCTTTGATATACCACCCCTCCTCTTTCGTACCGGAAAGGCGGATCGCATCTATTCCGCCGATTGCCCGGAACAGATCCATCGCCGAGGTTGCAACAAGATATATATTTTTCATGGGTTTTTGAAGCACTGTAATCGTTTCATCGAGATTCTCAGGAGCTTTTCCGGTTTCAGGTACAACTAAAAACCGATCCTTTTCTCCTATCGTTATCAGTGCATAATCCCCCTCAAAATAGTCAACTGTAAATTCTTCCGCATAGACAAGCTCCATAGAATGATCATAGGTAAGCCCTGGTATGGAAGGAATGTCCTGCTCTTTTGCCTGAACCAAAGATGTGCAGATAAAAAGAGCAGTCAGAAGTGCTCCTGCAACATGCAGGATTTGTTTCAATACTCCATTATCCATAATTTTTCCCACTTCAAAATTGTAAAAGTTTCTTATTTTGTTTCCTTGAGAGATTCGGAGTCAAACTGCAGTGTATATTCAATTTCATGAGGTTCACTCATAGCCACTGTGTCTGCCACAACCAAAAGTTCACAGTCAAACGCCGCAACTGGAATTTCAAAAGTCGAATTTCCCTCTGTATTCGTCATTGTATATTTTTCATCGTTCACCAACATATAGTCATAATTGGGGCTGTTCCATACAAGAGTTGCTGTCACTGCATTCTCTTTTACAGTAAGAAGCGCCGGACTTTCTATAGTAGCTTTGCCCGAACCACCTTTCAGCGTCACCTCCGCCTCATAGGTTCCGTCTTTCAGCCCAAGTACTTCTGCCGTAATGCCTTCATTACTGCTGCCAGCTTCTGTATCTTCTATTTTCTGAGGTTCCGAAACGCTCACCTTATGGTCATACCATTTCCCTTTTTTGCCGATAAGCGCTACATCAAATTTCTCATCAAGAACCGGTACCGGAATATCAAAGCCATAAACCTCTTCCTCATAACCGTCGCTGTATGTCACCTTGTCTGTGGTTGGTTCCAAAAGCTGCGCATCTTCCTTCTTCGCATCCTCAGCTTTTCCAGGGTACAGATTCAGTATCCCTTTTGAAGCTAAGCTTACATGTATAGTCATCTCACCATCTTTGACTGTGAGCGTTCCAAGCCCATTCTTTGACTCGTTCACATGAAACATGCTGCTGTCAGTATCAAATTTTGCACTGTAAATTCCATCTTCAAGAACCACAGCCTGCGCGGCCTCTTTTTTTGCTTCCTCAGCCTGTGCCGAAGCCACAGTCGGAACTGTACACACAGCCAGGGCTGCAAGTCCACATATAAGTAATTGTTTCGCTTTCATAAAAAAACTCCTTTCACGGTATCTGTCCGGAAGCTTCACAGCATTCCGGACAGATGAATGATTTTTATGCAATTGAATCTATAGCCGCCTTTGTATGCTCTACAAAGAGCTGCTGAACAGCATCCAAACTTCCAAGGCCGGTAATCTGCGCATCTACACTCTCAAATGCACCGGAGGCCTCAAACATACTCTTCCAGGAATCCTCCTCAGCACCTGCCATATCATTGTTTGCATGATCTCCTGCAACTACCATAAGCGGTCGAAGAACTACCTTTGTGTAACCAGCTTCTTTTACAGCTTCAATAACCGCGTCACAGGAAGTCTCTTCCGGCTCGCCTTCTACAGTACCGATAAACGCATTTTCATATCCAAGCTCTGCCATCTGTGTCTGCATCTGTGTATAGCTCACCTTTGCAGTATGAGAAGTGCCATGGCCAAGAAATACAAATGCTGTTCCATCCTCTGCCGCAGCCTCCATGGAATCAAAGCCTGCATCCGCAACCGCTGCATCCGCAACTGCTTCTGCAACCGCTTTCTTATCCTCGTTGATAACTGATGCGTCATCTCCCACTTCGCCAAGCATGGGCTCCGCAATTGTTATGCTCTCAAACTTGTCGCTGTACGCATCAAGCACTTCTTTCATCTCATCATATTCAGCTCCGTGCATCAGATGCGTTGGCTGAACCACCAGATTCTTCACCCCGTTTGTCACAGCACGATCCAGCGCCTGCTGCATATTGTCAATCACTTCGCCGTCTCTTGCCTGCACATGGTTGATAATGATCTGTGCAGTAAAGGCTCTTCTTACAGACCAGTCCGGATATGCCTCTTTCAGAGCATCTTCAATCCCTTTGATGTCAGCCACACGGCTGTCATTGTAAGATGTTCCAAAGCTTACAACCAGAAGCTCATTCTCTCCAATCTCATCTGCATTGAGCGGGTCGTCCGCGGATGCATCTCCGGTGTCCAGCCCAAAATAATCCGGGCTTGCATTCTCTCCCTCAACAAGCTCTTTCTGCGCATCCGTCAGCGCATCCCATGCTTCTTTAGCTGCTGTGCAGTCTGCATCCGTAGTTTCTGTTCTCTCCTGCACGTAAATGGCGTCAATCAGTGCAGCCGCTGCATCTGCCGCATCCTGATCCGCATTGCCTGCGTCGCCTTCCTCTGCCGTTTCTGCAGCCGGCTCCTCTGCAAATACAACTGTACTTCCCGCCATCATAGATGTAGACAAGGCAAGTGCCAGTACCAATGCTTTTACGTTTTTGTTTTTCATGTTGCTTCCTCCTTTTCTTTTCGCAAATCTCTGAAACTCGCAAAGATCTGTCCTGATGTTATTATAATTTTTACATCAGCGAACCAAAGGTACGGAAGCACTGGATTCCCCCGAAAAACTGTACACCAACAAAGTCGTAGCATAAAAAATCCTTTTACCAGGGGCAAAAGGATCATATACAATAAACAAACATGCTGTTTTATCGGCACGACCAATTACTCGTGATCTGGAACTTATGTTCCCGTACCAACAACAGGCAGGTTTCCTGGCTTATATATCAACATACAAAAGCGGCCTTCCCAGTTGCCCAGTGACCGTCCCCGCACAATGCGGTGCTTATGTACTCCATACTTACAGTGACGAGATCGTACAGGATTTGCACCTGTTTCCCTTTTCCCAGCTGACAAAAGTCAACCGGCACCTGTTGCTTTCCATATTCTGTTTTCACATTGCATTTTATCACGGTTTCCTCGGCATTGCAAGGGAAAAATTGAACTGCTTCTGATAGTATTTGACATTTTTCTGTCGCTTTTCTATAATAATATCAAATTTCTTATAAAGCGAGGACTTTTTTATGGAAACACATTCTTCGACAGGTATTTTGCTCATCAGCTTCGGCACCAGCCACAGCGAAACAAGAAAAAAAACAATAGAAGCCATGGAACAAGAGATCCGCAGTGCATTCCCCCAATATCCGGTCTTTCACGCCTGGACCAGCCCCCGCATCATCAGTAAACTAAAAAAAATCGGTCATATTGTCCCCACACCACAGGAAGCTCTGCAAAAAATGCTTGAGCAGGGTATCCGCCGGATACTTGTCCAACCTACATACATCTTAAACGCCATTGAAAATCAGCTTATGAAGGACTGGGTTAATAGTTTTGCCGACAAGTTTGACTCTATAACTTTCGGAACTCCTCTTCTCACTTCGGAAACAGATTTTCAGAATGTCCTTCTGGCTGTCACACAGGAATTTTTCCCCCTAAACGCAGACACTGCTCTGGTTCTCATGGGGCACGGTTCTGAACACCCCGCAAACATCGCCTATACGCAATTACAGACCCTGTGTACAACTTCCGGATATCGCAATATCTTTGTCGGAACAGTAGAAGCAACTCCCAGTCTTGACGACATCCTCGCTGCCCTGGGATCCACTGACTACCGCCGCATCATTCTTGCGCCTTTAATGCTGGTAGCCGGAGATCACGCAGTCAACGATATGGCAGGATCGTCCCCCACCTCCTGGAAAAACCGGCTTCTGGCGGAGGGATATTCCGTGACTCCGGTTCTTAAAGGTCTTGGCGAGTATCCAGCTATCCGCGATATTTTCGTAAAACACGCCAAGGAGGCTTTGAACCGATTAAATCTGTATAAAAAATAATTTTTCAAAAAAATCTGCAGGAACATTCCTACAGATTTTTCTTTTTATACACAAATCCAAAAGCAATGGCCGTGAACACGGCAAGATACAACATCAAAATTCCTATCCCGGCCAGATTCGCCTTTTCTCCCGCTGAGATCGCGCGAATAATACCGCTTGCCTGCGACAGAGGCAGAATCTCAACGATTTGCCGGATTCCTCCCGGCATTTTTTCCATGGAAAAAAATGTGTTGCACAGATATGCCATAGGCATGATAACATAGTTCGAAAATCTCGGAACATCCGCATGATTCTTAGCCAAAAAAGACGCTACCACTCCTATGGCAGAAAACACTGCTCCATTCAACAGCATTACCAAAAAGGAAATCCCGTTAAAAACAAGCCCGGTTGCCACAGGAGAAGCCAGCAGCAGAATAATGCATCCTGCATACAGTCCTCTGAGACTTCCTCCCAGAATCTGGCCTACAATAAACTGCCACAAAGGCGTAGGAGAAATCATCACCTGGTCGAAGGCTTTTTCATACAGCCTCTGCACATTGAGGTTTTGTGCAATGGCGTTGAAACTCCCATTCATAGTCGTAAGTGCTACAACACCCGGTATAAGAAAATTCAGATATGGTTCCCCATGGGACATTGTCTGAATCCCAAAACCAAAAACAATCAGGTACATCAGCGGCGCCACCATGGCTGCCAATGTGATCTTATAAAAATCTCTCCGAAATTCTCTCCATTTTTCCCATAAAATCGTAACGATCCCCATATTCTATCTCTTCCTTCTTACTGACGATTCAGGCGATCCCCCACCCGTTCCACAAACACATCTTCCAGCGTAGTTTCTCGAAGAGCCATCTTTCCACTCCTGGCAGAAAGAAAAGCAATCGCTTCTTCTTTGCTGTCAAAGTAATGATTTTTTACGCCGGAATCCGTCATCTCATCTATAGCATAGGCTCCCAATCCGTCAATAAATCCCTGCGGCGTATTAACTTCTTCCAAACGTCCCCTGTTCAGCATGGCTACGCGGCCACACAGGGACTGTGCTTCTTCGATATAATGTGTCGTAAGCAGAATCGTAAGATTCTGCCCGTTCAAACGATGCAGAAGATTCCACATCTGTCTTCGGGAAAGTGGGTCCATCCCTGCCGTTGGTTCATCCAAAAGAAGAATTTCCGGTTCCGTCAGAAGAGCTCTGCAGACCATGAGTTTGCGTTTCATTCCTCCGGAGAGCTTCCGCACACTGCGCTTTCGAAAATCAAGCAGACCACAGAAATCAAGCAGTTCCTCCGTGCGTGCACGGATCTGTTTCAGCGGCATAAAATAAAGGCGTCCCTGATATTCCATAATCTCATCCATTGTCATATCCTGACGCATGGAGTATTCTTGCGTAATCACGCTTAATTTTCTCTTTAACTCCGGACGTTTTCTGTTGAGAAGCTGACCGTCAATATAAATTTCACCCGCAGTAGGCAGAAGAAGTGTAGACAACATACTGATCGTTGTTGTTTTTCCGGCTCCATTTGGCCCAAGCAAGCCAAAAAATTCGCCTGTCTCAATTTTCAGATTCAGATTGTCCACCGCTGTAAAACTATCAAATTTTTTTGTAAGATTTCGCAGTTCAATCATGAACCTTGCTTTTCTCCTTTGCAATAATCAGAGAATAATACCCCGCATCATCGGGTATTTCCTCCACGCTATGATAAATACGCTCTTCTTCCATTCCGCAGTTTTCGACCATACATACACTGCGTCCACTCTTTTTCAGGATTTCTTTCACCTGATCCATTTTCTTACCGGATTTCATCAGCACATAATTTCCCGGCTGATCCAGTTCCGCATCCAGACGATGCACCGCAGGCATTACATGAAGCTGTTCATTCCACTCTGCCAGCGGTCGGTTCACTCTGGCCGCTGCAGCGCAGAAGGATGTAATTCCACTTACAAGCACCGTTTTATATCCATCAGCCTCCACAAGTCTCTGCAAATACGAAAAAGTTGAATAAATGGTAGGATCTCCAAGAGTCAGAAAAACCACGTCTTTCCCGGCTTTCAGGTAACCTTCCAGTAAATCTGCTCCTTTTCTGTGATTTTCTCTCATAACCGTCTTGTCGTGAGTCATCGGCATATAAACCGGAACAAGCTCTTTTCCGGCAAGTTCCGGAGCCGCCTGCACTGCGATCTGATAAGCTACCGTTTCCTTTACTTCTGCCCCCGGAACCGCAATTACATCCGTCTCTCTTATGAGACGCACTGCCTTCAAAGTCATAAGTTCCGGATCTCCGGGGCCTACACCCACACCATACAAAATTCCATACATGTTTTTTCTCTCCTGTTTTTCTTTTTTATACTTCAGCATACACATGCTTTCTGCCCGTTAAAATATTTTACAGTTTTTTCAATATTACATGCCGATATCCATCGTAAACCTGCATATCTGCTTTTACTCCATACACCTTTTCCATGTTTTCCCCCGTAAGAACTTTTTGAGCATCCCCGGATGTAAAAATCTGCTGATTACAAAGCATCATAAAATCATCGCAGTACATGGCAGCCAGGTTGATATCGTGAATGGCAACGACAATCGTAAGGTTCTGTCCATCCGCTAACTTTCTTATCATACTCATGGTTTTAAGCTGATTTTTCAGATCCATGCTGCTTGTTGGCTCATCCAACAGAAGAAGCTTCGGTTCCTGACAAAGTGCTCTGGCCAAAAAAACCCTCTGGCGCTCACCGCCGCTCAGTTCATTGGTATACTTGAACGCAAAAGGCATCAGCTCCATTTCTTCCAGAAGCTCAAACACTCTTTTTTCATCCTCCCGACTGGCACAGAAGCTTTGAAAAGGCTTCCGCCCCATCATCACCGCGTCAATTACCCGCACTGGAAAAACTGTGTTGGTATTCTGCGGAACATAAGCTACCAGCTTTGCCCTCTTTTTCAGACTCATGTCCAAAATATTTTCCCCGTCCAGCAGGCTGCGCCCTTCTAATGGGCATATGATTCCGCTCATGGACTTCATAAGGGTTGTTTTTCCTGTACCGTTAGGTCCGAGAAGTGCCAAAATTCTTCCGGCATTCTGTTCAAAACTTACCTTATCAAGAATCTTTCTTCTGCCGTAGCAAAAGGAAAGGTTTTCCACGCATAGCGCCATTTATACACTCCCCTTTCTCTGCACCAGAATCAAATTGACAAAGATCGGAACTCCAAGGAACGATATGACAATTCCGACCGGGATCATAACCGGAGCCAGTATCAGACGTCCTATTGTGTCCGCCGCAAGCATAAGAAGTGCTCCCATGACCGCTGAAAAGGGGAGCAGGTATCTGTGATCGCTCCCAATAATAATGCGGGCAATGTGAGGGCCTGCCAGCCCGACAAATCCAATCACTCCCGTAAAGCTGATAACTGCCGCTGTTGCCATAGCCGCCTCCACACATACCGCAAAGCGCACATTTCCTGGATGGATTCCCAGCGATTTTGCCACTTCATCATCGCCTCCCGCAATAATGTTCAAAGCGGGAGCATGAAAAAACATTGCCGTTGTACAAACCGCTACCACAACGGCCATCACAAATACTTCCTGCCAGTCACTTCCGTTCAGAGATCCAAAAGCCCACTGTACCACCTCAGCCAGTTTATGCTCACTTGCAAAAAATTCAATTGTCGATGTACACGCACTGAACAGATAATTCAAAGCAATTCCCGTGAGGACAATGGTGGATGGACTCATACCTGCTTTGGCCGCGATCAGAGAAACTACCCCCATACAGCCCAGTGCCCACAAAAATGCATTAAATACCGTTCCCAGCTGGCTTCCGCTGAACAGACCGATGCCAAATACTATGGACAGCGATGCGCCAAACGCTGCAGCATTGGAAATCCCAATGGTAAAGGGACTCACCAGCGGGTTCCGGGTAGCCGCCTGCATGGCGGCCCCGGATGCGGAAAGACCAATTCCCGCCACAACAGCCATTGCCATTCTCGGAAGACGCAGAAGCATTATGATCTTATCCTGTTTATCTGTAATCTCGCCGCCAGCAGACAAGGTCCTTGTGATTGCTCCCACAACACCGGCAAAGCTGGTATCTGAAGTCCCCAGTGTAGTAAACACCAGCATGAGCAGAACTGTCAGCAAAACGCTGAGTCCAATCAGCAAAGCTTTCTGCCTTTTTCTTCTTCTGTATTCTGCGCGAAGTCCGTCCTTCTGCTTCTTTAGCTGCCTTTGTTCTGTCATCAGCTATGTAAATCCTTTCCGCTGTAAAAATGGCCTTCTACATTCTTAAATCCCTGAAAATCTTCCATCCATGCCCGGAAAACCTCTTCCGGATCCAGTTCCGGGAGCAAATCCGGATACAACATTTTTGCGATATAACAAGTTCCAACCAGTTTTCCTGCGCCACCGTGGCTAAACTGTGTCATAAAATAGATATTATCATTTTGTATCGCCTGAATTTCATCCCAACCGGGACGACTTACAATGGAATCATACGCCGCTTGAAATTCTTCTTTTGTAGGAGGGGTATAAAGTCCAGTCCCTGCCATGGCCTCTGCCGGGGTCACCAATTTAATAATCGCTTCCGGATTTCTCGTGATAACCTCTTCCGGATCCACTTCTCCTTTGTTGATATTTTCATAGTCAACCGCAAAAATATTATCTGCGAAAGCATATTCTACCATATCAAACATAGGATCTCCCGGGAAAATCGTGCTAAGCTCGGAGGTGCCTTCTATATAAAGGCTTCTCTTCTCCACACCCTCAAGCTGCGTACGGATATATTCCAGCTTATCATTGAAATAGTTATAGAATTCCTCCGCTTTCTCTTCTGTCCCAAACATGGTTCCTATATTTTTGACCTGATTTTCAAAATCTGCTGTGTCATAACCAGAAATTACAAATACAGGAATCCCAAATGGCTCCAGTTTTTCTTCTGCTTCTTCATAAGAACCATTTTCCGGAAGAATCACAACCTCCGGATCCAGCTCCACAATTTTTTCATAATCCAGTTCTCTCTGCCCTTTTCCAATGACATTGTCCGGATCAAACATGCCCCAATATTCTCTGTCCTGCGCCGTATTCATATCTACGGATATGATATGGTCAATCGCTCCGCAGGCACGAATCAGCTCGTTATTGTAGCGCAGGGCGCTGACAGCTGTCTCTACCGGACATTTAAGCTCCACCTGACGCCCAACGTTATCTGTAAGCGTAATCGTCTCACGTGTGTCTGCCTCCTCTGCCGCAACAGCAAGTGGGCTCGCAGCTGCTGTCAATGCCAGGGCAAAAATAATTGCGGATGTCTTGTTTTTCATAAATACATTCTCCCTTCGTTTTTATATCGCAGCAACCGTATGGAATAGTTTCCTGTGACAAAAAAACCTGCCTCACGGCAGGTCATATATATACCTCTTCCTGTTCCGGGTGCCGCAGAATAAGATTTGCTTTTCAAAGGCAAGTATCTGACTTATGGAAATTCCAAACACAGTAACGGCCTTGTACAGGATTCTTACCTGTTTCCTTTTATGCTTGCGCACCTCTGAAAATTATTAACAAGGTTTATGATATCATATTGGCTCTGTTCCGTCAACGCACTTTATAATTCCTCCCGTTGACGAAATTTACTTAAAATGCTATAGTAACCTTTATGAGTTGTGCTGCCATCCGGCAGCGGAAGGGAGATTCCTATGAAACATAAAAAACACATACTCCGGCAGCTTATTCTCCTGTTCACCACGCTCCTGTGCCTTCTTGTGTTTTCTGTTTCCCTTGTATCTGCACAGGCCATGAACATTGACTTGGCTGACGGAGAATATTCCATACAGGTAGAGTGCATCGGCGGAAGCGGAAAGGCCAGTGTCTCTTCCCCAACTCTCATGATCGTAAAAAACGGTAAAGCATATGCGAAACTTCAGTGGAGCAGTTCCAATTACGATTACATGCTTGTAAACGATGAAAAATATCTCAACGAAAGTACAGACGGCGGAAATTCCACATTTACCATTCCCATTATAGATTTGGACAAACCGCTCTCCTACATTGCCGACACTACTGCTATGGGCACTCCCCATGAGATAACTTATACCTTTACCTTTTACCGCGATACCATCGGAAGTAAAAATGACCTTCCTCAGGAGGCCGCAAAAAAAGTAGTAGTCATCGCCTTGTTTATTATTGTTGCAGGCGGTATCCTGAATTACTTTGTCAAGAAAAAGAATGCTTAAAAAAGCCCGGCAGAAATCATATTGATTCTGCCGGTTTTTTAAGCATTATTCAAAGTTGTTTCACTGTGTTTTCTTTATTTCATCAGCTTGTCCAGCTGTTTTCTCACTGCCAGAATAAAATCCCGGCTGCTGAGAACCTTCGGATTGCGGATCGAAGTGATAAGCGCCAAATCTTTTGTCATCTTTCCGCCTTCAATGGTGGCAATTGTCGCCTTTTCCAGCTTGTCTGCAAACAGGGACAGCTCCTCGTTTTTGTCAAGCTCCCCACGCTTTCTCAAAGCACCGGTCCAGGCAAAAATGGTAGCCACAGAATTGGTGGAGGTCTCTTTTCCCTCCAGATGTCTGTAATAGTGTCTCTGCACAGTTCCGTGAGCAGCCTCATATTCGTAATAGCCCTGCGGAGAGACCAGCACAGAGGTCATCATGGCGAGAGAGCCAAACGCGGAGGATACCATGTCGCTCATCACATCCCCGTCATAGTTCTTGCAGGCCCAGATGAATCCGCCCTCAGATTTCATGACACGGGCAACCACGTCATCGATCAGGCTGAAGAAATACATCAGACCAGCCGCCTCAAATTTTGCCTTAAATTCTTCCTCAAAAATATTCTGGAAAATCTCTTTAAAACGTGCGTCATAGGTCTTGGAAATGGTATCTTTTGCTCCAAACCATACATCCTGTCGAGTGTCCAGCGCATAATTAAAACAGCTTCTTGCAAAGCTCTCAATGGACGCATCCATATTGTGCATTCCCATGGCAACGCCCGGCGCTTGAAACTCCTGTACCAGCGCACGCTTTTCCTCCCCTGTCTCACTGGTATATACAAGCTCAACACGGCCCGGTTTATCAATATAGAACTCCGTATTCTTATAAATATCTCCATAAGCGTGACGCGCCAGAGTGATTGGTTTTTTCCAGTTGCGCACACAGGGCACAATGCCGTTCACCACAATGGGAGCGCGGAACACTGTACCATCCAGAATCGCACGGATCGTCCCGTTTGGGCTCTTGTACATTTTTTTCAGGCTGTATTCCTTCATGCGTGCCTGATTTGGTGTGATCGTAGCGCACTTGACTGCCACTCCGTACTTTTTGGTCGCCTCCGCAGCCTCAACGGTGACATGGTCATCCGTCTCATTGCGGTGCTCCAGTCCAAGGTCATAATACTCGGTTTTCAAATCTACATAGGGCAGAAGAAGTTCTTCTTTGATCATCGCCCAGAGGATTCTCGTCATTTCGTCCCCGTCCATCTCCACAAGAGGGGTTGTCATCTGAATTTTTTCCATAGTCTGTACTCCTGTTCTGACTCTGCTTTCTGCCGCATCAGGCGCCAAGCACAATGCCCAGACGGCTGCAGGTCTCTTCTATCACTTCTTCCAGTTCCTTGTCCGACATGACTGTAACACGTCCGTTTTCATACTCCGCATCCACCCATGCCTTCACCATTTTCACAAGCTCGCTGTTCTTGTCTGTCTGTTGTTCGTTGTGCAGATGGTAATGGGTATTGATCCAGTGTGCGATTCCGGCTGCCCCGGATGTATTGGACACCGCAACCTCCACCGGACGGTTCAGGAATTTTTCCGTGTCAAATACATTGTAAATTTCTTCATTCTTCAAAAGGCCGTCCGCATGGATCCCGGCTCTTGTCACATTAAAGTTCTTTCCCACAAAGGGCGTTCTCTCCGGGATATGATAGCCGATCTCTTTTTCATAGTACTCGGCGATCTCCGTGATAACAGAGGTGTCCATGCCGCCCAGGTTGCCGCGGAGCTGCGCATATTCAAACACCATAGCCTCGAGAGGCGTATTTCCGGTGCGTTCTCCAATTCCAAAAAGAGACGTATTCACACCGCAGGCGCCGTAAAGCCATGCTGTCGTGGAGTTGCTCACAGCCTTGTAAAAATCGTTGTGCCCATGCCATTCGATGAGTTCTGACGGCACACCGGCGTGGACCATAATGCCGTAAATGATGCCGGGAACCGAACGCGGGATCACCGCACCTGGATAATTGACCCCATACCCCATGGTATCGCAGCAGCGGATCTTCACCGGGATCCCATACTGCTGGCGCAGCTTCATCAGCTCCAGACAGAAGGGAATCACATAGCCGTAAATGTCCGCCCTGGTGATGTCCTCCAGATGGCAGCGCACAGCTACGCCTATCTCCAGGCACTCCTTCACAATACTGAGATAGTGTTCCATCGCCTGGCTTCTGGTCATTTTCATTTTATAAAAAATATGATAATCCGAACAGCTTACCAGAATTCCGGTCTCCTGCATCCCCATGTCGCGTACAAGTTCAAAGTCTTTCTTGTTAGCGCGGATCCAGCTTGTCACCTCCGGAAATTCATATCCCCGCTCCATACACTTTTCCACAGCATCCCGGTCTTTTTTGCTGTACAAAAAGAATTCAGAAGCGCGGATACGTCCCTGAGGCCCTCCCAGCTTGTGGAGATAATCATAAATGCGCACGATCTGCTCCGTGGAATAGGGCGCGCGGGACTGCTGCCCATCCCGGAATGTGGTATCCGTGATCCAGATATCCTCCGGCATATGATGTGGTACAATACGGTCGTTAAATGCGATTTTCGGTATTTCCGAGTATGGAAACAGGTTTCGGAACACATTGGGTGTTTCCACATCCACCAGCGGATACATATGCTCTTCCAGCTGCAGCAGATTCGTCTGGCGGTTCATTTTTACACGTCTGTTTTCCATGCAAACTCCTCCTCATGTGAGCAAATTCTCCGGAATCCTGTTCCGGAAATCTCAACGTCTTATATTGTACTCAATATTTTGCTGTCCGTCAACGCTTTTGCACGTTACTGTGATAATTTTCCGGAATCTCACAGCCTGCCGCAGGTCCAAGTCCGGGCTCTTACATCTCAAAAAAGCGCTGCGCGTCAAATTTTCCCCATCCCTGCTGGTTGTGCGGCAGCCCCAGATCCTCTGCGCTCTCCCGCAGCATCATCTTGATTTCCACATTCGTGAGAAGCGGATCTTTTTCCAGCATACAGGCAATGGCCCCTGACACCAGGGGCGTTGACATGGAGGTTCCGCTTTTCATTCCGTATGCCCGCTTCCCCTCCGGCAGACAGGAAACCACCTGGCGGCCCGGCGCCACCAAATCCGGCTTGCACACACACTGCGCAGTTGGCCCTCTTCCAGACAAGGCTGCAGGTCCCCGAAGCATGTCGCTTGACCCTACGGTGATAATCTTCCGGCTGCATCCCGGTGCTGTAACACTCCCCGGATAGGGGCCCTGATTTCCCGCCGCCGCAACTACCACAAGCCCGCTGTCCCAGAGCGTTTCCACACCGGCGATCAGCGCATCGTGCTCTCTTCTTGTACGGTAAGTGGTTCCCACGGAGATATTTACTACCCGGATTTTATATTCCGCTGAATGACGAAGGAGCCAGGAAAATGCTTTCAGAACATTCTCCTTGCTCCCGTTTCCATAGCGGTCCAAAACCTTCAGACCCACGATGCCGCATCCCGGTGCCATACCGCGGTGTTTTCCCATGGAGGCGCTTCCATCTCCGGCCAGGATCCCCGTCACATGGGTGCCGTGTCCGTTGTCATCGTAGGGTATTTTTCTGTTTTCTATAAAATCTGCAAATCCCCAAATGCGCTTTCCAAAATCCTGATGCGGAAAAATTCCCGTATCCAAAATGGCCACCCCCACGCCCTTTCCGCTATATCCCGTCCATTCCATAATTCCTCCGAAATAAAATTCTTTATATTTATTTTATTCCGCACTTCAGTTTCCCGCGCATGAATTCCAGAAATTCTTCCGGCGTTCCCACCTCAAAATCCCCTTTTTTTACCCAGTAGGCAATGCCGTCTGCCCGAATAAAAAAGGAGTTCGGAAGATTGCGAAATTCCTCAATACTCACATAGGCGATGGAAGCAAAATTATCGCCCCAGCCATACTGAAATGTTTTTTCATAAAAATAATAATTCGCCTTTAACACACCGCCGGGTACTGATTTGATGATCTTGTTCTTGCGGTGATAGGGCATGTAGGAAACACCGATGATAGAGATTGCCAGCGCCGTAAGAAGAATGACGTTGAGCACACTTCCGGACATGAACGAAAACAGAGAGGCATGTCCGTCCCCCTTTGCGCTTTCCCAGAGGATCACCGCCAGATAAAGAACAAAAATGACACCGGAAACACTGAGGCTGATGCGCCGCAGCTTTTGTGTGGAAACCTTTTCCATCTGAAGGATGTCCCCATCCGAGTATATGGTATGTACTTTAAATTCTGTTTTTTTCATAAGTTCCTCCTCATATAATCAAGTGTTTTTTATTGAAAATTCAAGGTTTTTCAACCTTTCATATCTCAGTGAATTAGCCACAGTCATGGATATTTCGATGTATCAGGTACTGAAATAGTAGTTGCAGGGTACACGAAATAGAACGTCTTCATTTCTGTTCTACATGACCTTGTGTATACCCATCCCTCTATGGCAGCTAACCTCCTATGTCCACCAGGATCATCTCTGTCTCCAGAGGTCCTCACTTCCTTCGTTCTGCCTATCCATAACCAGGGTGTCAGCTTTGCTCCTATACGGGATCATGTCCCATGGTTAAAATTTCTGCCGACTACTGGCTCATTCTTTGTTTTTTGATTACTGACTTGCTTCCTGTAGCAGCACTGTTTCCAGTGGACGTTATCTGTTACATTCTGCTTTATTCAGTGACTGCCCATTTGACAGTCTCCTACATTGTTTCTCTCTGTTTATGCAGCCTACATATATACTGCCGGTCGTTTGATATCTCCCAGCATCTTTGCCGAATCATACTCCACACCTTTTGTCAGCATGACATAAAAGACTCTGATCAGTTTTGCAGCTACCGCCATCAATGACTGCATCTTTTTTAACGGATTAACCTTCCTGGTTGTGTAATAATGATGCAGTGCACCAAACTCCGGATTTTTTCCTACTAAAGACATTGCAACCTCGAATAACAGATATCTTAGTCTCTTTCGACCCCGTCTGCTTATTGTTGTCTGTCCTTTATGCTTTCCGGAACTGTTTTCAACCAGTGCCAGTCCTGCAAGTTTCTGCAGTTCTTTTGGACTGCTGAAGCGTGTGATATCACCTACCTCTGCAAGGAATCCTGACACTGTCCTGATTCCCACACCCTTGATTTCCATCAGCTTTTCTGCCATTGGGATCTGCTTTACCAGTTCTTCAATCAAGAGCATTACTTCCTGAAGTCGATTGTTTCTGGATTCATAGTCCTCCAGCAGCATACGTATCTCTATACGTGCGGCCTTGGCTCCTTCTTTCGTTCCGACACTGTGCCTTGCAGCTTCCACCAGGGTCTGTGCCCTCTTTTTTCCAACTGCTCTTATTTTTGCATCCCGCCAGATCTGGTTCACTCCCTCAACACCCAACGTCAGGATGTCTTCCGGCAGTGGTGCCTTCTTCAAAATCATCATTCCGCTTATCGCATCTGGTTTTCCATACACTGTTTTATATTCAGGAAAATATATATTGAACCAACGACTAATCCGGTTCTGAACTCTCGTAAGCTCCGACTGGATCTGAAATCTCATGTTTGATGCTGTTCTCAGATCTGCATAGATACCGTCTGGCAGGTATGGAATCATGTATCGTCCCTCTTTTACTAATCCTGCGATGACTTTTGGATCTTTACGATCACTTTTTGTTGGATTGTTGTCGTCGAGTTCTTTTGATTTCTTTACATGATGGGGATTTACCAATACTGGCTTCATTTCGTTATCCTGAAGGAATTTTCCAAGATTAAACCAGTAATGTCCGGTCGGTTCCATTCCAGGAACAACCTTATCCTTCTCATGCTTTTCTTTGATATCAAGAATCCATGTCTTAAACATTTCAAAACCGGCTTCACTGTTGCTGAATTTAAACGGCTTCTTAGAAAACTCAATGCCTCTGTAGTCAAAGGCTCTTGCATAGTGTGTTTCGCTTCCAACATCGATTCCGATTACCAAAGTTTTTTCAGTTATTGCTTCAATTTTTTTGTTCTGTGTGTTAGACTTCATTGTAGATACCTCTCTGTTCAATAAGATTTTTACTAACCTGCCAGTCAGTAGTCTTATTGTACTCTGAGGTATTTTCAATTTTCAACGTCTACATTTTAAATTATACAGGAAGCTCCTGTTGATCATTTTGTCATATATTATAGCAAACAACAGTACAAATTGCTACGTTTCAAACATAAAATGTATAAACTGTTTGAAACTGGAAATGCTACCAGAAGAAACAGGCATGGAACAGGAGGGATTTTATGCTGATTTTTTTACTGTGCTTCTTCGGGCTGCAGATACTTGTACTCTTTTGCTGCCTGACAGCCGGAAATGACGCCGCCTCCCAGGCGCTCTCCGACCAGGAGCAAATTGAGTTTATCCGGGCATGGCAGGAAAAAAGAAACCGCTGAAAAAACGAGGCTGCCGCAGAATCTGCAGCAGCCTCGCTTCCGATTTTCAATCTACCTTTTCTTCCTCCGCCTTACAAAAATATTCTGTATCAAAAAATTCCCGAACCGTCATTCCAAGTCCACTGCACAATTTCATCACAGTAAAAACCCCCGGATTTTTCGTTACGCAATTTACAATATTCATAATCGTTGTGATCGGCACAGCGGATCTGTATGCCAGAATATAGTAGGACATTCCTTTTTCTTCGCATAACTCCTGCAGCCTTCTGGACAAAATAGTTTGATTTCTCATTGGCACATTCCCCGTTTCCTGCTGGCGCTCTTTTTTAACTCCGGCGCCTTCTATCAGTATAAATACGAAAAAGATGCAGAAAAATCATGTTTTTTCAATTTTTTTCTTAAATTATAATGCACACAAGCCCGCCTTTGCTGTCATTGACGATCTTCTGCATGGTATCCTGCAGCTTCATCTGGCTTTCCTCGCTGATAACCGCGATCTTGCTGCGGATGCCATCCTCCACCAGCTGTTCTATGGATTTGCCGAAAATATTGGTTTCCCAGACACTCTCGCCTCTTGACTCACTTTGCCCGATATACGTGATCAAATCCTTCGCCTGCTCCTCCGTCCCCACGATCGGTGCGATTTCTGTTTCGATATTGGCTTTTATCATGTGGATGGACGGACTCTTGGACTTGATTTTTACACCGAACTTGTTTCCTTGTCGGATCACCTCCGGCTCTGCAAGGGTAATTTCCGACAACTCAGGAACAACTACACCATATCCGCACCCCCGTACAGCCTCCAGAGCCGCCTGCACTTTCACATACTGTTCTTTCATGGCCGCAAGCTCCTTCACCGTGTGTATCAGCTCGTATTCACTTTCTATGGGAACACCGCTGAGTTCACTCAGGATCCGATAATAATAGGCATCGTGAATTTGTATGCGCACCCGCACAACACCATCGGCCAGGCGAATCTCATCCAAAAGCACATCCTGCACAAACTCCCCCTCCAGGGCAAGAGATTCTCTGGTAATATCACGGATATGCCGGATTTTTCCCATAAGGCTGTAAATCTGCCCGAGAAGCTGTTTTTTCAGCTCATGCTCCACCGGAAGCATCTCCACCCATTTCGGGACAAAAAACTGTATCTCACTCACCGGAAACTCGTAAAGGATCTTCTCCAGGATTCGGCTCACATCCTCCTTACGAAGCTGCTCGCAGTTGGCAGAGACCGCCGTTACTCCATATTTTTCCTGCAGACGTTCCACAAGCTGACCGGTCTCCTCCTTATAGGGCACCTGCGAATTCACCAGCAGCAGGAACGGTTTATTCTGTTTTTTCAGGCTTTCTATGGCCCGCGCTTCCGCCTCCACAAAATTTTCCCTGGGTATTTCCCCGAAGCTTCCGTCCGACGTAATGACAAGCGCAATGGTGGAATGCTGGGAGATCACTTTCTCAGTTCCAATCTGCGCCGCATCGTGAAAAGGGATATCATGGTCGATCCAGGGTGTTTTGACCATGCGTTCCCGCCCCTCCTCCAGGTGCCCCGAGGCATCTTTTACCAGGAAGCCCACGCAGTCAATGAGCTTTACTCTCACATTCAAATCCTGTCCAAGCTTTACCGAAACCGCTTCTTTTGGAACAAACTTTGGCTCCACCGTCGTGATGATCTTGCCGGAGCCACTTAAAGGAAGCGAGTCCCGAAGCTCCGCCTGTTTCTTTTCTTCCATGTGCGGAAGTGCCATCAGCTCCATGAATCTCCGGATAAACGTAGATTTTCCCGTGCGCACAGGGCCTACAACACCTATGTATATATCCCCGCCGGTACGAGCCTGTATATCCCGGTAAATCTGATAATTTTCCATAACAAAGCCCCCTTGCATATTTTTACACAATCCCATGTATTGTTATAATATATGTAAGGGGGCTTTTGTCTATGTTATAAATCAATAAAACTCATTGTGAAGCAGCTCATGCTCTTTTCCTTTGAGCAGTCCTTCATAAAGCTCCAGCACCAGAGGATTCTCGTCAGATTTTTTGATGATCATGGTATTGTCCGCATTATAAAGACCTTTTGCCCTTGCCGCCTTGGTTCTTGCACCGGCTCTTGGAGGCTGTCCGCCGCCCATGATGCATCCGCGTCTGCAGGCCATAACCTCGATCAGATGATATTCTGCTTCGCCGTTCTTTACACGTTCCATGACTGTCCTTGCATTGGCCAGGCCGCTGGCAACACAGATCTTCACTTCCATGCCCTGATAAGGAATCGAAAACTCCTTGATCCCTTCCTCTCCTCGAACGCCGCATTCTGCAATTTCGCTCATAGCCTCTTTGGTATGCTCCGGACTGAGACGACGGAGAACCGCCTCTGTCACACCGCCGGTCACACCGAAGATCACACCGCCGCCGGAACCAAAGCCGAAGGGCATATCGCAGGCTTCCGGGTCAAGTGCGGCAAAATCAATACCGAAGTTGTTGATCATACGGATAAGTTCTGTGGTTGTGATCACAATGTCCGTGTCCTGCTCGCCCTTGGTAAAACTGTTGGGACGAATGGCCTCTGCTTTTTTTGCAGTACAAGGCATGACAGACACCATCACGGTCTTTTTGCCATCTGCATGCTCGGGATCACGGAAGTACTCCTTGATCACCGCGGACATCATTCCCTGCGGAGAACGGCAGGTGGACAGGTTCGGAATATAATCCTTGTACTGATCTGTAATAAATTTCACCCATGCCGGACAGCAGGAGGTAAGAAGGGGAAGATGCTCTCCCTTTTCCACTCTCTTCAGAAATTCTGCCGTTTCCTCCATGATCGTAAGGTCAGCACTGAAAGAAGTGTCATACACCTCATCAAATCCCATTCTGTGAAGGGCATTGACAATTTTTCCCATAACGCTTCTGCCCTTTGTCAGGCCGTAATGATCTCCCACCGCCACGCGGACTGCCGGCGCGATCTGCGCCACAACACGGATGTCGGGATCTGCCAGGGCTTCCCATACCTCATCCATGTGATTCTTGATGGAAATGGCTCCCGTGGGACAAAATACCCGGCACTGTCCGCAGTTGACACAGTTTGTCTCTGCAATCTTTTTGTTAAAGGCAGGCATGACCATAGCATCGGTTCCCCGAAAAGCAAAGCCCAAAACCCCAATTCCCTGCAGCTCTTCACAGGCGCGTACACAATCGCCGCAGAGGATACACTTGTTGGGATCCCGCACAAGTGAGGGGGAGCTGTCGTCGATCTCATGATGCTCTCTTGTATTTTCAAAACGGATGTCGCGGACACCCAGACGATGGGCAAGTTCCTGCAGGATACACTCACCGCTCTTGACACAGGTGGTGCAGTCCCGGCAATGTGCTGCAAGAAGCAGCTCTATGATCAGTTTGCGGTATTTTTTTATCCGGCCGGAATTGGTGTAGATCACCATGCCGTCTCTCGGTTCCTCGGAGCAGGACGCAAAGGTCCTTCCTCTGTCATCTTCCACAGTGCAGAGTCTGCAGGCGCCAAACGTAGACACCTCCGAATGGTAACAAAGGGTCGGAATGTTGATGCCCGCCTTACGGATTACCGTGAGAACATTTTTTTCATCGGTAAACTCAACTTTTCTGCCGTCAATAGTCATAGTTCCCATAGCTTATCCTCCCTTCTATGCTTCCACGTAAATTGCATCAAAGTTACAGTTGTCCTTACAAGCGCCGCACTTGATGCAAATATCATTGTTGATCGTATAAGGATGCTTGATCTTTCCGGAAATCGCCCCTGCCGGACAGTTTTTCGCACATTTTCCGCAGCCGATACAGAATTCCGGATTGATATGATATTTTCTGAGCGCAGTACAAACCTTTGCACGGCACTTTTTATCGCGGATATGCTCTTCATATTCCTCACGGAAGCGTTTCAGGGTGCTGATGACCGGAAGCGGCGCGCTTTTTCCCAGGCCGCACAGAGCCATGCTCTGCACCATGTTTGCCAGCTCTTCCAGCTCGTCAAGGTCCTTCATCTCTCCCTTGCCCGCCACGATTTTTTCCAGGATCTCCAGCATGCGTTTGGTGCCTTCCCGGCAGGGAACACATTTGCCGCAGCTCTCCCTCTGCGTAAAGCTCATGAAAAATCGTGCCACTTCTACCATACAGGTATTCTCATCCATAACAACAAGTCCGCCGGAGCCCATGATGGCATCCAGTTTTTTTACGGAATCAAAATCCAATGGCTGGTCAAGCTGTTCCTCAACCAGACAACCTCCGGAGGGACCTCCGATCTGCACGCCTTTAAAAGCAGCTCCGCTCTTCAAACCGCCGCCAATGTCATAAATGATGTGATGAAGGGTGGTTCCCATGGGAACCTCGATCAGTCCGGTGTTTTCGATCGCTCCGGTGAGGGAGAAGGTTTTTGTACCCGGACTTCCCTCCGTGCCTACTGTGCGGAACCAATCCGCTCCTTTCAGGATAATTCCCGGAACATTGGCATAGGTTTCCACGTTATTAAGAACTGTGGGTTTCTCCCACAGACCTTTTTCTACGGTCCTGGGCGGCTTCACACGGGGCATGCCGCGGTTTCCTTCAATGGAAGCGGTAAGCGCCGAACCCTCGCCGCAGACAAACGCACCTGCGCCGCGGTTGATATGCAAATGGAAATTCACGCCGGAGCCAAGAATGTTTTCTCCCAAAAGTCCGTATTTCTCTGCCTCTTCAATGGCCATGCGAAGCCTCTTTACAGAAAGCGGGTACTCCGCACGCACATAAATATAGCCGTTCTCAGCGCCCACAGCATACGCCGCCAGGATCATTCCCTCGATCATCTTATAGGGATCGCCTTCCATGACAGAGCCGTCCATAAACGCTCCCGGATCTCCCTCGTCGCCGTTGCACACAACGTAGCGGACGGTTTCTTTCTGGCGTGCCACCTGACTCCATTTCTTACCTGCCGGAAATCCGGCGCCGCCACGGCCGCGCAGTCCGGATTTGGAAACCTCCTCAATAACCTCCTGAGGGCTCATCTCAAAAAGAGCCTTGGCAAGAGCACAAAATCCGCCCGCTGCTATGTATTCATCAATGGATTCCGCATCGATCCTGCCGCAGTTTTCCAGTACGATCCTTGTCTGGAGTTTGAGGAACGGTATGTCGTTTGGATGTGGACATTTCTCGCCGTCATGGGTGTAGAAAAGCCGTTCTACCGGCTGTCCTCCCAGAACTGTTCGCTCCACGATCTCCCTGCAGTCCTCTACCTGCACATGTACATACTGGTAATCATAGGGCTCAATACGCATCAGCGGGCCAAGTTCACAGAGTCCCTGACAGCCGGTCTTAATTACGCCTACATGCGGGACATCTTTCTGCATTTCCACGGTTACACCTTCGATATCCTTACAGAGCTTAACCATCTCCTCATAAATCTTCTGGGAACCGGAGGCAATGCAGCCGGTGCCGGAACATACAAGAACACGGCAGGTATAGCTCTGAAGTTCACTGCGCACTTCACTCTGTCTTTTTAATAAATCCTCTTTGCTTGTCATGGTCATACGCTCTCACCTCTCAGTTCATTCAAAAGTTCAACAGCTTTTTCCGGCGTCATCTTCGGATGCACCTCATCGTTGACTGTCAGTGTGGGAGCCAGCCCACAAGCGCCAAGACAGGAGACCGTCTCCACGGTAAAAAGCATGTCATCTGTTGTATGCTTCTTGTGACTGAGTCCAAGCTCCTTGAGCATGGCTTCTTTTACAGGCATGGACTTTCGCACATGGCACGCTGTTCCGTCACAGACCTTAATGATGTATTTGCCCTTGGGCTCAAAGGAAAAATTCTCGTAGAATGTTGCCACACTGTAGGCTTTGGCTTCGGTCACCCCGATTTCACCTGCAACATAAGTGAGAAGTTCTCCCGGCAGATAGCGGTATTCTGCCTGAATGTCCTGCATGATGGGAATCAGCGAAGCAGCCTTTCGTCCGTAAAATTCAATGATTTCGTCCGCCTTTCTGTAATAAGACTGGTCTAACATTCGGTTTCCTCCTTAATTATTTTTTTACACATCTTTGTTTTTATCCATTTTGTACATACACTCCTGTCCTGATTATACATGAAACTGACAATTTCCACAAGCAATATATGCGAGTTTTTTTCTTTCCATGCTCTCCAAAAGTGCCGGAAATACAGGGCTTTTTCAAATTGTATGTATAAAAATACAAGGCAATTTTTATCACATTCCTGTTAATAAAAAAACGTTGCTTTTCCTGCGGATATTCGCTAAGATAAAACATATGCGGAAACCTGTTCCCGCAGAAAGAATCACAGACAAACAGCCATACAAGGAGTAAGTATATGATGCGAGGTATTGATACGCCGGTCAAACAAATACGGCGCAAAATTTTTACAGAAGTAGCAAAAATCGGTTTCCAGTCAACGGATGAATCTCTGATCCATGATATCGAGGCGATCCCCTACAGCATTGTGGAGGAACGCGCCAAATATCGGGACAGCATCTACCGTGAGCGGGCGGTTGCCAGTGAACGCGTGCGTCTTGCCATGGGCCTTTCTCTCCGCCCTGAAAACAAGGCAGTTCACCTGACAGAGGGTCTGGCTGCCAGCAACGTTGACGAAATTTATTACGAGCCGCCCCTGATGCAGGTCATTCCTTCCGCCTGTGCCGCCTGCGCACCCAACAAGTACGAGGTAAGCAACATGTGTAAAGGCTGTGTGGCGCATCCTTGTATGCAGGTATGCCCCAAAGGCGCCATTTCCATGATAAACGGAAAATCCCACATTGACCAGGAGAAGTGCATCAAGTGCGGCAAATGCAAGTCCGTCTGTCCCTATGACGCCATTGCCCACAAGGAACGCCCCTGTGAACGCGCCTGCGGCGTCAAGGCTATTACCAGTGACGAGCAGGGACGCGCTTCCATTGTACAGGACAAATGCGTATCCTGCGGCATGTGCATGGTAAGCTGTCCTTTTGGGGCTATTTCCGACAAATCCCAGATTTTCCAGCTGGCGCATGCGCTCCGGGAAGGAATGGACATTATCGCGGAGGTTGCTCCTGCATACGTCAATCAATTTGGAGACAACGTAACAACCAGACAATTCCATGCAGCTTTAAAGGCGCTTGGTTTCAGTGCCGTATATGAGGTCGCCATGGGCGCGGATATCGGCGCAGTGTCAGAGGCACATCATTACGCAAAAGAGGTTGCCACAGGAAACCTTCCCTTCCTGCTCACCTCCTGCTGCCCCTCCTGGTCCATGCTGGGCAAAAAATTTTTCCCGGATATGATAGAAAACATTTCCCAGGAACTGACCCCCATGGTGGCAACCGCCCGCAGCATCAAGAAAAAACATCCGAACGCCAAGGTTGTCTTTATCGGCCCCTGCGCGTCCAAGAAGCTGGAGGCTATGCGGCGGACCGTGCGGAGCGATGTGGATTTTGTGGTAACCTTTGAAGAACTGTGGGGAATGTTTGATGCCAAGGAGATTGATCCTTCTTCCTTTGAAGGCTCCGAATCTCTGCACAACGCCACCGCAGCCGGGCGAGGCTACGCAGTGGCCGGAGGTGTTGCAGGCGCAATCGAAGCCTGCCTGAAAGAATACTATCCGGATGTTCCCGTACATATCGAACATGCAGAAACTCTCGCAGACTGCAAAAAGGTTCTGTCTCTTGCCAAAGCCGGAAAGATCAAGGGCTGCCTCATCGAGGGCATGGCTTGTCCCGGCGGCTGTATGGGCGGCGCCGGAACCAACGTTCCTTTTGCAAAATCCTCCAAGGAGCTGAAAAAACTCCTGGATTCTTCCACCAGGAAGATTCCGGACAGAGAACTGGAAGAAATCGACCTCAGCTGATTTAAAAAAAATCAAGCCCCGGCGGGCTTGTTCAATGTTTCATACATTGCGCAACCCCTGCCAGGGCTTTTCTTTGTGTCACAAAATTCTTTTTTCAGTCGCTCTGCGCAATGCTGCTGAGAATCTCCACGCACTGCTCAATCCCAAGAGCAGAGGCATTCAGGCAGATGTCATACGAGTCTGCCACGCCAAATTCCCTTCCGGTAAAATAAGCGCAGTATTTTTTTCTGGCCTTGTCAATCGCCGCCAGCTGTTCGCTGAGCTTTTCCCTTGGCACATCCGGCATTTTCTCCTGCATACGGTTTAATCTCCAGTGATAATCTCCGTAAATAAATACATGGAGGGAATGGTCATATTCCTTGAGAATGCTGTCTGCGTTGCGGCCAACAATGATGCAGCGGCCTTTTTCCCCGATTTTGCGGATCGCCTCGGTCTGGGCGTTGTAGATTTTTTCCCCGAGGGGCTTGTTGTAAAAGTCAAACAGACTCTGGGCAAATCCAAAATTCGTCGGAACCTTTTCATCCCACTTCATCAGCGTATCTGCATCCACATTGGACGCCTTCGCCGCCTGCAGGATCAGCTCTTTGTCATAAAACTCAAAACCGATCTTCTGGGCAACTGCATGTCCGATCGTGCTTCCGCCGGCGCCGAATTCCCGGCTGATCGTAATAATCTTCTTCATCGCACGTCCTCCTCTCCCTGTCGCTTTGTTTAGAGAACCTTATTCAAAAAGTCAATGGTGCGGGGTTCTTTGGGATTATTGATAACCTCCTGGGGAGCCCCCTGCTCCACAATGTAGCCTTCGTCCATAAAGATGACCCGGTCCGCAACTTCCCGGGCAAAACCGATTTCGTGGGTCACGACCACCATGGTCATACCATCTGCAGCCAGTTCCTGCATTACACTTAAAACCTCTCCTACCATTTCCGGATCCAGCGCCGAGGTCGGCTCGTCAAAAAGCATAACCGTCGGTTTCATTGCCAGAGCTCTGGCAATCGCCACACGCTGTTTCTGTCCGCCGGAAAGCTGTGATGGATAAGCGTCAGCCTTGGAATCCATTCCCACTCTTTTGAGAAGACGCATCCCCTCTGCCTCAGCTTCTGTCTTTGTCATTTTTTTCAGTTCCACCGGAGCCATCATGATATTCTGGAGCACCGTCTTGTGCGGAAACAGATTAAAGTGCTGAAACACCATACCGATATTCTCGCGAACCTTGTTGATGTCCGTATGCTTGTCTGTCATATCCGCTCCGTTTACCACAATGCTTCCCGCAGTCGCTTCCTCCAGCTGGTTAAGACAGCGCAGGAATGTAGACTTGCCGCTTCCAGACGGGCCGATAAGAACAACCACTTCACCTTCCTCAATGTCCACGCTGATGTCTTTTAAGACCTCAAGCTTGCCAAAATTCTTTTTGAGGTTCTGAACCTTTATCATGATCTTTTTATCTTCCACGCTGCAGCCTCCTCTCTACCTGCTTTGCCACCTTGCTCAGAGTGATAATGACGATCATGTACATAATACCAACGATCGCCCAGGTTTCCAGACTCTTAAAGGTATTTCCGCTGATGGTTTTTCCCATGTTGGTCAATTCCGGGAATCCGATAACCGAAAGAATGGAGGTATCCTTCAAAGTGATGATAAACTGGTTGATGATCGACGGTATCATGGTGCGGATCGCCTGCGGCACTACCACAAGGCGCATGCTTTTTCCGTAGGAAAGTCCAAGACTTCGGCTCGCCTCCATCTGACCTTTGTCCACGCTCTCAATGCCGGCTCTGATAATCTCCGCCATGTACGCACCGCAGTTCATGGACAGCGCGATCGTACCCGCCTGCAAAGCAGACATGCGAAAATCCTGAAATCCCATGGATTTGATCGCCACCGGCACACCAAAATAAATAAAATATGCCAGTACGATCAGCGGAACCCCTCGCACTGCATCCACGTACACTGTCCCAAGCAAATTCAGGATTCTGTTTTTTCCCACGTTCATCAGCGCAAAAATCATACCGATGATCATGGCAAAAAACAGGGACAGCAGACAGAGAAGCAGGGTTTTTCCCATTGCCTGCAAAAGCATGTTCCCATATGTCTGAACAATCGAAATCATATTGTCGCTCCTTTCGTTTTTTCAATTCCTGTAAAGCCAAAAAACGCGGGGAATCTTCATTCCCCGCGCCCGCCGGAATTCTTATTCTTCTGTTTCTGCCTCGGCATCCTCAGCAGCTGCTGCCGGAACTGCATCCTCACCCAGATATTTCTTGATGATTTCGTCGTAGGTTCCGTCTGCCTGAATGTTCTTCAGACCAGCATTGAACATATCCAGAAGCTCCTGGTTTTTCTCATCCATGATGGCAAAGCCATAAGGAGCACCCTCGCTCTCCATTCCTTCCGGAATCACAAGCGGAAGATCACCCTCCTTGATGGAAGCTGCCATAATCGGCGTATCCTCCACGCAGGCTGCACTGTTGCCAAGGATAACATCCTGATACATTGTAGGAGAATCCTCGAAAACAGTTACGGTAAATCCGTACTCATCCTTCAGAGAATCTGCGTAATTTGCACCTGCTGTTCCGTTCTTTACGGCCACGTTTTTGCCTTTCAGGTCCTCCAGGGATTTGATGTCGCTTCCCTCTGCCAGAACAAAGGTCTGGGTTGCGTTATAGTATCCATCGGAGAAAATCCATCCGCTCTCTTTGCGCTCATCGTTAATGGATGCGCCTGCGATCAGAGCGTCTGCCTGACCTGCCTGAACTGCTGCCACCGCAGCGTCCCATCCCAAGCTCTGAAGCTCATACTCAAATCCCTGGTCCTCTGCGATTGCTGCCAGAAGGTCTACGTCAATACCAACAAATTCATTGTTTTCATCCGTGTACTCAAAAGGCTTGAATACGGTATCTGTAGCGATCACCCATTTTTTGTCTTCTGCTGCTGTGCATACGCCTGCGCTCAGAGCAACTGCCATAACTGAGCAGGCCATAACTGCCAATGCTTTCTTCATCTTCGTTTCCTCCGTTACGTTTTCGTTTTTGTATCTTAGTTATTATACTTTTATTTATATGGGATGTCAAGCAGCAGAATTTTATTATGCTAACACTTCGTCGTGTCAGCGTGACAATTCCATATTCTCAGGTTGTCCCACGGACAATGAGCTTTCCGTCAAATACAATTTCTCTGTTCACCTCCGGATGATCGATCTTCTCAATCAGAAGTTCCGCCGCAGCCTGCCCCATTTTGCGGATGGGCTGTCCGATGGTGGTAAGCGGAGGTTCGATCAGTGCTCCCAAAAAGACATTGTCAAATCCCACAAGGCTGATTTCTTCCGGCACCCTGATTCCGTTGTTTTGAAATTCTCTCACACATCCGATCCCGATCATATCGATTGCGGCCATAATTGCATCCGGCCGCTCCGAAAGAGATGCATAATACCGTGCCGCATCCTGTCCAAGGCGGATATAATCCGGCTCATTTTCTCTCTGTACCCGGTATATCCATTTTTCCTCAAGGGGAATCCCGCAGTCCTCAAGCCCCTTCACAAAGCCTTGATAACGGTCCTCGATAATGCTCACATCCTCCGAGTTCAGCACATAGCCAAGCTTTTTGTGCCCTTTTTCGTAAAGATAACGCACTGCCTTCCGTGTGCTGGAAAAACCGTCTGTATACACGCAGGAGCTGCTTTGCTGTGAATCGTTTACCCTATTCATATACACGATCGGCAGCTTTTCAGAAATCTCCTGAAGATAGTCTGACATCTTGTCATTCATCCGATAGGTGTTATAAATAATTCCATCAATGTTTCTTTTCAGCAGCTCATTGATGTATTCGATTTCAGACATTGCATGTCGTTCGGTATTGCATACAAGTACCATATACCCATGCTTGAGCGCAATATCCTCCACACCCCGAAACATTTCCATATAAAAAATATTGGTGTATTCCGGAACCACAAGTGCAATCGTGTGCGTTTTCCTGGTGCGGATCGCCCGCGCCATAAAGCTTGGAGAATAATTCAGCTTTTCAATGGCTTCCTCCACCGCAAGACGTGTTTCCTCTTTTACCTTTTTGTCTTTATTAATCACGCGGGAAACGGTTGATTTAGATACCCCCGCTTCCTTTGCCACATCAAATATTGTTGCCATAGGTATCCTCCGATAGTTTTCTGGAGCATGGAAAATTGCTGTGCCTCCCCGGAGCCCACAGCAACTTTCTTTTTGCTTTCCTATCTATTAATAATACAACGAAACCAGGGTAAAGTCCAACGGTTTCTGAGCCTTCACTTCTATGCGAAAATTTCCCGGATTTTGTTTTCCATAAGCTCTGCCATCTGAGCATGGCCTTTTTCTGTATAGTGGATTCCATCTGTTTCATTAACTTCCACAAGCCCTGCCGGATTCATATAATGAATTTTTTGGCGCACCGCAATCTGTTCATAATACGAAGCCAGTGCCTGGCTTCTTTCTTCCATATTTGGGAGCATCTGATCCAAATCTTCTGTTCTTCCCACGCTGTGAACGGGAACGGGAGTAACAAGCAAAATCTCCGGCGCCTCAAAATTTAGACCCGCGTCTGATTTCTTCACCGTTTTTACAAGGTTTTCCATAGATGCCCCTATGTCAAAGGGTGACACGCCAAATCTGGATTTTAAATCATTTGTTCCCAGCATAAGAATCACCAAATCCAACGGTTTATGGCTGTCCAAACAAGGAAGCAGATATTTTTTCCCGTTTTTGTACTCTTCTATCGGATCATCCCATACTGTGGTTCTTCCGCCAAGACCTTCTTCAATAATATAATACTCTGCGCCCAGATTCTTCTGCAGGAGTCCTGTCCACCGAATGCCTCTCGGATAACGGCTGATCAAATCCGGCTTCAACCCATAGGTATTGGAATCTCCATAACATAAAACTGTTCTCATTTCAATCTGCCTCCTACACTTCCTTGAGCTTCTTGACTTTTTCTCTGTTTGCCAATACATCAAAGGCCACAGCGAGAATCAAAACAATGCCCTTTACTACCTGCTGATAATATTCTCCAATATTCATGATTGTCAGACCATTGCTCAGCACACCAATAATGACCGCTCCCAGAAAGGCGCCAAACATAGAGCCTTTTCCGCCATTTACACTGACACCGCCAATCACAACCGCTGTCACAACATCCATTTCCGTGCCAGTTCCAGAAGCCGGAGCACCAGAGCTGATTCTTCCGGCAAGAACGATTCCGGCAATAGAAGCCAGAAAAGCGCTGACCGCATAAAGCGACGCTGTGATTTTCTCCACAGAAACTCCCGCAAGACGAGCAGCCTCCACATTACCTCCAATAGCATACACATAACGTCCCAAATAAGTATACTTCAAAATCATTCCCATGATCACCACGATAACCAGCATAATAATTACAGGCACTGGTATTCCGGCCACATATCCCTGTCCGAGATTCACAATTGGTTCCGGTATGTCATACACGGGAAGACCGCCGGAAATAATATAGGCAAGACCACGAACTACTGTCATCATTCCTAATGTGATCACAATCGCAGATACATTAAGTCCTACAATCAAGGCTCCTGTAATAAGTCCGATCACAGTTACGATTGCCATGGTAAGAAGAATCGCTACGGAAACGGGAAGCCCCAAATCGCCCATAAATTTTGCCGCAAGAACACCCGTAAGTCCCAGATATGCGCCCACCGTCAAATCCATTCCGCCGGAAATGATTACAAAAGTCATGCCCGTTGTAAGAATACTGATTACAGATACCTGACGCAATACATTCAAAATATTGTTTACCCGAAGAAAATTGGGGGATGCAATTGAAAATACTATAATTAAAACCAGAAGAATGATCAATGTGCTGAATTTTTTAAATATCTGTTTCATTTTGCTTCTCCTTCCTTGATGCCAGATGCCAGTTTCAGGATTTTTTCCTGTGTAGCCTCCTCTTTACTCAACTCGCCCGTCAATTCGCCCTCATGCATGACAAGAATTCTGTCGGACATTCCCAAAAGTTCTTCCATCTCCGAAGAGATCATGATAATCGCCATTCCCTGGCGGGCCAGCTCATTCATCAGAACATAGATTTCTTTTTTTGCTCCTACATCAATGCCTCTGGTCGGTTCATCAAACAGAATAATATCTGAATTACCTGCCAGCGATTTTGCCAAAACTACTTTCTGCTGATTTCCGCCGGAAAGATTTTTGGTAAGCTGCTCCATGGATGGCGTTTTGATGGAAAGCTCCTGAATATATTTTTCAGAAAGACTTTTATCTTTTGATTTATCCACAAAACCGGCCTTTGCTATATCTTTGATACAGATAAAAGATATATTTTCCCGTATTGACATTCCCAGAAGAGCACCGTGTTTCTTTCTGTCCTCCGGAATGTAGGCGATTCCCTCTTTAATTGCCTGTCTGGGCTTTCGGATATCTCTTTTTCTCCCGTGAATATAAATTTCACCGGATGTTTTTGCGTCTGCACCGAAAATTGCCCGCGCAGTTTCTGTCCGCCCAGCGCCAACCAAACCAGCAAGACCAAGAATTTCACCTTTTCTCACAGAAAAGCTGATATTTTTCAGAAGCGCATCCGTAGACAGATTCTTTACCTCCAGAACCACTTCTCCAATTTCTTTTTCCACTGTTGGGAACTGTTCATCCAAAGTACGCCCCACCATCATCCGTATCAGGCTTGTCTGGTCCATATCCGCAGCCATTTCTGTTCCCACATATTTTCCGTCCCTCATGACTGTAATCCGGTCTGCCAGCGCAAATATTTCTTCCATACGATGAGAAATATAAATAATCGCCACACCGTTGGCTTTCAGTTTGCGTACAATCCCAAACATTGCATCTATTTCACGATTCGTAAGCGGCGCGGAAGGTTCATCCATAATCAGCACTTTCACATCGGCTGAAATCGTTTTTGTAATCTCTACAAGCTGCTGATAGGCTACGGTAAGGCTTTTTACTTCCTGCGTAACATCAATGTCAATCCCGAAGCTTTCCATAAGCTCTTCTGCTTTCTGATTCATCCGTTTCCGATTAATGGTATGACCATTTGTGAGCTTCTGCCCCAGAAAAATATTCTCTGCCACAGACAAATCCGGCACCAGATTAAATTCCTGGTAAATGACACCGATTCCCAATTTTTTTGACAAAGCAGGGGTCATGGAATCATAGGTGACATCTTCATAAACAATGCTCCCTCCGTTCGGCTTGATCGCACCTGAAATGACCTTTATCAGCGTAGACTTTCCAGCTCCATTCTCCCCCATCAAAGCATGTACTTCTCCCGGATAAATTTCCAGATTCATATGGTCCAAAGCCGTAACACCTGGATATTGCTTGGTCACATTTTTTAATGTAAGTATTGGTTTCATATAACCGTTTCCTCCCCACACAGTTTCGGGGGACTAAAAAGTCCCCCGAACGTTTGCTTATGCTTACTGATAATCTGCTACATTAACAGCGGTTACTGCCTGCAAATCAAACAGGCTGTCCTGAGGATAGGATGTTTCATTCAACACAGCACATGCAGTATCTACCAATGCTTTTCCTGTGGCTGTAGGATTCTGGCTTACAGATACCTGATAAATTGTTTCTTCACCGATCAGTTTAAGAGCCTCATCTGTTGCATCAATTCCGGCAATCAGATATTTGTCTGGATCTGTCATTCCCTGCGCCTTAAATGCCTGATATGCACCGAGTGCCGCTCCGTCTGAAACGCCGCATACCACTTTCAAATCCGGATTTGCCTGCAGGAAATTCTCTGTATTTGTCATACCCTCCTCCTGATCTCCCGCAGTGGCGTCGGCAACAAACTCAACATTCGGAGCATATTCTTTCACTCCATCCATAATCCCTTCCTTACGTGCGATAACGCTCTCCATAAGGTCATAGTTCAAGGTTGCCGCTTCAACCTTCTCCTCTGTTCCATACATTTCAGCAATACGCTGTCCGACAGCGACTCCCTGCGTATATCCAAGCGTATATTCTTCACATCCGATATAGGCATCATATCCATCAATCTTTGAAGTCAAACATACAACTGCAATTCCCTCTTTTTTTGCTTTTTCAATTACAGGTTTTGCAGCTTCTGCGTCTACCGCGCAGACAATGATTGCATCACAGCCTGCAGAAATGAAGTTTTCTAACGCATCAATCTGATTGGCAGAATCGCTGTCGCAGGCATTTGTCATCAACGTACAGCCTGTAGCATCGCACTCAGCCTGCGCAGCTTCCACAAGCTGGATAAAAAACTGTCCTGTCAGATTCAATACGGAAATGCCAATAGTATACCCCTCATCATCAGAAGGCAGAGCTAATTCTACTTCTTCCTTTTTTGTCTCAGTACCCGCTTCTTCTGCCATTACTGCCGCCGGCATGGTTCCAACCATCGCAAGTGTGAGAAGTGCGCATAACAGTTTTTGTTTCATATTCGTTTCCTCCTTAAATTAAATAATATATGTTTTACGTTTTTGGGAACATTCCCATATTTTTGCTAAAAAAATCTCATCGTGATGATGATTTTATAATTCTCATTTTTGGGAACGTTCTCATTTCTTTTTCTATATAATATATGCTGCAATAAAATTTGTCAATATCATTTCTCATTTTCGTCAAAAAATATGATTTTCTCTTTCCAATATTGGATGTTATGCACAAAAAATCTGCTGTACAGTTCTTTTTCCTGCACAGCAGATTTTTTATTTCCTTCCCTTTCTTATTCTTACAGATTTTTTGCCAAATGCCGCGCAGCATACACCTCAAATTCTTCCATGCTCTGAGCGGAAGCAGCTTTTTTCAGAAATGCTTTTAAGACCTCAAGATTTGTTTCCTGTTGAATATGCTCTTCAAGCTCTGCCGAAATACTTCCCAACGTCCCCAGCAGTTCTAAAACAGACTGCGCTACACCATTACGTATACCCTCCTGTTGACCTTTCTGCATACCTTTCTGCATGCCTTCCTGAATGCCTTCCTCTATACACTTTTCCCGCAGCGCATCCATTTCCTCCTTCATCAATTCTTCCAATGCTTCACACATACTCTTCACCTCCTGAAATCTTTCTCTGTTTGCACGTACAATAACATCCATAACGGCTTTGTACAGATTCTCATTTTTATGTCTTCCGTATTCTTCAATCAGCTTTTTTGCCTCTGAGGTTCCGGATAACCTGTTTGTCAGATTCCGAAGCCAAAGATTCTCCTCCTTCGAAAGCCGCGATGTCACAATAAGCTGAATCGGAATATAGTCCCCTTTGATATAGTAGATCCCTTTTTCCGCTTTTTCAATGACATAGCCCCGTTTTTCCTGCAAATGTCCGACCAGCTTTCGGGGATATTTCAGTGAAACCAGCGTAATACTCAGCTCGTCTGCACAAATCTCATCGGTTTTTCCTGTATCGGACTTATAAAAACAAGCATAACCGTAAACTTTGTAAAAATCATCAATGCTCAGATAGTCTTTAGGACTTTTATACTCGATCAGATTATACTTTTTGAAAATACGGCCGATATTCTTCTTCACGGGCAAGTCTCTTTCCTTTTTGATTACAAGAATATCAATTTCCATTGGCTTTTTGCTCAACTGATGCTCATTTTCAAAAACAAGATTTTCCCGTTCTGCCGCCAGCTCAATCTGCAGTCCGGCAAAAAATGCCGGATGCCACTGCAGCACATCTTTATTCTGTGCTGTTTCTTTCATCTGCATTCCTCCTGTTTTGTTTCTGCAGGAGAATTCTTCCGGAAAACTCCTGCCCGTCTTATGGGAAATAAAGCATGAATTCTCTAAAAGAAACAGAGTGATTCCTCTGTATGCAAAAGATTTTATCAGACGTCCGAAAACTGTTTCGGACTGGTAGAAAACTTCCTATAAGTATTATAGCAAAGCATCGAATATCTGTAAATAACTCCTGACTGTTTTTACAACTGTATACTCATCTCGTACCAGGGCTCTCCGCCCCAGACAGATTTTGACAGGCCCAGATTTTGATAGCCCATTCTCTCGTACATACCGATCTTGCCTTCCAGACAGGTAAGAACCAGCATTTCTCTGCCCCGCTCTTTTTCTCTGGCAATATACTGGCTCATAAGTTCCCTGGCCAGCCCTTTTCCACGATGCTCCGGCAGTACATCAAGGCCCAACAGCATCACTGTTTTTCCATTTTTCTCATAAAGCCCCGGTTCTTTGAAAAACTCGTCCCGAAAAACCGTTTCATTTGTGGCAAGCCCGTTCAAAAATCCTGCAAGCTTTCCGCTTGTACGATCCACTGCCACCAAAAAAAGTTCCGGTGCAGCTGCAACTCTCTCCCGCATCATTTTTTCGGAGCAGGCTTCGTTTGGCGGAAAGCAGATCTTCTCAATATCTGCAGCCTGCCCTGCCTCCTCCGGGCGGATCTCCCGAAATTCATATTTACTGTACAACATTGCTTTTGTTTTCCTCTCTTGTTTCCTGCGGCCAAATATACGTTTCACCCTTCATCTCTGCCAGCAGATCACGCAGCTTGTATCCATAATGCTCTCCTGCCGCCCAGCCGCTGCCGTAAGGATTTTCCTGAATCCCAAGCCATTCCACATAAGGCGCACACTCCCTCTGCACCAAATCAAACCGTTCATCCACGCATTCCTGCTCCAGTTCCTCTGAGGAAGCATACGCTTTCAGATGCTGTACCTGCGCTCGCAGACCTGTACGCACGTCTGGGAAACAATTTCCCGGCTCATCACCTCCGGTGGCGCCAAGACCTGCAAAATTGTACTGCTCCGGCCTGCATACTCCCTGAAATTGAAGCCATCCGGTTTCCAAAATGACCTGGGCAAACACCACCTCTGCGCGAACGCCTTCCGCCGCTGCTTCCTCCATGAGAATTTCACAGAAGCTCTCCATATCCGGCGCGCCGCCCTGCCCAAGAACCTCACCCGGGTATGGCAGATTCTGTGAATAAAACTGGCACGTCATCTGTTCTGAAGTCACGGTTGTTTTACCCATAACCGTGTAATAGCCATAGGTGTTATTGGTAGCATCGTCCACAAACCCTTCACTTCCCGGCTCTGCTGGCAGAGTATCCGGCGGCTGTATCTGTCCCTCTGGAGCAGGAAGCTCCGTTTCATTTCCCACAGCCCCGTTCTCTGCACTTGCGTAAACGGGTGTCCCGGCAACCAGGACACCCGTCATCATGCATATCCAGAAGAACCGTCTCTTCGGATGTTTTCTCATGCGTTTACTTTTCTCATTGCAGCTTCTACAACATGTCCAACCAGTACAGAAGTCGTTACGCTTCCCACACCGCCGGGAACCGGAGTAATGGCATCTACAACAGGCTCAACAGCTGCATAATCCACGTCGCCGCAAAGTTTTCCTTCTGCATTGACATTAATTCCCACATCGATGATGGTCTGGCCTGGTTTTACATAATCTGCACCCACTACACCGGCGCGGCCTGCAGCAACGATCACAATGTCAGCCTCGCGCGCAACAGCAGGCATATCTACGGTTTTTGTATGGCAGATGGTAACTGTCGCGTTTTTCTTTACCAGCATCATGGCTGCCGGTTTTCCAACAACAAGACTTCTTCCGATCACAACTGCCTTTTTGCCTGTGCAGTCAATTCCGTAGTGATCGAGGATTTCCATACAAGCCTGCGGTGTACAGGGCGGGAATCCGATTTTTTTGCCGGTAAATACACCGGACATGGACAGGTCTGTCATACAGTCCACGTCTTTTTCTGCCGCAAGTGCATTCTCGATCACTGCCTGATCAAGATGTCTGGGAAGGGGACGGAACAACAGCACACCGTGAATGTGGTCATCTTTATTTACCTTATCAATCACTGCAAGGAGCTCGTCCTGTGCAACATCCTCCGGAAGCAGAATCTTTTCACATGCTACGCCCAAGGTCTCACAACGTTTCGTCGCACCTTTTTCGTAGGAAATATCGCTGGGATTCTCGCCCACACGAATAATACAGAGGGTAGGATTCACCCCTTTTGCCTGAAGCTCAGCTACATTTGCTTTAATTTTTTCGTTCAAAGAAGCGGTTACTTCTTTTCCCAATAACTGTTTTGCCATTTCTAAATATCCTCCTGATAATCTAACAAGGTCCGCAGGAACCGCGAACTACGCTTCGCTGCGTTTGCGTATCGAACACTTGCATGCCGTGACCATGCAAGCCTGGCGGGAACCGCGAACTACGCTTCGCT
>CALBGI010000054.1 GCA_937893675.1 uncultured Blautia sp.
CTAAAGATTCACCCTCCCCCTGCATAGCAGGGGGTTTATTTTTACTCTGCCACAAACAAAGCACCCCTCCCGCACATAAAGCAGGAGAGGTGCACGAGTTCAATATTTCAATATGCAGTTGCCGAAAAATTGTCTTTTCTTATTTTGCGGCTGCAGCGTTGGCTGTTGTCACAAACTCTTCTACAGCAGTCTTTGCGTCTGCGCCTGTGCCAACCTGCTGAAGCATGTTCCACCATGCGGTACGAGCTTCTGCCCATCCGCCGACTACCTGATAGTAATCGCCCATGTAGTCTACAAAGGTAGCATATTCGGTCATGAGCTCATCACCTTCATAAATGTTGGTTCCAAGATCTTTTACCGGCCAGTAGCTGGAAGCCTTTACGCTCTCAGCAACCTGTGCCTCATCGTTTGCCATAAAATCAATGAAGGTCTTGGATGCTTCGATTTTGGCTTCGTCGCCGTTGTCAAAGATACCAAAGCCCCAGATACCGCCGCAGAGCTGCGGGTCGCCGCTCTCGGTTGGGAACGCCATAGGAAGAACGTCAAATGCGATATTGTCTTTGTTGTTGTTTTCCTGCGCTACGTTCCAGCAGAATGCCATTGCCAGAGTACCGTTGCAGAACAGGTTGATCTCGTCTCCGCCCTGAAGGGATGCGTCGAAGTTGATTCCTTCCATTCCTGCAAGAAGCTCAATCGCCTTGATGTTCTCTTCACTGTTTGCAGTGTACTCCGTATGCTCCGGATTGGTGAAGGTTCCGCCATACAGGTTGTTGATCAGAGCACGGGTACCCTGGTCTCCGCCCTGGCCGCCGCAATATACTGCTGCCACGTTCTCTTGGCCGGATGCGTAAACAGCCTCAACCGCCTTAATAAAGTTCTCGGTTGTCCAGGTGCGTGTCTCTTCGTCGATGTACTGCATAGCATCAGCAGCCTCGAAGATGTCTTTATTGATTGCCATAGTGTGCGCAGTCATACACAGCGGATACTCGTAATAAACACCGTCATTGTTCTTGCACGCTGCCTCAACGGACGGATAAATTGCCTCTTTTGCTTCGTCTGTCCAAAGGTCAGCTAAATCTACCATAAGCCCCTTAGCACCCCAGTTTGCAACAAGACGCTCCGGTCCTTCCAGAACAATGTCCGGTGCCTGTCCGCCCTCGATAGCGGTGTTGATCTGGTCGTCGCCGTTGGTGTAGTCCAGGTATTCTACAGTTACGTTGATTTCCGGATGCACTTCATTGAAGTTTGCAATCAGCCCATCAACAGTTGCTGCATCTCCCCAGCTTCCAATGGGATAGGTCCACAGGGTAATGTCAGTTGTCTCTGCGCCTTCCGCAAATGCGGTTACAGGGAAAGCCAGTGCAAGTGCAAGAATTTTACGGTACTTCATAAATTTACCCTCCTTTTAAATGCGATTACGCTTTGGTAATCATATCCAATCTGATAATCCAACCGTATACTATTTCCGTCATTCTGTTAATAGAATCCGGCAATTTTTTTAAAATAATTTTCATTTTTTTTAAATGAAAATTATTTTTCATAATTGAGAGGGCATTTTTTGTCAGTTTTTCATAATTTTCTATACCAGTTTCTGTACTGTATTCACAAGGGCTGCCGCCAGCTGCCTATGTCCCTCCTCCGTGAGGTGCATATAATCAATCTTGTTCGTTTCTGCTGAAATCGCCTCGTTGGCATCCAGATACGCACACCCCAGCTGCTCCGCGATTTTTCTGTATTCTGCCGCCAAACCACGGGATTTTTCTGCACAGCCTTTTCCCATCGTCTCTCCCACCTCGGTGTCCAGATAACGTTCATCAATATCCTGGGGCGTCACCACAAGAATGTTGGGCTTTCCCTCCCGCCAGCAGTCCACTGTTGCAATGGCCTTTGCCAGAAGGCGCTTCAATCCCAGGGCAATACATCCGGCGGAAGAACCGAACCTCTCCTTGGTATCGTTGGTTCCCAGCATCACAATCAGCAAATCCACAGGCTCGTGGCTCATCAGGCAGGGATAAATATAAGAAAGTCCAGAGAGCCCCTCATGAATGGGATCTTCAAAGCAGGTTGTCCTGCCGCTTAAGCCTTCCTCCAGCACCAGATATTCCTCCCCCAGTCCCTTCTGCAGAAGGCAGGTCCAGCGCTGGTTTTCATCAAATCGTCCTCCATTTTTTGCACAATAGCCGTGCGTGTTGGAATCACCGAAACACACAATATGTTTTTTCATTTTCGTCCTCCTTGTTTTGTCTGTTGTTTTCTTATCAATACTATTACCACACTCCCCCGCCTTTGAAAAGTATTTTCTTTATTACTTGCCACTGAAAATATTTTGTATTATAATTTTCTTAAACTATTGAAGCCCTGTTCGCAAAAGGAGGTACACCATGACGGACTCAATTCTGAACGCAATGACGGAACAGTACAATTCCCTCACCCGTTCTGGAAAAAAACTGGCAAATTACATTCTTTCCAACACAGAGGAGGCACAGTATCTGTCCATCACCTCTCTGGCTGAAAATTCTGGTGTTTCCGAGGCCACCATTACCCGCTTCTGCCGGATTTTGGGACTTGGAGGATATCACGAACTCAAACTTGCGCTTGCCAAATCAGACAGAGCCTCCAAAAGCACCGCGACAGATGCAGCCTTCTCTTCTGTCAGTGACAGCGCCTCTTTGGAAAACCTTTGCCGAAAACTTCGGGATTCCTATATCACTTCCATCAACGAAACTATTGTGCAGCTTGACCCCCGTTCTCTGCGTACAGCAGCAGATTTATTAGTCAATGCAAAACGGGTGTACTGCTTCGGACAGGGCGGAAGCATGGTGATGGCCAAAGAAGCCTGGGCACTTTTTTCCACGATAACCCCTAAATTTATCCATATTGAGGACTCGCACATGCAGACCATCTCCGCCTCCCTGATGACCCCGGAGGATGTGGTACTATTTTTCTCCTATTCCGGTTCCACACGGGATATGAAGGAGGTGCTGGAACTCACCAGGGAACGCAACGTGCCTGTGGTGCTTATCACCCATTTCCGCAAATCCCTGGCTGCCACCTACGCCAACGTCTCTCTCCTGTGCGGCTACAACGAGAGTCCTCTCCAATCCGGCTCCATCGCCGCAAAAATCGGGCAGATGTTTCTCATTGACTGTCTGTTTGATGCATACTGCCGCAAAACAGAACCGGAAAGCTCTGCGGCGCGGGACACTACTTCACAGGCGATTTCCCGAAAGCTTCTGTAAGCTTTTGGGCAGAACATATCCAAAAATTAATTTAATTACTTTACGGAGGTATGAATTATGCGTCTCACCAAACAAGAAATCCTCGACAAAATCAAAGGTCAGCTCATTGTTTCCTGCCAGGCTCTTCCGTCCGAGCCTCTCTATGTGGAAGAAAAATCCATTATGTATCTCATGGCAAGAGCTGCCAAGCAGGCAGGCTCTCCCTGCATCCGAACCAGCAGCATCCGTGATGTGCTTGCCATCAAGGAAGAAACCGGTCTCCCGGTTATCGGGATCATCAAGATCAATTACGAAGGCTACGATTCCTACATTACCCCTACCATGAAGGAAGTAGACGAGCTCTATGCCGCTGACGCAGATATTATCGCTCTGGACTGTACTCTGCGCAGAAGAGGCGACGGAAGCACCATCAATGAATTTATTGCTCAGATTAAAGAAAAATATCCAGATGTTATCCTCATGGCGGATATTTCCACCTACGAAGAGGGCATCAACGCCTGGAAATGCGGCGTGGATTTTGTAGGCACCACTTTAAGCGGCTATACCGATTATTCTCCCAAGGTGGACGGACCTGACACCGAGCTTGTAAAACGTCTCTCCGAAACCCTGGACATTCCTGTAATCGCAGAGGGCAAAGTACACTATCCCGACCAGGCCGTGGAAATGTTTGAGGCAGGTGCTTACGCTGTGGTTGTCGGCGGAGCTATCACACGCCCCCTGGAAATTGCAACCCGTTTCATCAACCGTGTAAAGGAATATCATCATGAATAATACATATCTGGGTATTGATATCGGCGGAACCGCCGCAAAAATCGGAATTGTAGAAAAAAATGGTAAAATCCTTGCCACGGATTCCTTTTCCGTGAGCTTTGATCATTACCAGACCCCTATCATTGAAACTGTGATAAAAAATACCGATGCTTTTCTGAAAAAAAGCAGTCTTTCCCCTGCTTCCCTTTCCGGAATCGGCGTATCTGCCACCGGTCAGGTAAACACCATCGAGGGAACCATTACCGGGAGCGCCGGGCACATTGCCAACTGGCTCGGTACCCCGGTAAAGGCCATTCTTGAAGAGCATTATCACCTTCCGGCAAGCGTTGCCAATGACGCCAACTGCGCAGTCATCGGCGAGCAGTGGCAGGGTGCTGCCAGAAACTGTTCTGACGTTATTATGATCACTGTCGGCACCGGTGTGGGCGGCGGCATTATTGTAAACAATCGCCTGCTCTCCGGCGCTGTCGGAATTGCTGGAGAGCTGGGGCATTTTACCATCAAAAAAGACGGCGTCCCCTGCACCTGCGGCAACCGTGGCTGCTATGAACAATATGCCTCCACAACCGCCCTGGTAAAAAAAGTTCAGGAAGCATTTCCAGAGCTTGACTCTACCGTAATTGACGGAAAATATATTTTCCAGGAAATTCAGGCAGGAAATACCGCTATAAAGAATATTGCAAAAAACTGGATAACGGACATCGCCGCCGGACTCATCGGCCTGATTCATATTTTTAATCCCCAGCGGGTCATCGTGGGAGGCGGCGTCAGCCAACAGCAGGAGCTGTTCATTGAACCGCTGCGTCAAGCGGTTCTTTCCGGCGTTATGCCCTGCTTCCGTGAAAATCTCACACTCTGTGCAGCAGAACTTGGCAATCATGCTGGACTTTTGGGGGCAGTCAAGTATCATATAACAGAAACAGAATGCTAATTTACCTTCGTCGAGCTGCCCGTAAAACGGGCAGCTCGACGGACAGCTATAAGCCTTTCATGCCAGATCAGTGGCTCAAACCAATTTTTTATTTGAGATAGATCGTGACTCTCGATCAGATTGTCTCTTTATTAACAAAATTCTTTAATCATGATACAAGATGTATAATGATTTGCACCAACTTGTCGCAGTTCCACCGTTTCTTCCAGACATTTTGCACAGCATTGTGGACATCTGGCCGCAAAAACACATCCTTTCTGCGCTTCCAATGAACTTGCCGGTTCTCCTTCAAGAAGTTCAACATCCTCATCCTGGTCACAATATACATCGAAGACCGAATTCAAAAGAGCTTTCGTATAAGGATGCACACATTCTTTTTCCAAATCCTCGCTATCAATAATTTCCAAGACTTTCCCCAGATACATAATCGCAATCCGGTGGCTGACACTACGTACCAGAGCCAAATCATGCCCTATAAACAGACATCCCATATTCTGTTCTCTTACAAGTTTCACAAGTAGTTGAGCGATTTGATTCTGAATAGAGACATCCAGGGCTCCTGTTGCCTCATCACAAATCAGTAATTGTGGTGAAATTGCAATTGCACGTGCAATTGCCACTCTTTGCAGTTGTCCCCCGGACAATTCATGAGGATATCGATTGACAAAATCTGATGAAAGAGAAACTTGTTTCAAAAGTTTTTTCGCTTCGTCAAGTGCCTGTTCCTTTGAAACATTATCATAATTAATTCTTGGTTCATACAAATAAGTACCAATCTTCATTCTGGGTGAGAAGGAGCTCAAGGGTTCCTGGAACACCATCTGAATATTTCTTCTGAAATTTCTTTTTTCTTTTCCCCTTAATTTTGTATAATCTGTCCCATTCAGAGTGATTGTTCCGGAAGTAGGCAAAAGCGAACCAGAAACCATCTTAGCAAGAGTGCTTTTCCCACACCCACTTTCGCCTACAATTCCCAAAATTTCTCCTTTAAAAACCTCAAGACATACGTTTGATACTGCATGAAGTGTTTTTTTCTTAATGGCAAAATCTTTATATACATGGGAAATATTTAACAAAGTTTCTTTATTTATGTTCTGCAAAACATTTTCCTCCCAGTCTGGGCACCGATTCCAACAAATCCTTTGTATACTGTTCTGCCGGATGATAAATGATTTCGTCTCTTGTACCATATTCTATAATTTTACTTTCACGCATGACTCCAATCTTATCTGAAAGATATGAAGCAACTCCCATATTATGAGTAACCAGAATGATCGTAACACCATATTGATTTCTCAATTCTTTCATCTGACGAACAACCTGTGCCTGAATCGTAACATCCAAAGCTGAAGTTGGTTCATCTGCCAATAGAATCTTTGGTTTGGCAGTCATACTCATCGCTATACCAATACGTTGCTTCATTCCTCCCGATAATTCAAAGGGATACGACCGCATTACACGTCTGGTATCATACAGCTGCACTTTTTTCAACATTGCAACAGCTTTTGAAAAATACTCTTTTCTGGAAAGCTTTTCATGAACCGCAATAGACTCTTGATATTGATTTTTGATTTGGCGAATCGGATCCAATGCAGTACCAACATCCTGAAAAATCATGGAAATTTCTTTTCCTCGAATTTCCTGCAGTTCTTTTTCTGTACAAGTCGCCAAATTTTTTCCGGCATAAAGAATTTCTCCCGATGTTATCTTTCCGCCTGAAGGCAACAGTCCCAAAATCGCTCGAATCAGCGTTGTCTTTCCGCTTCCGCTTTCTCCTACAATACTGACAATGTCCCCTTTTTCCACAGAGAGGGAAACATCAGATACTGCAGGCAGTCCATTCTGATAACATATTGTGCAATGATTTATATCCAAAACACTCATTTCACCCAATCACCTTATTTTTACTGGACTGCTACCCAGTCACCCGTAATCTGGTAATAGTCAATTGGAAATACCGTTACATTTGAAACTTTTTCCTTATTTATAAGAGTGATATTTTCATTGGCATACAGAAAAATACATGGACACTCATCCGCAAGAACCTGCTGAGCTTCCTCGAAACATGCAATACGGGTCTCCTCGTCAAATGCTGTGTCCAATTTCTTCATAACGCCTTCAAATGCTTCACTATAATAACCAGAGTAGTTGTCGGGGCCACCCTCTGACCAACGGTTTTTAAGATATGACTGACCATCTGCGTTATTTACCGTCTGCCATCCTCCTGCCAGAAAATCAAAATCCCCCGCGCCACGTACCTCTTTTACATTCTCAAGCTGCTGTATTTCAACATGGATCCCTACTGTTTTCCACATATCCTGCAGAGCCTGATACACAGCTGTCGAGGAAGAAGAACTGAGGACAATATTCAACACCAGTTCCTCACCATCTTTTTCTACATAGCCGTTTCCGTCTGTATCCTCATACCCTGCTTTAGCCAGGTATTCTGCCGCTTTCTCTAAATCATACTCCGGTCCGGCAATCTTCTCAGAATTGTATCCAACTGTCAGCGGAAATGCTGTATTCAATGCCGTAGAATATCCATTTCCTGCTACCTGAGCAATAACCTCGCGATCCACAGAGTAAGAAAGGGCACGTCTTAAGTTTATATCTGCGGTAGGATGTCCCTCACGGCAATTCATTTCAATGTCAGACTCACGTGTACCGGTCACCTGCACAATGTCTATAGAATCATTTCCTTCCAGCATAGAAAGAGTTGTAGTTGCCGGAGCACATGCAATATCCAAATCTCCGGAAAGCATGGCGCTTACCTTAGTGTCATCAGATATATTCAGCACAGTAATACTGTCCACATCCGGAATCCCTCCCCAATAATATTCATTTGCTTCCAACTCATATTTCTCTTCCGGTACATACTCTACACAGTTATAGGGGCCGGTACATACCGGAGCAGAATTGAAATCAGAAGTATCTTCGTCTGTATCTACAATGATACACATCGGCTCTGTCAGATAGTATGGAAATGCAGAGTATGGCTCCGTAGTTTTAAAGATGATATTCTCTCCATCAATCTCAATACTCTCCAGTTTCAGATTTCCGCCACGACTATTCAATTCCGCTGTACGTTCGATGGACTTCTTAACGTCTTCCACCGTCATGTCTTCACCATTTGAAAATTTTACTCCCTGGCGGATATGAAATTTGTAAGTAGTATCATCTACCTGCTCCCAGGAATCCGCCAGGCAGGGAACTACTTCCATATTCTCATTTGCCGTGAGGAGAGTTTCTCCCACACCGCATCTCATAGTAGTCCAGCCATTCCAACCTTCTGCCGGATCCAGCCCATCCATCCACATAAACATAGCAACATTCAGATGACTCTCCGCTTCTGCCTGAACCACACCAGCCATGCTAAAAGTAAGTGCCAGTGACAATGAGCCTGCAAGAAGTTTCTTTACATTTCTTTTCATTTCTTTTCTCCTTTTTGTTTTTTTATAGAAAGGCTATCGCCCTTGCTATTTCTGAAAATATACAGTGTCCTCTCTACCAGACGCTTTCTTTTGGGGTCATTAACTCCTGAATGCTGTCGCCGAGAAGATTAAAGATAATAACCGTAAGTAAAATGATCATTCCTGGAAATAACAGCATCCATGGTTCCGAATACATGTAATTCTTCCCTTCTGACAGCATAAACCCCCATTCCGGGGCTGGCGGCGGAGAACCCAGTCCTAAAAGAGACAAGCCCGAAATCGTCAGAAGCTTGCTTCCTATATCCTGCGAAATATTGACCAACAAAGAAGGCAAAACATTCGGAACAATATAATAAAATAGAATACGCCAATTCGATGCCCCGCCTAATCTGGCCTGCTCAATATAAACATTGTTTTTGATACTCAGTACCAAAGAACGACTGATACGTGCATAGAACGTCCATCCGGTAACTGACATCGCCAAAATCAGATTGGAAGTACCAACCCCAATAAAGCTAACAATTGCAATTGTAAAAATATACCCCGGAAAAGCCATCAGCATATCAGAAATGCGCATCAGTAATCCGTCAAAAAAGCCTCCCATAAATCCTGCCGCTGTTCCTATCAAAATTCCAGTTACAGAAACAATCGCCGTCACTGCAAAGGCAATCAATAAGGAATTTTTTCCACCATGAAGAATACGTGAAAATAAATCCCTCCCTAATTGGTCGGTTCCAAAAAGATGTGTTCTGCTTGGTGGTTCCAGCATATGTGCGTAATCTGTTTCCAACGGATCATAGGGCGCAAAAAAACCTGCAAACAGAGCAAAACAGATCAAAAGGACCGCCATCAGAAAAAATACCACAAAACGGATCCATGATTTTTTTCTTAAAAAAGTCTTGTTTTGTTTCATTGCTCAAACATCCCCCTTCGGATCCGGGGATCAATAAAGGAATAGGAAATATCCACCAGAAGGTTTACCATTACATAAATAAATCCCATCCACATGACATATCCCTGAATCAAGGCATAATCTCTGGATGTGATCGCAGAAGTACAAACTTGTCCGATCCCGTTCCAGCTAAAGACCATCTCTACGATCATTGTTCCACCAAGCAGACCGCCAAATGACATGCCAAGCATAGTAACTATCGCCAAAAGAGAATTTGGCAATACATGACAGAGAATAATCCTCGCCTTTCCCATTCCTCGTGATTTACATCCTGATATATACTCTTCCTGCATCTGCTCTGCCATCACAGCACGGATTCTTCTGATATAGGAACAGCTCATTCCAACCGCAAGAGTAAGTGTCGGCATCACAATGTGTTTCCATGAAGAAGAACCGGCTACCGGCAGCCACCCTAGATGGACAGCCAGAATCCAGATTAAAATCATGCCAAACCAGAAACTTGGCATAGAAACCCCTATAAATGACATGAACCGGATCACATAGTCCACAATATGATTTTTATAAATTGCCGACAAAATCCCCAGTGGCAAAGCAATCAGAAGCATTACCACAAAAGATGTACACGCAAGCGCCACTGTATTTGGAAGTTTTCGCGCAATAATGTCTTTAACTGGTTCATTATATTTTACCGACATGCCAAAATCCTGCTCCAACACTACGCCTTTTATCCAGTCTGCGTACTGTTCTATGAACGGACGGCTCGTCCCAAATTGTGCTTCCAGACGTGCAATCGTTTCTTCATCATGCCCGCCTCCCATGGAATTCACTAATTCTTCAACCGGATCCGACGGCAGAAGATATGTGAGACCAAAAGTTAAAATTGATAATCCAAACAAAATAATTATCAAAGACAAAAACCTTTTCCATATCATGTCAAGCACGCGGCAAAGACCTCTTTTCTGCAATAATTATGAATCCCTGCGGCAACTTTCCACCATTTACAGAAACGTGAACATCATAAAAACCTCTCATTATAAGTTCATTAAAATCCCATTGCGGACGCCTTTCATAGCTCATGGGAAGATCCTCTGCGATTTTTTCAATAATAGAAAAATCCACTCGATCTTTATTATGTTTTCTATGAAGTCCCTCATCTCCAGAAATCGTCTCCTGTAACTGCATATATCTTTCTCGTTCTTTTGCGTATGCCTCATCATGATGGTAAAGATACATGTTTCCATCGCTGACAATAATTTTTCCGCCTGGCCGAAGTACCCGATACATTTCATTATAAGCTCTGGATGGATCATCCAGATTCCAAATTACATTTCTGGATACTACCACATCAAAAGATTCATCTGCAAATTTCAGATTCTGCGCATCCATCTGCATTACTTTCGCATCTATTTTCATCTGTCGAAAACGTTGCTTTGCCTGTTCTATCATCTGCTCAGAGTAATCTATCGCAGTTACACGATGGCCCAGCTGATTTAAAATAACTGTAAAAAATCCAGGACCCATACCATCATCAAGTACATCCAGGGATGTTGTTCCTATGGTTTTTTGAAAAATTTCTCGCCATTCTTCAGCAGATTCCTGAGAAAGCTCTTCTTCCACTGCATCTGAAAATCCTTTTGCACGAAGATTCCAATATTCTTTAACATCCTCAATATGTTGCATTTTTCCCTCCCATATAACAGATTTAGATGCTTGTCCCTACGTTCTCGGTATCCCTGTATTAATACAACAAAAAAGGACATCGAATGATAACACATCATCCCATGTCCTGGTACTATCTCGTTTTTTATACAAACATAGTATGCCCCCTGTTCTTACAGCGGCATTCACCTTTGTTATAAAATGTTTAGATATTACAAGTTCCCACCGAACTATTCATACACGGGAATAAGGCAAGTCTCCTGACTTGGAGTTCTTCCTACTTTCTTCCCTTCCCGGTTTCCCAGTGGTAAACTGAAGATTTCGTCCTCCTTACAGTAGCGGGGGCTGTTCTGGCTTCATACCAGATTCCTTATTAAGCAACATTTGCACCTTATTTAAACATCTATTTATTTTTATTTATATAAATTTATAATACAATTATTTGCATTTTTTGTCAATATAGTATTTCTTGAGTTTCCGCAGGCTCCATTGTGCAGAATCTTGATACGGACAATGTGGCTTCTAAGCGACGTAACCCCATCATTGCCGTTCTTTTCAGCCGTATGCACTTCATGGAGCGCAGAGGCAGCGGTTTTAAAAAAATCAAGGCAGACTATCACCGTGCCATAAATTATCGAAGTGAGACAAAACCGGTATTCAAATCAACACCCACCTCCTTTTTTGTCACTCTTTATAATTTAAATTATAATATTCCCATTGGCAAAACAGGCCTTCAGGAGAAAAAACAGGCCTTGAGGACAAAAAACAGGCCTTTGACGCAACAATCGCAGGCCTTGACTTCAGTATGCCAACAAAACAAAATATATTAAAAATATATCGGCATTTTGGCTTTGATATCATTTTTGCAAGAGCAGATATAATGAAGGTAACAGGAATTACCGCTACTCCGGCAACCGCACTCATGAAAAAGCTAAAGGAAGCCGAATTGATCGAACCTGTTCGCAACCACGGAAGAGGAAAATACAAATTTACAGAACCTCTGAAATGAACAAAGCTGCCCGTTATCCGTACTTCCAACCAATAACGGGCATCTTATCATTTATATATACAAGTTCAATTTTCCGGAAATACCAGAGAAATTTCCGTTCCTTTTCCTTCCTCACTAGCAAGATCGAGCTCTCCGCCCAGGAAAGCCGCGCCATGTTTTACAATGGAAAGCCCCAGACCGGTGCCGCCCACTTTCTTGGAATGGCTCTTGTCCACTCGATAGAAACGCTCAAAAATCCGGTTTCTGTCCTCTCGTGGAATACCAATTCCCGTATCCTTGACGCAAATGACAACACCCTTTTCTGTCTTGAAAAAGGCCAGCGTCACACTCCCCTCCGGCCGATTGTATTTAATCGCATTGTCGCAGAGATTATAAAGCACTTCCTCCAGAATTGGGCGCACTGTAGTAAAACTTACATGCTCGCCCTCCATGTAGAGGTGTACACTCTGACTGTCTGCCTGGGTTTTCAGACTGTTAAAAATATCCTTTCCCAGTTCGTACAAATCCACCTGCTCTTTTTCATAGGGAATTTCTCCCTCATCAAGCTGCGAAATCTTGATGGTGTCCTCCACCAGCCGGATCAGCCGCTGAGCTTCTTTATAAATGCGTCCTGCAAACCGCTTGACATCCTCTTCCTTTACAAATCCGTCCTGCATGATCTCTGCAAAGCCGGAAATCGAAGTAAGCGGAGTCTTGAGTTCATGAGAAACATTGGCTGAAAATTCTCGCCGCAGAGTTTCTCGACTGACCTTTTCTGTCACATTCACAAAAAGAAGCACGGCTCCCTGAATTTCCTTGTCCCGGAAAACCGGATTGGCAGTCATTGCGATAGCATTTCCATCCAAAAAGACTACTTCAGAACTGTGTCTGCCCTCCAGAACATCTTCCACAACTTTGCGGAACTGCTCACTTCGATTCAGAGAATATACACTTTCTCCAAGGGCAATCTCCTGCACCTGAAACAGACGGCTCACACTGGAATTCACAGAAAGTACCATGGTATGGCTGTCAATCACCAAAAGTCCTTCCTGCATATTCTCTGTGATGATCGCAAATTCCTCCTGCTGCTGTTTCGCCTCTTCCAACTGACTGGTGATCTGGCGCTTCTGCTTGTAAATCTTGCTCAGCAGCGGCTCCACTTCCGTATAGATACGATTCTGCTCCGGATGCTCCAGATCCAGATTATTCAGCGGCTCCACCACCTTTTTGGAAAGGCGGGATGCAAACACGCCTGCAAGAACCAGCATGAGAAGCAGGATCCAGAGTACCGGCTGCACCAGCTCCAGCACCAGCTTCAAAATCGAATACTGGGTGCTTGACACCCGGAGGACGTTTCCGTTTTCCAGACGAACCGCATAATATACGGTCTTTTCCGACAGGGTGCTGGACATACGCACTGCATGGCCGCTGCCCTTCTTGAGTGCCTCCATGACCTCTTCTCTGTGCCCGTGATTTTCCATGGAGCTTTCTGCTGCTTCGCTGTCGTAAAGAACGGTTCCGTCTTCGTCAATATATGTAATACGAGATTCCGGACTTGTTATTTTTTCCAGATATTCCGTTCCCTTAAGCTCTACACCTTCCGCCAGATAAACAGCCTCTTTTCTCAGCTCCGTGTTGATCTGTTTTCCAAAATAATTGTAAAGAATCCCCATTACAAAGGACAGTCCCAGCACCAAGGTCAGCGCACAAACTGCCAGAATGGACTTAAATATTTTCTTTGTCAAACCCTTTGCCCTCCATGGACGTTACTTTCCAAATCCCTGTCATATCAAATGCTATGATGCTCATTGCTTCTGTGCTCGCCGGTGATGGAATACTCCACCCACTCTGCAATATTTACGGCATGGTCACCGATACGCTCAAAATACTTGGCGGTCATAAGAAGATCAAGGCCGGTTCTGGCCTCCAGATTGCCGCCGTAGATCAGCTCCGCCAGCTTGTCCTTCACCTGATTGAACTCATCGTCCACCAGATCGTCGTCGTTGATGACCTTTCTGCACAGCTCAAGATCGCTTTTCACAAAAGCGTCAATGCTCTCCGTCACCATGCGCACGGTAATTTCTGCCATGCGGCCGATGCCCGGCATGGTGTCCGCAAATGTTTTTTCAATATACACCGATAAATCTGCAATATCCGCCGCCTGGTCGCCGATGCGTTCCATATCCGATACCATTTTAAGGGCTGCGGAGATTTCACGCAAGTCCCTTGCCACCGGATGATGATGAAGCAGAAGGCTCATGCAGTGATTTTCAATTTCCCGCTCTTTGCTGTCAATAATCTTGTCCGTCTCAAACACCTGGGGAGCATAGTCCTCCGCCTGTCCCTGCACAGCCTGCGCGGACAGGGAGATCGCCTTCTCACAGAGGCTTCCCATGGTAATGAGCTGGACATGCAGATCCTCCAGCTGCAGCTCAAAACGTGTTGCCATATCAACCAAACCTCCCTGTAATATAATCCTCCGTCCGTTTGTCCCGCGGCATGGAAAACAGCTTGTCCGTACTGTCAAACTCCACAACCTCCCCCAGAAGGAAGAAGGCGGTCCTGTCAGAAATGCGGGTGGCCTGCTGCATATTGTGCGTTACCATGACGATCGTGTAATCTTTTTTCAATTCCAGCGCCAGTTCCTCGATCTTGGAGGTGGAAATGGGATCCAGCGCCGAGGTGGGCTCATCCATGAGCAGAACCTCCGGCTGTACCGCCAGAGCTCTCGCAATGCAAAGTCTCTGCTGCTGCCCGCCGGACATACCCAGTGCGCTTTTTTTCAGACGGTCCTTCACCTCATCCCAGATCGCCGCATCCCGCAGCGATTTCTCCACGATCTCATCAAGCTTTGCCTTGGAACGAATCCCGTGGGTTCTGGGGCCGTAGGCAATATTGTCATAAATGCTCATGGGAAACGGATTGGGCTTCTGAAACACCATGCCGACCCGCTTTCTCAGAAGATTCACATCCATGGTTCCGTAAATATCTTCCCCGTCCAGGAGCACATTGCCAGTGATGACACAGCCCTCCACCAGATCGTTCATGCGGTTCAGGGATTTTAACAGAGTGGATTTTCCGCAGCCGCTGGGGCCGATAAAGGCGGTAATCTCCTTCTCTGGAATATTCATATTGATATTTTTTAAAGCGTGGAAAGAACCATAATGCAGATCCATGTTTTCCACGGCAATCTTTGTATGCTCGCTCATTCTTTCTTATCCTTTCGCAATTCTCTTGGCGATCATTCCGGAAAGTCCGTTGATCAGAAGCACAAACGCCAAAATGACAACAGCGGTGGCAGAAGCCTGGTTCATGTGAAGTCCCTCGCTGGACAGTACATACATGTGAAGCGCCAGGGTACGTCCGGAGCCCATCAGACTGTCCGGAACCGCAGCCACGGTACCTGCCGTATAAATGAGAGCTGCCGTCTCACCTACCACACGGCCGATGGCCAAAATCACTCCCGCCAGGATTCCCGGCACTGCGGAGGGCAGCACAATCGTAAAAATGGTACGAAGCTTCCCTGCGCCAAGGCCGAAGCTCGCCTCCCGATACGAATCCGGGACAGATTTCAAGGCTTCCTCTGCGGTTCTCATGATCAGAGGCAATACCATGATCACCATGGTAAATGCACCGGAAAGCAGAGACATCCCCCATTTAAGTGCCACTACAAAAAACAGCATACCGAAAAGGCCGTACACGATAGACGGAATCCCCGAAAGGGTTTCCGCGGTAATGCGGATCAGTTTTACAAAGCGGCTGCCCTTTTTTGCATATTCTACAAGATAAATCGCTGCAAAAATTCCCAGGGGCGCCGCGATCATAAGAGACACGCCCGTCATAATAAACGTATTGATCAGAGAGGGCACTAACGATACATTTTCTGAAGTATACGTAGGGCTGAACAGGTCTGCGCTCAGGTAGGGAATCCCTTTTACCAGAATATACACAATGAGAAAGGCCAGCATGGCAAATGTCAGCACCGCAGCGATGACCGTCAGAAGCGCCAGAAGGCCGGAGCCCGGGTGGCGCCGGTAGGATTTCATCTTGTCCCCAAAGGACAGGGTATTTCTCTTTTTCATAGTTTTTGTATGTTCCATTACTGCAATTGTATCAGTCTGCATGTTCCGCCCTCCTGTTCAGCAGAGAAAGGCTCAGGTTAATGATCAGAATAAAGACAAAAAGTACCACGGCTGTTGCGATCAGACTCTCTCTGTGAAGGCCGGACGCATAGCCCATCTCGGTTACAATGTTTGCGGTCATGGTACGCACGCCTTTTAAAAGTCCCTCCGGCATACGGGGCTGATTGCCCGCCACCATGATCACCGCCATGGTTTCTCCGATGGCCCGTCCAATTCCCAGAACAACACCTGCCAGAAGACCGGACTTTGCCGCCGGAAGAATGACAAAGAAAATGCTCCGCTCTTTGGTCGCCCCCAATGCCAGCGAGCCTTCATAGTAGCTCTCCGGAACACTTCGGATCGCGGATTCGGTCACGCCGATAATGGTAGGCAGGATCATCATCCCCAGAAGCAGGGACGCCGCCAGCATACTGGTTCCCGTTCCTCCGAACACCTCACGGATCAGCGGCACCAGGAGGATCAGGCCGAAAAAGCCGTACACAATGGACGGAACACCCGCCATGAGCTCAATGCCGGATTTCAGCGGTCCGTAGATTTTTTTCGGGCAATAGCGCGCCATGAATACGGAGGTCAAAAGTGCAATGGGCACTCCGAACAGGATCGCGCCTCCTGTGACATAAATGCTTGCCACGATCATAGGGAAGATGCCGTAAATACCGTTGGAAGGTCTCCATATTTTTCCGAACAGGAATTTTAAGGGGCCGATCTCACCGATCGCCGGAAGTCCGTTTGCAAAAAGGAAGAAGCAGATAAGGAATACCGCCAGTACCGAAGTACAGGCGGCAATCATAAATATGAGCTTCATTCCTTTTTCTTTCATATGGCTCATAGTGATTTTCCTTTCCTCAGACAATTACTCTGCAAGCGCTTCCCACTCTGTGGTTTCGCCGGTGAAGATTGCCTTTACCTGCTCGCTTGTCATATCATCCATTTCATTTTCGTTGTTTACGATAACCGCAATGCCGTCGATCGCGATCACCTGGCCAGTCACGCCTTTTTCCAGCTCTTCCTCTTTCAGTTCACGGGAAGCCATACCGATATCGCATACGCCGTCGATCGCGGAGGTAACGCCTGTGGTGGAATCGCTCTGCTGTACCTCTACAGTCACATCCGGGTTCAGCGCCTCATATGCCTCTTTCAGTTTTTCCATAACCGGTGCTACGGAAGAAGAACCAGCAACCACGATGGTGCCCTCAGCCTTGCCTGCCTCATATGCCGGAGCCTCTGCATCCTCTTTGATATAGCCGCTGTCCTCAATCACCTGCTGTCCTTCTGCGCTCATGATGAAGTTGATAAAATCCTGTGCGCTCTCGCTCACTTCTTTGCCGGTTACGATGTTAAAGGGACGAGAAACCTTGTAGGTATCGTTTGCCACATTCTCAGCGCTTGCCTCAGCGCCGTCGATTTTCAGCGCCTTTACGGTATCGTTCAGAGAACCAAGGGAGATGTAACCGATCGCATTCTCATCGCCTGCTACCGTTGTCATCATAACAGAGGTGCTGTTGGTAATGCTTGCGTCCAGAGTTGTCATGTCCACCTTCTGTCCGTCAACCTCTTCCTGAATGCCGAACAGCTCAACAAACGCGCCTCTGGTTCCGGAACCGTCCTCACGGGATACTACATTGATGGTTCCTTCTGCTGCACTTGCCACGGTTGTAAATGCGGTTGCTCCCATAACTGCTGTACATAAAATAGCTGCGATTTTTTTCTTCATAACTTTGTCTCCTCATTTTTTATATTTTCATTTTACTTGTTGCCTCATTGACAAGTGCTATTATAGAAGAGGAAAGTTAAATGTAAAATCGCAGCCAGGTAAAATCTTTGTAAAAAGTATTTTCTTATTTATGAAAGGGCAGCAGCTCCGGCAGATGTCCTGCAAGACGTTTAATCAGATCGCCCAGCATCTCCCCGGTCTCCGGCTTCAGGGTATCGATCTGTTTCAGCATGAGCTTCAGATTCTTGATGCCTCCCTCCTGCAGCTGTGTCAGCGTTTCCGCTCCGGTGGCTTCCAGAACGGAAAAGAAATCATTGATAAAGGCCTCTTTTTGTTCCGGTCCAAGCTCTGACAGCCAGCTGCTCATGGCATCGTCGAAAATTTTGGCCACAATGTTCAGCTCGCCGCAGCGGACAAAGGAGGGGCCCAAAACCTCCCAGGAAAGCCCGTCATGCTGCATCACACCTTTGTTAGAGCTTGCAATGATCGCCGGAGTCGCCGCATGCTCCAGGAGGGTTCCTATCATGGAACACTCCGGAATATATCTCCGGATTTTGGGAAGTACCTTTTTCAGTCCGGGACTTTCCAGGAAATCTTTTGTAAAACCAGGACCGTCCAGATTATAAATCACCCGCAGTCTTTTTTGGACAGGCTCCTCGCAGCCGGCAGCTGCGTAAATGGCAAGATTTCCCCCCTTGGAATGTCCGCCCAGCCGCAGAATGCAGGCGTTTTTCCCGCCTACCCGGTTCAGATATGCCACGGATTCCTTCTCCGCCGGCACAACGCCGTTGCTCAGGAAAAAATCCTCCTTCCAGCCGACAATGCAGTCGTCGGTTCCGCGGTAGGCAATAAAAGAGGTTCCATCTCCCAGAATCAGCTCCACTGCGGAAAACTGCAGATTCTTTTTGTCGTCAATGAGATTGACATAATTCTGTACTTTTGTATCTGCAAAACGGCGGCACGCTGCCATCTCCTTCATCACAAAGGCCGCCATCCGGATAAAAGATTTGTCTTTTTCCAATTCTTCCTTCGTGTATCTCTTGAAAAATGTCCGGGACACCTCTGAAAGCGTCTGCGCCAGTTCGCCCTCCTGAGGCGCTATCCCATCCAGATTCACATAAGAAACATAGCACAAAAGCAGACTGTCCACCTCGCAAAAGGGTGCATCCGCAAAGCTCAGATCTCCCCGCCACTTGAGATAATCCATCATGTTTGCCATCTCATATCCTCCAAAATCTGTCTATTTTTTCTCTGGTAATTCTTCTGTTTCTCCAAGATTGTTCTGTGCCGGCCCCTCCAGAATCCTGCCCTCACTGTCAAATCGCGAACCATGACAGGGGCAGTCCCAGGTCTTTTCGTCCGGATTCCAGGCAAGCCGACAGCCCAGATGCGGACAGCGGGGCGCCTTCGCCCCCTCCTGTGCCGTCTGCGGTTCCTGCGCTTCTTTCCCATGGGGACAGCCATCCCTTGCCGCCACAGCTCCCAGAACCAGTCCCTTCGCCGCCTGCACGGTATTCTGAAACAGCGCGGCCGCCGAAGCCGCAGGATAAAACCGCTGTGGTGAAAACACATCTGCCCATGGATTTTCCCCCTTCACGATCAAATCCGAAAGAATCATCGCCGCTGCCATGGAGCTCGACATTCCCCATTTCTGAAAGCCTGTCGCCACATACCAGTTGGGAGTGGCTCTGGAAAATCTTCCAATATAAGGAACCTTGTCCATTGGCATGCAGTCCTGTGCGCTCCAGGCCAAAATCTCCCGGGACTGCGGCCAATAGCTTCTGGCCGCATCTCTCAGCCGCTGATATCTGCCGCCCTCGTTTTTCCCGGTACGGTGACCTTCTCCGCCGAGAAGCAGCATCTCTCCCTGCATGCGAAGAGAGAGCCTCGGGCCGTCCACGCCGTAATACATGGCGTTTACTTTCCCGGCATGTTCAAGCGCCAGAACATAGCTCCGCTCCTGATGCATCCGCAGAAAATAGTACCCCGGAAAATTCTGGAAAGGATAGTGACTGCAAAAAACAATGTGCTCGGCTGTCACCCTTCCCCCGGTGGTGTATACCTGGTTCTTTTCCACGTGCAAAACCCTGGTCTGCTCATAAATGACAAGCGGTTCCGCAACTGCTTTCAAAAACTTCAGGGGATGAAAGTGCGCCTGTCCCTGGAAGAAAAGCGCCTTCCCCGCCACGAAGGGCAGCTCCGCCGCCTCGCGGTAATCTGCTGCGAGCCCCAGCTTCTCTGCCGCCTCGTATTCCCTGGCAATGCTCTGCCAGTCCTCCACCGCGTACAGACAGGACGCACAGTCCACAAAATCACATGGAATGTCCTGCTCCTTTGCCATACGGCGGTATTCTCTGATCGCAGCCTCATTCGCGTCTGCATACTGTTGGGCGCGTTCCATTCCAAAATGATAGATCAGCGGTTCATAAATCAGCCCATGCTGGGAGGTGATCTTTGCCGTCGTTTTCCCCGTCTGGCCGCTCCCCACACGGTTTGCTTCCAAAACTACGGCGCGAACTCCGGCTGCCTTCAGAAAATGCGCTGTGAGAATCCCCGCCATTCCACCGCCGATCACCGCTGCGTCCGCATGAATATCTTCTGATAGTCTCTCCCTGTGTGCCAGGGAAATCTCCTGGTTCCAAATGGATTTTTGTTCTGTCATATCTTTCTGTCCGCTCCTGTCCTTTTCTTACAGGCGGTACAGCTTCCCTGTGCCGCCGTCTAAAGGATAGTCTTGGCAGAAAAATGGATATTTATGCCACAGCCGGGCGCAGTTTTTTCAGCTCCCGCACGGCCAGAAAAAGAGCTGCTGCCGCTGCCGCACCGTCCGCGATCGGTCCCGCATACATCACGCCGTCAATCCCCATAAAAAACGGGAAGAGCAGGATCAGCGGAAGCAGGAAAAGAACCTGTCTTGTCAAAGACACCACAATACCCAGCTTTGCTTTTCCGATGGAGGTAAAAAATCCCGACGACATGGGCTGAATTCCGTTTATGAAGGTCATGAGCATAAAAATCCGAAAATATCGCTCTGCAAAATAAAAATACTCCTCGCTGCCGGAGCCGAAAATACTCACCAGCTGCCGCGGAAAAATCTGGAAGCACAGAGCAAACACGATTCCCACCGCCAGGCAGATGCGAAAGGCCATTCTGTAGGTTTTTTGCACGCGCCCGAAGTTTTTTGCCCCGTAATTGAATCCCCAGATCGGCTGACAGCCCTGGGAAATACCGATGCAGATTGCCATGAACACCATGTTTACTTTGGAGATCACGCCCACGCAGGCCAGGGGAATATCTGCGCCGTACATGGAAGATGCGCCGTAAAAACGCAGAGTATTGTTCATTGTCACCTGCACCGCCGCCATGGCAAGCTGATTGATGCAGGAGGCCATTCCAAGAGAAGCAATGGCTTTGAGGCACCGCAGATCCGGGCGCAGCATGCAGAGCTTCAGATCCATATGGCGAAATTTTGCAAAATACAAAAGAACCATGATTCCGGAAAGCACCTGACCGATAACGGTTGCCCAGGCAGCGCCCTGAATCCCCCATCCAAAACCGAAAATAAACAACGGGTCAAGAATGGTGTTTGTAACCGCGCCCAGAAGCATACAGGTCATGGAATATGCCGGACTTCTGTCCGCCCGGATGAGATGATTTCCCCCGGTCGTCAATACCAGAAATGGAATGCCCACCGCCGTAATTCCCAGATAGTCCCTGGCATAGGGCAGAACACTCTCCGTTACGCCGAATATGTGAAGAAGCGGCTCCAAAAATACCAAGGTAACCGCCGCAATGACAATCCCGCTGACACACAGCATGGTAAAACCTGTCCCGGCAATCCGGCAGGCCGTTTTCGTCTCTCCGGCGCCGGATTTCAGGTTAAAATTAGACGCGCTTCCAATTCCAAGAAGCAGCGCGGTTGCCGTGCAGATGATCGTCACGGGAAACGCCACATTGGTTGCCGCATTTCCCAGCATTCCGACGCCCTGCCCAATAAAAATCTGGTCTACAATGTTGTATAAAGAACTCACCAGCATACTGATGATGGCCGGTATGCCGAATTTCGCGATCAACTGCCCCACCGGCTTTTCTGCCAGCGGATTTTCCTGATTTTCTTTATTTTTCATGTCACTCACTTTATTTCCCGCCTCACTCATGTTGTCACCTCGTGTTTGACGACACAGCCGTTGTTTTCTCTTTCTGTGCCGCGTACTTTCCTCTATTTTAACGTATCCTTTTCATTCCCGCAACGCCTGACTTCAGAAAACACTTTTCAAACCTCTTCTGCCGTGTTAAACTAAATCTACAGAAGCTGGCACCAGCTTGGATTTTTTGCTTTCCGGAGGATTTTTTCATGGATGTACACAGCATCAGCACACACTGTAGCCGCACAGAATTTGTCGGAACCGCGGTTCTCGATACCATCGGTCTGGTGATTTCCGGCATTGATGATACTTTGCTCGCCCAAATGAATATTGGAACCAGATACCGTTCTCTCGGCCTTCTCAGCTCCCGCACCGGCGCTGCCGGTCAGATTACGGCCGTTGACGATGCAGTGAAGGCTACCAACACAGAGGTCTTGTCCATTGACCTGCCCCGTGACACCAAAGGCTGGGGCGGCCACGGAAACTATATTGTCATTGGCGGCTATGATGTTTCTGACGTGCGCCACGCCGTCTCCCTGGCGCTCGAACTCACCAACAAATATGCCGGAGAGCTTTACATCAGCCAGGCAGGGCATCTGGAGTTCGCCTTTTCTGCCAGCGCAGGCCCGGCTCTTCAAAAAGCCTTCGGGGCAGTTCCAGGCGAAGCCTTCGGCTTTATGGCAGGCTCTCCCGCGGCGATCGGTCTTGTCATGGCAGACAATGCCGTCAAGGCTGCTTCCGTTCAGATCATCCGCTACATGACTCCCAGTATCGGAACCAGCCATTCCAACGAGGTGATCCTGGCCTTTTCCGGCGATGCCTCCGCAGTAAAGCAGGCTGTGCTGACCGGGCGGCAGGTAGGTCTTGAGCTTCTTATCAGTATGGGGAGTTATCCGGAGATTCCCGGGACGCCGTTTTTGGAATAAAATTTTACAAAGAATAGACGAAGAGGGCGCTGCAAGCCGCTGTAAATGCGCTGCAATGCCCTCTTATTGACTGTTTTAAAAATAATAATGAAAATCATTTGCGAGGGGAGAGCTCAAAGTTGCGAAGGCCGCACTCCCCTCGCGCTCCCCTGTTGGCCGCCGCTAAAACCCAGGAACGTGTTCACAGGAAAGCACCTCGTACTCGCAGCCGGTTATCTGCTCCGGAACAGCGCACTTTCTCACCAGTTCCAGGGGATGCTGTTCCGTGTTTCGGTATTCACGAAGCTTCTGTGGGTTATTGATATTCTGCACCTCCAAAGCACCTTTTTCTCCATGTCATCTCTCAGAATCATACTTTCAAAATTCAGCGGGTTTTCCTCTGAAGGCACGACTACCATCCTCTATCATTCTCCTGTGGAAATATCAAACAGCCCGTATTTCAATTCCTTTTCCGTAAACTGCAGATACCCTGCATCTCCGGTCAGATCCAGATACACATCTTCCAGATCTTTTTCGTTCACGATCCATGCCATTTCCACCTGCACACTCTCACCTGGTTTCAGCGTCGGAATGTAATTTCCTCCGTTCCCATAGTCGTCCTTTACGCTGTAATACGTCATCTCTGCCGTATGGGCAACGCCGTCCTCACGAATCTTATCATAGTCCTCCCCGGAAGACTCCCAGTACATCTCATATTTTCCGTCTTTGTGCTTTATCGTTGCCAGCGCCCCCAGATACAGCATATGATTGATTTCCGTTTCTGTAGGATTCTCATACGTTGCCACCGCATATACCAGTTTTTGTTTCACAGCTTCTGTCCGCACCACCTCATCCAGTGTCTCGATTCCGTCGCCGGATTTAATATAGGAAATTGTGCTGTCCAGAAGCTTCCCGTCGCTCCCTGTTGCCGCTTTCCATTCTTCGGGAATATTTTTGCTTTCCAGCAGACTGAGATCATCGGCAATCTGAACCTCATCGAGCCTTACCGTAATCTCCGGAAGCGTCAGAGATTCGCCGGCGGCATTCTCACCATTGCCCCCAATTTCTATCGTGTCTCCAACCTTCCAGATTTTCAGCTCGTCCTCCGATACGCAGGTGATGGGTTCATCCAAATCGCTGTCATATTCGGTTTCCGGATTCAGGTATTCACTCCATGTATAAAGCCCGCTGGTTTCCTCCTGCTCTCCTGTTTTTACAAGAGAAATATTTTCTGCAAATTTGACTGCGTCTTCTTTGGAAATATCATCGCCAATCTGAATGATCAGCATTTGATATTCCTCCGGACAAAGCAGATATATGCACTTGTCAAAGCTGCCGTCCTTTTCCATGTCCTGGTATTTCAGATAAATTCCCTTTCTGACACCAAAGATTCTCTGTTCGCTTTCTATGACACCTTTTTCCTGCAAAACCGCCTCAAAGCTGTTGCTGTCCAAAAGAACCGTGGAAAGGGAAAAGCCTCCCAGATACGGTGTCTCCGGATATTGTATATGGTTCTCGTCGCTCCATTCCATGCCTGTCGGAATATATCCCGGCTCAATTTTGACCTTGTCGATTTTTTCAGGTAGCGTCTGTTTTTTCGCACTCTCTTCGCTTTCTATCCTGGCTTCTATCCCGTAGCTGCCCTGCTTTTCCAGATAAATCTCATAAATTCTGGAACCCGCTGCATATGTGACGATCCCTGTGGAAACACAGGCCGCAATGATCAGCGCGGAGCGAAGCAGCCTCTTTTTCCTTTTTTTCTTTCCGGAAATACTCACAATTTTGTTTTCGTCCTCCAACTGCGCCGCAACTGTCTCAAGAACCATTTCATGAATAAATTCCGGTGTTTCCGGAAACTCATTTTTCAATTCGTCTAATCTCATACAAGAACCTCCATTCTCTCCAGCTGTATTTTCAGCTGCGCACGCGCCCTTGCCAGTCTTTTCTGCACAGCCCCTTCCGATAGATCCAAAATCTGCGCAATTTCCCGGATACTGAATTCCTCCGCATAGTACAAAACAACCGGAAGCTTCAGTTCCTCTTTCAGCAAATTTACTGCTTGATACAAATCGCTGTAATCTTTTTTCTCCTCCGTCTGTGCCTTTGATACCCCGGAAACACTCTCCATCAAAGTGAGCTTACTTTCTCTTCGCAGCAGATTGTAGCATTCGTTGATCAAAATCCGAATCAGCCAGGTCTTTGCGTATTTGTCTTTTTTCAGGGTATCTATTTTCAGAAATGCTTTCATAATAGTCTCCTGAACCGCATCCGCACAATCCTGGTCGTTTCTTAAAATTGTCTTCGCTGTACAGTACATCTGCCGCTCAGATTCTATTATCAACATTCCCAGTTGGTCTTTTGTCATACGACTCCCGCCTTTCTGCCGCGGCTCCGGTCATCAGAGCCTGGCGGCATGGTTCCTTGCCGGCCAGCAATTTTTCTTTACATAGATTAGACGCTGTGATCGGGAAAATATCCCCTTCCACTATAATATTTTTCCCCAACAGAAAAACCCGCAGAACCGAAGTTCTACGGGCAATCTTATGCTTGGACACAATGTACCTTACGGTACACAATAATTTATATTCAGATTATATTACTCGATAACGGTAGCAACACGACCTGATCCTACAGTACGTCCACCCTCACGATATCAGACTGGCGTATTGCGGTGTACGAATGGTGATTTTCCGTGTGATTTATGTGGGAGAATCCGGATTTTCCGATGTGTCCGTGTGGTTTTTGAGGATTTTGTTATCATGGTGTTATCACACATTATTCAATTCTCAAATTTCGCAAATAATAATTCATCTTTATATAGGTTGTGTGACTATTTATAACAGTTCGTTCAATAGGTACTCCATAAACCTCATAATTATCATCATATTTCAAGCAAAAAAAATACCCATGATTACATTTTTTATATTCGGCAACATTATGCCCTCGTTTTATCCTTTCAATTGCCTTTCCAATATTATTACTACCTTGATATTTGATTTTCAAAATTGCTTTACCAATATAATATGATAATTTTCCCACAAAATTTTTATCATATGCCCAATCATCAACATTATCTACACTCAACTCAACTTGTTGTGCATTCTCAGCAAGATAATCCAATAAAATCTTCGCCTCTCCATTTAACAATTTCCTTGATGAAAATATTTTCATTTGAAGTTCATCTATTTCTTTTTGTTTCTTTTTTCTTCTATAATCAGCAGCCCTTATTGTCTCTACTAATCCTTCAACTTCCTTTAGACATTCTCCATTATATGGCTCTTGTATCGTCTTCTTTTTCCAATGAGCCCGTAATACTTTCTTGTTATTTATTTGCCTAATAATTTCATCTTTATATTCTAATAATAACTCATTATATTTCTTTTTTGCTGCTACAATGTCTATATCCCAACCATTTGTACTTACAAAAACCTGCAATGGAATCTTTATAAATACTACATATACGCTTTCAATTCCATCTATTGTCAAAAGTTCCTGTGTTTCAGTTCTTATCCCATCGGCAATTCGTGTTGCAGAATATTCATCTTGAAAAATTTCTTGAATATCCTCAAATCTACTGACTATAACCTTCATATCTTCTGCCTGAACAAGTGGTTCTAGTTTGTTATCATCAATTACCCCCTTTTCAACAACTTGATATCTAGTAATATCATCTAATATTTTTCCTTTAAAAGAATCCATATAGATATCTTTCATAATATCTTGCTGTTTCTCAACTCTTTCTAAATTGCTTAGGGCTTGCTCACCTTTTTTTAATAACGAGCAAATATCAGATGATACAGATATTAAATCTTTTACGTGCAAATCTGCAAGAGTAACATCCAATAACGACCTAGTAATTCCTAAAATTTTCGCAATCTCATCCACTTGGTGAACGCCTATAGAAACAATCTGTAACACTTTTTCCTCTACCAGATTTAGCTTTACAGTTTTTCTTTTTGTAATTTTTAGTGCATATTTATAAACTGGTAAATATACTTCATCCTCAAACAAAAATTCATATCCATCATTTTGCCTAACAATGTTTGTTACCCATTTATGAATTAGATTCTCTTTCAAATAACTTTCCTCCATCGCATTGTATAATTTCACATTCTTCTCCTTCAGAGATATAATCTATTATTTCAACAAATTTATTATCCTGATCGTCAAAATTGTAAAAGAAATTTTTATCTCCACACACAATTAATAATTTTTTTGCTCTAGAAAAAGCTACATTAACTCGTTCCTTCTCCTTTTGAAATCCAATAGAATCTCTTGTTCTTACAGTGCTATAAATTATAATATCATTTTCTCTTCCCTGAAATGCATCTAAAGTATTAATATCAATTTTTGATGCTATTTTGTCAAGTCCTGTAGCCTTAATAGATTTTCGCAATAATTCTTTCTGACCACTATACCCTGTAATAACCCCTATATCTAGCCCCTTCAATTCTCCAGTACTTTTTAAATCATCTAATATTTCTAAGATAATTCTTTTTTCTTCTTCATTTATATATGAACCACCTTTTGTTCTTTTCTGTGATTTTTTCTTATTTTCAGAAGTATCAAACCACACTATTGATTTTCCAACATACCTGCTCAATCCATGTCGTTTTTCATCGTCATTACATCCTGTATCAATAATTCCTCTGTAAAATACTTTACTTATCAGATTTCCTATATTTTCAATCATTCTATACTGAGTGGTCAAAATTTGTTTATGTGTATCTGGCAACGAATTATATAAAATATCAAATAATCTATAGTCTGGATTTTTAGTCAATTTAGCCAATGTTGGTGATACCTCTGCATCTGCATATGCTGGCAACTGATTTTGATCGCCTACTAATATAATCTTTTTTGCTTTAATAATCGATACTAGTAATTCTGGTGTTGTTGCTTTAGCAGCCTCATCAATAATTACATAATC
>CALBGI010000055.1 GCA_937893675.1 uncultured Blautia sp.
ATGTGTCTGTAGCTCAGCTGGATAGAGCAACGGCCTTCTAAGCCGTGGGTCGGGGGTTCGAATCCCTTCAGGCACGCTGTGGTGGGTATAGCGCAGTTGGTTAGCGCGCCAGATTGTGGCTCTGGAGGCCCAGGGTTCGAATCCCTGTATCCACCCTTTGCCCTTGGGCTATCGCCAAGCGGTAAGGCACAGCACTTTGACTGCTGCATTCGCTGGTTCGAATCCAGCTAGCCCAGTCTTTATGGAGCATTAGCTCAGTCGGTAGAGCACTTGACTTTTAATCAAGTTGTCCGGGGTTCGAATCCCCGATGCTTCATTTGGCATCTGTAGGAATACAGATGCTTTTTTTCATCATTCTTTTGCGGGCATGGCGGAATTGGCAGACGCGCCAGATTTAGGTTCTGGTGTCTACGACGTGCAGGTTCAAGTCCTGTTGCCCGCATAATGACCAGAATATCCGGACATGTCTTCTGCAGACAGGTTCGGATTTTTGTATAAAAGGAAAGGAAACCACAGATGGACGTATTGAAATTTCAGGAAATGTTAAATGACATATGTGCACTTGCCAGGAAGAACAACAAGACGCTTACCCTTCAACAGGTGCAGGACTTTTTTGCGGAGGCAGAGCTCTCACGGGAACAGTTTATGAAGGTGCTGCAGTATTTGAAAGTCAAGAACGTTCAGATAGAGGGGATGGAGGTACCGGACGAAGCTGTAGAGAGTACAGTGCAGGAAGATATCCGCAAGCCGACGCCGCTGACCCCGGAGGAAGAGGAATATCTGAAAGAATATCTGGAGGGCCTTGTCTGTCAGGAGGATGTCCGGACAAGTGAAGAATTGTTTAAAGCCTTAGAAGCAGGGGAAACGTTTGCCAGAGAGGCGCTGGCCAATCGTTATCTGCAAAAAGCTGCCGAGCTGGCAGCAGAGAAAAACTGCGAGGAAATTTATCTGGCAGACTTGATCCAGGAGGCCAATATCAGTCTTTTGACCGCGCTGAACAGCGTTGGGGACGGCGGGGTAAAAGAGGATACGCTGGATGAAGAATGGCTTCTGACACAGATATGTGCCGGTATTGATGAGGCCATTCGGCAGCAGACAGAGCGCAAGTTTGCGGATGACTGTCTGGTGGCAAAGGTGGAAAAACTGGAGGAAGCTGTCCGTGACCTGTCTGAGGATGAGGAGGGGCAGGAGACGAAGTTCAGCATCGATGAACTGGCGGTCATCCTGGATATGGATGCGGAAGAAATACGGGATGTCCTGCGGCTTACCGGGGATGACAAATAGGAAAATACCTGAGATGTATCAGGAAAAAGACCCGGAGGGCGGAAGAATGAAGAATTTGAGAAAAGTCCAGATGTCTGATTCCATGACATTGGCAGTGCTCCTTACCCTGGCTGGAGGACTGCAGGATGCATATTCCTATAATTGCAGAGGCCATGTGTTTGCCAATGCGCAGACGGGGAATGTGGTGCTCCTGGGGCAAAATCTTGCAATGGGAGAGTGGGGCAGCGCTGTTCACTATCTTATGCCGCTTCTGGCTTTTATTGGCGGCGTGTATGTGGTAGAGCGCATTCACTATTGCTGCAAACAGTTTCAGCGATTGCATTGGAGGCAGATCGTTCTGCTCACAGAGCTTTTGTTTCTGGTTGTTGTCGGGCTGATGCCGGAACGGTGGGACATGTTTGCGAACATGTTTCTGTCCTTTTCCTGCGCCATGCAGGTAAACGCCTTCCGGAAGTTTCGGGGAATGCCTTCGGCTACCACTATGTGTATTGGAAATATGCGGAGTGCCACAGAGCTTCTGTGCAGATATCATATCACAGGAAATGCAAAAGAACGGCAGGCGAGTATTTATTATTACACTATTATTGGGATTTTTGCACTTGGGGCGGCAGTCGGCGCTGTTTTGTGCCGGATTATGGGAAGATATACGATATGGGTGGCAGCGGGATTGATGACAGTGGGCTTTTTGATGATGTTTATAAAAAAAGAAGAAGCTGTTTAAGCAGAAGGAGTCAGAGATATGGATATACTTTTGGTCATGTGTATCGGGATTTTGGTTGGCAGATCTGCCCTGGTGCGCCGGCTGAAGAAGAAAAATGAATATGTTTCTTTGGGATGTACTTTGATTTTGATCTTTTCCATGGGAGTCATGCTTGGAAAAAAGGATAATTTTTTTGCAGAGCTTTCTTCTCTGGGAGTGACGAGCTTTCTGTTTTTTCTGATTCCAACGGTGCTGTCCATTATACTGGTTTACTGCCTGACGAAAAGATTTATGAAAAGAGGAACGGATTTTGATGAAGGGAGTGAAGAGCGGTGATCGTTCTTTTGACCGTAGGTTCTTTGCTGTTAGGGCTTGCATATGGTTTTTTTGATCTTGAAAATGCTCTGATATCCATATTGACAGAGCATACAGATATTGTTTTGTACATATTAATGTTTTCTGTGGGGATAAGTATAGGCATGTATGACGGTATTGTGCAGAAAATCAAAGAATACCATCTCAGGATTTTTATTATTCCCATAGGGATCATTACCGGTTCTCTGGCTGGCGGAATGATCTGCTCGGCAATCCTGAAGGTGCCGGTGAGTCAGGCGACAGCGATTGCCAGCGGGATGGGGTGGTATAGCCTTACCGGTGCGACAATCAGCAAATTGGTCGGAGCGGAAATGGGAAGCGTAGCCTTTTTGAGCAATCTCATGAGAGAAATATTTTCTTTTGTACTTATTCCGTTTCTGGCCGCGTATTTCAATTATTATACTTGTATTGCTCCGGCGGGTGCGACAAGTGAAGATACAACACTTCCAGTCATGTTGAAATATACGAATGAGGAAACCGTTGTATTGTCTGTTTTAAACGGCGTTATCTGCTCTTTTTTTGTGCCGATTCTTATTTCGGTATGCCTGAAGCTGTAGCGGATACATAAAACAAGGACAGTTGATTTCGAATCTTCAGATTTCGAAATGGATTGTCTTTTTCTTTTGCAGAAGAAGGGGAAAGGATAGACATTTTCGAGGCATCCATATATAATGGAGGCATGATTGGAGGGATTAGGTGAATCTGAATAAAGAGAATATGAAGAAAGCCATGTACCTGATTACGTTTGCGGTACTTCTGTATCTGGGCATGCAGCACCTGGATGTTGTATGGGATGTTGTGGGAGTTATTTGCAGCCTGCTGTTTCCGTTTATTTTGGGGGCTGCCATTGCATTCGTACTGAATCTTCCGATGAAATTTATGGAGGAAAAGGTATTTGGGAAAATTTTTGGAAAAAAAGACAGAGCAGGAAAAAAACTTGTACGCACCCTGAGCCTTGTATGCTCAGTTTTTCTTGTACTGGCAGTTGTACTGCTGGTAGCTTTTGTTGTGATTCCTGAGTTGGGGGCTACGGCGGCAAGTGTCGGAAAGCAGATTGAGAGAAGTGTTCCTCTTTTGCAGGAATGGGTGGAGGAGAATCTCAAGGATGATTCCCCGTTGGTGCAGTGGGTGAACTCTTTGGAAATCCAGCCGGAAAAATTCATGCAGACTTTAGTGGACACATTGAAAAATGGGGTCAACAATATTTTGAGCTCTACACTTTCCCTGACGATGGGGATCGTGAATACCGCCACAAACGTGGGCATCGGCTTTGTATTTGCCTGCTACGCGCTTCTGCAGAAGGAAAAGCTTCGCCGGCAGACAAAAAAAGCGATCCGGGCGTTTACGTCTCCGGAAGTCTACAAGAAGATTTTGTATGTCACAAGGCTGACAAGTAAGACCTTTGCAAGCTTTATCGCATGCCAGTGTATTGAGGCTGTGATCCTTGGAAGCATGTTTTTTGTTACAATGACGTTATTCCGTTTTCCATATGCGATGCTGGTGGGAGTATTGATCGCATTTACTGCTTTGATTCCTGTTTTTGGAGCCGTTATCGGCTGTGTCATCGGATTTCTTTTGATTTTGCTGGTGAATCCGATGCAGGCAATCATGTTTCTTGTTCTGTTTTTTGTATTACAGCAGATAGAGGGGAATTTCATCTATCCTCATGTGGTGGGAAGCTCTGTGGGGCTGCCTTCGATCTGGGTCCTCACTGCGGTAACCGTGGGAGGAAGCTTGATGGGCGTATTGGGAATGCTGGTATTTATTCCGCTTCTTTCCGTGATTTATACGCTGATGAGAGAGTGGGTGAACCAGAGATTGGAGCAAAAGGATAAGGCAGTGGAAATAAAATCATAGAAGGAAAAGAGAGGACGTTTGGAGAGATGACAAGTCAGATTACAAGAGAACAAGCGTATGAGCTGCTGCGAAGGTACAACCAGGAGGCCTTTCATATCCAGCATGCACTGACAGTAGAAGGTGTGATGCGCTGGTATGCAAAAGAGCTGGGCTATGGAGAAGAGGAAGAATATTGGGGAATTACCGGTTTGCTTCACGATATTGATTTTGAACAGTATCCGCAGGAGCATTGTCAAAAAGCACCTGAGCTTTTGCGTGCAGGCGGCGTGGGAGAGGACATGATTTACTCCATTTGCAGCCACGGCTACGGAATCTGTTCGGAGCTTGAGCCGAAACACGAAATGGAAAAGATATTGTTTGCGGCAGATGAGCTTACCGGACTGATATGGTCCGCGGCGCTGATGCGTCCCTCCAAAAGCGTTATGGATATGGAGGTTAAGAGCCTGAAGAAAAAATTCAAGGATAAGCGTTTTGCGGCAGGCTGCTCCAGGGATGTGATCCGCGACGGAGCGCAGCGTCTGGGATGGGAGCTGGATGAGCTGTTTGAAAAAACCATAGAAGCCATGCGTTCCTGTGAAGAAGCCATTCATGTATTTATGGAGAAGTATGAGGCGTGAAAAATTATCAGACAACCCAGTGGCTTCATAAGTTTATGGAAGAACAGGTACAGGTAGGGGATCTGTGCATTGATGCCACGATGGGAAATGGAAATGACACAGCGTTTCTTTCTGCTTTGGTGGGAAATGACGGAAGGGTTCTGGCTTTTGACATTCAGGAAGAGGCACTTGTGCATACAAAAAATAAGCTTCGTGAAAAGGGATGTCCGGACAATGTGCAGCTGCTGCTGGAATCTCATGAGCGAATGGGGAATTATGCGGAAGCGGAGAGCGTTTCCTGCATTGTGTTCAATTTTGGATATCTTCCGGGAGGAGATCACAAAAAGGCAACAAAGGCAGCCAGCAGTCTGCGGGCGGTGGAAGCGGGGCTTGGACTCCTGAAAAAGGGCGGACTTATGACGCTTTGCATTTACAGCGGCGGAGACAGCGGTTTTGAGGAAAAGGAGGCGCTCCTTCAGTATATTCGGACGCTTCCGGCGGGGGAATTTTTGGTATTGGAGACAAGGTATGCAAACCGGTCGGGCAATCCGCCGATTCCGGTTTTGATCATTCGGCTGTAAGCCAAAACTTATCAATCTCATTTTGCAGCGGGAGGGTGTGTATGTCAACAGAGGATTATATCAAGGCTTATAAATCGGGAAAGAGGGATTACCAGGCAAGGCTTCTCAGAGGTGTGCGTCCTACACTTGAGGTTCTGGATGATATTTTGCCGGAAAAGGTGGATTATTCGGAGGTTCCGCTGGGACTGGTGCAGATTCCGGCAGAGCAGATTGTGGGAACGAAGACTGTGGGCAGAAGCAATGCCTTTGCAGGAAATTATATGCCTATTCTTGGCCCGGAGACAGAGTTTGCCCGCAAGTGGGCCATTCTCAGTACAAGTCATGTGGAGGAGGGGATCCGGGAGCCGATTAAGGCATATGAGTACATGAACCGTTTCTACGTGCAGGAGGGGAACAAGCGTGTCAGCGTTATGAAGTTTTTTGACGTAGTTTCCATACCGGGAGATGTGATACGTATCGTTCCGAAAAAAACGGAGGAAAAAGAAAACCGTCTGTACTATGAGTTCATGGATTTCTATGAGCTGTCCAAGGTGAATTATATCTGGTTTTCTCATTATGGAAGCTTTCAGAAGCTCCAGAAAGCAGTGAAGAAATCAGCGAACGAACCTTGGTCGGATGATGATAAGCTGACGTTCAGTTCTGTATATACAAGATTCATGGCAGAATACAAGTCAAATGGCGGACAGAAGCTGTCGATTACACCGGGAGATGCATTCCTGGCATTTATCGGGTTGTATGGCTATGAGACTTTGCAGACGGAGACAACAAGCAATCTGAAGCGGATGATAAAAAAATCCTGGGAAGAATTCAAGCTGTTGGAGGAGGATGAAGAGATTGATCTGAAGATGAATCCGACGAATGACAAAAAGCCCATTCTGAGTCGTCTGTTGTCCCTGAGTTCTCCACGCATCAAGATCGGCTTTATATATGCGAGGACAGCGGCAAATTCTGCATGGACTTACAGCCATGAGCTGGGGCGGCTTCATCTGGAGCAGACATTTCCGGAAGAGGTCAGTACGGTATACTATGAGAATACAACAGAAAAAAATATTGATGAGGTATTGAGGCAGGCGATTCAGGAAGGCTGTACACTTATTTTTACCACTACGCCTGCGTTTGCAAAAGCAAGCGTAAAGGCCGCGATCGACCATCCGAATATCCGGATCCTCAACTGTTCTCTGAATACTTCCCACCGCTATATCAGAACCTATTATGCACGTATGCACGAGGCAAAATTCCTCATGGGAGCAGTAGCGGGAGCCATGGCGGAGAATGACCGGATTGCCTATGTGGAGGATTATCCTATTTACGGATCCATTGCGAATATTAATGCGTTTGCCTTGGGGGCCAAGATGATCAACCCGAGAGCGCAGGTATTTCTGGAATGGTCTTCCCGCAAGGACTTTGATTTGGAGGCAGATCTGAAACTGATCCGGCCTACTTGTATTTCAGGAAAAGACATGGTTATTCCGGAAGAAGCAACTCGTCTCTATGGCGTGCATCAGCTGAAGGAGGGCGTTCTCCACAACGTTGCTATGCCACTGTGGCACTGGGGGAAATTTTATGAACAGCTCATCCGTACCATTATGGATGGGACCTGGAAATATCACGACAACCCGGGCTCCAACAAGGCTATCAACTACTGGTGGGGAATCTCAGCGGGAGTTGTTGATATTATTTGTTCCAAAAATCTGCCCGCAGGAACCAGACGGCTTGTTGAGCTTTTAAAACAGACGATCAGTACCGGTCAGTTCAATCCGTTTTCCGGTATCTTGTACGCACAAAATGGGGCTGTGATACAAAATGATCCAAACGGTATCCTGGCTCCTGAAGAAATTGTGACAATGGACTGGCTGGCGGAAAACGTTATTGGCGCGATTCCGAAGAAAGGTGAATTGCAGGAAAAGGCAAAACAGGTTGTGAAGCAGCAGGGAGTCGGGACCACAAAGGAAGGGTAACAGACTGTTATGAGAATACTTGCAATTGCAGATGAAGAGTCAAAATATCTGTGGGACTTTTTTGAAAAAGATAAGGTAAAGGATGTGGACCTGATCATTTCCTGCGGTGATCTGGATCCCAGGTACCTGTCTTTTCTTGTTACTCTTACTTCTGTTCCGGTTCTCTATGTTCATGGAAATCATGACAGTAAGTATGACCAGGTTCCGCCGGAGGGCTGTATCTGCATAGATGACAGGATTTATGTTCACGAGGGAATCCGGATTATGGGCCTGGGAGGCTCTATGCGTTACAGACCGGGAAATTATCAGTATACGGAGGCGCAGATGCGCGGCAGAATCCGAAAGTTGTGGCCGAAGTTGTTCTTCCGCAGAGGCGTGGATATTCTTGTGACGCATGCGCCGGCTTATCAGCTTAACGACGGGAGAGATTTGGCACACCAGGGATTTCGGTGCTTTGTGAAATTTATGGAAAAGTACAAGCCCAGATTTTTTTTGCACGGACATGTACACATGTCCTATGGGAGAGACCATAAACGCTACGACAAGTATCAGGACACACACATTATCAATGCTTATGAAAAATGCGTATTTGATTATGAGAAGGAAGAAAATCCCATAGTCAGATAAAAGAGGGGGCTGCTGCAACTGCAACAGCCCCCTCTTTGAAGGTTTAGTTTGTTTTGTTTTTTTCTGCCTCAGCCAGTTTCATTGCGCGCACTTTGAGCGGAAGACCGAACAAGGTGATGAATCCGTCTGCGTCATGATGATCGTACATGTCTCCGGTTGTGAAGGAAGCAAGAGATTCGTTATACAGGCTGTAGGGAGAGGTTGTTCCGGCTTTGATAATGTTGCCTTTATAGAGTTTCAGCTTTACTTCGCCGGTTACATATTTCTGTGTGGATTCTACAAATGCCTGGATCGCCTCGCGAAGAGGAGTGAACCATTTTCCCTCGTAGACAACCTGTGCGAACTGGCTGCCAAGCTTTTTCTTAGCCTCCATGGTATCACGGTCAAGAATTAATTCTTCCAGCTGGTCGTGGGCTTCCATGAGGATGGTTCCGCCGGGAGTTTCATAAACGCCGCGGGATTTCATACCTACCACACGGTTTTCTACAATATCTACAATACCGATTCCGTTTTCCCCGCCCAGTCGGTTGAGCTCGGTTATGATTTCGGAGACCTTCATATTTTTTCCGTTGAGTGCCTTGGGAACTCCGGCTTCAAAGGTGAGGCTGATTTCTGTTTCTTTATCAGGTGCGTTCTGCGGAGTTACGCCAAGTACAAGCATGTGGTCGTAGTTGGGAGCAAGAGACGGATCCTCAAGCTCCAGTCCTTCGTGACTGATATGCCATAAATTGCGGTCGCGGCTGTAGCTGTGGCTGGCATCAAAAGGCAGGTTGATACCGTGTGCCTGACAAAAGGCAATTTCATCTTCACGGGACTGCATGGTCCATACATCTGTCATACGCCAGGGAGCGATGATCTTCAAATCCGGAGCAAGCGCTTTGATGCCCAGCTCAAAACGAATCTGATCGTTGCCCTTGCCGGTCGCGCCGTGGCAGATAGCGGTCGCGCCTTCTTTGCGGGCGATGTCCACAAGTGTCTTTGCGATTACCGGACGCGCCATGGATGTACCAAGAAGGTACTTGTGCTCATAGACGGCCCCGGCCTTGACGCAGGGCATCACATATTCGTCACAAAACTCGTCAACGATGTCTTCAATATACAGCTTGGAAGCACCGGAAAGCTTTGCACGTTCGTCCAGGCCCTCAAGTTCGTTTCCCTGTCCGCAGTTGACGCAGCAGCAGATAACCTCATAATCAAAGGTCTCCTTCAGCCAGGGAATGAGTGCGGTGGTGTCCAGACCGCCGGAGTAAGCCAAAATAACTTTTTCTTTCATAATAATAAAACCTCCTGAATATGAATCGTGTATTGATGAATAAAAAATGTAATTTATGAATAAATATTCATTTTGGGATGAAGAACTGTGGTGTTCAACAATGGATAATATACACCATATTATAATGATATGCAAGCGTTTCTTGAAAAAAATAAAAAAATTATTGCATAATATGCAAATGAGATGTATAATCTCTCTAGCATCAGATGACGGGAGGAGTGATATTATGATAAAAGCAGGTATTATCGGGGCAACAGGATATGCAGGCTCCGAAATTGTGAGACTTCTGCTGGGACACAAGGAGGCTGAGATTGCCTGGTATGGTTCCAGAAGCTACATTGATAAGAAATATGCAGATATTTATCAGAATTTTTTTAAGCTGGTGGATGCTACTTGTATGGATGACAACATGTCGGCACTTGCAGATGAGGTGGACGTTATTTTTACAGCAACTCCCCAGGGACTTTGCGCATCTCTGATAAATGAAGAAATTCTCTCAAAAGTAAAGGTGATTGATCTCAGTGCGGATTTTCGTATTAAGGATGTTTCCCGTTATGAAGAGTGGTATGGAATTGAGCACAAGTCACCGCAGTTTGTGGAAGAGGCCGTGTATGGCCTTTGTGAGATCAACCGGGAAGACATAAAAAAAGCACGGCTGATTGCCAATCCGGGATGCTATCCTACCTGTTCCACCCTTTCCATATATCCGCTGCTGAAAGAAGGGATGATAGATCCAAACACCATTATCATTGATGCGAAATCCGGAACATCAGGGGCTGGAAGAGGGGCAAAAACAGATAATCTTTTCTGTGAGGTCAATGAAAATATCAAGGCGTACGGTGTGACTGTGCACAGACATACCCCGGAAATCGAGGATCAGCTTGGATATGCCTGCGGGCAGCAGGTGATGATCAATTTCACACCGCATCTTGTGCCGATGAACAGAGGAATTCTTATTACTGCCTATGCTTCACTCAAAAAAGAGGTAAGCTATGAAGAGGTACGGGCAGCCTATGACAAGTATTATGACAAGGAACAGTTTGTGCGTGTGCTCGATCAGGATGTATGTCCGCAGACAAAATGGGTGGAAGGCAGCAATTATGTGGATGTGAATTTCAAAATTGATGCGAGGACAAAACGCATTGTCGTGATGGGCGCAATGGATAATCTGGTAAAAGGTGCAGCAGGACAGGCCGTCCAGAATATGAATCTGCTTTTCGGATTCCCGGAGGCAGAGGGCTTGCAGCAGATTCCCATGTTCCCGTAAAAGTCAGATAAAAAAGGAGAGAGAGCATTATGAAAGAAATTGCCGGAGGAGTGACCGCCGCAAAGGGCTTTCAGGCAGCATCGACGGCCGCGGAAATCAAATATAAGAATCGTACAGACATGGCCATGATTTACAGTCAGGTACCTTGTCTGGCTGCCGGTACCTTCACAACCAATGTGGTAAAGGCAGCCCCGGTGAAATGGGATCAGGAGATTGTATATCAGCATCCGGGAGCACGGGCAGTTGTGTGCAACAGTGGAATTGCAAACGCCTGTACAGGCAGCGAGGGCTATGGATATTGTAAAGAAACAGCACAGGCAGCAGCAGAGACACTGGGCATTTCAGAATCGGAGGTGCTGGTTGCTTCGACGGGAGTCATTGGAATGCAGCTTCCTATAGAAAAAATTTCCGCAGGGGTGAAAGCCATGGCGCCGAAGCTGTCCGATACGCTGGAAGCGGGGACAGAGGCGGCAAAGGCGATCATGACAACAGATACCGTAAAGAAGGAAATTGCCGTGCAGACAGAAATCGGCGGAAAAACAGTGACCGTGGGAGGCATGTGCAAGGGGTCAGGAATGATACATCCGAACATGTGCACAATGCTTGGATTTGTCACCACAGATGTATGCATATCGAAAGAACTGCTGCAGTCTGCGCTCAGCGAAGACGTGCAGGATACCTACAACATGGTTTCGGTGGACGGCGATACCTCCACCAATGACACCGTACTTCTTCTGGCAAACGGAATGGCAGAGAATCCCTGTATTACAGAAAAAAATGAAGATTATGAGGAATTCAAAAAGGCTCTGAATTATGTGAATACAGCGCTTGCAAAAAAAATTGCCGGAGACGGCGAGGGCGCAACCGCCTTGTTTGAGGTGAAAATTGTGGGGGCAGAGAGCAAGGAGCAGGCTGTGACGCTCAGCAAATCTGTAGTCACATCCTCACTTACGAAGGCTGCAATTTACGGACATGACGCTAACTGGGGAAGAATTCTCTGCGCCATGGGATATTCCGGCGCGCAGTTTGATCCGGAAAAGGTGGACTTGTATTTTGAGAGTCGTGCAGGCAAGATCAAAATCATCGAAAACGGCGTATCTACAGGCTACAGCGAGGAGGAGGCGACCAGAATCCTTTCCGAGGAAGTGGTGACCGCTGTTGCGGATATCAAAATGGGAAATGCAAGTGCAACAGCCTGGGGTTGCGACCTTACCTATGACTATGTGAAAATAAATGCAGATTATCGTTCATAAGGAGGATATTATGGTTAAGCAGAAATATCTGGAAAAAGCAGAGGTCCTCATTGAGGCGCTGCCTTATATTCAGCGGTTTAACCGCAAGATCGTGGTGATCAAATACGGCGGAAGCGCTATGCTGGATGAGGAATTAAAGCGCAATGTCATTGAAGACGCAGTTCTTTTGAAGCTTGTGGGTTTTAAGCCGATCATTGTACATGGCGGCGGAAAGGAAATCAGCCGCTGGGTGGCAAAGGTTGGAATGAAGCCGCAGTTTATCAATGGCCTGCGGGTAACGGATGCGGAAACGATGGAAATTGCAGAAATGGTGCTTGGAAAAGTGAACAAGGAACTTGTTACACTTGTGCAGTCACTTGGTGTAAAGGCCGTGGGCATCAGCGGAAAAGACGGAGGCTTGCTGCAGTGCACAAAGAAGAAGTGCGCGGACGGAGATATCGGTTTTGTGGGAGAAGTTACAAAAGTAGAGCCGCAGGTGCTGTATGATCTGTTGGAGAAGGATTTTCTTCCGATTGTATTTCCTGTAGGATATGATGACAGTTTTCAGTCCTATAATATCAATGCGGATGATGTGGCCTGTGCCATTGCAGAGGCAATGCACGCGGAAAAGCTTGCTTTTTTGTCGGATATCGAGGGCGTTTACAAGGACCAGAATGATCCGGAGACGCTCATATCCGAGCTGCATGTATCAGAAGCGGAGAAGCTTATTGAGGAAGGTTATGTAGGCGGCGGGATGATTCCAAAGCTTCGCAACTGTATCAACGCCATTGAAGAAGGGGTAAAACGCGTACATATTCTGGACGGCAGGATTCCACACAGCCTTCTGCTGGAGGTGTTTACAAATCAGGGGATCGGTACGGCTATTTTGAGGGAGGACGGAGAAAAATACAATGAACATGAATGAACAGATGCAGGCAGCGGAGGCCAACATTCTTCATACCTATAATCGTTTCCCGGTTGTGTTTACGCGGGGAGAGGGATGTTATCTATACGATTCGGAAGGAAAGAAATATCTGGATTTTGCAGCTGGAATCGCAGTGAATTCTCTGGGATATCATTATCCAGGATATGACGAGGCATTAAAAAATCAGATTGACTGCCTTACCCATGTATCTAATTTGTATTATAACGAACCAATGATTGAGGCAGGGGCCAAGCTTGCCCTTGCCAGTTGTATGGACAAGGTGTTTTTTACCAACAGCGGTACGGAAGCCATTGAGGGTGCGCTGAAAGCGGCGAAAAAATATGCTTACGAAAAAACCGGACATGCAGACCATGAAATAATTGCCATGCACCATTCGTTTCATGGAAGAACGGTGGGCGCGTTGTCCGTCACGGGCACAGACCATTACCGCGAGCCCTTCTATCCTTTGATGGGCGGTGTGAAATTTGCAGATTTTAATGACTTGGATAGCGTAAAAGCACAGCTTACAGACAAAACCTGTGCGATCATTACGGAGGTCGTGCAGGGAGAGGGCGGAATATATCCGGCAGATAAGGCGTTTCTGGAAGGTCTGCGGAAACTTTGCGATGAGAGAGACATGCTGTTGATCTTTGACGAAGTACAGTGTGGTATGGGACGGACCGGACACTATTTCGCATGGCAGGAATACGGCGTGCAGCCGGATATTATGGCGTGTGCAAAAGCGCTTGGCTGCGGGGTTCCGGTGGGAGCCTTTGCGCTGAATGAAAAAGCGGCGAAGGCATCTTTAAAGCCGGGCGATCACGGCACCACTTATGGAGGGAACCCTTTTGCCTGTGCGGCTGTAAGCAGAGTGTTTGACATTTTTGAAAAAGATGGGATTCTTTCACATGTACGGGAGCTGACACCTTATCTGGAGGAAAAACTGGACGAACTTGTGCAGAAGTGTGAATGTGTTGCTGCAAGACGTGGAAAAGGGTTTATGCAGGGGCTTGTAATTTCCGGCCGGCCGGTAGGAGATGTAGTGAAAAAAGCGCTGGAAAACGGCTTGCTGGTAATTTCGGCGGGAAGCGATGTACTGCGTCTTGTACCGCCGCTGATTATCAGCAAGAAGCATATCGACGAGATGGCAGCTCTGCTGGAAGAATGTTTAAAATAAATACAGTGTGCAGAATAAAAACTCTTGGAAGACGCAAAAAGGCGTTTTCAAGAGTTTTTGTTTTAGCCGAGAATATGTTTTTTTAAGGCATCAAAGGTTTCCTGACTGATGTCGTGCTCTACTTTGCAGGCATCCACGGAGGCAGTCTGCGGATCGACACCCAGGCTTACCAGCCAGTTTGCGAGCACCGTGTGCCGTTCAAAGGTACGTGTGGCAAGTGCTTTTCCGTCTGTTGTGAGGGAAATATAGCCTTCTTCTGATACAGTGATGAATTTCCGATTCCGCAGGTTTTTCATGGCAACGCTCACGCTTGGTTTGGAGTATCCAAGTTCTGTGGCGATATCAACGGAACGTACTGCCGGCAGACGCTGGCTCAGTATATAAATAGTCTCCAGATAGTCTTCAACGGACTCTTCGGACTTATGACTTACATATCCCATAGAAAACACCTCCTGTTCTAAACAAGATTATTCTCTAACATGTTACCATCTTGTATGGAAAAAAGCAAGTGAAGCTGTCCGGATGAATGCAGTTGCCAGACAGGTGTTCATCTTGTATAATATGAGAAAATCAGAGTATAAAATTTTAAGATTCAGCCAGAGGAAAGGAGCGTCCGGAATGTCTTCGATTTTGGGGAATGGCATTGTACTTGTGGTGCTGTGTGTGTCCGTAGGCGCAGCGATACGTTCTATGGTGAAAAAAAGAAAGCAGGGTGGCTGTTGCGGATGCGCCGGCTGCCGGGATTGCGGAGAAAGCTGTAAGAAAAAAGCCAGATAAGCTGACCGGTATTATGGATCTGACAATGCCGGTGAAGCGTACAGTCAGCATACAAAAGGGGGAAAAATATGGGAACAATACATAATGTGGAAAAAATGACGGATACCAGGTTTGTAAACCTGTATTGTGTGAAGGCAACAAGCGTACATGGGAAGGACTTGGATTATTTTGTGGCATCCAGAGCGGAAAGCGCGGAAAAGATGAAGCTGAAAACCAGAAAAAATACGCCGGACGGAGTGATCATTTACAGTATTTGCGGAGAAAAAAAAGACAAGGTAGTACTGGTACGGCAGTTTCGATATACCATAGGAGATTATGTATATGAATTTCCGGCAGGTCTGGTGGAGCCGGGGGAAGATTTTCATCAGGCGGCAGTGCGGGAAATGTACGAGGAAACAGGACTTTCGTTTTTGCCGCTGGAAGTGGATGGCTCCTACGAAAAGCCATGTTTTACTACCGTAGGGCTGACAGACGAATCCTGTGCCACCGTTTATGGGTACGCAACAGGGGAAATCAGTACAGATGCGCAGGAGGATACGGAGGAAATAGAAGTGGTGCTGGCAGACCGGGAGGAAGTAAAACGGATTCTCAGAGAAGAGAAGGTTGCAATCATGTGTGCATACATGTTGATGCATTTTCTGAAGGATGAAGATCCATTTGGATTTTTGGAAGAGCTCTGCTGAAGATTTGGTCAATATCTGTATGAAATATGTCAATAAGGGAGTGGAAATCCACTCCTTTATTTTTTATGCTATAAAAGCTGTATCAATATTCTTTCAGGAGTTTTTCCGGAGACTGCAGGAGGCTGGAGTCGTTGTGTTTTTTCAGATAGCTACGAGGCGTTTGTCCCGTTCTGTCGTGAAAGGCAGCGGAAAAGCGACTGGGGCTGCTGAAGCCGCAGAGACCGGAAATCTGAGTGACAGAAAAACGTCCGTCTTCAAGCAGAGAGAAGCTTTTGCTGACGCGGTATTCTGTCAGATACTGAGAGATTGTCTGGCCTGTCATGCGTTTGAAGAAACGACAGCAGGCTTCTCTTGTGAGATGTATCTTGTCTGCCAGTTCGCGAAGAGAGATATTGTGACTATAGTGCAGGTGCAGATATTCCAGAAGAATGGAGAGCCTTCGCAGATCATCCTGGCTGGAAAGTGCCAAGCACTGTGAAAATTTATGGTTTCGTGTAAAAATTTCAAAGAAAAGATCACAGAGAAGGCTTTTGATTTTCAGCTCGTAGCCAAAAGGCTTCTGTGTGAAATATCGGTCGGCTGCCTCCAGTTGTGCAAGACATGTTTTCATCCAGCTGCATTCCGGATCCAGAAGCAGGCAGGGGTATCTTCGGTTGTGAAGAAAAGGTCGAAAGTAGGTTGTTTCCATACTGCTTCCTGGATGATCGTAGAGGAAAACCGGCTGTATGATGACGGTGAGCAGGCTGACGCGGCTTCCGGGGATCGGGACAGCGCTGTGCGGGACATCGCTGTTGATAAGCAGCCCCTGTCCAGGTGTGAGGATATGACTTTTGTTGCGTATCTGATATCGAATATACCCTTGTTGGACAAGAACAAGTTCAAGGTCATCGTGCCAGTGACAGGGAATGGAGTTTTCCTCAAAAGTCCACAATTGATCGTGATGGACGGTCATGGGAAATTCAGAGGTGCCATGAATGCAGAGTTCTTTTTGATACGGATCTACTTGTATGGTTCTTTTGCTCATAAGAATCCTTTCAAAGACAAGTGGTTTGTTGTTTACTCATTATAAGAGAGAAAATGTGACTTTTCAAGAAAAATGAGAGGGGACTATCATGAAAAAAGAAAATAGCGGAAAACAGGATTTGACGGCAGGAAGTCCTTTTGGGGTACTGCTGAGATTTGCGCTTCCGGTCATAGGAGGGAATCTGTTCCAACTGTTTTATACATTGGCAGATTCTGTGATTGTGGGAAAAACACTGGGGGCAAATGCATTGGCAGCCGTTGGCTCGACAAGCATTATTATCTATTTTGTGCTTTGCTTTATCCAGGGGTTTACCAATGGGTTGGGAATTTGTCTCGGACAGAGGTTTGGGGCGAAGGACAGAGATGGGATGAAGAAAAGTATTGCAGCATCGGTTGTTTTATGTCTTGGCATTACCGTAGTGATCACTCTTGTATGTTGTATGTTTTCATGGGAAATTCTGGACATGATGAAAACACCGGAGGATATCCGCGCACAGGCATATGAATACATGTTTGTTGTTCTCCTGGGAACAGGCGCGACGGTGTTTTACAATATGATCTCCAACATTCTGCGTGCGCTTGGCGACAGCAGGACGCCGCTTTATTTTCTGGTGTTTTCTTCTGTTTTGAATGTGATACTGGATCTTGTTTTTATTGTGCCTTTGAAAATGGGCGTTGCGGGAGCGGCCTGGGCGACGGTACTTTCCCAGCTGGCAGCGGCGGTATGCTGCTTAGCGGCCGGGCTTCAATCCTTTGAAACGCTGCACCTTTGCACTGCGGATTTTCAGGGGATGGGGAAGCAGATGCAGTTCCATCTGAAAACGGCATTTCCCATGGGATTTCAAATGTCTGTCATGTGTATCGGACAGCTTGCCATGCAGGCGGCAGTAAACGCGCTTGGAACAGCAGCGGTAGCGGGATATACAGCGGCTACGAAGGCAGATCAGGTTTCTGTTCTGGTAAACAATGCTATGGGAACAGCCATTTCCAATTATGTTGCGCAGAATTACGGAGCAGGACAAATGGAAAGGATAAAAAAGGGGGTGCGCGCCGCTTTGATCCAGACAGAAGCACTCAATGTGATGATGTGCGCAGGGATTCTTCTGCTCCGGGAGCCACTTGTAAGCTTGTTTATTACAGAGCCGTCTGCCGAGATTGTGCGTTATTCCAATGGCTATCTTCAGGTTGTAGCGCCTTTTTATGTGATTCTCGGACTGCTTTTGGTGTACCGTACAACCATACAGAGTATGCAGAATGCAGCGGCGCCTTTTGCAGCTTGTATGATAGAGCTGGCAATGCGGATTGGAAGTACCATGATACTTGTGAAGGTTGTTGGTTATACGGGAGTGGCGCTCGCCAGTCCGCTGGCGTGGATTGGGGCGTGTCTGCTTCTGATACCGGTGTATTATCGAATGGAGAGAGGAAAGAATAAGAGGGGCAAAAGCAGAGAAAAAATTGCTGAGTGAGTGTGCATTGTCTTTTGTTTTTTTCAATGGTACAATTAAGAAAAAATAGGGAACAGAAATGGAGACTCAATATGATTACAATGTCAGATGTGGCAAAAGCGGCAAATGTATCTGTTATGACTGTATCTAGGGTTTTAAATAACAGCGGTTATGTAAAAAAAGAAACGCGAGAGGCGATTGAAAAGGCCATTAAAGAGCTGGATTACAGACCTAATTTGATAGCTAAGAGTTTGGTGACAGGTAAAAGCAAAATCATAGCGTATGTCTTATCTGATATCAGTGATCAATTTTATGGAAGTGTATGTAAAGGCGTAGAAAGCGTTTGCTTTGAAAGAGGATATACTGCTCTGATATGTAATGCAGAAGCAACAGGAAGTGTAGAGAAATATATTGACATGATAGCGGACCGTAAATTGGATGGGGTTATTTTTCATCATCTTCCCGTAAGTCTGCAGCAGATTCAATGGTTGGAGGAACAGGGAATCCAATGTATTACTGTGGATAATGAATTTGAACTGGAAGATGTAAGTAGCCTTGACAGTGACGACTATATGGGGGCTTTTCGAGCCGTAGAGTATTTGAGGGAACGGGGATATTCCCAAATTGCATGCATATGCGGAGAGGACACTTGTTCAAGGAATCCAAAGAGCGCTTATTTGGAACAATATCAACATAAAATCTGGGAGAAAAGAACATTGGGTTATCTTGCCGGATTAAAAAAAGAAGGAATTGATAGTGCCGGTATTTATTATGGCAGGGGATCTGCAGAAATGCAGACGAGTTTTGAAAGTGGAAGAAATGCAATGGAAGAACTGCTGAAGGCTGAAAAAAGAGCAGACGCAGTGTATTGTCAAAGTGATATTTTGGCGTTGGGGGCGGCAGACGTTTTGTATCGAAGAGAAAACTTTATTCAAAATAAAATTGCGATTATGGGGCACGATGGTCTGGATATTTGTAGATTGCGGTATCCGCATATTTCAACAGTAGTGCAACCTAAATATGAGATGGGCATTGAGGCGGCGAAGATGTTGCTGGATAAAATACAGAACAGTAGCATAGGAATAGAACACAAGATTCTAAAAAGCTATATTTATAGAGGAGATACTTGTTGATACATAAGAGAATTTAGAAAATTTAGAAATTAAAAATATATTGACAAAATACAAAGTGCATGTTAGCATGAAGACATAAATGTTAGCGATAACATTGCAGCTGATTCAAAGGGGATGTGAAATCTCCTAATATTTTTACACAAAAGTGTTAACGATAACATAATGGAGGGATGAGAAAAAGAAGATTGAAAAATTGGATTGTGGTAAAAGAAAAAATAAGGTATTGAAAAATTGATCAAAGGAGAAGGAATATGCGTAAAATATGTATACCAAAAGAAGAGTTTCAGCAGAGAATTTGTAATTTGAGAGAGAAGATGAAAGCAGAGAATCTTGATATTTTGTTTGTGTATGGGGATGAATACAGAAAGGAAAACTTGAGATATGTTTCTAATTACTGGCCGATTTTTGAGCGGGGTGGCATGTTTTTGGAAGTTGAGAGAGATCCTGTTGTTTTATGTGCTCCGGAGGGTGAGCAGGTAGCAAGAGAAATGAGTGTATGGGATGATGTGAGAATGCTACCAGATTTTTTATGTGTAACAGTTCCGGATACAATTGACTATCCACAGGCGCATTATACTAGCTTTCAGTCTTTGGCAGAAGAAATAGGTGGCGGAATTAATAAAAAATTGGGAATTGTTGGAATGGATGCGATGCCCGCTAGCCTTTTGCGTGTGATAGAAGATGCATTTCAGAGTGAAATTGTGGATGCCAATAGCATTTTATATGAATTGAGAAAAACAAAAACAGAGAATGAGATTGCTTGTTTACAGGAGGCGGCCAGAATTGCTGATGAAAGTATGAAGACAATTATGCAGGCGGATATTATCGGAAAAACAGAAAGGGCAGTTTGCGGAATAGCGGAAGGAAAAGCGAGAGAAGAGGGAGCCGAGCATATCATTTTTACAGTATTTGGATCCGGCGCTAGGACGGCAACAATTGTAGGGCGTCCAACAGAAAAGAGAATTGAAGATGGCGATATGATTATGTTTGCTTTAGCAGTACAGTATGAAGGGTACGTGGCGACTTGTGAAGCGCCTTTTGCTGTGGGAACCCCAAGTGAACAGACAAAACGAGTGATTGATGTACTGATACATGCCAGTGCGGCAGGTCTTCCGCATTTAAAAGCAGGTCTTCCGATGAAAGAATTTGTGAAGGCCGTAAGAAAGTATTTCAGAGATGAAGGGTTAGAAGAATATGATGTATATCCACCTCTTCATGGAATTGGATGTGCAGAAGCTGAGAGCCCTTATCCAGATGAAACTACAGAACAGATATTTGAGGAAGGAATGACGGTAAACACAGATATTAGTTTGTTTGGATTGCCGGGAGGATCCTGCAGGATAGAGGAAGGATTTGTCATTACACGTGATGGAGCAAAGACATTATCTCCATTCGTGCGAAAGTATTGCGAAAATTGGCTGAAAAATAAATAGAAATTTAAAATAATACAGAACAGACAATAAATTTGAAAGTTTTATAGTGATAGTACAAATAATTCTTGCGTTATGTACTCGAGTATAGTATAATCTAAATATACTCGAGTACATGAACGTGAATATTTGTTTTTAGAGCAGAGGGGAGGGAAAATAGAAAAGAAGTACAGGAAACCTGACAACAAAAGAACCGATTAAATGCACAGGAGGATGTAATGATGAAGAGAAGAGCAACATTGTTGGCAGTAATTTCAGCTATTACTTTATTCGGAGGAACCGCACAGACGGCATGGGCGGAAGAGGCAGAAGGGCTCAAAGATTTTACCATTGGTTATGCGGGGTTGGATGAGTCGCAGGAACATTTGATACCGGTTGGAGATAATATCGAAGAAGTGGCTAAGCAAAAAAGTGAAGAATTGGGTATTGATATAAAAGTTATCCGCGTAGATAATGCAGGAGATGGAGCGAAGGCCGTAGAAAATGTGGATAATCTGATCTTGCAGGGAATAGATGTACTTGTAGAATTCAACAGCGACTCTGCAGTAAATGATACTATCTGGGAGAAATGTCAGGACGCAGGAATTCCTGTAATGGCTGTTGACATTCCGGTAGGTGAAGCGCCTTATATGGGGGCTAACAATGCATTAGCTGGTCAGTTATGTGGGGAAGCATTAGGTAATATGGTGAACGAACAGTGGGATGGTCAGATTGATGCTGTATTATTTGAACATACTCCCGAAGCGGGGGAGGTTGTGCAGACGAGAATGGACAGCATTTTGACTGGTCTTGCAGAGACGACACAATATTCAGAGGAAGAACTTGCAGAAATGACCACAACGGTTTCTATGAAAGATGATGCGATTCTTGCGCAGCAATTGTGTGCAGATTTTCTGACAGCAAATCCGGATAAGACACATATTGTTATTGGATCAATTAATGATATTGGAGCACAGGGAGCCTTTGCGGCAGTTCAGGCAGCTGGAAGAGAAGATGATGTGTTTATTGTAAATCATGGAGTATCTGTTTCTACAAGAGAGAACATTTATCAGCAAGTGAAAGAAGGAGAACCAAATTGTTGGCGAGGAGGGGTTTCTTATTTCCTGGAGAGATATGGGGAGTATATTGTACCGGGGTGTATTGAATTAGTACAAGGAAAAACTCCGGACCCCGAAAGCCTTTTGATGGATCATGTGTATATTGATATGAATAATATTGAGGAATGGTATCCTCAGGCTGAGTGGGCGCAGTAGCTGTTATATGAAGATTCTGCCGTGGAGATGTTTCTTCACGGCAGATATGACTGGGAGAATTCAATGAGGTATAAAAGATTGGGGGAAAAAACATGGCAGTAATGACTGTATTGGGAAAGAAAAATGCAGAAGAGTTGGGAATCTGTGCACCTCATGAACATATTTATATTGACATGAGTGTATTTTTTACACCTCCGGAAGAGATTGGTATGAAAAAGGTGGCATATGGACCGGTAACCATGGAGTCACTAGGTATATTAAGAAGAAATCCATTTGCTGTACTGGACAATGTGCAGATGATGGATGAAGAGACACAGCTGGAAGAAATTATGGCCTTTAAAAGTGCAGGAGGGCAGACTATTGTAGATGCGTCGTCAGTGGGCCTTGGAAGAGATCCAGAACTTTTGGCACGTGCGGCAGCAAAAACGGGATTAAATATCATAGCTGGAGCAGGATTTTATGTAGAGGGAGCACAAAAAGAAGAAATTCTTGCCATGAGTGTTCAGGATATAGAAGAACAGATTATACAAGAAATCGAGAAAGAAATTGGACATAGCGGAATTAAGGCAGGATTTATTGGAGAAATCGGAATCAGCCATATCATGTTTCCTTTTGAGAAAAAATCGTTGATAGGAGCCTGTCGTGCACAGATAAAAACAGGAGCTCCGTTGATGATACACATTAATCCGTGGTCTACTCAAGGATATGAGGCAATGGAAATTGTGAAGGAACATCAGATCAAACCGGAGCAAGTGGTTATTTGCCACAGCGATGTAGAAAATAGGGAAGATTATATATTTAGACTTTTGGATATGGGCGTATATGTGGAATTTGACAACTGGGGAAAAGAAATGTTTACAGACCGCTGGGACGTAAAACCGGGATCTGGTCGTTTTGTCAATGACTGGGAAAGAGCATTGTTGGTGAAAAAAATTATTGACCGTGGCTATGGCAGCCAGATGCTTTTATCAACAGATTTATGTCTGAAGTCTTTGTTGCATAGGTATGGTGGCTGGGGCTATGACCATATATTAAAACACATTGTTCCTATGCTGGACGAAGTGGGTGTTAACAGGAAAGAGATAGAGCAGATGCTTATTACGAATCCTGCGCGATGGCTTGACAGCAAATAAGGAGGCGCAGTATGGGCGAAGTAATTTTGAAAATGCAGGATATCACGAAGCGATTTCCAGGTGTTTTGGCACTTGATAAGGTAAATATCACATTAAATAGAGGAGAAATACTGGCACTAGTTGGAGAAAACGGAGCCGGGAAATCTACGTTACTAAAAATTTTGTCAGGTGCTTATACAAAAGATGAAGGTATGGTTGAGTATAATGGGAAAATGATTGAAGGATATACTCCAAATGAAGCGATTCAGATGGGGATCAGCATTATATATCAGGAGCTTGACAATTATGGCCCTTTGACAGTTACTGAAAATATTTTGGTGAATTCTATGCCAAAAAAGGGTGGAAAAAGAGGGCCGATTGACTGGAAAAAAGCAAACAGGATTGCCCAGGAACTCATCAGTCAAATAACAGATGAAATCGATGTGACGGAAAGAGTAAGCAATTTAACTGCAGCACAACAGCAACTGGTCGAAATTGCGAAAGCTATGAGCAGAAATATGCAGGTTCTTATTATGGATGAACCGACATCTGCTTTAAACCGTGTTGAGACAGAGCAGTTGATGAAAATTGTAAAACAGTTGGCTGAAAAAGGTGTCAGTATTATTTATATTTCTCATCGGATGGATGAAATTTTTGCTCTTTCAGATCGAATTCAGGTTATGCGTGACGGAAAAAGCGTCTCTTCATTTATTACATCTCAAACAAATGAAGAAGAGATTGTTAGAGAAATGGTAGGAAGAACTCTCGATAGTATGTATCCTCATGTGCCACAGATTCCTGGCGAGTGTATTCTGAAAGTGAATCATTTAACCTGCGGAAAAGCAAAAGATGTAAGTTTTCAATTGCGCCGAGGGGAAATTCTTGGTCTGTTTGGCCTTATGGGGGCTGGAAGAACCAGTGTTGTAAGAGGATTGTTTGGTGACTCTTATCTTAAGGAAGGTTCCATAGAAGTTATGGGACAGAATATAAAAAATAACAGTCCGCAGGATGCAATACGAAACAAGATTGCTTATGTACCTAATGAACGAAAACTGGAAGGGCTGATGCTATCTGAATCTGTGAGGTTTAATACAAGCATTGCAGTGATTGACAGCCTTCAAAAACAAGGCAGCTTGGACAAACAAGCAGAGAAAGAAATGGCGGAAAAGTGGATCAAAAAACTTGGGATTCGTACTCCATCTGGAGAAACCAGGGTAGATACTTTAAGTGGGGGGAATCAACAAAAAGTGATTATTGCAAGATGGTTGGAAACGAAACCGAACATCCTGATTCTCAATGATCCGACCAGAGGAATTGATGTGGGAGCAAAAGCAGAGATATACAGCCTTATGGAAGATTTATGCCGGCAGGGGATAGGAATTATTATGATTTCTTCTGAACTGCAGGAAACGCTTTCCATGGCGGATAGGATTTTGGTAATGAGTGAGGGAAAGGTCACAGGTGAGGTGCTGAGAGAAGAAGCAACACAGGAAAGCCTTATGAAGTTAGCGGTAGGAGGTATGTAGGATGGAAAATGGGCTAGCTATTAAGAAAAGAATTTTGAAAGGCGGAAGTAGCGAAATTACAATTTGTATAGCGTATATTGGATTGTGCCTTATTTTTTCGATTCTTTCTCCTAATTTTTTATCAATCAGAAATTTTGTAAACATTGGTGTTTATTCATCGATTATGGGAATTACAGCTGCGGCAACTACATTAGTGTTGATTTCAGGATGTATTGATATTTCGGTAGGAGCAACGATGGGGCTTGCTGGGATGATTAGTGCACTTTTACTGAAAGCGGGAGTACCCATTGTAATTGCAGTAGCAGTAGCATTGGCAGCAGGAGCGGCAGTAGGTGTATTTAACGGTCTTCTTGTATCTAAGGGGAAAATTGTGCCAATGATCGCAACTCTTGCAAGTATGTCTATTGTCCGGGGAATTGCCTATCTGACAAATGGGGGGATTTCCATTGTTATCAGCAATAAACAGTTTACCTGGCTTGGACGAGGATATGTAGGACCGATACCGTTTATTCTAATTGTAATTGCAGTCGTATATATTGCGGTACACTATTTAGCGCGTTACACTGCATATGGAAGAAAGTTGTATGCAACTGGAGCAAATCAAAGAGCAGGATACTTGGCGGGTATCAATACAGATAAAACAATTCTTGGTGTATATGTACTCAACGGTGTCTTTGCAGGTCTATCAGGCGTTTTAATGGCAGCTCAGTCAGGAGCAGGTTTACCGACAGCGGGCGATACATATGAGATGACTATTATATCTGCATGTGTACTTGGTGGGACTTCCATTAATGGTGGAAAAGGAAATGTTTGGGGAACATTGGTGGGGGTTCTTTTGTTGACAACTATTTCAAATGGTTTGACAATGCTTGGAATATCCAGCTTTTGGCAGCAAATTATCAAAGGAACAATCCTTGTTGTAGCAGTGCTGATTGATGCATGGAGAAGCGGAAGTTATAAGAAAGTGTAATTTAGGATAATTATAAGAAAGGCGGAGAATGACTGTGAATGGAAAAAAGTCGTGGTTTATTGTAGATGGATACAGACCTCCAGAAGAAAAGGGCGGTGCAGATGATTATGTGGGACATGAATGTATCATGATTTTGAATTGCAATGACAGAGATGCACATGTGGAAATTGATGTATATTATCCAGATAAGGAACCGGTATTAGGAATACCATATTTGGCTCCCGCAAGGCGTGTTCGGGCATTCCGTACAAATGATAAATCAGTATTTGGAGAATTGGATCTTGGAATCGGCAATCAGTATTCTTTAAATATCAGAAGTGATGTAGATGTCATTGTCCAATATGGACGTCTCGATATTAATCAGGACAATATGGCCTACATGGCAACGTTAGGATATTCAGACTAACTGTCAAAAGAAAATCCTTCCTGTGGGCAGAATAAAGTAAGCTAGGACAGAAAAAATATGGTATTTTTATCCAAAATACATGGCCGCAAGTAAGATTCTATGTTAGTATGAAGATAAGACTAGCAGTTACGTAAAACTTGGAAAAAAGTATCAGATTATTCGGAGCAGGGAGGAATAGTATGGTTTCAATGAAGGACATTGCAAAGGAATTGAATTTGTCCAGATGTACGGTTTCCAATATACTGAACAATAAACTGGAACAGTACAGCTATCGCAAAGAAACAGTAGATGCGGTGCGCCGAAAAGCAGAAGAAATGGGTTATGTGATGAACAATCTGGCACAGTCTTTAAAAACAGGTTCCGCACATATGATTGCGCTGGTGATACCAGATATTTCAAGCACTTTTTATATCAATATTATTCAGGAAATAGAAAGAAAAGCATTTGAAAATAATTATGAGTTGATCATTTGTGTTACAGAAGAAAATCTGGATAAAGAAAAGCGTGTACTGGAAACCTTGAAAAAGAGGCGCGTAGACGGTGTTATTATCGCGGCAGTATCGTATACGGAGTCAGAAATAGAAGAGGATGCATACAAAGTTGTATTGTTTGATCGTATTACACAAAATACAGATTTGATAAGTGTGACGGTGGACGATAGAAAGGCTGCTTATGAGTTAACATTGAAAATACTGGATAAAGGCTTTAAAAGACCTATTTTTGCGGCGACGTCGCCTTGGGACTATACGGTACAGTGCCGTTTGGAAGGATATAAAAAAGCCCTTGCTCAATATGGAGTTCCCTTTCGGGAGGAACTTGTATTTTATAACTGTTACCATGAACTGGATGCATATGATATGATAAACCATATTTTGAATGAAGGAAAGATCGCTTTTGATTCTATTATTTCGACAACAAATGAAATTGTGTTTGGCGTGATGAAAGCACTGGGCGATAATTTTACTCGAATCGGTTATGGCGGATTTTACTCTTTTAATGGCTCTTCATTCATGGGAGAACGAATTGTTAATGTGATACCGCCGCCAGATATGGCGGAAAAAGCGTTTCAGTTATTGATGTCTAGTATTGAAGGTAAGCAGGTGGAAAGTGCAGTGCTTGATGTAAAAATTAAATAATATGCTTGTTGTTCAGCAGTAAGCAGGAATATTTTACCCCAAAATATACTCGAGTATACATGAGCCGAAAAGGAGGTAACTATGAAACCGAGAATTGAACATGAGGAATTTTTAAAACGAATTGAAAAGACACAGCAGGAAATGAAAAAAGAAAATCTGGATTTGCTTTTTGCCTATGGAAATGAGGCAGAACCGCAATATATTCGTTATTACAGTAATTATTGGCCAAGCTTTGAGGTGGCGGGAGTATTGATTCCAGTGGAGGGAGAGCCAATTTTAATTATTGGACCGGAAAGTGAAACTTTTGCAGGGTCTGTTTCTCATATTGTGAAAATCAGAAAAGTTTTGGCATTCCGCGAATCCTCAGAACCGGAGTACCCAGGAGCTGTTTTATGTACTATGGAAGAAGTAATTAAGGAAGCGATGAGTGGAAAAGAACTGAAAAATATCGGAATGGTAGGAGGATGCTTAATTTCACATGTAGTTCATTTGGCACTGCAAGAAGCCTTAGAAAATTTAGGAAATCCAAAGCTTATTAAAGCAGATATGCTGGTATCAAAGCTAAGAGCAATTAAATCTCCAGCAGAGATTGCCTGTATGAAAGAAGCTTATAGAATTACGCAGGCTGCGATGAATAAAGTGCTTGATACGATTGCGGTAGGTATGACAGAAGAGCAAGTACGTGGTGTGGCAGTGAGTGTTATGTATGAAGAAGGGGCGGAAGGGGAAGCTTACCCATGCTGGGTTCTTGCCGGCGAAGGTTCTAATCTGGCAATAGGAAGATGCCGGGGGCACGTAATCCAGGCGGGAGATTTGGTACATATCCAGATAGGAGCTCGTTATCAGGGATATGCGTCTACAATTGGACGTGCTGTTGTTATGGGAAAGGCTACAGAAGAACAGAAAAACCTGATTATGGCCAGTTTGGCAGGGCAGAAAGCTATTCTGGAAACCGCAAAAGCTGGTATAGAAGCAAAAGTAGTTAATGATGCGCACTATCAGGCAATCGAAGCATTAGGACAGGAAAAACATATTCTATATGGACCATGCCATGGGACAGGACTTATGGAAGGAGAATATCCTTGGATTGAGTCAAATTCAGAGTTTATTCTTGAAGAAGGAATGACTTTCTGTACATGTGTATATCTTGGGGATAATGATTTAAAAATGGGGGTAAGATTTGAAGATGGTTTTCTTGTAACAAAAGAAGGCACAGAATCTTTTTCAGATTGTAGGAGAGAATTGATTGAAATTTATTAAATCATCGTAGTTTTCCTTTGGAGCCGGAAATATGGACATATTGTCCTGTTTCCGGCTATTTTTGCCAGTTATGTACAAGAAAAATTTTTCATAGAGTGTAACAAAAGGATCTTTAGTGGAGCATGACAGATGCCGGACCAGAAACTTGACAACCTGTTGAACCTTGCACTAAGTGCGACAGAGCAGGAGCGGGAAAAATCGGGAAATCTGAACGTGGGATATGACCAGGAGCTGCGCCTATGGGATGTGCTTGTGAAATACAATGGAGACACGTCGGGGCTGGAGGGACCCGGCGTTTTTGCAGTGCCTCTTCTGGGAGATTATGCAGTGGTAACCTTGCCGGAGAGCGAGCTGGAGAATTACGCCAGACGTCCGCAGATCGAGTTTGTGGAGATTCCCAAAAGATTATTTTTTGCAGATTATGCGGCAAATCAGGCAAGCTGTATCACTTCGCTCCAGACAGGACGAAGCGGGCGTGGGGGAACAGACAATCTTACGGGAAAAGGAATTCTCATCGGGATTGTAGATTCGGGCGTGGATTACTGGCATCCGGATTTCCGGAACCCGGACGGAACCACCAGGATCCTTCGGCTTTGGGATCAGGAAATATCAGGAAATCCTCCGGCGGGGTATGTGCTGGGTACAGAATACACAAAAGAGCAGATAGATCTGGCGTTGATTTTACCGGAAAGAGAGGGGCGCGAACTTGTACCAAGTCAGGACTTGAGCAGACATGGGACAGCTGTTCTTGGGATTGCAGCAGGTAATGGACGGGCATCGGAAGGTATGAGCCGAGGTGTGGCTTTTGAAAGTGAGCTGGTGGTTGTAAAGCTGGGAAGGCCAAGAGAAAATTCTTTTCCCAGGACAACAGAGTTGATTCAGGGGATAGATTACCTTGTGCGTATGTCCAGAGAACTTGGAAGACCTATGGCAATTAATCTGAGCTTTGGAAATAATTATGGATCCCATCGTGGAGATTCTCTGGTGGAAACCTACATTGACAATGTATCTGACATTGGACGGTTGGTACTCTGTACCGGAACCGGAAATAATGGCAGTGATGCTCTTCACACCGGGGGAAAGCTTTCTTCCGGAGAGCGTACAGAGGTGGAGTTTGGCGTTGGAGCTTATGAAACAACTCTGAATGTTCAGCTTTGGAAAGACTACGAGGACGAAATAGAAATCTATGTGGAGAATCCAGCCGGAGAGCGGATCGGACCACTGTACGAAGAGCTTGGAGCACAGAGGTACAGACTGGGGAATACCGAGCTTTTGATCTATTATGGAAAGCCGGCGCCCTATCATGTGACGCAGGAGATTTATTTTGACTTTCTTCCAACACGAAGTTTTGTGGACAGCGGTGTGTGGAAAGTGATTTTACAGGGAAAACAAGTGAAGAGCGGAGAATATTTTCTGTGGATGCCGGGAGGAAATGTACTGAATCCCGGGACAAATTTTTATCTTCCAAGAGCACAGGGAACGCTGACGATCCCCTCCACTTCGGGGAAGATTATTTCCGTGGGCGCATACGATTCCGCCCGGAATTCCTATGCGGATTTTTCTGGAAGAGGGAGCGATTTTCTACCCCGGCGAAAGCCGGATCTGGCAGCTCCGGGCGTCAACATAACAGCGCCGGTTCCAGGCGGAAGGTATGATACAGTGACCGGGACTTCATTTGCGACACCGTTTGTTACCGGAGCGGCAGCGCTGTTGATGGAGTGGGGGATTGTGAGAGGGAATGATCCGTTTTTGTATGGGGAAAAGGTGAAAGCGTATCTGAGGCGTGGAGCAAAGCCGCTGCCGGGATATGGGGAATATCCGAATGCGGAAGTGGGATGGGGAACGCTGTGCGTGGGTGACAGTATACCAGATTAAAATCAGATATAAGAATATTGCAGTTAGAAGAACGGCATGCCATGGTATATACACAATGTGTAAAAAAGAAACGAGAGAACATATAAAAATGAAGGATAAAATAAAAGAATTACGGGAAAGCGGGAGAGGGCTTGTTGGACATAATGATTTTGGGGTTTAAATTTGCGGCAAAGTTTTCTTTGTTGCTCCATGGACTGCAGGAGATTTTTTTGATATTGGGAATGGTCTGAACGATTGCCAAGCGGTCGTCCAGCCGTTCACAGCATCCATAATAAAGCATGCCAAAGTTTGCTGCCAACTGTTTTGCATAAGGAATTAGGCCCAAATTGTTTGCCTGATGAATCCCGTTTAATGTGGCCTGAGTCATACGATTCATGATCTGATGGATAAAATCTGGGCGGTCTGCCAAATCAAAATAAATGTTTTCAACTCCCATAAACTCGGACAGAATATCCCAAATTTGCAGCTTTATATTGGCGCCTCCGGCTTGGCGTACAGGTAAAATTCCATCAAAAATAAATTGGGAAATATCTGCCCATTCCCGTGATGTCTGTATATCAACGGAGAGATTCAAGTTCTGTATTTTCCCGACATCTTCTTCTGTTTTCAAAGTTTTGGGAAATAAAGGGTTCTTGGGTAACGCAGGTAAGAGAACCGTCATAATTCAGGTCATGCCATGGAATCTGATCGATCATCACCATGGGGCGGACCTCGTCGCGTCGGTTGAAGGATTTCCAAAGATTCATTTTTTCTCTTTGAACGGGAAGCGAGGCAATTTCCATATAGCTGTTTGCAAGCGTCCGTAAGACAGACAGTTCTCCAGTTGTAATATCCATTTTTAGATACCTCCTTTTTATTTTAGGATAGCAGAACCATACAAAAAGGAAACCGGAGATAGAGAGAAAAAACACTGGAAAAATGACATGGTAAAGAAAGATATTTTACAATTCTGGAAGACTGTTGCAAAATAATAACGATTGTGAGATTATAGAATATATTGTGTGCACAACAGGAGGAGGGAAGATGCTTCTTCTTTATGGGATAACGAAAGTATCGAAAACATGGAACGTGGAGGAAAATTCCGCGTGCGGCTATATCAGAATGTACTATATACAGAATGGCGGCAGTCGTAACAGAATATCTTAAAAAAGAGGGACATTCGGTCAGTGAGACTGCAGAAGCTGTGGGGTATGGAGAAAGTAAAAATTTCAGCAGTTCTTTCAAAAAATTTTACGGGATTTGTCCAAGTGAAGCAAAGAAGTATCTATGCATGATTTTATAGATACACTGACCGGAGCGAAAAGGAGTCGAGAATGAACCACAGATTTACTTACAGAATAAAAAATAAAATTATTATTATGATCCTTCTGGCAGTCATTCCCAGCATTCTTTTTTCCGTGTACTCTTCCTACCAGTACTACAAGGATTCTTTTAACAGGATCATTGAAGAAAAGGAAGCGCTGGTGGAGGAAATGACGCAGAATCTTGATTTTCAGCTGCAGTATTATGCCAATATTTCCATGACAGCTTACTACAATGAAACGATTCTGGACTACATAAACAGCGGAAATTATGACGGTGTAAATGAAAATGTAGAAGCCTATTTATCCGGAATTGTAAATTCAGAAAGTAATGTGGAAGCGGTAGTGATGGAATTAGGCGATACCCGTTACGTAGAGGGATATCGTTACCACAATCTGGATGAATATCTGGAAAGACACAGGGAAGCTGTGAAGGAAAAAAAGGGAAAGGTCATTTGGATACCGACAGAAACGATGTCCGGGCGCTATCATTCCAACCTGAAAACCTTTGCGCTGGCAAGAGCGATCAATTCCACAGAGGGAACAGAGGGAACCTTCTGGATGTTTTTTTCCGCGGACTTTATTTCAGATATTCTGAGCTATCAGCGTCTGGATCAGGAGGGAACCAGCTACTATATTTTGACAGAAGATAATGTAGTCGTGTGCAGCAGCCGGGACCTTCCGGCGGGAAAAAAGCTGAAAGACAAGGAGTTGATCCGGGCTTTTGAAAACGAAAAAAGCGGAAAAAAAATTAAGCTTTCTTCCGATGAAAGCATTGCAGTAAGTAAAATATCCGAGGAAACCGGATGGAAGACAACTGTCATCATCGATCCGGATGAAGTGTTTGGCGTTGTGAAGGAGCTGCGGCGAATGACGATCTGGCTGATGCTTCTCACGGCGCTTGTATTGCTGCTTATTTATTTCTTTTTGACCTGTTATATTTTTGAACCCATGAAGCGTTTGAGCACGGGAATGAAAAATGTGTCGGACAAAAAATTTGAAAAAATCGGCTTCCGAAAAAAGACAGACGAGATGGGAATGCTCATCACAAATTACAATTTTATGATTGATGAGATCATGCGTCTGATGTCGGAGGTGCGTGAGGAGGAAAAGGAAAAAAATGAGGAAAAGATGAAAGTTTTGTCCATGCAGATCAACCCGCATTTTGTATTCAATACGTTAAATACTGTAAAATGGATGGCTATTTCCAATAAGCAGACAAATATAAAATGTATGATAGAAAGCCTGATCGCACTGATGAAAAGTGTAACATATACCAGAAAAGAAGAGGTTTTCGTGGAAGAAGAGCTGGAGCTTCTTGCATCTTATGTATATATCCAAAAGATGCGTTTTGTAAATTTTGAGGTTGGGTATGAGGTAGACGACAACACGAAAAAGCTCAAGATTTTGAAGCTTCTTCTGCAGCCGCTTGTGGAAAATTGTATTCTGCATGCCTTTCAGGGCAGAAGGCAGGGAGGCGTGATCAAAATCCGGATTTACCGCCAGGAGGAAGCTCTTCATATCTGGGTGGAGGATAACGGTATTGGCTTTGATATGAGGGAGCAGGAGAAGTTTTTTGAGGCAAACCGGGAAGAATCTGCGGAGCATGTGGGAATCTACAATGTGGTGCAGCGGATCCGGCTGAACTATGGAGAAAGCTACGGCGCAGAAATTCAGAGCGTTTCGGGTGCCGGTACAAAAGTGCATTTGACTTTGCCGGTGCTGGAGAGCGGATATGGGGGAACATATGATCAGAGTTGTAATAATTGAAGATGAAATGCTGGTGCGGATCGGATTGAAAATGTGCATTACAGAATATGACCCGCAGCTGAAGGTTGTGGCAGATTTTTCTTCCGCGGAGGAGGCATTGGAATATTTTGAAAAAAATACAGCGGACATACTTGTGACAGATATCCGTCTCAATGGCATGAGCGGCCTGGAGCTGCTCCATAAGCTGGAGAGGAAAAAGCCGTATTTATCGGCGATCATCCTGAGCTGTTATGAGGATTTTTCTTATGCAAAGGAGGCGATTTCTCTCGGTGTGGACAGTTATGTGCTGAAACACGAAATTGATGAAAAAGAGTTCCCGAAGCTTATCCTGAACCAGTATCGGAAGAAATGCAGCGGCATTTCCGGCGAAGCCTGGCATTATATGGGAGAGGAACGCAAAGAAGAGGAGAGATTCGGCGAAGCGTTTCAGGTGGCGTCCTTTGTTTTTCGCAGAGAAGGAGACCGGAAAAATACAACCAGCGAGGAGATTGATTTTGAGATATTGGCAGAAATGTTTCAAAAGTATCTCAAGGATGAGGGGCTTGGGGAGTGCTTTGTCCGCAGAAATATGGAAATCTGCGTGATATTCAGTTTTTCGGAAAAGAAGGATGTGAAGGCGGGGCAGGAAAAGATACAACGATTCTGGCATGAGGCGGCAAGCAGCGTATTTAATTATTTTAACCGGAACGCGTTTATGTTCTTGTCGGAGCCTTACTATGCCCTGCAGGAAACCAAGGCGCATTATGTGCGGCTCCAGGAAGAACGGGACGCTTGCTTTTACTGTGAGAAATCAGCCTGTTTTCAGGTGGGGAATCAGGACCGAGGGTGCAGGGAGGCTGTCCCGGAGCTGAAAATGCCGCGGGAACATATTTTTAAGGACGGCTGGTACCAGGCATTGAAGTATGAAGTAAATCTGTTCCTGAAGCGGTGCTGTACAGCGGGAATTTCGGCAAAAGAGGCGAAATACAGGATTATCCGGCTTTTGAATGAAATGGAGCTGTATTTGGAGCAGAATTATAAGAATCTTTCGTTTCAGAGTATTTTTGGAGAAAAACCCTATCTGGGCTGTCAGGAGGTGGAGGCCTTTGACTCCGCTGAGCAGCTTCGCCGGGAGCTGCTGAAAACAGCGGAAATGCTTGTGCAGTACATGCAGAAGCAGCAGGAAGGCTTTGAGGCCATTGAGCAATATATCCGGGAAAATTATACCAGACAGATTTCGCTGGCAGATATGGCGCTTCACTTTCACATGAACCCGGTATATTTTTGCCAGTATTTTAAGAAAAAGAAAGGAATTACCTATGTGCAGTTCCTGAACCAGGTGAGGATGGAGGAAGCAAAAAGGCTGCTGCAGAAGGGGGAACTGTCTGTGGAGCAGATTGCCGGAATGGTAGGGATTGAAAACAGCAATTATTTTGGCAGGCTGTTTAAAAAAATGACGGGAATGACCATTGGGGAATACCGCAAATCAAACTAGCAGACATCTTAAAAAAGTGAATGAAACTTAAAAAAGTGAATAAAGACTGAAAATAAACTTAAAAAAGTGAATGAGAATCTAAATTATGACAATTGCTCTTTGAGGAGAGGACAACTATACTTATAGTCAGAACAAAAAATCAAAGGAGGCAGGTAATATGAAGAAAAAGGTTTTATCGATGGCTCTGGTGAGCGCTATGGCGGTTTCTCTCTTTGGAGGAGTGACGGTAAGCGCAGAAGAAAGCGAAATCGGCGGTTCCCTGATCATCTGGGAACATACGGACCAGTTCACAGAACCGTTGAAATCTGTGGTTGAAGGATTTAACGAGCTGTATCCGGATGTGGACGTGCAGATAGAAGTAAAGACATCCGATCAGTATTATAATCTCTTGCAGACCGCGATGCAGGCCGGAGAGACGCCGGACCTGTTCTGGACCAACGGTCTTGCCACCACACACTACAAATCTTACGTAGATGCAGGCTATCTGATGGATCTGACAGATGTGGTTGACTTTTCCCTGTATGAAGGCACCACAGCAATGAATATCGTGACCATGGAAGATGGAAAGGTGTACTCCACACCCACTGCGGAAACCGGCGGACGCTGCGTATTTTATAACAAGGACATTTTTGAAGAGCTGGGACTCGAGGTTCCCAAAACCTTCTCCGAGTTCGAGGACGTTCTGGCAAAAATCGCGGAAAGCGATTACACACCCATTGCATTTTCCGCGACAGATCCGTGGGCGATTCTGTTCCAGTTTGAGCCGGTATTAAATGCAATGTCGGTTGACTGGATCAAAGAATACGAAGAAAATGGAACGATCAAGGTAAACGACGAAAGAGTTGTGGCTGCTTATGACAAGATGCTTGAGTGGGCAGAAAAGGGCTATTACGGAAAAGGCTACCTGGGCGTTGATGAGAGCGGAGCACTTCTGGCATTCTCCAAGGGCGAGGCAGCAATGTGCGTGGAAGGAACCTGGAATATCTCCACGATTGATGAGAACAACCCGGAACTGAATTACGGAGCCTTCCAGATCCCGACAGAAGACGGAGAGCAGCCGATGGTCGGAACAAACAGCTGCGGTTACGGAGTAAGCGCAACCACAGAAAATCCGGATGCGGCTCTTGCATTTGTGAATTATTTTGCAAGTGAGGAAGGGCAGACACGCTGGATCAACGGACTCAGCTCCATTCCCTGCACAACGAAGATTGTTTCTGACAATGCCGTTGTAAATGAAATCGCATCCTTCGATTATCTGACAGAGAGCTATTACAATATCCTTGGCTACCTTGCAGATCCGGAACAGGATGACACAGCGACTGCAGTGTGGGAATCTGACCAGTGTAAGGTATTCGCAGGAACACTTGGCGTACAGGAATTTGTGGACAGTCTGCAAAGTCTCCTGGTAGAGTAACGGAAAAAATATAGCAAAAAAACAGGATCAAAAGGGGGAGGTGGAAGCCTCCCCCCTTTCCTTTCAAAAGGGGGCAAATCATTTGAAAAAGAAGAAAAAATGGGCTCATATAGGTTTCATTGCGCCGGGCTTTCTCATATACACCATATTTATGATGATTCCTCTGGCCTTTGCATTTTACTACAGTGTATTTGACTGGAACGGCATTGGCCCGAAAACCTTTGTGGGGCTGGACAATTTTATAAAACTGTTTACAAGTACACGAATCTCAAGGACGTTTTTTGCGGCGCTGCTGAACAACTTCAAGTATCTTGCCTGTGTGCTTCTCATTATCACACCGATCCAGATCTTTTTCGCATACATGCTGTATATAAAGATAAAATGTCACAAATACATACGATTTATGCTGTTTATGCCTTATGTGATCAGCACTTCGATCGTAGGCTTTTTTGCACTGATCCTGTTTGATCCGAATATTGGCGTTCTGAATGAGATCCTTGTGAGTCTGTTCGGAAAAGAGCATGCCCAGGCCTGGCTGGGGGATCCGAATCTGGTCTTTAAGATATTCGTGTGCGTTGTCATCTGGCAGTGCATCGGTTCGGGCATGATGATTTTCTATGCCAATATGCAGGAGATACCGGAGGAGATCATCGAGGCCAGTGTCATTGACGGATGCGGGGAGTGGAAGAGATTCTGGACGGTAGTGCTGCCCATGCTGACCTCTTCCATGAAGACCAACCTTACGCTGAGCGTTATTTATGCAATGACGATGTTCGACCTTCCGTATATTCTTGTGGGACCGCAGGGAGGCGCCACGGGAAAACTGGATTTCATCAGCATGGTATTTTACCGCAACGCGTTTGGCGGCTCCTATTTTGGTGAAACATCCATTGGATTTGGTTCCGCGATCAGTGTGGTCATGTTCGTGATCATCCTGATATTGACGCTGGTTACCAAGAAGCTTGCCAAGAAGCTGGAATACTAAGGGGGGATGAGAAAATGAGTACAAAGAAAAAATCCCAAAGAAGAATTGAAGGAAAGCATACTACGGTTGTAAAAAACATCATCTCCTGCATCCTGGTGTTGTACACGTTTATTTCCATTTATCTGATTGGAATGACCGTGCTGAATTCTTTTAAAACAAAATCTGAGCTGATCAACAATACTATGGGATTTCCCAAAGCGGTTACGCTGGATAACTTCCTGCAGGTGATTGTGGAGGATGAATTTTTGAGATATTTGCTGAACAGTGTGATTCTGGTGGTGGCATCTGTGTTCTGCCTGTGCCTGGTATCCTCCATGCTCAGTTATGCGCTTGCCCACTACCAATTTAAGGGGAAAGCCCTCCTGGAAAACTATTTCCTTCTGGGACTCATGTTTCCCATACAGCTTGGAATTCTGCCCCTGTTCATTATGCTTACAAAGGTGCATCTGAACAATACACTGCCAGGGCTGGTATTGATCTATACAGCCAATCTGTCGTTCTCCACAGTGCTGTTTACGAATTTCTTCCGCGGTCTGCCCAAGGAAGTGCTGGAGTCTGCACAGATTGACGGAGCCGGGGATTATCAGGTGTTCACAAAGATTGTTGCGCCGATTTCCAAACCGGTCATTTCCACGGTTGGCCTGATCAGCTTCGTACAGATATGGAATGATTTTTATATGCCCCTGGTCTTTCTGACAAAAAAAGAGGTAAAGACGCTTACCCTTGGCATTTACAGCTACAGCGCCAATTTTCTGGCAAACTGGAATAAAATTTTTGCGGCCATTACCATTGCGCTGATCCCGATCATTATTATTTATTTCTTATTCTCAGAGCAGATTGTAGAAGGACTTACCGGCGGTGCGGTAAAAGGATAACGTTAAAAAGATTACAAGGAGCACGAGGCATATGACAACAAGAGAACGATTTCGCAAAGTGATGGAGGGGGATTCCTCCCTGGACCGTGCGCCGGTCCTGGAGTGGGCGCCCTGGTGGGACAAGACGCTGGAATGCTGGCAGGAAGAAGGCATGCCGGGAGGAATGGAAGAGCAGGAAGTGATGGACTATTTCGGGCTGGACAGAATTGCACAGTTCTGGTTTCCCCATTACCAGGAAGATTGTCCGCAGCCGGAGTCGAAGTATGTGGGGCCGGGCATTGTGCAGGAGGAAGAGGATTATGACCGTCTGAGAAAATATTTTCTTCCGGAGGACGCAGTGGAACGGATGATGGATGACATCCAGAAAGTACGCCCGGAACATGAGAAGGGGGAAACCCTGGTATGGTATACCATAAACGGTTTTTTCTGGTTTCCCAGAGAGCTGTTTGGAGATGAGGCGCATTTGTACGCGTTTTATGATTACCCGGAGCTGTATCACAGAATCTGTGAGGATCTGCTGCAGTGGCAGATAAAACAGATCGATGCGTTTGCCGGCTTCATGAAGGCAGATTTCATGACCATTGCGGAAGACATGAGCTACAACAAGGGTCCCATGATATCCCGCCAGATGTTTGAAGAGTTTATGCTTCCCTATTACAGAAGGCTGATTCCGGAAATCAAAAAGTACGGGACAAAGGTTTTTGTGGATTCGGACGGAAACGTGGAGGAGATGATCCCCTGGCTCATTGAGGCGGGAGTGGACGGCGTTCTTCCGCTGGAACGGCAGGCGGGAGTGGACCTGGTGAAGCTGCAGAAAGCGTATCCGGAATTTCTGTTTCTGGGAGGCTTTGACAAAATGAGCCTTTTGCAGGGAAAGGAAGCGATCCGCCGGGAATTTGAACGGCTTCTTCCGGTGATAGAGAACGGAAAATATCTGGTGAGCATGGACCACCAGACGCCGCCGGGAGTGACTATGGAAAATTACAGATATTATGTGGAGCTTTTGAAGGAATACAGTAAAAAAGCCTGTCAGGCAGGAAAGGCGGGGAAATATGGGAAAATGGATATGGATGCATGAGAAGGAAGGGGAATTTCGGGAAAATACAAGAGCCTGTTTTGCAGATTCCTTTGTTGTGGAAAACGTGGAAGAAGAGATTACCCTGGAAATCTGTGCAGTGACAAAATACATGGTGTATATCAACGGAAGCTATGTGGGAAGAGGACCAATTCGCGGGGAAAAAGGAAGTTTTACTTACGATTCCTATTCCATATTGCCCCTTTGCAGAATGGGAGAAAATACCATTGCGGTCCGGGTGTGGAATTATGGCTGGTCCACTTACCAGAGCATCAGCGATACCCCCGGGGTGGATTTCACGGCTGCACAGGGCGGGCATATCCTTGCAGAGTCGGGAGAGACCACGAGATGCAGGGAAGATCTGGGCCATATGCGGTATGCGCCGAAACGAAATGTGAATCTTGGATTTTCGGACTATTATGACGGAAGAAAAGGAAATCTGAAGTGGATTGCAGACAGCAGAGAAGCCGGGGACTGGGGATATGGAAAAGTTCTGCCAAGGAAAGGGGAGCAGACAGAGAAAAAAAGCCGTCCCATTCGGATGCTTCATTCCACAGAAGTGTATCCAAAAAAGGTGGAGTGCATCCAGGATGTGAAGAGAGGCTGCCAGCAGCTGACTTTGAACACCAGACGCGCGTTTTTCGGCGACCGGCGCGATGCCAATGAGACGATTTTCTCAGGATTTCTGGGCGGCTGCTTTACTGCAGAAAAGGACATGGAGGGAATGATTTCTTTCCCCAACCGTACCTGGAATGGGATCATCGGAACCTTCCGCCTGGGCGGGAAGGTGTATCCGGTGGACAATGCGCATCGGGACATCCCGGTACAGATACCGGCGGGCCAGCAGTTTTTCCTGATGCAGATTTCCGGAAAATTTGACGACCTGTATTGCCATATAGAACTGCGGTTCCCTGAAAAACTGAAGACCGGAGGATTTTTTACAGTCGGACCGACGCAGAGAATTTGCCAGAAGCTTGACGGGGTTTCCCGCATCTACGGTGGCCTGGATGAATTCAATGAAATGGAAAGCTATACAAAAAAGCATCGTCGGATATTTGAGGCGCAGAGTCTGGAAGAACTGCAGAAATTGACGGACGAGATTGTGTTTCTGGATGAGAAGGATATTTTTGAAGATATGTATCTTCTTTCCCTGGCGCGGACAGAGGAGGTTGTCCAGGAGTATGCCGTAACGACAGAGGACTGCGGAATTCTCTGGAAAAATCAGAGCTGTACGGCAATCGGCCTGCCTCAGGCAGGAGATTACCGGAGGATTCTCGTGGATTTTGGAAACATTTGCGTAGGGCAGCTTTCCTTCACTTTGAAGGCAGCCGAGGGGACAACGATTGATATTTACGGATTTGAAAATTATTACCGCAGAGAAATTGATTTTACCATTGGTCTGAATAATGGGATCCGGTACGTGACTTCGGAAGGCTGGCAGACCTATGAATGTATGGTGCGTACCGGAATGCGCTACGCGCTGATCACCGTGCGTAATGCCAAAAAGCCGGTGCTGATACGGGATTTCCATATGCGTCATGAGACCTATGCCCTTTCTTCCATGGGACAGTTTGAGTCCAGCGATACGCTTTTGAACCGTATTTTTGAAATGTGCCGGGATACAAACCGGTTCTGTACCGAGGACTGTTTTACTGATTCTCCAACCTATGAGCAGGCATTCTGGACCGGAGATGCCCAGCTGAGCTCGCTGATCAACGGATGGCTGTTCGGTGACTATGAATACGCGGTTCATGTGCAGAAGCTGGCTGTTACGGCGCAGAACAATACCATGATGATGAATGCGCTGACGCCGACAGACTGGGACACCTCCATTCCCATGTGGATGATGAACTGGGTGCTGTCTGTTTTTGAGACAGAGGAGCTTTCCGGCTCCCGGGAGCACATAGAAACGCTGTACCCCTATATATATCGGGTGCTGGAATTTTACAGACAGTTTATCACAGAGGACGGAGGCTTTCTCATCAATGCGTGGAATATGATCGACTGGGCTGCAATGGATATCGGCAACCACGGAGTTGTCACGGCGCATCAGGCGCAGCTCGCCTATTGTTACCGCATCGTCGGAAAATATTGTGAAGAAACCGGAAGAACAGCAGAGGGAAAGAAATTCCTGGAAGCAGACGAAGCTCTTCTGGCATATATAGACCGGTTTATGTGGGACAAGGACAGACGCATGTATCTGGACGGATGGTCACCGGAAAAGGGGAACTCCTCCACGGTCAGCATTCAGACCCATATAATGCTGTATCTCTATGACGGGATTATGGGGGAAGACAAAAAAGAGCTGGTGAAACAGTATCTTTTGAATCCGCCGGCGGAATTTCTGAAGGTGGGGTCGCCGTTTATGCTGTATTATCTCTATCAGGCATATGGGAAGGCAGGAAAAAGAGACCTTATTTTTCCGGATATCAAAAAGCGCTGGGGAGAAATGCTGAAGTACGATTCTACCACCTGCTGGGAGGTTTTTCCGGGATTTTATGAAAATGGAAGAACCAGGAGCTACTGTCATTCCTGGTCTGCCTCTCCGGCCTTTTTTATGCTGCGGTATTTGTCGGGAATCCGCATCCTGGAGGAGGGCTTCCGAAAGATCACCTTTGAAACCTGTCCGATTGAATTGCAGTGGTGCAGAAGCAGCATCCCTACGCCTTACGGCATGATCAGCATAGACTGGTATAAGGAAAACGGCGTTTATGATGTGCGGATGGAGGTGCCGGAGCAAATAGAATTTGTTCCCTGCAAAGAAGAGAAGGTACGGATCCAGATAAAATATTTAAAATGACGGGGGAAGAATGCTTATGGAATTTTGGGAGGAGCAGATCCGGGAAATTCTGCGTCAGCTAAAAATACTGTGCTGTTCAAAATGCGAGCCGGTTTCCGACTGGGATATCCGCTGTGAGGAACGCTCCGTCGGAGAAGACGAGCTGAATACGCCTGGGGTTGTGTGGTATGAAAGCCGGCTTGTACTTCCGCAGGTACAGGAAGGACAGAGCCTGGAATTTCATCTGGACACCGGTGTGAAAGGCGAGTGGGAGGAAGAAAATCCTCAGTTTGAGTTTTATGTAAATGGAGAAATCTGTCAGGGGATTGACCGGAATCACCGGAATGTCCTTTTGGAACAGGAAAAATGGAAAAACAGAGAAATTACGATCTCTCTGAGAGGCTACGAAAAACCTCTGAAGCTTCAGGAGGAATTCCGTTCATACGTGAGGGTTTTGGAGAAACGGGTAGAGCAGTATTATTATGATATCTATGTGCCCTTTGAGGTGATGTGCCTTCTGGAAAAGGAGGATACGACATACACGATCCTTTTGGAGTGCCTGCAGGAATCCGTGAAAAGGCTTGATCTGCGCAAGCCCTATTCCAATGCCTTTTATGAGAGCATTGGGAAGGCGGATCTATATATTCAGAAGGAATTGTACGAGAAATACGGCGGTCATTACACGGAAGAGGTGTTCTGTGTGGGACACACGCACATTGATGTGGCCTGGCTCTGGACGCTGGGGGTTACCCGTAGAAAAAGCGTGCGCAGCTTTTCCACGGTTCTGAATCTGATGAAACAGTATCCGGAATACACGTTCATGTCCAGCCAGCCGCAGCTGTATCAGTTTGTCAAGGAGGAAGCGCCAAAGCTGTACGAGCAGATCCGCGCAAGAGTGGCGGAGGGACGCTGGGAGCCGGAGGGTGGAATGTTTGTGGAAGCAGACTGCAATCTTACAGGCGGGGAGGCTCTTGTTCGCCAGTTTCTTGCGGGAATCCGGTTTTTCCGGGAAGAATTCGGAAAAGATTGTGAAATTTTATGGCTTCCGGATGTATTTGGATATTCTGCTGCACTTCCGCAGATCATGAAGGAATGCAATATCCGGTATTTTATGACCACAAAGATCAACTGGAATGACACGAACAAGCTGCCCTATGATACATTTTATTGGAAGGGAATTGACGGGACAAAAGTTCTGACGCATTTTGTGCCAACCAGAGATTATTCCTCCGCCAGCAGAAAGCCGGTGACCAACCGGGAGCATACGACTTCTTTCAGCACGAATTATAATGGAGACATTCTGCCAAGCCAGATCAAAGGCGGCTGGCAGAGATATCAGCAGAAAAATCTCAACCGCCAGGTGCTCAACTCCTTTGGGTATGGGGATGGCGGCGGCGGCCCGACAAAAGAGATGCTGGAAATCCAGCGAAGACTGGAAAAGGCGATACCGGGCTGTCCAAAGACCAAAATGGCGACGGCAGGACAGTTTTTCCACCGGCTGGAGGAGGAAGCGAAGGGGAAAAAAATTCCCGTATGGAGCGGGGAGCTTTATCTGGAATATCACCGCGCAACCTATACCTCCATGGCGAAAAACAAAAGACTGAACCGCTACAGTGAATTTTTGCTCCAAAATCTGGAAATGCTGGGAATTTACAGCGGAGAGTATCCTGCAGAAGTTTTGAAGCAGGCATGGGAGGTGGTGCTTCGCAACCAGTTCCATGATATTTTGCCGGGTTCTTCCATTGAAGAAGTATACCGCGATTCCTGGATCGAGTATGGGAAGATGCTTCCGGAAGTGGAGAAGGCAATGGAGGCAGCTTTTGGGAAGGTGGCGGAAAGATATCAGATCCCAAAAGGAAGTCTTGTAATTTACAATTTTAACGGAACAGAGGAAAGCGGTCTTGTTGCCCTTGGGGAAGAGCAGTGGAATCAGCTGCTGCCGGCGGTGAAGCAGGGGGTAAGCCAGCTGTGTGACGACGGGGCGGTGCGGATTGCCGTTTCCGGCATTCCGGCAAAAGGGTTTGTGAACATCACAGAACGCAATTCAGACGAAACGGTGGAAAACATGGTGCAGTTTTCAGAGGAATGTGTGGAAAACTCTTTTTACCGGCTGAAACTGAACAAGCAGGGGCAGTTTGCCTCCTTTTATGATAAGCGTGTGAACCGCGAGATTTTGAAAGAGGGAATGTGCGGAAATGTGCTGATGACCTTTGAGGATAAGCCCTTTCAGTTTGACAACTGGAATCTGGAGCATTATTACACCGAAAAGTTCTGGGAAGTGACGGAGCTGACCCAAAAAGAGATTACGGAGACAGGGCCTTTGCGTTACAGCATAAGGCTTACCTATCAATATCTGGATTCGGTTATCGTGGAAACCCTCCGTTTCTATCCGGACAGCAGCAGAATCGATCTGGACTTTGCTATTGACTGGAAGGAAGACCAGCTGTTCCTGAAATTGCTGTTCCCGTTGGAGCTGAACACCAATGAGGCTTCTTTTGACATCCAGTATGGAAATGTGACGCGAAGCACAGCCAGAAATACCTCCTGGGACTGCGCACGTTTTGAAGTGTGCTGCCAGAAGTGGATGGATGTGTCGGAGGAGGGATATGGGGTAAGTTTCCTGAACGACTGCAAATATGGCGTCAGCGTGGAGGAAAACGTGGTTGGGATTTCTCTCATCAAGTGCGGAACCTATCCGAATCCCAAAGCAGACAGAGGACGTCATGTATTTTCTATTGCCATGTATCCGCATCTTTGGCGCTGGCAGGAGGCAGATACGGTGCGGGAGGCCTACCGGTTCAACAATCCGCTGCGCGGTGTTGTAAGCGCTGCGGAGACCAGCGGAGAAAAGCCGGAAGTTCTTCCCGTGATCCAGACAGATGCCTCCAATGTGATCGTGGAGACCGTGAAGCGGGCAGAAGACGGCGGAAGCCTGATCCTGCGTTTGTATGAATGCAAGAATCGCTATACGAATGTATCCTGCAAGCTGCATCCAAAGATCCAAAAAGCCTGGGAGTGCAATATGCTGGAAGAGGATAAGGAGGAGCTGCCTGTAAAGGAAAATGGGTTCCGGTTTGTGATGAAGCCCTATGAGATTAAAACGCTGCGGCTTTACGTGTAAGGCGTGCCTGATGAAAAAACCTCTCTGATACGTTACTTCAATGTATCAGAGAGGTTTTTGCTGTCTAGTGTTTTGAAACAACGCTGCGTTTTATCTGCACCAACAATAAGACAAGGCTGACACCCAGCAGAATGTGACCAATTCCGGCAATCCCGGAGATTGCTGCATTCATACCGGAAGAAAGCGCAACATCCAGAACCTGGGAGATGCCCCGTACCAAAAACATCACAGCGGTCAGGTTCAGACCAATATGATAAAAAATCAGCGCGCGGGCTGCGGCTGCACCGGTAAAGGAAAAATTCTTTTCCAGCAAAAGCAGCAGCAGGAAGAAGACCATGCCCAGCATGAAGTAATGGGTATGTACCACGCCCAGTGCGGTTTTGCCGGAAAAACCGTTGAATTTGGTAAACTCCCGGTAAAATACGCCTCCGATCATGGCGAGGATTGCATACAATAATGAGGTATTGATATAACGTTTCAGATACATTGTGTTACTTACACTCCTTTCTCATGGCGAAATAGCCAATAAATGCGGAAATTTTAATAAAGAGTCCTGCGGACGATTTCCAGCACAGAATCAGGAGCAAAATCCTGCCGGAGAAAAGCGGACAGCATTAAAGAGAACAATACATCTGCAAATTTCTCGGCTGTGAAGGCTTCTGTGAAGGCATCCGGGCGGACCCTGGCATCCTTTTTTAAAACGGAAGTCAGGCCGGTTAAAATATGCTGCCAGGTCTGCTGCATTTGCTGCTTGCCTTCCGATTTATCTTCCTGCATAAAACCCAGAGAGTGAAGGGTAAAAAAAGCAGGATATTGTTTGCAGCCGTATTCCATCCGTCCATACATCCAGACAATGCAGGCCAGTGTATCCTGAAATACCGCCTCATCCTTTGGACGATGGAATATTTCACACCAGATACTCTCCACAGTAGCGGCCATCAATGCGGCTTTGGAATCAAAATAATTATAGATGGAACCCACAGACACGTCGCAGGCTGCCGCAACAGAGCGGATGCTGACGGCAGACCAGCCCTGCTGCTGGATCAGTTTCCTGCTGGTCTGCAGGATTTCTTCCTTTGATGTTACGATAGTATTCATTGCATCTCATCACCCCAAATTGAACGATGTTCATTTTAAGCGAAGAAGCTCAAATTGTCAATAATTATTTGGTGATTGCGTGTAATTCATTGACAAAGTTTTCTTTACGAATTATAATAAGCTCAGTGAGTAAAACGGAGTATGTTTTGCAAAGCGAATTATTGATTGAGTTAGAAACTCAAATTTTATAAGTTGATTACTTTATAATCAGTGCGTAAGCATGTCATCTTGTGAAACGGTCAATAAGAGTAGCTGGTATTTTACAGATTGTACTCTGAACATATTCCCTGAAAAGAGTGATTATTAACGACGTTAAAAAAGCAAGTGGATGTTTCCGCTTGCTTTTTTGTGTAACAGGAAATATATATTTTTGGATTTGGCGGAGGAAGAGACAGTGAATCTGGAAGAACAGAAGTCCGCTCCGGTGTATGAGGCACTGGAGCGTTTTCGGAAAAAACGGGTCGTGCCATTTGACGTGCCCGGACATAAAAGAGGCAGAGGAAACCCGGAGCTGGTGAATCTTCTGGGAGAAAAATGCGTGGGTCTGGATGTGAATTCCATGAAGCCTTTGGACAATCTGGGGCATCCGGTATCCGTGATCCGCAGGGCGGAGGAGCTGACGGCAGAAGCCTTCGGGGCCGCCCATGCTTTTCTCATGGTGAACGGAACCACCAGCTCCGTGCAGAGCATGATCCTGTCGGTGTGTAAGGCCGGAGACAAAATTATTCTTCCCAGAAACGTGCACAAGAGCGTGATCAATGCGCTGGTGCTCTGCGGGGCAGTTCCGGTGTATGTGGAAGCAAAGGTAAACCATCAGATCGGCATCGTCATGGGCGTGGCTGTGGAGGAAATGCGCCGTGCCATGGATGAGCACCCGGATGCGGTGGCGGTCTTTGTGAACAATCCTACCTATTATGGCATCTGCTCCGATATCAGAGAGATCGCCAGGCTTGCCCATGAGCGCGGCATGAAGGTGCTGGCGGACGAAGCCCACGGGACGCATCTCTATTTCGGAGACGACCTTCCGGTTTCGGGAATCGCCGCGGGCGCGGACATGGCGGCAGTTTCCATGCACAAATCCGGCGGAAGCCTGACACAGAGTTCTATCCTTCTGTGCGGGGAAAATATGGATGCGGAATATGTGCGCCAGATCATCAATCTGACTCAGACCACCAGCGCGTCCTATCTTCTGTTGTCCAGCCTTGACATTTCCAGAAGAAACCTGGCCTTAAGAGGACGGGAGTCCTTTGCCAAGGTGACCAAAATGGCGGAATATGCCAGAGGCGAGATCAATGCGATCGGCGGATATTACGCCTACGGAAAAGAACTGATTGACGGAAAGCATGTGTTTGACTATGATGTGACGAAGCTTTCCGTGTATACCCAGGGGATCGGCCTGACGGGGATTGAGGTGTACGATCTTCTGCGGGATGAATATGACATTCAGATTGAATTCGGAGATATCGGAAATATTCTGGCCTATATCTCCATTGGAGACCGGATCCAGGATATTGAACGTCTGGTGGGGGCGCTGGAGGATATCCGGCATACCTATCAGAAAGAATCCGGCACCCTTTACTGCGGAGATTTTATCAAGCCGGAATGCGTGATGACGCCGCAGAAGGCTTTTTATGCAGAAAAGAAGCAGCTGCCGCTGCAAGATACCGCCGGCGGCATCTGTGCCGAAATGGTGATGTGCTATCCTCCGGGAATCCCGATCCTGACACCGGGAGAGCGGATCACAGAGGAGATCATCGAGTATATTTCCTACGCAAAGGAAAAGGGCTGTTCGCTTCAGGGGACTAAGGACCCGGAGGTGGAATATTTGAGCGTCATAGTTTGAGGGAGGTGAAGGCAGATGGATATTTGGTTTTCCCAGATGGATACAGAGAATGTAAAAACCAGTATCCGTGTGGACAAACAGCTTTTCAGCGCAACCAGTGAATATCAGCGGATTGATGTGTTTGAATCCAAGGAATTCGGAAAAATGATCGTCCTTGACGGGGAGATTATTTTTTCCGAGGCGGACGAGTTTATTTATAATGAAATGGTGGTGCATGTGCCCATGGCAGTGCATCCCAATGTGAAAAACGTTCTGATCATCGGCGGCGGCGACGGCGGCGTGGCGAGAGCGTGTATTGAGTATCCGGAGATCGAGACCATTGACGTGGTGGAGCCGGACAAGATGTTTGTAAAGGTGAGCCGGGAGTTTTTTCCGGAGACGGCCAAGGGCTTTGACGATGCGCGTGTGAAGATCACCAATCAGGACGGGCTTCGTTTCTTAAGAGGATGTGAGAATCAATACGATCTGATCATCAACGATTCCACAGATCCCTTTGGCCATACGGAAGGCCTGTTTACCAGAGAATTTTACGGCAAATGCTATCGTGCCCTTCGGGAGGACGGCATTATGGTGTATCAGCACGGAAGCCCGTTTTATGATGAGGACGAGGCGGCATTTCGGGCCATGCACCGCAAGGTTTACAAGAGCTTTCCCATAAGCAGGGTTTATCAGGCAAGTATTCCCACCTGCCCGGCGGGCTACTGGATGTTTGGGTTTGCCTCCAAGAAATACCATCCGCTCAGAGATTTTAACCCGGAGCGGTGGAAAAAAAGAGGAATCAAGACCTGGTACTATACGCCCAATCTCCACAGAGGGGCGTTCATGCTTCCAAAATATATTGAAGATTTATTGAAAGAGGAGGAAAAAATAAAATGAGCAGACTGATGATTATCGGATGCGGCGGAGTTGCTTCCGTAGCTGTACACAAATGCTGTCAGAACAGCGAGGTTTTTGAGGAGATCATGATTGCCAGCCGCACGGTTTCCAAGTGCGATGCTTTGAAGGAGAAGCTGGCGCCCACCACAAAGACGAAGATCACCACAGCGCAGGTGGATGCGGACAATGTAGAGGAGCTGACCGCGCTCATCAAATCCTACAAGCCGGATGCGGTTCTGAATGTGGCGCTTCCCTACCAGGATCTCACCATTATGGACGCCTGCCTGGCAGCGGGGGTACACTATATCGACACAGCAAACTATGAGGCGGAGAATACCGAAGACCCGCAGTGGCGCGCGGTCTATGAAGAGCGCTGTAAGCGTCTTGGCTTTACGGCATACTTTGATTATTCCTGGCAGTGGGCATATCAGGAAAAATTTGAAAAAGCAGGTCTTACCGCGCTTCTGGGAACCGGCTTTGACCCCGGTGTGACCAGCGTGTTTGTGGCTTACGCGCAGAAGCATTATTTTGACGAGATCCACACCATTGACATTCTGGACTGCAACGGCGGCGACCACGGTTATCCCTTTGCCACAAACTTTAATCCGGAGATCAACCTCCGCGAGGTATCTGCACCGGGCTCCTACTGGGAAAACGGCAAATGGGTGGAGATTCCGGCAATGAGCATCAAGCGGGAATACAATTTCGCAGAAGTGGGACAAAAAGACATGTACCTGCTTCACCACGAGGAGATCGAGGCTCTGGCAAAGAACATTCCGGGTGTGAAGAGAATCCGTTTCTTTATGACCTTCGGACAGAGCTATCTGACCCATATGAAATGTCTGGAAAACGTAGGAATGCTTTCCACCGTACCGGTTGATTTTAACGGTCAGCAGATCGTGCCCATCCAGTTCCTGAGAAGACTGCTTCCGGATCCGGCATCTCTGGGCCCGAGAACCGTTGGCAAGACCAACATCGGCTGCATCTTTACCGGAATCAAGGACGGCAAGGAAAAGACCCTCTATATTTACAATGTATGTGACCACCAGGAATGCTATAAGGAAGTGGAATCCCAGGCGATCTCCTACACCACAGGCGTTCCGGCGATGATCGGCTCCATGATGGTCGTGTCCGGATTGTGGAAGAAGCCGGGCGTATTTACCACAGACGAGTTTGATCCGGATCCCTATATGGAAGCGCTGAACCGTTGGGGACTTCCCTGGGTTGTGGAAGAAAATCCGGTATTAGTGGACTGATCCTATGAAAATTCATGAAATCCCAACACCGGCTTATGTGCTGGATGAAGAAAAGCTGAAAAAAAATCTGGAAATTCTAAAGAGTGTGAGCCAGCGGGCAGGATGTAAGATCCTGCTCGCCCAGAAGGCGTTTTCCATGTTCTGCGAATACCCCCTCATCGGGCAGTATCTGGCGGGAACCACAGCCAGCGGCCTTTATGAGGCGCGTCTGGGATATGAGGAAATGGGCAGAGAAAATCATATTTTTTCGCCTGCCTACCGGGAATCAGAAATAGACGAGATCGCAGAGATCTGCGGCCATATGATTTTTAATTCCTTTTCCCAGCTGCGCAAATACAAAGAAAAATGCCGGGGTAAGGCAAGCATCGGTCTTCGCATCAATCCGGAGTGTTCCACCCAGGAGGGCCATGCGATTTACGATCCCTGTGCGCCGGGCTCCAGGCTGGGGATTCCCTTTGAGACTTTTCAGAGGGAGGTTACAGCAGAGCCAAAGCTGCTTGAGGGCGTGGAGGGACTTCATTTTCACACGCTGTGCGAGCAGAATGCGGACGCTCTGAAAAAGACTCTGGAAGCAGTGGAGGCAAAATTTGCCCCGTACCTTTCGCAGATGAAGTGGCTGAACATGGGCGGCGGGCATCACATTACCCGCGAGGATTATGATGTGGAATGTCTGATCCGCTGCGTGCGCCATATGAAAGAGACCTACGGTCTGGAGATCTATCTGGAGCCGGGAGAGGCCATTGCCTTAAACGCCGGGTATCTGGTGACAGAGGTTATGGATGTGGTGGAAAACGGAATCAAGATTCTGATCCTGGACGCTTCTGCGGCCTGCCATATGCCGGATGTGCTGGAGATGCCTTACCGTCCGCCGCTGAAAGACAGCGGGCTTCCGGGAGAAAAGAAATATACGTATCGTCTGTCCTCCTGCACCTGTCTTGCCGGGGATGTCATCGGAGACTATTCCTTTGACCGGGAAATCCACCCGGGAGACCGGCTGTATTTTGAGGATATGGCGATTTATTCCATGGTAAAAAACAATACCTTCAACGGAATCGGCCTGCCCTGCCTTGCGGTTATGGACGAAGACAAAAACTGCCGTGTGATCAAGGAATTTGGTTACCGGGATTTTAAGGAAAGGTTGTCGTGAACATGAAGATAAGCAGCAGATTTCCGGGACAGGAGCGCTTTCGGATGCCAGGAGAATATGAGCCCCACAGAGGCTGCGTGATGATATGGCCGGTGCGTCCGGGCTCCTGGCCTCACAGCGCGCGGGAGGCGCAGCAGACCTTTGTCACCATTGCCCGTGAGATCGCAAAAAGCGAGACGCTGTGGATGCTTGCCTTCGGGGAGCATCTTGCGGAGGCGAAAAGCGCCTTTGCAGGCTGTGAAAATATTGAGGTGCTGGAGATAGAGACGGACGACGCCTGGGCCAGAGATGTGGGCCCTACCTGCGTGGTGAATGATGCCGGCGAGGTCAGAGGCATTGACTGGCAGTTTAATGCCTGGGGCGGGGCGTATGACGGTCTCTATGCCCACTGGGAAAAAGACAATCTGGCAGCGGAAAAGATCTGTGACGCCCTTTCCCTTGCCTGCTATGACGCGCAGGATTTTGTGCTGGAGGGCGGCTCTGTCCATGCGGACGGAGAGGGAACGCTTCTGGTGACGGAAGCCTGCCTGCTCAGTCCGGGAAGAAACCCGCAGCTCACAAAAGAGCAGATTGAGACGAAGCTTTTGGCGTATCTGGGCGCAGAGAAGGTCATCTGGCTCCCGAGAGGAATTTATCAGGATGAGACAAACGAGCATGTGGATAATGTATGCGCCTTTGTCCGTCCCGGCGAGGTGGTCCTGGCCTGGACGGATGATCCTCAGGATCCCCAGTGGGAGCTGAGCCATGCCTGTCTGGAACTTCTGGAAAAAGAGAGGGATGCAAAAGGGCGAAAGCTCAAGGTGCATAAGCTTCCGATTCCCCAAAAGCCGGTGTGCATTACCGAAGAAGAGCTGGCCGGTTTTGAGTTTGAAGAGGGAGAGGACATGCGGGAGGCCGGAGAACGTCTGGCTGCCAGCTATGTGAATTTTTATATTGCAAACAAAAGTGTTCTGGTCCCTCAGTTTGGGGACGTAAACGACGAGAGGGCGGTGAATATTCTGGGAGAGCTTTTCCCGGATCGGAAGGTGGTTCCGGTGTACGCCCGCCCGGTTATTGTGGGCGGCGGAAATATTCACTGCATCACCCAGCAGATCCCGCTGGGAAAAACATGTGACAGGGCAGGTGAAGAAGAATGAGAAAGGTTGTGCTTGGTGCTGTGCAGATGCAGTGCACAAGGACGGTAACGGAAAATATTGAAAAGGCAGACAGCATGGTTCGCAAAGCGGCACAGCAGGGAGCGAATGTGATCCTTCTGCCGGAGCTTTTTGAGCGGCAGTATTTTTGTCAGGAACGAAAATATGAATACTACGCCTACGCAAAGCCGGTTCTGGAAAATGATGCGGTTCTGCATTTTCAGACGGTTGCAAAAGAGCTTGGCGTGGTGATTCCCGTAAGCTTCTATGAGAAGGACGGAGTGGTCCTGTACAACAGCGTGGCCATGATCGACGCGGACGGACAGATTCTTGGCGTATACCGCAAGACACATATTCCGGACGACCATTATTATCAGGAAAAATTTTATTTTACCCCCGGAAATACCGGCTTCACGGTGTGGAACACCCGTTTTGGCAGGGTGGGCGTGGGAATCTGCTGGGATCAGTGGTTTCCGGAAACGGCGAGATGCCTGGCGCTTGGGGGCGCGGAGATGCTCCTTTACCCTACCGCCATCGGAAGCGAGCCCATTCTCAACTGTGACAGTATGCCCCACTGGAGAAGATGTATGCAGGGACATGCGGGCAGCAACCTTCTGCCGGTTGCGGCGGCCAACCGCATCGGTCTGGAGACAGTAGAGCCGGATGAGGAAAATGGCGGGCAGAGCTCGTCGCTTTTGTTTTACGGTTCATCCTTTATCACAGACGAGACCGGAGAGCTTGTGGCTTCTGCATCCAGGGATAAGGAAGAAGTGCTCACCGCGGCCTTTGACCTGGACGAGGTGGAAGAAAACCGCATGAGCTGGGGTCTGTTCCGGGACAGAAGACCTCATTGCTACGAAAAAATAAAGCAGTAGGGCGGGGAAGGCAATGAAGGACATTCTGGTAAAACGTCTGGAGGTTCTTGACTTTGCCATGGACTCTCCCAGGGAAACCCTGCAGAAAGCCTTTGCAAACGGGCTGATTGACGATGACAGGTGGCTGCAGATGCTGAGAAGCAGAAATCAGCTGGCGCATGACTATGACGGAACCTTTGCGGCGGAGAAATTTCAGGATATCGTAAAAGTATACTGTCCATTATTTGAAAAACTGAAGGAAAACGCAGAGCGATATTACAGATAGGCAGGTTGCCAAAACCTGCTTCAGACTGCAGGCAAAGTCCCGGACAAAAGTCCGGGCGTTTCTTTTATCATGGAAAAGAAGAAAGAGGGGATAAAAATGGATTTAAAAACATACCAGATTTTATGTTCAGATTCCAAAATAATTTGGACAAAACACTGTTTAGAACGAATGCAGGAACGAGATATCAGTCGTGCAGATGTGAAAAATGGAATAGCAACAGGAGAAATTATCGAAGACTATCCAGAAGATTATCCGAATCCCAGCTGTCTGATTTTTGGGTATACTGTTAATAATCGAATTTTGCATATCGTTGCCGGTTGTGATAGTATAAATATATACATCATAACAGCATATTACCCAGACACAAAGAAATTTGAAAACGATTTGAAGACAAGAAGAAAGGGGAAATAGATATGTGTATGTTCTGTAAAAATACAACTACTGTAGAAAGTACGACCACCCATGTGGTAAACTATAAAAATTGCATTATCGTAGTCAAAAATGTACCTTGCCTTGAATGTGATCAGTGCGGCGAAAAATATTATACTGATGAAGTGGCTGAAAAATTGGAAATGATTGTGAACTTAGCCAAGAAGCTGATGCAGGAGATTGCTGTGATTGATTATAAGCATGCGGCATAAAAACAAAATGTAGTGTGACTTTAAATTGCCGTCACTATATATTATATATAGAGGTTGTGCTGCGGAACCTCGAGATGCCCGCAGCCTGGGGAGTTCATGCGTGGCCGTTTGATAAGGATAAAAAATATAGGGGCACTGGAAGATTGTTTATGAAAGCTATCATTTGTGACGATGAAAAGAGTACCTGTCAGGATCTGGAGCGTTTATTATTAAAATACGCGAAGGAAAAGAGAACGCCTCTCGTTACCGAAGTATTTTATTCGGGAGATACTTTGTTAGAGTATTTGAAAAGAGAAAAAGCGGATATTCTTTTTCTGGATATAGAATTACCGGGAATGAATGGGGTTTCTGTGGGAAAATACATCAGGGAGATTTTGGAGGATGAAAATATATTTTTGATATATATTTCTTCAAAACAGAATTATGCACTGCAGTTGTTCCAAAATCATCCGTTTGATTTTTTGATAAAACCCATAGAACAGGAAAAGGTGTATCATGTGCTGAAAAATATCTGTCGTATTGCAGGAAAAAGTAATTTGAGTTTTGAGTTTCAGAATCAGAATGACAGATATCGGATTGCGTACAATGATATTTTGTATTTTCAGAGCGAAGGAAGAAGAATAAACATTATATTGAAAAAAGAAATAAAAACATTTTATGGAAAGCTAAGTGAGATTGAAGAAAAAATGCCGGAATTCTTTTGGAAGATCCACAAGTCTTATCTGATTAATCGAAATTATGCAAAAGAATTCACTTATGAATGGGTAAAAATGAGTAATGGTGATATATTGAACATCAGTAAAGTCAACCGCGCGGATGTACGCAGAAAGATATTAGAGAGTGTAGCAGATGAGTTTAGAAATATATGATTATATAATCGCATTATTGACAAACGCATTGCGCTTTTATGCGTTGAAGCATTTTGTTTGTATTTTTGCCCCAAAAGAGACATGCAAATGGAAGTGGGGGGGCTGCTGTACGTTTTGGGCTGGGCATTGACAAGCCTGGTAAGCTTTTGCTTTTCTTCTCCGGCCATGAATATCCTGTCAAATGTGACAAGCCTTTTTATCATTTTTTTGCCGTATCAAATTAAATGGACAAGAAAATGTCTGGCTGTTTTTGCCATTTATGTGATTAATGCGTTGGTAGACAGCATTGTGATTTTGTCTCTGACAACGTATGTGGTAGGCGAATCTGTAAATCAGATCTATGAATGTATTACAAGCCTGATCCTGCTGTTTATTGCAATGCTTCTGGAGCGGAAAACACGGGCTGAAAAAGAAATAGAATTGCCGCTGCCATACATGGTAGCTCTCTTGCTGGTTCCTGTTGCGAGCATTGTTTATATTTATATATTGGTAATCACTGTGCATGAAATAAAAGCAATTGTTATCTTGTCGGCGGTAACCCTTCTTTTTATCAATATCCTTCTTTTTTATTTGTATCATTCACTGCTTAAATTTTATTCTTCCCAAATGAATGAACGTGTATTTGAACAGATGCTGGAGGTATATTCCTATCAGCTGGATATAGCGCGGGAGTCGGAGGAACGGGTCAAAGCGTTGAGACATGATATCAAGCATCATATCATTGAGCTGTCAGCAATGGCCAGGAAAAATAATAATGATGAAATGGCAGCGTATTTGACGGAGATGCAGGAATTTATGTTAAATCCGAAAGAATACGCATCTACCGGAAACAAGGAGATAGACGGAGTATTAAATTATATGCTTCAGAAGGCAAATACGGCTTTGAAGCAGGTAGACGTGCAGATCAATATTCCGGAAGGCATGTATTTGAATGATTTTAATATTTGTGTGATCCTGGGGAATTTGGTGGACAATGCGGTGAGGGCGGCCAGCAAATCGGAGGAAAAGAGACTGACAATAAAAATCCAAGTCAAACAGGAAGTATTATTTATTTTTATTGAAAACAGTTATTCGGGAGAGATCATAGAAAAGACGGATACACTGCAGACAACACAAAAGGATCCTGCGATACACGGCATAGGGTTAGAAAATGTAAAAAAAGTAGTTGCTGCAAACGGCGGAGAAATAAAAATAGAATACACGGAAAATAGATTTTGTGTGCAGGTGTTGCTGTATCTTTCGCATATCAAAGAGTAAAAGAGACTTGGCTGGGTCTCTTTTTTTTCGTCTTTTTTTTACAAAAGTATGGGCTGTTTTTTACAATCAAATAAAAACTACGCCCATACGTGCTATAGTGCAGGTATTAAAGAAAAAGGAGCAGGATTGATATGAAAAAATGGAGAGGATTTTGTCTGGTAGTATGTATATGTACGATTTGTGCTGGATGTAACAAGAGTGCTGTAGACGTCAAAGAAAAAGCCGGGGAAGAAATAGTTTCAATGGAAGAAGCAGAATATAGCTTCCCGGAAAAGTATGAAAAAACCTCTGATTCGGGGAAGGTAAAATTTAATTGTGAGTTGGAAGTGCCGGAAAATATAAAAGGACAAGCCATAAGTACAGTTGATGTAAAGGGACTATATAGATGTGACAGAGAAAAAGCATGGTCTATGTTTGGTGAAGGAAAAGAAATAATTGAAAAACCAGAAATGCCAGTAGATAAAGGGAGGGCACCGTATGACTATTATCGATTTGCGAATAATGAAAGTCTTGGTATAAATGAAGAAATTATTTACGGAAGCAGCAATTTCAAATATTATTCATACATCGGCGTAACTAATTCAGACAATCAAGCTGTATTTGAAGAAACGGAAGTTTCTTTTAAAAGCGGCGAAGAATGTATTACAGAATTAAAAAAAATAATAGATGAATTGGGATACCCTTCAGAAGACTTTATATTTGCCTTTTACCCCTTGAATTTCCGGACAATGAAAAATCTGGAAGAACAATATTTACAGGAAGATTATTTAACAGAAGAAAAAAGAAAGGAAAGTTGGAGCCAGGAAGATGATGCGTATTTTATTTACGGGTATCAAAAATATGAAGACATTCCCGTTTTTCATGAAATGATGAGTATTGCCGGAATCATGGCATATGATACTCCGGATAATGCTCCTGTTCAGGCAATATATTCTACCCGGGGAATTGAATATTTGAATACTATGGGCGTTTATGAATTTGAAAAGGGAGAACAACAAGTTTCGCTGAAGCCTTTCGAGGATATTGCTGCTGTGGTTGAGGAAAAATTTGAGAATATTTTAAATGATGCGGATTATGAAGTGACGAGAGCAAAATTTTATGAGAGGGTATATTTGGATGAGGGACAAAAATATAAGGCAGATCCTATCTGGTATTTTGAAGTAGTCGAAAATAATATAAGTAAATCTGTAACATTAATTAATGCGGAAACAGGCAAGGAAATATTCTTGCAATAAAAATTAGCGAAAGGGATGTTTTATGAATAGATCCACAATTCCTTATTCAATTGTAGAAGAACGAAGAAGGCTCAATAAATGTATAGAGAATGCCCCGAATGAGTGTGAGAAAGAAATATACAGAAAGATCAGGGATATGAAGATTCCCTATGACAAATTGGATACAATTCTCGAAACAAGCAAAGAGCTGATTAAAAAGAAAGAGAAACAAAAAAATGATGTTATTCCTGATAAATGTAAGTAGCTTTGCTGCAGGTATTTGTGTATTTATTTTTTTCTGTGGAAAAAGAGCTGTTTACAAAAGGAGAGAAACGGATGAATAGAGCACATTATTTAAAGACGGATATCCGTCGTCTGATAAAAAATTATCCAATATATTTAGCCATTGTGGGTGTTGCAGTATCCATGTGGTTTTCCCTTGAAGATTTTGCGTTTGCTGAGGGAATGGTAAATGGAAATGCGCTAGATACATACCATTTCGCTGTTAGTATGTCCGGGATTATGATTGCCTATGCTTTTTGCGCATTTTCTTATGCAACTGTGTTTTGTGAGGATTTGGAGCATAAATATGCCAGATACGGCATTAACAGAGGAAATACATGGAAATATGTGGTATCCAAAGCAGTGGTTGTTTATGGATCGTCTGTGATCACTATGGTTTTGGGAAGCCTTCTGTTTGTTGCATCTATACGGTTAAAGATACCTTGGACTTCAGAGGGATTACAGGATGCTTTTTTTATGGAAGGAATGTACGGTTCCCTGATTGTTGGAGAACACTACTGGCCTTATGTTTTTTTATTCGCATTGCAAATGGGGATGCTTGCAGGGGTCTTGTCATTGGCGGCTTCATTTCTGTCTATGTTTGTTTCTAATAAAATGCTCATATTAATAACACCTGTTTTAATACAACAGATATTAATGGAATACAGTGGAAAAGGCTGGTTCAATGCAATGCTGATATATCCGACCTTGAATCGGTTTTCGACGGATATACAGTACTTTCTTACTGCTCTCGGTTGCAGTTTATGTTTTTCAGCGTTGTTTACCTGTGGCATCTACAAAAAAATAAAAAACAGATTGTAGAGGTGGGAACATGAAGTTATTACAGTATACCTGGAAAAGTTTCATGATGAAAATTATCAATAGCAAAATGGCAGTTTTTACAATATTGATGATTGTAGTCAGCCGAACATATGTGGGGGCTATCCGACAGTTTTCAGTTGCAGTGGACTATCCATCCTCGTGGTGTGTATTTCCATTTGCCATGTGTAGTTTTAGTTATCTAATTATGTTTTGGTTTGGAGTAATTTATGTGAACACGGATGTGCCTTTTATGCAGCATGTGAATATGTACCATGCAATCCGTGTAGGAAGAAAGCGTTGGGCATTAGGGCAGATAGGAGGGATTTTTATCCGTTCCGTTGTTCTTACTGTTGTGGCAGCCATCTGCACAATACTCCCTCTTTTACCGGACATTGAATGGAGCAATGAATGGGGAAAGCTGCTGAGGACGGCAGCAACGACAAGGACTCTCACGCAGTTTGATAGTCCTGTGTTTATTTATTACGAGATTTTCTCTGAATTTTCGCCATTACAGCTTATAGGGCTGGAGATTCTTCTTTGTGCCTGTATCTGTACATTTATAGGGGTTCTGATGTTCTTGTTAAGTCTGTTTTTGAATAAGATTGCTGCAGTTGCAGGTGGTCTTGCCCTGGCAATCGCTCTATTTCCTGTGCTGAATATACATCCCATGATACGCCATAAACTGGCCTTTTTTATCCCGACGATATGGGCTGAACTGGCAAGAATTGCAACCCCGGATTATGGTTACTATTGGCTTCCCTCCATATCTTATATGTTCGGGTTCTTAATAACAGGGATTTTGTGTATGACGGTCATTATTTTAATAAAAGTAAAAAAAACAGAATTTAACTGGGAAAATGAGGATATATAGGAGTGAAATATATGGACAGACAGGATTATGTAATTGAAGTATCTCATGTAAGTAAAAGCTTTAAAGATAACAAGGTTTTAAAGGATGTTTCTCTTTTATGTGAAAGTGGAAAAATATATGGTCTTGTAGGGCACAACGGTTCCGGAAAGACTGTTTTGTTTAAATCTATTTGCGGTTTTCTCTCCTGCGATGAGGGAACGATAACCGTTAACGGTAAAGTAATGGGAAAAGATAAGGATATGCTGACTGATGCGGGAATCATTATTGAAGAACCGGGGTTTTTGCGAACCTGGAGTGGCTATCATAATCTGGAATTTCTTTATACTTTACGGAACAAAAAGAACAAAGACTATCTCTGCTCTGTTCTGAGAAAGGTTGGTTTGGATCCTGCATTGAAGCGTCCGGTTGGAAAATATTCACTGGGTATGCGCCAGAGACTTGCCCTTGCACAGGCGATTATGGAAGATCCCGGAATCCTGATCTTGGACGAACCTATGAATGGTCTGGATAAAAATGGAGTGCAGGAGATTCGGGAGCTTTTGTTAAAGATGAAAGAAGAAAACAAACTGATTATTCTGGCCAGTCATAACCGGGAGGATATAGATGTTCTTTGTGATGAGGTTTATGAAATGGAAGGAGGCGTCATTCGTAAATTATGAAAAAAAGCATAGGGCTTTTGGGCATATGCGCAGTGTTGTGTCTGATGTCGAGCCGAAGCGTATTTGCGCAGACTTATGAGAGAGACTCTGAATCCGGTAAAGTCCGATTTCAGTGCGAAATAGAGGTTCCGCAGGATTGGAACGGAAAAGAGCTCCCCCAAATTGTTTTAGAAAGTGTTGACCTCGGAGACAGCGAAAAAGTATATGCAAATTTTGTAGAGGGAAAAGAAGTTATTGAGCAGTATCATAATCCGGCAACGGAACAATATCCGGAAGAAAACTTTTATATTCTGGCAGACGGTACACATGTGGACAAGGGAAAAGCGTTTGGGATTTCTACGGAAAATTATGCGTATTATGGGCAAATTGGTGCAACAAATCCTGAAAATATGGAACGTTACCTTTCTGGGCCGGAAGTTTCCGTGAATGCGGAGGAAGCTGTGCAGCAGGTGAAGGAAGCTCTTCAAAAAGCCGGGTATGCAGTGGAGGAGCTGGATTTTCAGACTTATCCTCTGAGTGCAAAGGTGTCGCAGGAAATCGAAAACCAGTACGTTGCAGAGGCGTTGTTGGAAGAGGCCAAAAGAAAGCCTGCATGGACACAGGAGGACGATGCCTGTGTCGTGTATGCGAGGCAGATGATAAACAGCTTGCCGGTTTATCCGGAATTATCGGTTATGGTGCAGGCGTTTGCCTATGATACTCCGGATTCCTGTCCGGTATTAGCTGTTTATTCTACAAGAGGAATAGAAAGTCTGCGCGTGCATTCTTTGTATCATTTTAAAGAAACGGAAGAAAGTACGGCGCTGAAAAGCTTTGATGAAATTGCGAAAACTGTGGAAATAAAATATGAAAATATTTTGGACGAAAAAACGTATATGGTGGAACGGGCAAAATTTTATGAATATGTATATAGAAATGAAGCACAGAAGTACACCGCGGAGCCTGTCTGGTATCTGGAATTGACGGATGATAATTCTGAAAGGCATGTGATGCTTGTGAATGCGGAGACAGGTAAGGAGATATATTTAATGTAAGCCAGATAAGACAAAGACTCTTTCCCAAATAGAAGGGATGGAGTCTTTTTTTTGAGCAGTTTATTGATATTCATTGGGTTTTAGAGTATTGTAGGGATTAAGAGGAAGGTTGTGTATCGATTTGGCACAGGTGAAAGGAGGATGCACCATGGACAAAAAAACAGGCTACTGCACGGAAGAAGCCCGTCTGCAGGCAGATTATGAGGAGATGGAAACAAAAGCCTATGAGGCGGCGAAGGAGCTGCTTGCCGCGGCTGGACTTAAAAAAGGCCAGGTTCTGGTGGTGGGCTGCTCCACCAGCGAGGTGGCGGGAGAGCGCATCGGCAGTTTTTCAAGCCCGGAGCTGGGCCAGGCGCTGTTTCGGGGGATTTACCGCGCGGCACAGGAAGCAGAGGTTTATCTGGCGGCGCAGTGCTGCGAGCATCTGAACCGGGCGCTGATCCTGGAGCGGGAGGCGGCAGAAAAATACGGCTGGGAGGAGGTCAATGTGGTTCCCAAGCCAAAGGCCGGAGGCTCTTTTGCCACGGCTGCCTATGAGGGCTTTGCGCACCCGGCGGCAGTAGAGCACATCAAAGCCCACGGGGGAATGGACATCGGTGATACGCTCATCGGCATGCACCTTCGGGATGTGGCGGTTCCCGTGCGGATTTCGGCAAAAAGTATCGGGGAGGCACATCTGGTGTGCGCGCGGACGAGAAGAAAGTACATTGGCGGCCAGCGGGCCTCCTATGAAGAGTGGGCATAATGTATATTTTTGTGCACAAATATATGTTTGAACTAGATAATATAGCTAACATGTGTTATACTTAGACACGTATTAAGTGCGAATCAGAAAAATGATTTAATAAGGAAGGTGAGCAATTGGAAAACTATACGAAGTATAAGTTAAAAAGCAGCGATGAGCTGGCAGCCCTGCTGGAAGGCAAGGACAACCTGTTTATTGTTGCCTGCAACAAATGTTTCAAGGAATTTGAAACTGTTGACGAACCGGATTGCGCCGAGTTTGAAAAATTTGCTGCCGAACAGGGCAAACATATCACCGGAAGTGTGAGACTTGATTTCCTCTGCAATAAGAATCATACGCAGAAAGATCTGCTGGATATGATCCCGGAGGGCACGGAAAATATAATTGTGATCTCCTGCGGCCTTGGAATCCAGACAGTTGCAGATCTGGTGAAGAAACCGGTATACGCAGCCAGCAATTCTCTGAACTATACCGGACATCACGGCATGGCTCTGACCAGGAAGAGCTGTGATGCCTGCGCGCAGTGCTACCTCAATATCACCGGCGGCATCTGTCCGATCGTGGACTGCTCCAAGAGCCTGGTCAACGGCCAGTGCGGCGGCGCGAAGAACGGCAAATGCGAGGTGGACGCAAACAAGGACTGCGCCTGGGAAAAAATCTACCGTCGTCTGGAAAAACAGGGACGTCTGGAGGAATTCCTGAACCAGCCGGTACAGCTCAGGGATTATTCCAAGGTGAACTTTAAGGCCATTAACGATTATGTAAAAGAAATCCGCGAGAACAGACTGGATGGATATTACGGCGGCGTACATCCCTCAGAGCGCAAGGAATTCAGCGAGCACCTTGCACTGAAGCGCTTCCCGGATCCGAAGACCGTAGTGATTCCGCTGTCCCAGCACGCAGGCGCGCCTGCGAATCCCATCGTACAGGTGGGCGATAATGTTTTGGTGGGTCAGAAGATCGGCGAGGCAGCAGCATTTATCAGCAGCCCGGTACATTCCAGTGTCAGCGGAAAAGTTGTTGCCATTGAGGATCGTCCTCATCCCACAAGAGGCCAGTGCCTGTCTGTGGTGATCGAGTCTGACGGCAAAAATACCCTGCACGAATCGGTGAAGCCCAACAAGTCTCTGGACAGCCTGACACCGGACGAGATCGTGGAGATCGTTCGCGAAGCCGGTATTGTAGGTATGGGAGGCGCCGGATTCCCAACTGCAGTAAAACTGAAACCGCCCAAACCCATTGATACCATTCTGCTCAACGGCTGCGAGTGTGAGCCGCTGCTGACCGCAGACCACCGGGTGCTTCTGGAGTATGCGGACGATGTGATCTTCGGGCTTCAGGCGATCATGAAGACCGTGGATGCGCCCAAGGGACTGATTGTCATTGAGGACAACAAGCAGGACGCGATCGCGCTTCTGAAAGAGAAATGCGAAGGGCTTGACGGCATTGAAGTTGTAGAGGTTAAGACAAAATATCCCCAGGGCGCGGAGAAGATGCTCATCAAACGCGTCATGGGCAAGCAGGTTCCCAGAGGAGGACTGCCGGCAGATGTGGGAGCGGTCGTTGCCAATATCAGCACCACCAAGGCCATCGCCGATGTGCTCAAGACCGGTATGCCTCTGATCGAGCGTGTAGTTACCGTGACCGGCGAGCGGATCCAGAATCCGGGCAACTTTATTGTGAAGATCGGAACCAGCGTTCAGGAGCTTCTGGATTACTGCGGCGGCATTGCAGGTGAAGACGTGATGGTCAAAGCCGGCGGCCCCATGATGGGATTTGAACTGAAAGATATGGCAGCGCCCATTATCAAGGGCTCCAACGGAATCATTGCCGTTGACACAGATGAGACCAAGGAGCAGCCCTGTATCAAATGCGGACGCTGTGTGGATGTCTGTCCGATGGAGCTTTCTCCGCTGTATTTCTCCAAATATGCGGATGAGGAAAACTGGCAGGGCATGAAAGACAAGAATGTCATGGACTGTGTGGAATGCAGATGCTGCGAGTACATCTGTTCCTCCAAGATTCCTCTGGTGACGAAGATAAAAGCCGGAAAAAATGCGGTAAGGGGGATGAAGTAATATGTTGATAACCCAGTTAAAATCAAAAGAAACTATCGCATCGCTGATGGAAGGCAAGGTTTTTATCCTGAACTGCCTTGGATGCAAGGAGGTCCATTTCCCGGAAAAAGAAGCAAAAGAGCTTCAGGCGCAGTGGACTGCGGAAGGGAAAGTGACAGGAATCCTTACCACAGACTACATCTGTAACCCGGACAATCTGAAGCTGCGTCTTGAGAAGCATGCAGACGAGATCAAAGCGGCTGACATGATCCTGGTATTTTCCTGCGGCGTTGGCGTGCAGACGGTTGCAGAGTATTTTGAAGACAAAAAGGTCTGCGCGGCCTGCGATACATATCCGATGCCAGGTTTTCAGGGAGTTACGCCGCTGGAGTATGACTGCGACCAGTGCGGCGAGTGTTATCTGAACCTGACCGGCGGGATCTGCCCAATCACAGCCTGCTCCAAGAGTCTGGTAAACGGACAGTGCGGCGGTTCCAAAAACGGAAAATGCGAAGTGGACAGCGAAATGGAGTGCGGCTGGGAACGTATTTACAGACGCCTTGCGCAGCTTGGACGTCTGGATGTCCTGAAATGTCCCACGCAGATACGCAATTTTGCAACTGATGAGGAAGTGTCCGAAAAATAATCGCAGTATGCGAAGAGACCGGAGAAAGCCAAACGGGCATACTCCGGTGCATCGGACCTCATGAAATCTATAAGGAGTAGGAGTAGAATAGAATGAAAATTACAGAAGCATTTGAACGCGGTGAATTTGTAGTTACAGCGGAAGTAGGACCGCCGAAAGGATTTCATATCGAGCACATGCTGGAGGAGGCAAAAACCTATCTCAGCGGCATCACGGCAGTGAATGTAACGGATAACCAGTCTTCTGTCATGCGTCTTGGATCACTGGCAACCTGTAAGGCTCTGAAGGACGAGGGACTCACCCCCATCTTCCAGATGACCTGCCGTGACAGGAACCGTATTGCGCTGGAATCGGATCTTCTGAGTGCGGCTATGTTCGGAATCGAGAATCTTCTGATCCTCACCGGAGACCACACAAAGCTCGGAGACCATCCGCAGGCAAAACCGGTCTTTGACCTGGACTCTGTTTCTTTGCTTCATTGTGTGAAGCAGCTGGAGGCAGGCGTTGACCTGGGTGGAAACGAGCTGGTAGGAGAGCCGCCCAAATTTGCAAAGGGCGCAGTGGTTTCTCCCTGCAGCGATTCTGTTGACGTACAGCTTGCGAAAATGGAGCGCAAGGTGGCTGCCGGCGCGGAATATTTCCAGACACAGGCTGTGTATGAGCCGGAAAAATTTATTGAATTTATGGAAAAAGCAAAACAGTTCGGCAAACCGGTTCAGCTTGGCATTGTAATTCCGAAATCCGTGGGAATGTGCAGATACATGAACGCCAATGTCGCAGGTATCCACATTCCGGAGGAAATGATTGAGGAGCTCAAGGCTGACAAGGAAAAGACAAAAGCCGGAATTACCGGAGTAGAGATTGCTGCCCGCATTATCCGGGAGTGCAAGCCCTACTGTCAGGGCGTCCATATTATGGCAATGGGCTGGGAGTCCAAGGTGCCCGGTCTTCTTGAGCTGGCAGGACTGTAAGTATTTCAAAATGATTTTTTGAGAAAGAAATTGGGGCTGCTGCAAAATACCTCCCGACGGAAAATGCGTCGGAGCAGAGTTTTGCGGCGGCCTTATTTTTGCAGGAGAGGATTGATGACATGAAAACAGAGCTGCGTTTTGAAGAAAAGGAAATGCCGGTGGCATCCCTGGGCGGGGAAGCCTGCGTGCCGGATTTGTCCGGAGAGATGATTCTGCAGAACAGGCTGCGTTTTCAGCTTGGTGAGGAGGATGAGATTTACGAGGGATATGGGCGGGTAAAAAATGCCTATCCCTATTCCCAGCGAAATTCTTATACCAGGGAGCTCAGGGCTGGAAAAGTAAAGACGGCTGTTCTGGAAAACCGGTATTTAAAAGCGGTATTTCTCACAGAGTACGGCGGACGTCTCTGGGAGCTCTGGGATAAGGAGCATGGAGAAAACCTGCTGTACACCAACGATGTGCTGCGATTCAGCAATCTGGCGGTGCGGAACGCCTGGTTCAGCGGCGGAGTAGAGTGGAATCTGGGAATAATCGGCCATACGCCCTTTACCACAGAAAAGATGTATGTTGCACGTACCAGTGATGAGAAAGGAAATCCGGTGCTGCGTATGTATGAGTATGAGAGGATCCGGAATGTGACGTACCAGATGGATTTCTGGCTGGAGGAAGAAAGCCGTTTCCTCAACTGCCGCATGCGCATCGTGAACGAAAATACAGAGGTTGTGCCCATGTACTGGTGGAGCAATATGGCTGTGCCGGAATACGAGGGCGGCCGTCTGCTGGTTCCGGCAGATGAGGCCTACACCTGTGTGAGCCGTCAGGTATCCAAGGTGGAGATTCCTGTGGTGAACGGTGTGGATGTGACGTCCTATGAGGAAATCCCGCTGTCCGTGGACTATTTCTTTGCGCTTCAGAAGGGGGCGCCCCGCTATATTGCCAATGTCAACAAAGATGGCTACGGACTTGTGCAGATGTCCACCGACAGGCTGCAGGGGCGCAAGCTTTTTTCCTGGGGGCACAGCGAGTCCTCGGCACACTGGCAGGAATTTCTGACAGAGAAGGCAGGGCCGTATGCAGAAATTCAGGCCGGTCTTGGAAAAACACAGTATGGCTGTATTCCCATGGCGCCAAACACCGCCTGGGAGTGGCTGGAGCAGTACGGCGCGGTGGACATCGGCGCAGACCGGGAGCTTTCCTTTGGGGAGAGAAGCCGGAGGCTGACAGAAGGGCTTCAACAGGAGCAGATGTCTGCACAGCTGGAGGAAAAGCTTCGGCAGTCGAAGCCCATGGCGCTGTCTGAGGCGAAGCTTGTGCAGGCAGGAAGCGGCTACGGTGTTTTGGGCGTGCACGGCAAATGGACCTCGCATCTGGAGTTTCTGGATGAAGAGGGGACATATAAAGACTGGAAACATTTTCTGGAGGGCGGCCGCCTTCCGGTACCGGACCCACAGATGCGCCCCGGCGTTTTTCTCAATGACAAAGAGAGCCGGAAGCGTCTGGAGGAAGGGGTGAAGGCAGAGGAAAAAGAAAACTGGTATGCCCACTATCACCTTGGCCTCCGGTATTACCAGGAGGGGGCTTACGAAAAAGCCGGAGAGGAATTTAAGATTTCTCATACGCTTGCCGGGAATGCCTGGGCGCTTCACGGCCTGGCCTGTACAGAGCTTCAGACAGGAAGCCGGGAAAAGGCAGCGGAGTATATGTCTGCCGGAATCCAGCTTCAGAAGCAGGAGAGCTCCTATGTGAAAGAGGGCTTTAAGCTGTTGCTTTTCTGCGGGTTCTGTCAGGAAATCTGCAGATTTTATGAGCAGCTGGATGCAGAGCTTCAGGAAGAAAGCCGCATAAAATTCTATTATATCCGCGCGCTTTCCTGTGTGGGACGGGAAAAAGAGGCGTACGGGCTTCTGGAAGCAAAGGAGGGCTTTGTCCTTGACGATATCCGGGAGGGAGAGGATTCCCTGGCCGCTGTGTGGCAGGAGCTGCACGAGAAGCTGTACGGAGAAAAAGGACAGGTACCTCACAGGTATTGTTTTGATGCGTTTGCCTGAAATGGCGAAAAAAGGGAGAGGGAGAAATTTATCCATGACAGACAAAAAGATAAAAAACCGCGATTCATTTCGCTCCAAATGGGGCTTTATCATGGCCTGCATCGGCTCGGCGGTGGGCATGGGGAACATCTGGATGTTTCCAACCCGTGTGTCCGCCTACGGCGGCGGAACCTTTCTGCTGCCCTACTTTATTTTTGTGATCCTCATTGGTTTTTCCGGTGTGATAGAAGAGATGAGCTTTGGCCGGGGAACGAGATCAGGGCCTGTGGGGGCTTTTGGGCAGGCGCTGGCAACCAAAGGTCACGAAAAGCTGGGACGTGCCGTCGGAACGCTCCCGATGCTGGGGGCGCTGGCCCTTGCCATCGGGTATTCCGTGGTTGTTGGCTGGATCCTGAAATACACCGTCGGCGCTTTGACGGGAGCCGTTCTGAAACCGGAGAGCATTGACGGATTCAGCGAAGCCTTCGGCGGAATGGCCTCCGCTTTTGGCAATAACGGCTGGCAGCTGGTGGGGCTTGTGGTTACCTTTGTGATTATGGCGCTGGGGATCGCCGGCGGGATCGAGAAGGCGAACAAGGTGATGATGCCGCTGTTTTTCCTGATGTTTGCAGGGCTGGCTGTGTATATGCTGTTCCAGCCGGGAGCGGCGGAAGGCTACAGCTACATTTTCCGCATTGATATGGAAGGGCTCAAAAATCCCACGGTCTGGGTATATGCTCTGGGGCAGGCGTTTTTCTCCCTGTCACTGGCAGGAAACGGAACGCTGATCTACGGCTCCTATCTTTCCGAAAAAGAGGACGTGGTAAATTCTGCCTGGAATGTAGCTTTGTTTGACACCTGCGCAGCCATGCTGGCAGCCCTTGTCATCATCCCGGCGATGGCGACCACGGGTTCCCAGCTTGACCAGGGAGGCCCGGGACTTCTGTTTATTTTCCTTCCCAATCTGCTGAAAGGAATGCCGGGGAGCAGGATCTTGGTGATTGTGTTCTTTGCCGCAGTGCTGCTGGCAGGGCTGACGTCTCTGATCAACCTGTTTGAGGCGCCTATCGCCACGCTGCAGGAGCAGTTTCATCTGAGCCGTGCCAAAGCGGTGAGTGTCATCGCGGTCATCGGCGCGGCAGTGAGCCTCTGCATTCAGGGGATCGTGTCCGGCTGGATGGATTTTGTGTCTATTTATGTATGTCCTCTGGGAGCAGGTCTGGCCGGAATCATGTTTTTCTGGGTCATGGGCAAAAAGTATGTGGAGGCGCAGGTGTCCAAGGGGCGCAGAAAGCCCATTGGCTCCTGGTATTATCCTCTGGGAAAATATCTGTTCTGCGGGCTGACTGTGGCGGTATTTGTGCTGGGTATTTTGTTCGGGGGCATTGGCTGACAGAAAAATCCATATTTTTCTTGCTTGATGTATTACCGCTGTGATACAATAAAGAATATTCGACCGCAGTGGGAAAGCACGAAGTGCGGAACAGTCCGCGTGATCGAAATGGAATCAACAGAGAGAGGGAGAGAATATGGAGCTGATCAAACAGATAAACGACGCTGTGAACGGTTTTGTCTGGGGCGTACCGGCCATGGTCTGCATCATTGGTGTGGGCCTGTGGCTGAGCTGCCGCACAGGATTCATCCAGATACGGAAATTCGGTTACGCCCTGAAGACGACCATTGGCAGGATGTTTCACAAGAAAGAGGCAGAGGACGGCGCTGTCACACCATTTCAGGCGGTCTGCACCGCACTGGCGGCAACTGTCGGGACCGGAAATATTGCAGGAGTTGCCGGAGCGATCGCGCTGGGAGGCCCAGGAGCAGTCTTTTGGATGTGGGTGAGCGCTCTTCTGGGGATGTGCACGAAATTTGCGGAGGTGACGCTGGCCGTTCATTTCCGCGAAAAAAACAAGGACGGCGACTGGGTGGGCGGCCCAATGTACTATATCAAAAACGGTCTTCCGAAAAAATGGCATTTTCTGGCTGTTTTCTATGCGGCGCTGGGCGTGCTTACCGTATTTGGAACCGGAAACGCCACACAGGTAAACGCCATCACCACATCCATTGATACGGCGCTTTTGAATTTTGGCCTGATTTCTCCGGATTCGGTGAAAACCGTGAATCTGGTGATCGGTATTTTGTGCGCGGTTCTGGTGGGACTGGTGCTCATCGGCGGTCTGAAACGGATCGGAAATGTGACGGAGAAGCTGGTTCCCTTTATGGCTGTGCTGTACGTTGTCCTGGGGCTTGGGGTGGTGATTCTCAATGCGGACAAAGTCCCGGGGGTTCTGGGAGATATTGTCCAGGGCGCCTTCACGCCATCGGCAGTAACCGGAGGCGTGGTGGGAAGTGTGTTCATGAGCATGAAAAGAGGCTTCTCCAGAGGTATTTTTTCCAATGAAGCAGGTTTGGGAACCGGTTCGATCGCCCATGCAGCTTCCGATATCAAGGACCCGGTGCATCAGGGATACTTCGGGATTTTTGAGGTGTTTGCAGATACCATTGTCATCTGTACACTGACTGCGCTGGTTGTTCTTCTGGGCGGAGAGAGTATTGCCTATGGCGTGGACGCGGGTGCTGAGCTTACCATTGCGGGCTTTACTGCAGTGTATGGCAACTGGGTTTCCATTGTCACGGCGGTAGCGATGTGCTGCTTCGCGTTTTCTACCATTATCGGCTGGGGACTTTACGGAACCAGATGCATCGAGTTTCTGGCGGGTTCCAGGATCAACAAGCCGTTCATGGTGGTCTACGCCCTGGTTGCCATTGTAGGAGCGACCGTGGATCTGGGACTTTTGTGGAGTCTTGCGGACACCTTCAACGGTATGATGGTGATTCCCAACCTGATCGCGCTGTTCCTGCTGTCAGGCACGCTGGTGAAGCTGGTGAAAGGAAGAAAAAGCGCATAGAAAGCTATCTTATTTAAAATCAGGAGGTAAATGATCCTATGGAAAACGCAAAGGTATATTTTACATCATTTAAAGCCACGCAGCATGAAAATCTGCTGCAGAAACTTCACCGCCTCATGAAGACGGCAGGATTCGAGAGTATAGATTTTACAGACAAATACGCGGCGATCAAGATTCATTTCGGCGAGTACGGCAATCTTGCGTTCCTTCGGCCGAATTATGCGAAAGTGGTGGCAGACTACGTCAAGGAGCTTGGCGGAAAACCGTTTCTCACGGACTGCAATACCTTGTACGTGGGCAGCCGCAAGAATGCGCTGGACCACCTGGAGACCGCCTATGTGAACGGGTTTTCACCGTTTCAGACAGGCTGCCATGTGATCATTGGAGATGGCCTGAAAGGAACGGACGAGGCTCTGGTACCCATTGACGGAGAGTATGTAAAAGAGGCAAAGATCGGTCAGGCGATCATGGATGCGGATGTATTTATTTCGCTGACGCATTTCAAGGGACATGAGATGACCGGTTTTGGCGGAGCCCTCAAAAATATCGGCATGGGCTGCGGTTCCAGAGCCGGCAAAATGGAGCAGCATCGGGAAGGAAAACCGGAAGTTGACCAGGAACTCTGCGTGGGCTGCGGTGCCTGCAAAAAAATCTGTGCCCATGATGCGCCGGTGATCAGGGACAGAAAGGCTTCCATCGATCATGACAAATGCGTGGGCTGCGGACGCTGCCTGGCTGCCTGTCCCAAGGATGCCATTGACGCGAAGGAGAATGATTCCATTGCCATGCTCAACTACAAAATGGCGGAGTATGCGGCAGCAGTCTGCAAGGACAGACCCTGCTTCCATATTTCTCTCATCTGCGATGTGTCGCCAAACTGTGACTGCCATGCGGAAAACGATATTCCCATTATCCCCAATGTGGGAATGCTGGCAAGCTTTGACCCGGTGGCGCTGGACAAGGCGTGTGCAGATCTGTGCAATCAGATGACGCCGATTTCGGAGAGCATTCTGGGAGAGAAGATGGCGGAGCAGGAGGAGTGTGACTGTGAAGCGCACGACCATTTCCATATGACGCATCCGGATACCCAGTGGCAGCTTGGCGTTGCCCATGCGGCGAAGATGGGGCTGGGAACAGAGAAATATGAGCTGATTCGAATCTGAAAGGATAAAAGCGTTGAATCGCCCTGTTTTGGACAGCAGGGCGATTTTTTGTATCATCGGAAATTTTTCCATCACAGGAATCATCTGCTCTGTTGTGTTGACAGGGTGAGAGAAAAATGCTGATATTGTGTATATAAAAATGCAGATTTGGGGAGGGGAATATGAGACAGTCCACCTATGAAAAATTTGAGAGACTCGCACAGAGCAGACAAGGCTATACCGGCACCGTGGAGCTTTTGGAGGCCGGATTTACCAACCGGCAGATCGGACAGTTTGTGAATGAGGGATTTCTGGAGAAGGTGTCGCATGGTCATTACTGGTTTTTGCGCGGAGGACATAAGAAGCCTGCCGATTATAAGGCGGTGGAGGTGGGGCTTGTGAATCCTAAGGCCGTGATCTGTGCGGACAGCGCCTGTTTTTACCAGGGACTGATCGACATAGAGCCGGAGACGCTTTCTGTCGCGACCTGCCGGACAGACCGCGCCCGGATGCATATGAATTTTCCGCTGAAGCGGCATTATCTGTCCGAAAAAAACTTTGACATGGAACAGCGGCAGATAGAGACAGAATTCGGCACTTATCGGATATATGACATTGAGCGCAGCGTGTGTGAGTGCATTCGTTTTCGAAATGACATTCAGGAGGATATTTTTGAATACATTGTGGAACGTTACAATGCCAGCCAGGAGCGGCAGCTGGGGCGTCTGATGCAGTATGCCCGCGCGCTCCGGGTGGAGCGGCAGGCCATGGACATGGTTCACAAAGAAGGAGCCGGGATATCTGTTTTTTAAGAAACTTTTAAGAATTACCGCGGAGTTTTTTTACACCCCTTGTTTATAATGGAGACAGCAAAAACAGAAGGAGAAACAGCATGAATGAGGAAACAATATTGGTGGTGGATGACAACAGGGAAATTGTCTATTCCATAAGCGAGCTTCTCAAATACGAGGGCTATGCGGTGGTGAAGGCCTACGACGGCATGGAGGCTCTGGATATGCTGGAGCGGCATCCGGTGGATCTGATCCTCCTGGATGTGATGATGCCGCGCCTGAACGGGCTGTCCGCTTTGATGAAGCTGCGGGAGCGCTGTAAGATCCCGGTCATTATCCTGTCTGCCAAAACAGAGGAGAGCGATAAGGTATCCGGGCTGGTGCTTGGGGCAGATGATTACATCGGCAAGCCATACAACCCGGCGGAACTGATCGCGAGGGTCAAGGCACAGCTGCGCAGGTACAAGGCCTGGGGCGGCAGCGCACCGAAAAATGATGCGGACTGTATTGTGAACGGCGGGCTGGTGTTGGACAAAAAGCAGCGTCTGGTGATCGTGGAGGGGCAGGAAATGCGTCTGACGGCCAAGGAATACCAGATACTCAGCCTGTTCATGGAACATCCGGGGCAGGTGTTTTCGGCAGAGCAGATTTACGAGCAGGTATGGAATGAGGCGGCGGATTATGCGGTGGAGAACACGGTAATGGTGCATATCCGCCACATCCGGGAAAAAATTGAGATTGACACAAAAAATCCAAGATATGTAAAGGTGGTGTGGGGAATTGGATACAAAATGGAAAAATACAGTGAAAGAAAAAGCGGGAATTTTGTGGGGGATCCTGAAAACACATAAGAAGGCTGTGCTGGGGTCACTGCTGTTTGGCATCGGCCTGTTTGTGTTTATCACTATGATGCTCTATGCTTATTGTGATACCAGGACCGTCTGGGCCAGAGGAATTCCCATAAACATTTGCCTGGGGGCAGGCATCTGCTGTATCATGCCGGAAATCCTGGAGAGGGTTTATCGGAGCTGGCGGCCGCAAAACGAAGGGTTTTATGAGGAATGGAAAGCAAAATGGGTGAAGCAGCAGAAAATACTTCTGGCTGTATTTGCGGCACTTCTGCTTTTGTGTTTTTGGAACTGGTCTTATCAGAAGTACCAGTTCAATTACGGCTGGGGCTGGAATTTTGCCAGAGGCTATCTGGCTTTCGCCACGCTTTTTGTGCAGGGGATCCTGATGGAAGTGATCGTCATACGGTTTATGCTGGGGCGGCTGAATCTGCTTATGGGACGTATGGCTCAGATCAATCAGGACAATCTGAAGAATGCGCTGGAGATTGAGAAGCGGAGTCTTGAAAAAGTTTCAAGAAGCGATCAGCTCCGGGTGGATCTGATCACCAATGTGTCGCACGACTTAAAAACGCCGCTCACCTCCATGGTAGGCTACATTGAGCTTCTCAAAAAAGAGGAGTTAAATGATACCTCCAGAGATTATGTGGAAGTGATTTCCGAGCGGGCAACCAAGCTCAAGGAAATGATCGAGAGTCTGTTTTCCCTGGCGAAGGCCAGCAGCGGCAATGTGGAGTTTCATATGGAAACCATTGAGCTGAAGCGGCTGATGGAGCAGATTTTTGCGGACATGCAGGACAGAATACAGGAATGTGACCTTGAATTTGTGACAATGTACACAGAAGAAGATACCCACATGGTGAGCGACAATGCCTACATGTACCGTATCTGTCAGAATCTTATGGAAAATGCGCTGAAATACAGCGCCAGGGGCACCCGCGTTTTTGTGAGCACTGCCGTGAACGATGACGGGCGTCTGCGGCTTGAGATTACCAATACGGCCGGCTACCGCATGGATTTTTCCAAGGAGGATATCGTGGAGCGGTTTGCCAGGGCAGACAAGGCCAGAGCCAGCGACGGCAACGGCCTGGGGCTGGCGATCGTCAGCAGCTACACCAAGGCGCTGGGCGGAGACTTTGACATTCTGCTGGACTGCGACCAGTTTAAAGCGCGCCTTCTGTTTCCCAGAGGGAATCCGGAAAATCAGCCGTCCGGAAAAAATTAAGAATTTTCTAAGATAATTTAAGATTTGTTTTTTGGTTATTTTAAGAAGCGTTCTTTACCATACTAGTTGTAGAACAAAAAGAGGGAGAGAACGCTTATGAAAAATAAAAAAAGGCAATTTTGGACACACTTTGTGCTTTTGTTTCTTTTTACAGCTCTTTTACTGCTGCTGCCCATGGGGCCGGGACGCTTTTGGGGCACAGACGGAGACTGGTACAGTCAGCACACAGCAGCTGCGGACAGTCTGCGCCGAACCATGCTGGAGCAGAAAACGCTTCTGCCTCAGTACATTTCTCTGGGCGGCGGCAGCAGTATCTATGATTTTTCCTATTATGGCCTGCTTCGGCCGGACGTAGTGTTTTCCTGTCTGATTCCACAGGTGGATATGAAATACATTGTGGCAGGGTATCTGTTCCTTTGCATGACTGCCAGTGTGTGGCTCTGCTACTGCTGGCTGAAACGGTGTGGGCTGACGCCTCGTTTTTCCTTCTGGGGAGCACTGCTGTTTCTGACATCCGCGGCCTTTTATCAGGCGCACCACCAGATCATGTTTGTGAATTACATGCCATTTCTGCTTCTGGCGCTTCTGGGCGTGGAGCGGGTTCTGGAAACGAGGAAATGGGGAATGCTTTGCGTTTCTTTGTTTTTTATCTATCTGCACAGCTTTTATTATTCGGCTGCCTGCCTGTTTGTGGTGGGAGTCTATGCGCTGCACCGGATGTATGCAAAAAAAGAGTTTGTTTTTGGGCGGCTGTTTCTGGCGGTGTTTTTGTCTGTGGGGATGGCAATGGTGCTTTTGCTGCCCACAGGACTTGACATTCTTTCCACATCAAAGGACGGAGGGAGCTTTGCGGCGGAGCGTGTTTCTGCCGTCAGCATGGATCTGGAAGGTCTTTTGTATTCTCCTTACGGCTGCGGAATGACGCTTCTGGTGTTGTACTGCCTGCTGCTGTCCCTGAAAAGAAAGGGAAGCCGTTTTCTGTCAGCGGTACTTCTGGCAGTGCTTTGCTGTCCTGTCATCTGGCTGGTGCTCAATGGCTTTCTCTATGCCCGCGCCAAGATCCTGATTCCCTGTGTGCCGCTTTTGGTGCTGGTCGCTTCGGAAACGCCGGAGGCAGTCGCTTTGGGGAGACAAAGGCTAAAATTGTGGCCGGTGCTTGTTTGTCTGGTGCCTGTGTTCAGAGGAGAGCTGAAGGTTCTGGCGGCGCTGGATGCGGTGTGCCTTGGCCTGTGGGTGACAACCGGGATTTTTCGCGGAGGAAGCTGTCGAAAAAGGGCGTGGTATTTGGCGGCACTTTTCGTACCGCTTCTGGTCAGCTTTGGAGTTCATGCGGGCGCTCCTTATCTGGAGCGCGGGGACTGTCGGCAGGAGCCGGTTGACAGGGAGCAGGTGGCGGCGTTTGCTGGAAACAAAAATTATCGCTTTGAGAATATTGCCAACAATTTTGTGACGAGCAACTGCCTGCCGGCAGGAGACGTGAACCGGGCATCTATGTATTCTTCTGTGACAAATGACCGGTACGGAGAATTTTTTTACAATACCATGGGAAATGCGGTTTCTTCAAACAACCGGGTGGCATTGGTCCCGGGACAAAATCCCTGTTTCAATTACTTTATGGGGATCCGTTATCTGCTTATGCGGGCAGATCAGAAGGTGCCGGGCTATGAACCTGTATATGAGCAGGGGGATTATGTGCTGACGGAAAACAAAAATGTGCTTCCGCTGTGCTATGGAACAACAGAGCTGCTGGGGAAGGCGCGCTTTGAGGAGCTGACCTTTCCGGAGAGCATGGCGGCGCTGGGAAGCTATGCCGTGGTGGAGGAAGAGGCTTTTCGGGAGGGCAGGGGCGCCGGGGAAACGAAGACGGTGGATATTTTTTCAAAACAGGAACCGGAAGAATTTTTTGAGCCGTCAGCTGCGTATACCCTGCTGAAAGAAGGCAAGGCCCGGGGCGAGATTTGTCTGCCGCTGACAGAAACGCTGACAGATCAGCTTCTGGTGATTCGTTTTCAGGTGGACAGCCTGCAGGGAAACGCAGTGGAAATTACCATAAACGGAGTGAAGAACAAGCTTTCCGCTGACAGTGCCCCCTATCCCAACGAAAACCACGGGTTTACCTATGTATGGAATACCGGGGAGAGCCTTCAGGAGCTGAAGGTACGGGTAAAAGGAAGGTATCGGCTTGAGGATATGGAAATATACACAGCTGACGCCGCTGATTTCGGACACAGAGATGTGACGATGCCTCAAAAGGCGCTGCTTCCGGAGGAAAATGCCAATGTTTATGCCGGAAATATAGAAATGGAAGCGGATGGATACTTTGTTACCTCTTTTCCCTACAGGGAAGGGTATGAGATTCTGGTGGATGGAAAGGAGGCGGAACCCCGGCTGGTGAACACGGCTTTTGTGGGGTTCCCGCTGGAGAAGGGGACGCACAGCATTGCCATTTCCTATGAAGCGCCCGGGTATCGGGCGGGACTGCTCATAAGCTTCGGTTCCTGGACGATCCTGACGGGAGCCTGGGCGTTTGCGGCGATTGGAAGATATGCACAGAGAAGGCGCTTGCAGGCATGGAAAAACAACGAAACAGAAGTTGTGGTTTTGGAATATCTGTAGTATAATCGGCCTGAGTCACATAAAATTCTGGGAGACGTGAAAGGAAAGGAAGAAGAGCCATGAGAAGCTGGAAAGCAAATATTCGCAGAGTTGTGCCCTACACGCCGGGGGAGCAGCCTGCACAGACCGATATGATCAAGCTGAATACCAACGAAAACCCGTATCCGCCGGCGCCGGGAGTCAAGGAAGCGCTTGCATCCATTGCGGCAGACGGACTGCGCCGGTATCCTGACCCTGCCTGCAGGGAGCTGGTACAGGCGATCGCACAGTTTTACGGGCTTTCGCCGGAGCAGGTTTTTGTGGGCGTCGGCTCGGATGACGTGCTTGCCATGTGCTTTCTCACATTTTTTAATTCGGATAAACCCATTCTTTTTCCGGATATCACCTACTCCTTTTATGACGTGTGGGCGGAGCTTTTCCGGATCCCCTACAGGCAGCCGGCTCTTGACGGGAACTTTCATATCCGCAGGGAAGACTATTTCTGTGAGAACGGCGGCATCATTTTCCCGAATCCCAATGCGCCTACGGGAGTGGAGCTTCCACAGGCGGAGATTGAGGAGATCCTGAAGCACAATCCGGACGTGATCGTGATCGTGGATGAGGCTTATGTGGATTTTGGCGCACAATCGGTATTGCCACTTGTGGAAAAGTATGATAATCTGCTTGTGGTACAGACATTTTCAAAGTCACGTTCTCTGGCCGGGATGCGCATTGGCTTTGCCTGCGGCAATCCTGCGCTGATCTGTTATCTCAATGATGTAAAGTATTCCTTCAATTCCTATACCATGGACTGCACAGCCCTTGCTGCAGGTATTGCAGCGGTGAAAGACCGGGCATACTTTGAAAAAACCTGCCGCAGGATCGTGGAAACACGGGAGTGGACCAAAAAAGAGCTTCGCGGTCTGGGATTTTCCTTTGAAGATTCCATGGGCAATTTTATTTTTGCCGCCCACGAAAGCTGTCCGGCACAGGAAATTTTTGAGATGCTTCGCAGGAAGCGGATATATGTGAGATATTTTCAGAAAGAGCGGATCAGCAATTATCTTCGCATCACCATTGGCACACAGCAGGAAATGGAGACTTTGACAGAGGTTTTGAGAGATTATTTAAACAGGAGGTAATATGGAAGTATTAGTACAGTGGTTTTCGGAGAACCTGGGCCAGTTTATTTCACCGGAGGGAGTTATTTTTATCATATCCATGATTCCCATTCTGGAGCTTCGCGGAGGGCTTCTTGCAGCTGCGCTTCTGAAGGTTCCGGAGATGACGGCAATCCCGCTCTGCATTATCGGAAATATTATTCCCATTCCGTTTATTCTGCTGTTCATCCGTCAGATCTTTAAATGGATGAAGAATTTCAAGGTGTTCCGGGGGCTGGTGGAAAAGCTGGAAAACCGTGCCATGGGAAAGAGCGACAAAATCAAACGTTATGAGTTCTGGGGGCTTATGCTGTTTGTGGGCATTCCGCTTCCGGGAACCGGAGCGTGGACCGGAGCGCTGATCGCCTCTCTTCTGAACGTGGATATCAAAAAATCTTCCCTGGCAATTCTGGGCGGAATCATTATGGCGACTGTGATCATGTATATTGTTTCTTATGGTATCGTAGGAAATGTGGTAAGCTGATAAATGAGAAGCGTACAAGCTGCTGCTTTGCGGTTGAAAAGCCGGGAAGCGGCAGTTTTTTTCTATTTTTAAGAAAAACGTGAGGGGGACCATCTCAAAGTTGCGAAGCCCGAAGGTCCCCCTCACACTCCCCCTCCTTGGGCGCCGCTTAAAAACAAAAGAGCTTTGAAGATTTAGATCAACGGTACATAAAAGTTTATTGTGGTGCTGATATGCGAATGGTATAATGTGGATATGAAGAAAGCGACAAATTGGAAGTTATAAGTGGATTTTTGCGAAGCCGTATGATACTATTATTTTATAATGATTTGAAAATTCGTGGATTACTTAACAAATTAGAAGGAGGTATTTTATATGTTTAAAAAAGCTTTTTGGGTTCCTTATGAGGATAGTGCCAATTACCCAACTCTTGCAAAAACTATGGAAGCAATTTCAAAGTATTGTGAAGAAAATGGTGAGTCTTATACATTTATTAACGATGACGAAGTGGAGATAAATGGAAAAAGATATGAAATATATAGGGGCTACGAAAATGGTAGTAGGGGAAATTACGGCATAAAATGTAAAGAAAAATAAATCCAGTTTGTTATTCTACACACATCGGGTCAACTTGTCCCGAACTTTCACAACTAAATACCCGCCGCTTACACAGCGGCACACCGAGCAGGAAATCTGAAAAAGGTCTCCTGCTTTTTTTCTGCC
>CALBGI010000056.1 GCA_937893675.1 uncultured Blautia sp.
TTTAAACCCATGTGGAATTTAACTCTGCACTGGAATTTAAAATTTCAAGTCAGCTAAATAACACTGAAAATTATTCCACTGTCACTTTTGCTTTCATACATTCAGACTTTCTATACCATAAGAATTTACAGTCAGCAGCAGTCGCCCCACCCGCTTTACGGGCGGGGGAGACTTATTTAGTATAAAAAGCGTTAAAACTGGTAAAAAAGAATAAATATGATTAAAAAGCATTAAAATCAATAAAATAGATATAAAAAGGTTTAACATTAAAAAGGAGGGGAATAAAAGCTATGACGTTACGTGCAGAAGATCAGCAGCCTCAAATTCTTTAAAGTACGGGAAAACAATACATATTTTCTTATACCCCGCCATAGGTTATCATAAACACTGATTTTGGGAGCAAACCATGAAATTCCTCATCTACCTGTCCAATTTTATGATACCGCTTCTCTTGTTCTATGTGCTGGGGTACGGCCTTTTGTCCCGGCGGGATATCTACCGGGACTTTCTGGAGGGAGCCAGGGATGGGCTCAGAACGGTGGCAGGGCTTGGGCCGACGCTCATTGGGCTCATGACTGCGGTGGGCGTTTTGAGGGCGTCCGGATTTTTGGATTTTATGGGAAAATGCCTGGGCAGGATGACGGGAGCCCTGGGGCTTCCGCCGGAGCTTCTTCCCCTGTCTGTGGTGCGCATGTTTTCCTCCAGCGCGGCAACAGGACTTTTGCTGGACATTTTTAAGGAATTCGGGACAGATTCGGCTCTGGGGCTGATGGCAGGGATCATGCTCAGCGCCACGGAGAGCGTGTTTTACTGCATGAGTGTGTATTTCGGCTCCGTCAAAATACAGAAAACCGGATATACTCTTCCGGGAGCGCTTCTTGCCACAGCGGCAGGAGTGGCCGCCTCTGTGTGGATTGTGCATATTATCTAAAAAATGTATAAATTTTTTATAAAAAAACCCAACTTGACGGGAACATATCCATAGTATAACATGATATCAGTGACTTAAATAAACAAAACGATAGTGTGTTACTGAGAAGCAGGCATAAACTATTCGGCTTTTTATTTCTCATCATAAGGAGAGATTTGCCAGAGTATGTTTATGCTTTTTTTGCGTAATAGGAACCTCCTCTGCAATGTTCGTATTGTACAAAAGCGCTCCGCGCAGGAGGCGCACCCGAACGAAGAGGTAACATGTTGCAGGCGGCTGTGCTCGGCGTGAGAATGTGCAGAGCACATCCTCCATTCTGTACGAGAAAAGGAAATCCGTATGATGTACCAGGTAATAAAAGTTTTAAACAACAATGCTTTTCTTGCGCAGCGCGGCAAGGCGGAGATGATCCTGCTGGGAAAGGGAATCGGCTTCGGCAAAAAAGCTGGAGATTGTTTTCCGGAGATCAAGGACGCGAGAGAGTACACTCTGACGGCGAAGGAAGCGGCAAAGTCCGGCGCGAATGCGGTAAAAGGGATCGACCCCATATTTTTGGAGGCGGCCGCGCGGATCATTGATGAGGCCGAGGCTGTTTTTGAGTCCATCAACCATGACATCCTCCTGCCCCTTGCAGACCATATTGCGTTTGCGGCCAGGCGCGCGGAGGAAAAAATAGAGATCCCCAATCCGTTCATCGCAGACATCAAGGCGCTGTTCGGAAAAGAGTATGCGGTTGTTCTGAAGTGCAGAGAGATCGTAGAAGAGATGACCGGGTATCACATTACAGACGCCGAGGCGGGATTTATCGCGCTGCATGTGCATTCCGGGCTGGCGGGCGAGCATGTGACAGAGATCCTGAAAGTGACCCAGATCATAGATGAGTGCTTTTTGATCATTGAGGATCTGATGGGACAGAGTATCAGCCGGGATTCCCTGGCCGGAATCCGCCTTATGAGCCACTTGTATTATATGATCGCGCGGGTGAAGGCAGAGGAAGATATTCACATTGATCTGAATGAGTTTATCCGGACAGGTTATCCACAGGCCGGGCGGGTGGCAGAAAAGATCTGTACATATATCTCCCGGGAATTGGGAACGTTAGTGGACAGGAAAGAACTGGGATATCTTGCAGTACTTATCCAGACGATCATAAAACCATAGCAGGAAGCAGACTGGATTCTGCATAACAAAAAATAAGCATAAAAGAAAAGGAGAACAAGAGAATGATGACATTTGAGTACACGATCAAGGACGAACTGGGAATTCACGCAAGACCGGCAGGTCTTCTTGTAAAAGAGGCAAAGCAGTTTAAAAGCCAGGTCATGATCTCCAGAAAGGGAGAAGAAAAATCCGTAGATGTGACCCGTCTGATGGCGCTCATGGGACTGGCGATCAAGTGCGGCCAGACGGTGGAGGTTACCGTAGAGGGCGAAGATGAGGCTGCTGCATTTGAAGCTATGCAGGAATTTTTCAAAGCAAATTTATAAAGGCGGCAGGAAGCAGATATGAAGTGTTTGAGAGGAAAATCGGTATACAAAGGGATTGCTCTTGGGAAGATTGCCGTGCTGCACAAGGCGGAAAACGTTGTGAAGCGCACACACATTGAAGATGTGGAGGCGGAGCTTCAAAGAGTGGAAACTGCAAAAGCGAAATCCAATGAGCAGCTGGGGCGCCTGTATGAGAAGGCGCTGAAGGAAGTGGGAGAAGCCAGCGCAGCGATTTTCGAGGTACATCAGATGATGCTGGAGGACCTGGACTTTAACGAGGCGGTCGAGAACATCATCCGCAGCCAGGAGGTGAACGCCGAGTATGCGGTTGCTTCCGCGGGGGACAGCTTTTCGGAAATGTTTGCAAGCATGGACGACGAATATATGAAGGCCCGTGCGGCGGATATCAAGGATATTTCCGAGCGTCTTGTGCAGAACCTGGCGGGGAACGGCGGAAATAACCTGGATTTTGAGGAACCGGTGATCGTTGTTGCAGACGACCTGACGCCCAGTGAAACCGTGCAGATGGACAAAGAAAAGATTCTGGCATTTGTTACCGTTCATGGCTCCACGAACTCCCATACTGCAATTCTCGCCCGCATGATGAATATTCCGGCGCTGATCGGCGTGGAGATGGATCTGAGCGGGCTTACGTCCGGCATGGACGCGGCTGTTGACGGATTTACCGGAGTATTTACCATAGAGCCGGAAGAAGAGGTCAGAAGAGAAGTACAGAAAAAGATAGAAGAAGAGCAGGAGAAGCGCACGCTCCTTCTGGAATTGAAGGGAAAAGAAAACGTAACCCAAAGCGGCAAAAAAATCGAGCTTTACGCCAACATCGGAAGCGCGTCCGACGTGGGCTATGTGCTGGAAAATGACGCGGGAGGGATCGGTCTGTTCCGCAGTGAGTTTCTGTACATCGGGCGGAACGAGCTTCCCAGCGAGGAAGAACAGTTCCAGGCCTACAAGCAGGTTGCGCAGAACATGGCCGGCAAGAAGGTGATCATCCGTACCCTGGACATCGGCGCGGACAAGCAGGCCGATTATCTGAATCTGGGAAAAGAAGAGAATCCGGCGCTGGGATATCGTGCCATCCGCATCTGCCTGACACAGACAGAGATTTTCAAGACGCAGCTTCGCGCGCTTTTCAGAGCCTCCAACTATGGCCAGATCGCGATCATGTATCCCATGATCACTTCTGTGGAGGAAGTGAAAAAGATCCAGGCGATCGTGGAGGAAGTAAAAAAAGAGCTGTACGAATGCGACATTCCCTACAAGGATGTGGAAGAAGGGATCATGATCGAGACACCCGCCGCAGTTATGATCAGCGACGAGCTGGCTGAGCTGGTAGATTTCTTCAGCATCGGAACCAACGATCTGACACAGTACACGCTGGCTATTGACCGTCAGAATGAAAAACTGGACGCTTTCTATAATCCGCATCACAAAGCGGTATTGAAGATGATCCAGATGGTTGTAGACAATTCTCACAAAGCAGGAAAATGGACGGGCATCTGCGGTGAGCTGGGAGCAGATCCGGAGCTGACAGAGACCTTTGTGAACATGGGTGTGGATGAATTGTCCGTTGCGCCCTCCATGATACTGAAATTGAGAAAAATTATAAGGGAAATGAAATAAAGGAGAAAATTATGTTAGGCTCATTAAAAGAGAAACTGGGATTTGGAAAGAAAAAAGGCGAAGTGCTGGGCGCTCCTATTGAGGGGGAGGCAATCGAGCTCTCCAAGGTAAGCGATCCGACCTTCGGCGAGGAGATCCTCGGAAAAGGTGTGGCGATCATTCCTTCCGTGGGAAAGGTAGTTGCCCCCATTGACGGCACCATCGACATGGTGTTTGACACAAAACATGCGATCTCCATGCGCTCTGAGAGCGGGATCGAGATCCTGATCCATGTGGGTCTTGATACGGTTACTCTGAAGGGAGAGCCCTTTGAAGCACACGTAGCGGCAGGAGACAAGGTAAAAGCAGGGGATCTGCTTCTGGATTTTGACATCGAGGCCATCAAGGCAGCAGGCCTGGACACCGTTGCTCCGATTGTGATCTGCAATACCTCCGATTACAGCGACATTCAGGCAATGGCAGGCAAAGCAGTGAAGCCGCTGGACGAAGTCCTGACCGTCGTAAAATAACTGCAGGTATATGAGTCTGCACTGCAGGCTTTTATATAAGGGAAGATATGCATAAAATAGGGAAAAGGAGGAAAAAATTATGAAATATCTTCAAAAATTAGGTAAAGCACTCATGCTTCCGGTGGCGTGCTTGCCAATCTGCGGTATCCTTATGGGTATCGGATACTTTTTGTGTCCTGCAACCATGCAGGGTGGAACGATCGAGGGTGTAAAAGAACTCATCGGTATGTTCCTTGTAAAAGCAGGCGGAGCCCTGATCGACAACATGGCGATCCTGTTTGCCATCGGTGTCGGCGTCGGCATGTCAGATGACAACGATGGTACCGGCGGACTTGCGGCTATGGTTTCCTGGCTGATGATGACAACACTGCTTTCTGAGGCTGTTGTGACTGTACTCAGACCGTCTATCGCTGAAAATCAGACCTATGTGCTTGCATTCCAGAAAATTGCAAACCCGTTTATCGGTATCATTGCAGGTATCATCGGTTCCACATGCTACAACAAGTTCAAAGGAACAAAATTACCTTCCTGGCTGGCATTCTTCAGCGGCAAGAGAAGCGTAGCCATCGTTGCAGGTGTTGTTTCCATTGTCGCTTCCGCGATCCTGCTGTTCGTATGGCCGGTGATCTTCGGCGCGCTGGTTGCTGTTGGACAGGGTATCGTGAAGCTTGGCGCACCGGGCGCTGGTATCTACGCGTTCCTGAACCGTCTGCTGATCCCGACAGGCCTGCATCACGCGCTGAACAACGTATTCTGGTTCGACACCATCGGACTTGGTGACCTGCAGAAATTCTGGGCTGGAATGACATCCGCATCTCCGGAGGTTACCTGGAGCCTTGGTATGTACATGTCCGGTTTCTTCCCCTGCATGATGTTCGGTGTTCCGGCAGCAGCTCTTGCCATGGTTCACACAGCAAAACCTGCAAAGAAGAAAATTGCGATCGGTCTGGTTGCTTCCGCGGCAGTCTGCTCCTTCCTTTGCGGTGTTACAGAGCCGTTTGAATTTGCTTTCATGTTCCTGGCTCCTGGTCTTTATGTTGTTTACGCTCTGTTATACGGTATCTTCGTAGCAGTGACTGCATGGCTTGGATTCCGTGCAGGCTTCTCCTTCTCCGCAGGTGCGACAGACTTGCTGTTCTCCGCTTCCCTGCCGGCAGCAGCAAAAACCTGGATGATCATTCCGCTGGGTATCGCAGCATTTATTGTCTTCTATGTGGTATTCCGCTTCGCGATCGTTAAGTTTAACTTAAAGACTCCGGGAAGAGAAGACGACGATGCAGATGAGACAAAGGTAGTTCTGGCAAACAATGACTTCACAGAGGTTGCAAGAATCGTCCTGGAAGGCATCGGCGGAAAAGAAAACGTTGCCTCCGTTGACAACTGCATCACAAGACTTCGTCTTGAGATCAAGGACTACACACAGGTAGATGAGAAGAAGATCAAATCTGCAGGTGTAGCAGGCGTGATTCGTCCTGGAAAAACAAGCGTACAGGTTATCATCGGAACACAGGTACAGCATGTGGCAGACGAATTCAAGAAATTATGTAAATAATAAAGAATAATTACATAAGAAACAAAGCATAAGGAAATGCAGAGATGCATTTCCTTATGTGTTCTTTATGGAAGAATTTACAGGAGGGATTATGGGATATACATTAGAATGCTGTGTGGATTCCGTGGAATCCGCGATTGCCGCCAAAAAAGGCGGCGCAGACCGTCTTGAGCTGTGCAGCGCCCTTGTGATCGGCGGCCTGTCTCCGTCTCAGGCACTCTATCAGACAATCCGGGAACAGACAGACCTTCCCATCCGTGTACTGCTCCGGCCGCGGTTCGGCGATTTCTGTTATACAGATTTTGAGCATGAAATCCTTAAAAAAGAGGTGAGAAGCTTTCGGCAGCTTGGCGCCGACGGAATTGTCATCGGGAGCATGAACCCGGACGGCACGCTGCATCTGGAGCAGATGAAGGAACTGATGGAGGAAGCAAAAGGGATGCCGGTTACGCTGCACCGGGCTTTCGACATGTGCCGCGAGCCCATGGAAACGCTGGAGGATGCCAAAAAGCTTGGGATTGACACGATCCTTACCTCGGGACAGAAAAACAACTGTGTTGACGGAACAGTCCTTCTGAAGGCGCTGGTGGAGAAGGCGCAGGGGAAACCGGAAATTATGATCGGCGGAGGTGTGGACGCCTCGGTTCTTGGCAGACTCTATGAGGAGACCGGCGCCTCAGCGTATCATATGTCGGGAAAGATCGTGGTGGAGAGCGCCATGACGTATCGCAAAGAGGACGTCAGCATGGGCGCGGCGGATGTGAGTGAATATGAAATCTGGCGCACCAGCGAGGAACGGATTCGGGCGGCCCGAAAAGTGCTGGAAGAGATTGCGGCTTCCGGCAAACAGCTGTAAATAAAAAATCAGACGCTTACACAAGCGCCTGATTTTTTTTCAGGGTTTCCAATATGATATTCTGCGTGTAGGCGCCGATTTTTTTGCGGTCTTCCTTTGGAAGCTCCTCGGGATAAATGGGCTTGCCGTATTCGATCACCACATGGCAGGGCTTGATCCTGGGAAAATGCGCCTCAAACATCTCTGCGGTGTTGTTCATGGAAATGGGGATGATGGGGCATTTTGCCTTGGTGGCGATCTTGAAGCTTCCCTCATGGAAGGGGAGCATTTCCAGATCGCTGTCCGCCTTGTTGCGTGTGCCCTCCGGGAAAATACAGATGGAAATACCGGATTTGATCTTTTCCACGGCGGTGAGGATGATCTGCAGCCCCTGCTTCATGTCGCTGCGGTCCAGGAACAGACAGTGAAGATACTTCATCCAGTTGGAGAGCAGAGGATAGCGCTCCATCTCCTTTTTGGCAACATAGCCGGTGCGGATCGGACAACGGCTGTAGGTGAGAAGAATATCAAAATAGCTCCGATGGTTTCCGATATAGAGGACCGGCGTGTCCTTGGGCACGTTTTCTTCGCCGATGACCGTAACCTTTACCCCGGTGATTTTGAGAATAAAGCGAAAAGCTGCCTGGATGATCCGAAGAGAGCTGACATCCTTTTTCAGGGGAGCAAATTTTCCAATGACCCATTCTGCAACCAGCAGCGGGGTGGAGAGGATCAAGAAACCAATAACTGTGATACAAACGAGTGCAAATCGAATCATGATAATGGGAATCCTTTCTAAAAGATAGTTCTAGTATACAAACAATTTGAAATACTTGCAATAAATCTTTTTCAGCCGGCATAGAATACATACTGAGCAACCAATAGAGGTGTCGCTATGAAAAAAACAGCGCTGGCGCTTTTGGCGGCGGTGATGCTTCTCGTTTTTGGCGGATGCGGTCTGGTGCGCGTGGAAAAGGCGCCCAGGGAGCCGCTTGACTATACGCTGGTAAATTCCAGGGAGGTTCCCGAAGAGATCAAAAAGCTCATTGAGGCGAAAAAGACGCGGGAGTTTCAGATGACCTACCAGAGCGGAGAGGATCTGTATCTTATCAAGGGATACGGACAGCAGCTCACCGGAGGATACAGCATCCAGGTGGAAGAATTGGGGATTTCGGAAAATGCTGTTTTTTTCAGGACGAAGCTTCTGGGACCGCAGGAGGACGAGGCGGGAAAGGAACCCTCCTGCCCCTGTATCGTAGTGAAGATCAAATTCCGGGAAGAGCCGGTGGTGTTTGAATGATTGGGAAAAGAAAAGGAGAGCGGACTGTGGAATTAAAAAAGGAAAGTATTCAGATGCTGCGCATCAAGAGCAGAGCAACCAGCCAGATTACCTTTGACGAGGATTTCAATGTGCCGGATGTGAAGCCGGATATTGGCCGGGCAATCCAGAACAAGGGCGAAGTGTCGGTGGAGGATGTGCGCCTGAGCGAGGGACATGGATTTCTGGCGGGAAAGCTTCTTGTGGATCTGCTCTATGTGGGGGAAGAGGAAGGAAAGGTGTACAGTCTGACCTCAAAACTTCCCTTTGAGGAAACCTTAAACCTGGAAGACATTGCAGGCGGCGACAAAATGTGCCTTCGGTGGGAGATCGAGGATCTGAGCGTCCATGTCATTCATTCCCGAAAAATCAATATCAAGGCCCTTGTGACCTTTTATGCGGTCGTGGATGAGCGAAAAGGGGTGCAGCTGCCGGAGGGGCTTTCCGATGACCGCATTTCCGCAAAAACAAAGCCCATGGAGCTCCTCAGTCTGTGCGTACATAAAAAAGATACGCTGCGCGTCAGGGAGGAGATCACCCTGGCCGGAGGAAAGCCCAATATTTCAGAGCTTTTGTGGCAGTCTGTGCAGGTGCGGGGATTGGAGCTGCGGCCGGGGGAAAACTGTGTAAAGGCCAAAGGCGAGCTGGCCGTATTTTTCCTGTATGTGGGAGCCGATGAGGAAGCGCCGCTGCAGTGGATGGAATATTCGCTTCCGTTTCACGGGGAGGCCGAATGTACGGGAAGTTCGGAGGAGCTGATCCCCCACATCGAGGCGGCGGTCGTCCAGCAGGGGATCGAAGTGAAGCCCGATGCGGACGGGGAAGAGCGTATATTTGCCGTGGACGTGGTGCTGGAGTTGGATATGAAGCTTTATCGCCAGGAAGAACATCTGGTCATCACGGATGTGTACACTCCGGCGGCCAATTGTGTTCTCAAGGGAAAATCGGAATTTCTGGAAAAGCTTCTGGTACGGAATTTTTCCAGATGCCGGGTTTCAGAGCGCATTGGCGTCAAGGAAACCCAGGGAAAAATCCTGCAGATCTGCCACAGCCAGGGAAAAGTAAAGATTGATAAGACTGTGACTGTGGAAAACGGGATCCAGGTGGAAGGCATTGTGTGCATGAAAGTGCTTTATATTGTCAGCGACGACAAGATGCCCTTCTATTCCATGGAAGCCATGGTTCCCTTCTCTCATGTGGTGGAGGCCAGAGGAATCGATAAGGATTGTGAGGTCTGCCTGCGGGCAGATCTGGAACAGCTTTCCACGACAATGGCAGACAGCAACGAGCTGGAAGTCCGGGCGGCGGTGAGTGTCAATGCCCTGGTGATCTCCAGGGAAGAAGTGTTCGTTATCGACAGCGTGGAAATGCAGCCTCTGGATATGGAGAAAATACAGACGATGCCGGGGATTACCGTGTATATGGTGAAGCAGGGCGATACCCTGTGGGACATTGCGAAACGGTTTTACACGACCGTGGAGGATATTGCCGGCATCAACAAGCTTTCGGACGGGCAGATCCAGGAAGGGCAGCCCCTTCTTCTTGTAAAAAAAGTGGAAACCTGAAGGGTTCTCTATTGAATTTTGTGGAAAAATCCGATACAATACAAACAAGTATTGTATACAAAGTACAATGGAGGATGAAATGCGTTTAAGAGCACTTGCAAAAATCAATCTTGGCCTTGATATTACAGGGAAACGTCCGGATGGATATCATGACGTGCGCATGATCATGCAGACCATCCAGATGTATGATGTACTGGAACTGAATAAAAAAAAGGAGCCGGGAATTTCTTTTGAGACCAACCTGGCGTTTATCCCCAATGATGAAAAGAATCTTGCCTGCCAGGCGGCCAAAATGCTGATGGATGAATTCCATGTGCAGGAGGGGCTTTGCCTGCGCCTGGAAAAATTCATTCCGGTGGCAGCGGGAATGGCCGGCGGGAGCACGGACGCGGCAGCGGCCTTTGTGGGAGTGAACCGGCTGTTTGGCCTGGGACTCACCGAGAAGGAGCTGATGGAGCGCGCGGTAAAGGTGGGGGCGGATGTTCCCTACTGTATTATGCGCGGCACAGCGCTTGCAGAGGGGATCGGGGAGAAGCTGACCCGCCTTCCGGCGCTTCCTCCCTGCTATATTCTCATTGGCAAGCCGGGTGTGAATGTTTCCACAAAAATGGCTTATGAGAATCTGAAGCTGGGAGAGCTTACAGAGCATCCGGATATTGACGGGATGATCGCGGATATTCGAAGGGGTGATCTTTCTGCCATGACAGAGAAGATGGCCAATGTGTTTGAGCCGGGGATCATCCGGCAGTATCCGGTGATACAGGAGATCAAAAATCTCATGGAAGAATACGGGGCGCTGCGTGCCATGATGAGCGGAAGCGGGCCTACGGTATTCGGCGTGTTTGACAGCAAGGATAAGATGGAGCAGGCAGCGGCGGTTCTTCGGGAGAGCAGACTTGCCAGAACCGTGTTTGCGACAGAAATATACAACAGAAATGGAGGAGAATCCAATGACAAGTGAATTTTCCGTTCAGATGAATGAGTATCTGCCTTTGCGGGATGTTGTATTTAACACACTTCGCCAGGCGATTCTGAAAGGTGAGCTGAAGCCCGGGGAGCGTCTCATGGAGATTGCGCTGGCAGAGCGTCTCGGCGTGAGCCGTACCCCCATCCGTGAAGCCATGCGAAAGCTGGAGCTGGAGGGACTGGTCGTGATGATTCCCAGGAGAGGCGCGCAGGTTGCCAGCATCACGGAGAAGGATCTGAACGATGTGCTGGAGGTGCGCATTGCCATGGAAGATATGGCGATTGAGAAGGCCTGCGCCCGCATTACGGACGAGGAGCTGGAGAAACTGAAGCTGGCGGCAGAGACCTTTGAGAAGACCATTGCAGAAGGGGATCTGGTGCATTTGGCAGAGGCGGATTCCGCTTTTCACGAGGTCATTTACCAGGCAGCGGACAACGGATGTCTGCTGCAGGTTCTCAATAATCTGCGGGAGCAGATTTACCGGTATCGTGTGGAATATCTGAAGGACGAAGAAATGCGCAAGCAGCTGGTGAGCGAGCACGCGAAACTTCTGGCCGCGCTGCAGGCAAGGGATGAGCGGGAGGCCAAGGAGCTGTCCTACTCGCACATCGAGAATCAGAGGAGAGGGATCATCAAATCCATCCAGGCGGAAAAAGAGCTGGAGAAAACGCCAAAAAATAAATAAAAGCCGGGAAAACCGGGTATTCTATGAGAGATGCGAAAGCATCTCTTTTTTAATGGAGGAAAACGTAAAACATGCAGGAAAAAACAAAAATTTCCCCAATGCTTCGGGAAAATGAAGCGTATGTAAGAGAACGGCTTTCGGGCTGCGCCGATATCCTGATCCGCCCGATGCGGCTGGGAGAAGGGCGAAAAGTGGACTGCCTGATGGTGTACATCGAGGTGGCGACGTCCAACATGATGCTGGATGATTCTGCCATCGGAAAAATGATGAATCACTTCTGGGAGGAGACTCCGGAGCAGATTCAGGAATTTATGAAAAATAACAGCCTTGGGATCGCGGATGTGAAGAAGCTTCACACGATGGAGGAGGCTTTTGCGGCGCTTCTGGCAGGAAACGCCATTTTTTTCATGGACGGCTACGACGCTGCCATGAAGATCGCAAGCAAGGGCTATCCGGGAATGGGCGTGACGAAGGCGGAGACAGAGAAGGTGCTGCGGGGCTCCAAGGAGGGCTTTTCCGACAGTGTCAAAACCAATTCCGCGCTGGTGCGCAAGCGTCTCAGGGATACCAGACTGAAGGTGGAGGAGCATACGCTGGGTGTGCGCTCCAATACGCTGACCCAGCTTCTCTATGTGGAAGATCTGGCGCGCCCGGAGCTGCTGGAGAATATCCGGGAGCGTCTGGACCGCTATGAGATAGACGGCGTCCTGGACAGCGGCATGGTAGAGCAGCTCACGGAAGAGGTGTGGTTTTCTCCTTTTCCCCAGTATCAGACAACGGAGCGGCCGGATCGGGCGGCGCAGGAGCTGCTGAACGGCAAGGCGGTGCTTCTCTGCGACAATTCGCCGGTGGCGCTGGTGCTGCCGGGAAATTTCAACAGCTTTCTGGAGAGCAGCGAGGACTGGTACAACCGGTTTGAAATGGTGAGCTTTCTGCGGGTGCTGCGCTATCTTGCGCTTCTGGCAGCGACGGTCCTGCCGGGGCTTTATCTGGCTGTGATCCGTTTTCACACGCAGATTTTGCCGACCAATCTCATTTTGTCCTTTGCGCAGGCCAGAGAGGGCGTGCCCTTTTCCAGTGTGGCGGAGCTTGTTTTGCTGGAGCTGGCCTTTGAGCTGATCCGGGAGGCCGGCGTGCGGATTCCGGGCCCCCTGGGAAACGCCATCGGAATTGTGGGCGGTCTGATCATCGGCCAGGCTGCGGTGGAGGCGAATCTGGTAAGCCCCATCGTGGTGATCATTGTGGCCTTTACCGCGCTTGGCTCTCTGGCAGTGCCCAGTGAAGAGTTTGCATCTGCCTTTCGGCTTTTGAAATATCTGTTCCTGTTTCTGGGCGGGTATCTGGGAATCTTCGGAATTGTGCTGGGCGGTTATGTCACGCTTTCCCACCTGGCGGGGCTTTTGAGCTTCGGCGCGCCCTACCTGGCCTCTTTTATCCGGGAAAAAGGCGAGCATGGCGTGGGCAATGGGATCTGGAGGCTTCCCTTCCGGATGCGGAGGAAGCGGCCCCTGTACGCAAGACCGGAGGAAAGCCTGCGGCTGAAAAGGAGGGACGAGACATGAAAATTGCAGAAAACAACCGGATTTCCCACAGACAGCTTTATCGTCAGATGATACTGGCGTTTACGGCTCCTTTTCTTCTCTGTCTGTTTTCCAGAGGGCAGCTTCTGGGCGTCAGCGGGATCGCGGGCACCGCAGCTGCGGTGGCAGTGCTCTTGTTCTATGTAATCTTTCTGATCCGTCTGACGCCGAGCTGCAGTAATCTGGTAAAAGCGGCAGGCGGTTTCTGGGGAAGAGTGATCGGGCTCTTTTTTCTGAGCTACATTCTCCTGACGGGCGCCTATCTTCTGCGGATCCTGGAAAAAATCGTGCCGGAAAGCCTCACCGCCGGCGTGCCGGGAATCTGGCTGGGCGCGCTTGCGGTGGCGGCGGCCAGTGCCGGAACCCACAGGGGAATGCAGCGGCGGGGACGCATGGCGGAGGTTTCCGGAGGGTTTCTGCTGGGCGGGATCGTGCTGATGCTGGCGCTGTGTCTGGGGCAGGCAAAAATGGATTATTTCCAGGAAATGCTTCAGAGCTCCGGGTTCACCGGCGAAGGGGTTTTGAAGAATTTTTACGGGGCGCTCTGCGCCTTTTCCGGGCTGGGGCTGATGCCCTTTGTGCTGGGGGATGTGGAGAAAAACGGAAGTGCGGGAAAGGCGGCGGCCGTTGGTGTTGTGACGCTTGGCGGTCTTCTCCTGGCGTTGGAGCTGGTCCTGCCGGCGGTATTCGGGTGGAGCCGTCTGAAAAACCAGGAGATGCCGGTGCTCCCCCTCATGGCCGGGGCAGATCTGCCGGGAAATGTGCTGGCGCGGTTTGACGTGCTCTGGATGGGCTTTTTGCTGTACAGCCTTCTGTTTGCTTTGGGAAGCCTGTTTCATTACGGGCATCAGGTGCTTTCCCGGGCCGGGCTTTTTACGGGAAGAGTGTGGATGGCGGTGCTGGTATTTTTTCTGTCCATTCTGAAGGTGAACGGAAAGGGCATCGAGGATTATTACGGCACATATCTTAGTTATCTGTTTGTGCCGGGACTTCTGGCGGCGCAGGTGTTTCTTTTTGTGAGGGGAAGAAGCCGCAGGAAGAAAAAGCTGGCAGCAGCGGGAGCGCTCTGCATGGTACTGTTTTTCTCCGGCTGCGGGATTGAGCCGGAAAAACGGATGTATCCGCTGGCGCTGGGCGCGGAGGTGTCGGAAGACGAAGCGGTTTTGCTGTACGGCATGCCGGATCTGCCCCAGGCGACCGGTCAGGAAAAGACAGAGCAGAGTACCCAGGTCCTTCAGGTGAAGGGCGCGGATTTTTCGGAGATCGAGAGCCGCTTTGGCCGCACGCAGGAGAAATATCTGGATATGGGACATCTGCAGGTGCTGATCCTGGGAGAGAAGACCGTAAATACCGAAGGCTGGAGCCGGCTTCTTGCATATCTGGAACAGGAGCCCTTTGTGGGGGAAAACGTCTATGTGTTTGCCGCGGAGGATCTGTCGGGGGTGATGACCTGGCAGGGCGCGCAGGGAACCACGGTGGGGGAATATCTGGTGGGCATGTACGAGAATCGGACAGGAAAGAAGCTTCCGCAGACCACGCTTCGGGAGCTTTATCATGAGAAATACGCGTCCGGAGCACTTCCGGCGCTTCCCAGGCTCAGGCTTGTGGACGGACAGCTGTATCTGGAATCCCGGTAGAGCCGGGGGTGTCCTTTGGGCAGAGCAGCGGGACTGCAATCCGTGGGAATAACCGGGGAATAACCGGGAATACTTTCCCTGAAGGCCCGGGAAAAAGAAAATCGTCCGGGCCGGGAGGAAACAACAATGACATGGTTGAGAAACAGAAATAAAAGGTTATGGGTTTCCCTGCTGGCAGGTGTGCTGTGCACAGCGCTTCTGGCAGGTGAGCCCGAAATGACAGAGCCGCGGCGAAGGGATCCGGCGCTCACGGCTTGGTGGGGAACGCTCTACCCGGGATTTTGCTTTGCGCAGAGAAAGCCGGGCGCAAAACTCAAGATTTCCTTCAAGCTTGCGGAACTCCTGAAATAGTGTTAGAATAAACTGACGCTTAGTACGGAGGAAACAACTATGAATACAGACAGAAATGCGCCCATAGGTATTTTTGATTCCGGCGTGGGAGGACTCACGGTTGCACGGGAGATCATGCGCCATCTTTCTTCGGAAAAAATTGTATATTTTGGAGATACTGCCCGGGTGCCCTACGGGAACAAATCAAAAGACACAGTCATCCGCTATTCCCGCCAGATCATCCGTTTTCTCAAGGAACAGCAGGTAAAGGCCATTGTGGTGGCCTGCAATACAGCAAGCGCTTATATTATGGATGCGGTCCAGGACGAGCTGGGGGACATTCCCATTTTGGGCGTGATCGGGCCCGGCGCGAAGGTGGCTGCCAAGGAGACCAGAAACAAACGGGTGGGGATCATCGGAACGGAAGGGACCGTGAGCAGCGGCATCCACGCGCAGTATTTGAAGCAGCTGGACCCGGAGATCACGGTTTTTGCAAAAGCCTGTCCGCTGTTTGTGCCGCTGGTGGAGGAAGGGTGGCTTCATGACCCGCTCACCATGGAAGTGGCGCGCCGTTATCTTGAGGAACTGAAAGAAAAAGACATTGATACGCTGATTTTGGGCTGCACCCATTATCCGCTTTTGCGCTCTCTCATAGGAACGGTGATGGGACCGCAGGTCCGCCTTGTGAATCCTGCCTACGAGACAGCCATTGGGCTTCGCGGGCTTTTGGAGGAGCATGGACTTAGGCGGGAACACGCGGAGCCGGAGGAGTTTCCCTATCGCTTTTTTGTCAGCGATCTTGCGGAGAAATTCCAGAGCTTTGCCAATTCCATTCTTCCGTATAATGTAAAAATGACGCAAAAGGTTGATATTGAAAAATATTAGGAGAGACCTATGGAAAAAGATGTTCTGATTCACGTCAAAGGGCTCCAGTTTATGGAGACCGAGGGGCAGGAGCCCATTGAGATCGTGGTTCCGGGAGAGCATTATTTTCGCGGCGGCAGCCATTATCTGCGCTACGAGGAGGTGCTGGAGGATTTCGGGGAGACCACGATAAATTACATAAAGATGTCCCCGGAAGGACTTGAGGTGCGAAAGAAGGGCGCCGTCAATGTGCACATGGTGTTTGAGCCGGGCAAAAAAAACATGACCTACTATACAACGCCTTTCGGAACTTTGCAGCTTGGGATTGCCACTACGGGCCTTGATTTTAGGGATGAGGGCGAGGGGATCTACATGAAAGCAGATTACGCGCTGGATATGAATGAGGAGCATGTGGCGGACTGCTATCTGACAGTACAGGCACAATCAAAAAACACCGGAAGCTTTGTTCTTTAGGAACAGAGTTTCCGGTGTTTTTGCGTATGCTCGGAAAATTATTTTTTGAAAAGGCGTTTGAAGAAGCCTTTTTTCTTCTGGGGCGCTTCCAGGGCACCGCGGATGCCGCGCACACCTACAATGTACAGTCCGCTGACTTCTGCCTTGATCTCTTTCTTTACGGGGATCAGCTCGAAGACTTTTTCGTCGGCAATCATAATAGTGATCTTGGGACCGATCTTTGCTTTGACGATGGGAAGCTTGGAGCGGCGCATCAGCTTGGGTGTCTGGTCGATCACCATCTGAGGAAGCCCGGATTCTTTCAGGGGCATTCGTTTTTTGTCAATGACCAACATGGAAACGGTCTGCTTGCTTGCTTCAATCTGTGCCTGCTGTTCTTCCTGTTTTTTCTGCGCTCTTTTCCCGAAAAAATAGAGGGCAATGAGGGCGATGACAAGAACAGCCAGGATAACCAGAAGGGTGATTGTTACTGGATTCATAGGTAGCCTCCTGTATGTATGAATGATATATTTTGGGATAACGTCCGCGCCATTAGGCAATGACGCTATATGCGAAATATATTCTATCATTATTTCCGGAAAAAGGCAATTATTAAAATAAATTATCCGGGAAAACAGTGGAAATTCATACAAGAACAAGATATAATGAAATCTGACACCTTTCGACAGGAATACGACGGGAGTTACTGGAAATACTATGAACAGCAGCATATATTGGGAGGATGAATAAGGGAATGGAAGAAAAGCGGAACAACGACAGCGATATGCCCGGAAGCGACGCGGAATATGAGGAGCGCAGAAGGAGACGTCTGGCCAGACGTCAGGAAATGCTTCGCAGACAGAGAAGAAAAAGACGGATTGTATTCGGAACAGTGGCAGTGCTGCTGGTTTTGCTTCTCGGGATAGGAATTTCTCAGACAGTGAAGCTGTCCGGGGAGCGAAAGGCAAAAGAGGCGAACCCCCAAAATGAGCAGCAGAGCGCGCAGGCCTCCGGAAAAGGAGACGCTGTCAAGAGCGGGGAAGACGCAGAAGAAGACAAGAAGGGTGAGGACAAGGCCGGGAAGTCAGGAGACGATGTTCTGGCGCAGGCAGATCTTCTGGCAGCCCAGTATGATTATGACAAAGCCATTGCCCTTTTGAAAGAAACAAAAGGTTATGACAGCAACGAGGAATACCAGAAAGCAGTTGCGGGCTACGAGGAGACAAAAGCCACCTGTGTGTCCTGGCCGCTGGAAGAGGTTACCCATGTATTTTATCATACGCTCATCAAGGATCCGGCCAAAGCCTTTGACGGGGATTACAAGGAGGGCGATTACAATCAGGTAATGACGACCATTGACGAGTTCAACAAGATCACCCAGACCATGTATGACAAGGGCTATGTGATGGTGAGCGTCAAAGATATGGCGGTCGCCAACGAGGACGGGACCATGACCAGAGGCGAGATTCTTCTGCCGCCCGGGAAAATCCCCTTTGTGCTTTCTCAGGACGACGTGTGCTATTATCATTATATGGACGGAGACGGCTATGCCACAAAGCTGGTTGTGGACGAGGAAGGAAAGATCCGGAACGAGTATGTGGAGGATGACGGAAGCATTTCTGTGGGAGACTACGACATGGTTCCCCTCATCGACCGGTTTGTGGAGGCACATCCGGATTTCTCCTACCGGGGAGCCAAGGGGATCGTGGCGCTTACCGGATACAACGGCATTCTGGGCTACCGCACGGACATCAGCTATGAGACGAGACCGGCGGATCTGGATGCCAACAAGGTGGAATGGCTGGACGCGCATCCGGATTTCAGCCTGGAAAAAGAGCGGGAAGGCGCGAAAAAAGTGGCGGATGCCATGCGGGCGAACGGATGGGAGTTTGCAAGCCATACCTGGGGTCACCAGAATGTGGCGGAGGTAAGTCTGGAGAAGCTTCAGGAGGATACCCGGAAATTCAAAGAAAATGTGGATCCTCTGATTGGCGGAACCGATATCATCATTTTTGCTTTTGGAACCGATCTGACCCAGGTGGAGGATTACTCCGGAGACAAGTTTGAGTTTTTCAAAAGCCAGGGATACAACTACTTCTGCAATGTGGATTCCAGCCAGTATTTTGTCCAGATCAGAGACCGGTATTTCCGTCAGGGCCGGAGAAACCTGGATGGATATCGAATGTACTATAATCCGGAGCTTTTGGAGGATCTGTTTGACGCCAAAGCGGTGTTTGACCCGTCCAGACCCACGCCGGTTCCGGAAATGTAGCACTGCAACGGGGATTATAGAAAGACGAGGGGATTATTATGAAAAAGCGACTGACAGCGCTGGCACTGGCCATTTTGTGCAGCAGCACTGTCCTTAACGGCTGCAGCGGTCTTCTTCCGTTTGCGGAGGAGACGCCCATGAAAAACGAAGGGCAGAAGGCGGCTGAGGTCAAGAAAGAAAAAGAGCCGACCAAAGCGCCGGCGAAGGAGGAGAAAGCCGCGGCGCAGAAGGATGCGGCTGCAGAGACAAAAGAGACTGCCAAAGCGGATGCCGGGACAGATAAGAAGAGAGCGGCAGAGCTTGAGACCATTCTGGCGCATGCCGGCATTCTTGCAGCGCAGTACAATTATGACAGAGCTATTGAGCTTTTGAAAAGCCAGCCGGAGTTTGCGACGAACACAGCGCTTCAGAGCGCCGCGGCAGAATACGAAAGCATCAAGGCGACCTGCGTGGAGTATCCCATTGACCAGATTACCCATGTGTTTTACCATACGCTCATCAAGGATACTTCCAAGGCCTTTGACGGAGATTCGGATGAGGCCGGATACAATCAGGTGATGACGACCATTGACGAGTTTAACCGCATTACCCAGAGCATGTATGACAAAGGCTATGTGCTGGTGAGCCCTCACGATATGGCGACCGTAAACGCGGACGGTACGATGACCGTAAATAAGATCATGCTTCCTCCGGGAAAGATTCCGTTTGTGCTTTCCCAGGACGATGTGAGCTATTATCATTATATGGATGGGGACGGCTTTGCCAGCCGTCTGGTCCTGGATGAAAACGGCAAGGTAAAATGCGAGTATGTGGAGGATGACGGAAGTGTTTCCGTGGGAGATTACGATCTGGTGCCTCTTCTGGACGCGTTTGTGGAGGCGCATCCGGACTTTTCCTATCATGGAAGAAAAGGAGTTCTGGCGATGACCGGATATGAGGGCGTGCTGGGATATCGTACAGACATCGCCTACAAAACCAGAGAGAATCTGGAGCCGACGCAGCAGGAGTTTCTGGACAGTCATCCGGACTTTAATTATGAAGAGGAAGTGGCCCAGGCGACAGCGGTTGCCAACGCGATGAAAAAGAACGGCTGGGAGTTTGCCAGTCATACCTGGGGCCACAAAAATGCGACAACCTCAACGGCAGAAGAGCTTCAGACGGACAATGAGAAATGGGAGGCTTATGTGGCGCCCATTCTGGGAAAAACCGATATGATCATTTTTGCGTTCGGTGCGGATATCGGAGACTGGGAGCCGTACACAATGGACAATCCCAAGTTTGCGTATTTTAAGAGCCGGGGCTATCATTATTACTGCAATGTGGATTCCAATCAGTACTGGGTGCAGACCTCGGATCAGTTCCTGCGCCAGGGACGAAGGAATCTGGATGGATACCGGATGTACTACAATCCGGAAATGCTGAGCGATTTATTTGACGTGCAGTCCGTGTGGGACGCTTCGAGGCCGACACCGGTACCGCAAATGTAACGATTGATAAAAAAGAAGGGAATAGAAACCATGAAGAAAAAAATATATCTGGCAGTTCTGGCTGCCTGCATGACACTGACACTTTCCGCCTGCGGACAGGACACTGTAAAAAAAGACGACACAAAAGCAGAGCAGACAGCAGAAGATACGGAAAAGGATGAGGACACCAAAAAGCGCAAGGCGAAAAACGGTCTGGTAAGCGTAAAGAACGTGGAAGACTATATTCAGCTTGGCACATACAAAGGGATCGAGCTTCAGAAAAACATCATAGAAATCACAGAAGAGCAGGTGCAGGCGGCCATCTCCAGAGAAATTGGGGCAGGCTCCGAGGTTGACGGAGGAACCGTACAGGCGGGAGATACCGTGACCATTGACTATGTGGGAACCAAAGACGGTGAGGCTTTTGAAGGCGGCTCAGCAGAGGGCTACGATCTTTTGATCGGCTCCGGAAGCTTTATCGACGGCTTTGAGGACGGTTTGATCGGCATGAAAAAGGGAGAGACCAGGCATCTGGATCTGACCTTTCCGGAGGACTACAAAAACAAGGAAATGGCAGGGCAGGCGGTAACCTTCCAGGTAACGCTTGAGAAATTTGTGCGTCCGCAGCTGACGGACGAATGGGCTGCGGAGAATACGGAATATAAAACAGCAGCAGAATATGAGGAGGCTGTGCGGGCAGCGCTGACCCAGCAGGCAGATCTTTATGCGGTGCAGGCCATGAAGCAGTCGGCATGGGAACAGCTTCTGGTCGGCTCTGAAGTGACAGAGTACCCGCAGCAGGATTTGGACGATGCAGAAGCAGAATGCAGGCAGGACGTGGAGATTTACGCCGACCAGGCAGGCATGGAGCTGGATGCTTTTCTGGAGAGCCAGGGTGTGACAAAAGAATCTTTTGAGGAGCTTTGCCAGCAGTATGCCCAGGCGAAGGTAAAACAGAATCTGATCGTGCAGGCCATTATGGATGCTGAGGGCATGAGCCTTAACGATGACGAGAGTCTCGCCATTCAAGAGCAGCTGATCGCTCAGCTTGGCGCAGAGAGCATGGCAGATCTGGTAGACCTGTATGGTCAGGAGATGGTGGATGAGTCCGTGGGCATTCTCCGGGTGGAGAATTTCATCCTGGAAAACGCCACTATTGTGGAGAACGGGCCGCAGGAAAACACGCAGGAAAATGCGGAGGAAAATGCCGAAGAAAATACTGAAGAAAATACAGAGGCAGCAGAAGCGAACTGAGCTTTACTTTTGCAGGGGGAGCTTCTATAATAAAGATAAAAAGATGCGGTCCTCATTTGGAGGCAGGGCAAAAAAAGAAACGGAGGGGTATTAACATGATTATAAGAAACGGAGCGGTATTTCAGGAGGATGGAAGCTTTGTGGTTCAGGACGTATATGTGGAGAATCACAAAATCGTGGCGGAGGAAAGTCTTGTGACAGACAGAACAGAGGTGGATGCCTCCGGACTCATGGTGCTTCCGGGGCTGGTGGATGTGCACAGTCACGGGGCGGCAGGCCACGATTTTTCAGACGGTGACGCAGAAGGGCTGAAAGAAATCCTCAAATATGAAAAAAGCTGTGGGATCACCTCCTATTGTCCTACGTCCATGACCCTTCCGGAGGAACAGCTCCTGGGGATTTTTGCATCTGCAAAGGATGCCGCCGGAGCAGAGGACGGCGCAGTGATCCGGGGCATCAATATGGAAGGGCCGTTTCTGGACAAGCAGAAAAAGGGCGCGCATGTGGAGGGCTATATTTACAGAGCCAACGCGGAACTGTTCCATAAGATCAACGAAGCATCCGGGCACCTTGTGAAGCTGGTAACGCTTGCGCCCAACACCAACGGCGCCATGGAATTTATTGACGAGGTAAAAAACGAGACATGTGTTTCTCTGGGACATACGGCGGCAGATTATGAGACCTCTCTGGCGGCCATGAAACGGGGAGCGCATCATGTGACGCATCTTTACAATGCCATGCAGCCTTTCGGACACAGGGATCCCGGCCTGATCGGGGCTGCCTGCGACGATCCGGAATGTATGGTGGAGCTCATCAGCGACGGTATTCATATCCATCCGTCGGTTGTGCGTGCTACCTTCAAAATGTTCGGTCCGGAGCGGGTGGTGCTCATCAGCGATTCCATGCGCGCCACAGGAATGGAAAACGGAACCTATGAGCTGGGCGGCCAGGAGGTTACGGTAAAGGACGGCAAGGCGACGCTTGCCAACGGAACCATTGCCGGTTCTGCCACCAATCTTTATGACTGTATGTGCAAGGCGGTTTCCTTTGGAATCCCTCTTGAGGAGGCGGTGTTTGCGGCAACGAGAAATCCGGCGAAAAGCATTGGGATCTATGACGAGGTCGGTTCCCTCTCCGTCGGCAAGGAGGCGGATATCCTGCTGGTAAATAAGGATATGGAGCTGGTGAAGGTTTTGTAAAAACTGGGAAAACCTTACAAAAATAGGTTGTATTTATCTGCCGAATCGTGTATGATGATAATGGAAATGGATTCACGTAATTTTTAATTGGAAAAGAAGGACAAGGTTTTATGGATAAAAAAGTTTTGCGTGAGCGGATGCGCAAAAAACAGAGACAGATGATGATTCGCAAATACACGAAAATGGCTACATACGTTGTTGCAGCGGTGCTTTTGGTGGTATTTGTGGTACGCGGCGTTATTATGCCGATCGCGAACCGCGCAGGCGGGGGCAAGGACGAAAAACAGAAAGAGGTTCAGGCAGAACCCCAGACAACGAAGCTGGATCCCAATATCGCCATGCGGCAGCCACTGATGGGGGCGGAAGATTCTGCCAAGCTGGTAGCGCGCACGCCGGGATGGCATGACAGCGAGGACGGACGTTGGTATCAGAACACGGACGGCACGTATTTTGTCAGCGGCTTTCAGGAAATTGACGGTGTTACATACAGCTTTGACGACAACGGATACATACAGACCGGGTGGGTGACAAAAGGAGCCAATGACTATTATTTCAATAAAGATGGTTCCTACAATCCGGCGGAAAAGAAGCCAATGCTGGCGCTGACCTTTGACGATGGACCAGGAGAATATACCGACAGGCTTTTGGACTGTCTGGAGCAGAATAATGCCAAAGCAACGTTCTTCATGCAGGGGCAAAATGTGGAAGGCTACCAGGATACCGTGAAACGAATGATGGAGATCGGCTGCGAGCTGGGAAGTCATTCCTATGACCACACGAATCTTTATAATCTGGATGCGGACGGCGTAGCGAAGCAGTTTAAAGATACCGATGCGGCGCTCATAGAGGCCTGCGGACAGCCGGCATCTGTGGCGAGAGCTCCTTATGGAAACTGGTCGGAAGAGATCATCAATGCGGCAGGGAAGCCATTTTTCATGTGGTCGCTGGATACAAAGGACTGGCAGCTTATGAATGCGGAAGCGGATTACAATGCAGTTATGAACGGCGATCTGACGGACGGCTCCATTATCCTGATGCATGATATCCATGAGCCTTCGGTGGAGGCGGCCATCAGGCTGATTCCGGATCTGATCGCCAAGGGCTATAAGCTGGTGACCGTCAGTGAAATGGCGCAGGCAAAGGGTGTGGATCTGCAGCTTGCATCCTACTCCGATTTCTGGCAGAGCAGTCTGGACAATGGAGCGGTTGCCGGATATAAAGGAACCGGTAATTCTCCGCTTGGAGAGACGGACACGCAGAGCGAAGAGGAAACCTCCGGGGAAGAGGAAGCTTCCGAAGCGGATGGAGAAACTGAGAGCGTATAATATAAGGCAAAAGCAAAGCGGGAACTGCCCGGAGAAACCTCCGGTGCAGTTCTCGCTTTTGCGTTGACGGGGTGAGCGCAAATTTGGTATAATAATTGCATGATATACAATTAAGCCGACAAGTCGGCTTTCCGCCACAGGCGTGGCGGATTATACAAAGGCCACGGCTTGAAAAGTAAATGCCCTGCGGGCGCTTCCTTTTCTGCGCACGTGGTATAATGAACGCATAAGCGACGAGCGCAGGCGCGAAAGAAAAAGATTCGGTCTGCTTGCAGACAAGAAGCTTTGAATGAGCGGCTATGTGAGTGCAACGAACACCGAGAAAACGAAGTTTTCGAGGTAAGCGCTCGTGGCGGAAAAATGCGCAGGCGCGAAAGAAAAAGATTCGGTCTGCTTGCAGACAAGAAGCTTTGAATGCGCAGGCGTGGAAAGAGAAGCCAGAGGCAGGAGGATACCACAATGGCAAAATGGTTTGACGAGGCAGTATTTTATCATATGTATCCCATTGGGATGACAGGTGCACCAAGAGAAAACCGACAGGAGGAAGTCACCCACAGGTTCAAAGAGCTGGAAAAATGGCTGCCGCACATTGCTGGTCTCGGCTGTACAGCTGTTTACATAGGCCCTTTGTTTGAATCCACCTCCCACGGCTATGACACAAGAGATTACAAACTGGTGGATCGCCGCCTTGGAGACAATGCGGATTTTAAGCATTTTGTTCAGGAAGCCCATGAGCGGGGGATCAAGGTCGTAGTGGACGGCGTATTTAACCATACCGGGCGTGAGTTTTTTGCATTCCGGGATATTCAGAAAAACAGGGAGAATTCCCCCTACTGCAGCTGGTACAAGGGCATCAATTTTGGATGGAACGGTCCATACAACGACGGGTTTGGCTATGAGGCCTGGAGAAACTGCTTTGAGCTGGTGAACCTGAACTACTGGGAGCCGAAGGTCCGGGAATATATTCTGGATGTGATCGGCTTTTGGATTGACGAGTTTGATATTGACGGCATCCGTCTGGACTGCGCGGACTGTCTGGATTTTTCTTTTATGGAAGAGATGCGCCGCTTTACAGACGGAAAAAAAGCGGATTTCTGGCTGATGGGTGAGGTGATCCACGGGGATTACAGCCGTTATGTAAAGCCGCAGATGCTGGATTCCGTTACCAACTATGAACTGCATAAGGGCCTGTACTCCGGACACAATGACCATAATTATTTTGAAATTGCACACACGATCCGCCGCCAGTTTGATGCGAACGGCGGGATATACAAGGGACTGAAGCTTTACAGCTTTGTAGATAACCATGACGTGGACCGGATTGCCTCGAAGCTTCAGGTGCCGGGGCATATTTTTCCGGTGTACACGCTGTTGTTTACGCTTCCTGGAATCCCTTCCATATATTATGGCTCTGAGTGGGGCATTCAGGGAAGGAAAGAGGGAGCCAACGACGATTTTCTCCGCCCGCAGGTAGATATTGACAAAGCTTTGGAGCAGGCGGATAATCCGGAGCTTTTGGCCTGGGTGAAGAAGCTGGGGCAGATTCGCGCAGAGCAGCCGGCGCTGCGCAGGGGAAGATACCAGGAGCTTCTGCTTACCAACCGGCAGTATGCCTTTGTCCGGATCCTCGAGGAGGAAGCGGTGATCACAGCGGTGAATAATGACGATAACGAGGTCTGGCTTTCTGTTCGCCAGCCTTTGGAGGGAAGGAAGTACCGAAATCTCGTTGACAATGAAATTGTCAGCGAGGAGGGCGGAATGCTCCGCGTGAAGCTTTTGCCCAATGAGAGTGCAATTATCTGCGCAGAGTGAATCTGCACAGGAATGATAGTGTAAAGGGAGGGACTCCGTATGGGAGAGACAATGAAATTTACGGAACTGGACCAGTATTTGTTCGGACAGGGCACGCACTATGAGATTTATAAAAAGCTGGGTGCGCATCCGACAGTCCGGAGAGGCAAAAAGGGCGTTTATTTTGCAGTTTGGGCGCCGAATGCGCAGGAAGTATCGGTTATCGGAGATTTCAATAACTGGGATCATGAGGTAAATCCCATGAAAAAAACGGGCGATATTGGTGTGTTTGAGACCTTTGTTCCGGGAGCGGACATCGGCGCGCTTTACAAATATCACATCATCGGAATGCATGGAGAAGAGCTGTTCAAGGCAGACCCCTATGCGTCTTTTGCGGAAAAGCGTCCGGGAACGGCCTCCAGGGTGGCGGATATTTCCGATTATACCTGGAAGGATACCAACTGGATGAAAAAGCGGGCAGAATTTGACGAAAAGACAAAGCCGCTGGCAATTTACGAGGTGCATCCGGGCTCCTGGATGAAACATCCTTCCTCGGAAGAGAACAAGGAAGGCTTTTATAATTATCGGGAACTGGCGCCGAAGCTGGCAGAATACGTAAAAGAGATGGGTTACACCCATGTGGAGCTGATGGGGATTGCGGAGCATCCCTTTGACGGCTCCTGGGGATATCAGGTGACCGGCTATTATGCGCCGACCTCCCGTTACGGAACACCGCAGGACTTCAAATATCTGGTGGACTACCTGCACCGTGAAAAAATCGGCGTGATCCTGGATTGGGTGCCTGCACACTTCCCGAAGGACGCTCACGGACTTGCCATGTTTGACGGAACGGCAGTGTATGAGCATGAGGATCCGAGACAGGGGGAGCATCCGGACTGGGGAACCAAGATTTATAATTACGGACGTCCGGAGGTGAAGAATTTCCTCATCGCCAATGCCCTTTACTGGATTGAAGAGTTTCATGCAGACGGACTTCGTGTGGATGCAGTGGCATCCATGCTGTATTTGGATTACGGCAAACAGGACGGTCAGTGGATCGCCAATAAATACGGCGATAACAAAAACCTGGAGGCCATAGAGTTTTTCAAACACCTGAACAGCGTGGTTCTGGGACGGAATCCGGGGACACTGATGATCGCGGAGGAATCCACAGCGTGGCCCCTGGTAACCGGCAAGGCAGAAGACGGCGGTCTTGGATTTTCTCTCAAGTGGAATATGGGCTGGATGAACGATTTCCTGGAGTACATGAAGCTTGACCCTTATTTCCGCAAATATAATCACAACCGCATGACATTTTCCATGATGTACGCCTACAGCGAGAAATATATCCTGGTGATCTCACATGACGAGGTAGTGCATTTGAAGTGCTCCATGCTCAATAAGATGCCGGGAGAGCTTCCGGATAAGTTCAGGAATCTGAAAGCAGCCTACACCTTTATGATGTTCCACCCGGGCAAAAAGCTTCTGTTTATGGGCCAGGATTTTGGCCAGCTCCGGGAATGGAGCGAGGAGAGGGAGCTTGACTGGTTTCTGCTTGGCGAGGAGAGCCACAGAGATCTCAAAGGCTTTGTAAAAGGGCTTCTCCATCTCTATCAGAAATATCCGGCGCTCTACGCAACAGACTCCGATCCCGAGGGCTTTGAGTGGATCAACGCGGATGATGGCGACAGAAGTATTTTCAGCTTTGTGCGCAAATCCCCGACGAAACGGAACAATCTTCTGGTGGTGTGCAACTTTACGCCGGTAGAGCGGCCGGATTACCGGGTGGGAGTTCCGAGAAAGAAGCAGTATAAGCTGATCATGGACGAAAACGGCATGACTGAGCCGAAGATTTACAAGGCGGAGAAAAAAGAATGCGATAACCGCCCCAACTCTTTCGCATATCCGCTTCCGGCATACGGTATTGCGGTATTCCTGTATTGAGAGGGATTTTTTGAGACAGGAATGAGACATACTGCACAAAAAACAATGCGAAAGTTTATTGAAATTTAACAAAAAATGAATTGCTTTTCCCTGGCGCCTGGGTTATAATGAGGGCGAAGACAAGAGGATAAGAATTTACATGTTGAAAGGAGATTATTGACATGAAGGTAAGCAATATTCAGGACATTGAAAAATTTTTTAAGGTAATTGACAACTGCAAAGGCAAAGTAGAGCTGGTTACAGGTGAGGGCGACAGACTGAATCTGAAATCCAAACTTTCCCAGTATGTTTCTCTGGCAAATATTTTCTCCGGCGGAGAGATTCCGGAGCTGGAACTGGTTGCTTATGAGAAGGAAGACATTGACAGTCTGATGAATTTCATGATTAACGGCTAATAGATAAAAACAATGCGGGGGCGTGACTATGTCATGTCCCCGTGTTATAATATTACCAGGCGCAAAAGGATTGTGGGAGAATAAAGCACAGTCCGCCGGGTAAATATAAAAAACAGGAAACCAGGGAGAAATACACTTCCTGGTCAAATTTGCGTTATGAAAAGAGGAGATCTGAAATGACAAAAATCGACATTATTTCCGGCTTTCTCGGAGCAGGGAAAACCACACTGATCAAGAAGCTTCTGAAAGAGGCATTCCAGGAGGAGCAGGTGGTTCTGATTGAAAATGAATTCGGCGAGATCGGCATTGACGGAGGTTTTTTAAAGGAAGCAGGCGTAGAGATCCGGGAGATGAATTCCGGCTGTATCTGCTGCTCTCTGGTAGGCGATTTTGGCGCTTCCTTAAAAGAGGTTGTGGAGAAATACCATCCGGACCGTATTCTCATTGAGCCGTCCGGCGTGGGCAAGCTTTCGGATGTCATGAAGGCCGTACAGGGCGTGCAGGGAGAAACAGATATTGTCCTGAACAGCTATACCACAGTGGTAGATGCAAAAAAATGCCGCATGTACATGCGCAATTTCGGAGAATTTTTTAACAATCAGGTGGAATATGCGGGAGCGGTTATTTTGAGCCGCACGGACCTGGTAGACGAGAAAAAAGCCCGTGAGGCTATGGAGCTTCTGCGCGGCATCAACAAAAAAGCAGCGATCATCACTACGCCCATCGAAGAGCTGGACGGCAAAAAGCTGGTAGAAGTTATGGAGCATCCGGTCCATCTGGAAGAGGAGCTTCTGGCAGAAGAAATATGTCCGGAGTGCGGCCACGTTCATGCGCACGGGGAGCATCACCATGAGCACGAGTGCGGCTGCGGTCAAGAACACCATCACGAACATGAGCATCACCATGAGCACGAGTGTGGCTGCGGCCATGAACACCACCACGAGCATGGACATCATCATGCAGACGAGGTGTTCACCAGCTGGGGACGGGAAACTGTGCGCAAATATACAAAAGAAGAAATTGAGCGGATGCTTAAGGCTCTCTCTGAGACAGAGGAATACGGAACGGTTCTGCGGGCAAAGGGAATGCTGCCGGCGCAGGACGGCACCTGGATTTATTTTGACATGGTTCCAGGCGAGACGGAGATTCGTGGGGGTGCGCCTGAATATACCGGACGTCTCTGCGTGATCGGCTCCGCGCTGAAAGAGGACAAGCTGGCGCAGCTTTTTGAGGTTTAGGAATCTGGAGGACAAAACAATTATGAATGAAGTTACAGTTCCCATTTATCTTCTTGCAGGTTTTCTGGAAAGCGGCAAGACTACATTTCTGAATTTTACCCTGCAGCAGGATTATTTCTGCATTGAGGGAAAAACGCTGCTGATTCTCTGTGAGGAGGGGGAAGAGGAATACGATATGGATGCTCTTGCCCTCACCGATACCGTGGTGGAAGTTATCGAAAAAGAAGAGGATTTTACGCCGGAGCGCCTGGCGGCGCTGGATATTCTTTACCAGCCGGAACGGGTGATCGTAGAGTACAACGGCATGTGGCTGGTGAGCAAATTTGAAAAGATGCAAAAGCCCAAGGGCTGGGGCATTGAGCAGCACATTGTGTGTGTGGACGCGAGCACCTTCCAGATGTATATGGCAAACATGAAATCTATTTTTATGGATATGGTGCGCGGCGCGGATATGGTTGTCTTTAACCGGTGCAAAGCGTCGGATCCCCTTGCCACCTACCGCAGAGGCATCAAGGTTGCCAACCAGCGGGCGGAGATCATTTTTGAGGATGAGGAAGGGGAAATCGACAATATTTTCCAGGACGAAATGCCTTTCGACGTAAATGCGCCCCTCATCGATATTTTGCCGGAGGATTACGGCATCTGGTTTGTGGACGCCATGGACCATCCGGACACTTATGTGGGGAAAACAGTCCGTTTTAAGGGAAGAGCCCTGAAGCCCAGGGGCATGGGAAGCCGGTTCTTTGTGCCGGGGCGTATGGCGATGACCTGCTGTGCGGACGATACTACGTTTCTTGGATATGTGTGCAAAAGCGACGATGCTTTGCACATCCGTGAGGGCCAGTGGGTGGAGGTGACTGCCCGTGTGGCTTTTGAACAGCGTATGGAATATCAGGGAGAGGGAATTGTTCTCTATGCAGAAAAAGCAGAGCCCTGTGAAGCACTGGCAGACGAAATGGTATATTTTAACTAAGGAGTTCTTATGTATTTAATAGCAGGATTGGGAAATCCCGGGAGACAATATGAGGGAACACGGCACAACATGGGATTTGATGTGATTGACTGCCTGATTGAGAAACACCGTATTCCCCAGAGCGGAGTAAAATTCAACGCCATGTTCGGCAAAGGGATCATCGGCGGAGAGCGCGCCGTGCTGATGAAGCCCTTGTCTTTCATGAATTTAAGCGGCGGTCCCATACAGGAGACGGCAAATTATTTTAAAATAGATCCGGAGACGGAGATCATTGTTATCTATGATGATATTGATCTGGAGCCGGGGCAGCTCCGCATCCGCAAGAAAGGAAGCGCGGGGGGCCACAATGGAATCAAGGATATTATCCGCAGGCTCGGAACCGATCATTTTCTGCGCATCAAGGTAGGCGTGGGCGCGAAACCGAAGGACTGGGATCTGGCGGATCATGTGCTCGGCCGTTTTGCGGACAGTGAGCGAAAGCTTGTGGATGAGGCCATTGTCCGCGCGGCGGACGCCGTGGAGATGATCCTTGCAGAAGGCGCAGACGCGGCCATGAACAAATATAACGTGAAATCACAGTGTCAAAAGGTCTGATTCCGCCGGCGCTGTGTACGGAGCAATGTGTGTCATTTAGAATATTTGGTAGAGAGGTTTTTATGAAAGCATTTTTGCAGCCCCTGAAAAACCTTGCAGAATATGAAGAAATCTGCGCTGCGGTCAGGACAAACCGCGGCGTTCTTCAGATTTCGGGATGTATGGAGTCCCAGAAAGCGCATCTGATGTATGGGCTTTCCGGGCTTTTTCCATGCCGTTTTATCATCGCTGAGGACGAACGGCGGGCAAAAGAAATCTGCGAGGATTATCGTTTTTATGACAAAAAAATCGTATATTATCCGGCCAAGGATCTGCTGTTTTTTCAGGCGGACATTCACGGAAATCTTCTGATCCGCCAGCGGATGCAGGCAGTGAAAGCACTTCTGGAGCAGGAGGAAGTTACGGTGGTGACCAGTGTGGACGGCTGCATGGATTTTTTGATGCCGCTGGCGCACATCAGAGAGCAGCTTCTATCTATCCAAAATGACAGTGTGATCGAGATAGATGCGCTGAAGCTTCGCCTGGTAGAGCTTGGCTATGAGCGTGTAGGGCAGGTGGAGCTGCCGGGACAGTTTTCCATCCGGGGCGGCATTGTGGATATTTACTGCCTCACAGAGGAAAATCCCTGGCGCATTGAGCTGTGGGGAGATGAGATTGATTCCATCAGGAGTTTTGACGCCCAGAGCCAGCGTTCCCTGGAAAATCTGGAGGAAATCCGGATCTATCCGGCAGCGGAGCAGGCAGAGGGCAAAGGGATGGTGTCCTTTTTGGAATATTTTCCGGAAGATAAGACGCTGATATTTCTGGATGAGCCAAACCGCCTGACCGAGCGGGGAGAAGCGGTGGAGGAAGAATTTCGCCAGAGCCGGGAGCGCAGAGAGGAAAAAGGAACCTTGAATCTTCCGGGACAGTGGCTCTGTGCCTACGGAGCCCTTCAGAAAGCCCTGAATAAGAGAAACTGCGTATCCCTGTGCGCGCTGGAGCCCAGGCAGGCTGGCTGGAAGGTGAGCGGGAAATTTCATCTGGAGGTAAAGTCCGTCAACTCCTACAACAGCAGCTTTGAGCTTCTGGTAAAGGATCTGCACAAGCTGAAAAAGCAGGGCTACAGCATTGCCCTTCTGTGCGGCTCCCGGACAAGGGCGCAGCGTCTGGCGAAGGATCTGCAGAATGAGGAGCTGAGCGCTTTTTATGGGGAGGACTACGACAGGGTGATCTCTCCCGGGGAAATCATGGCGGTTTACGGCCATGCCCGCAAGGGATTTGAATATCCGCTCATTAAGTTTGCGGTTATTGCGGAGTCCGATATTTTTGGCAGAGAGCAGAAAAAAAAGAAAAAGAAGAAAACCTACAGCGGTCAGCGGATCCAGGATTTTTCCCAGCTGTCTGTCGGAGATTTTGTGGTGCATGAAAAGCACGGTCTGGGAATTTACCGGGGGATCGAAAAGGTGGAGGTTGACAAAATCGTCAAGGACTACATCAAGATAGAGTATCGGGGCGGAAGCAATCTCTACATTCTGGCAACCCAGCTGGACGCGCTGCAGAAATATTCCGGTGCGGACGGGGATAAAACGCCCAAGCTCAACAAGCTCGGCACGCAGGAGTGGAATAAGACAAAGACCCGAGTGCGGGGTGCAGTGAAGAATATCGCGAAGGAGCTGGTGGAGCTTTATGCGGTCCGCCAGGAAAAGGAGGGCTATGTCTGCGGTCCGGATACGGTCTGGCAGAAAGAGTTTGAGGAAATGTTTCCTTATGAGGAGACGGATGATCAGCTTGCCGCCATTGAGGACACCAAGCGGGATATGGAAAGCACCCGGATCATGGACCGCCTGGTCTGCGGAGATGTGGGATACGGAAAAACAGAGGTGGCGCTTCGCGCTGCGTTCAAGGAAGTGCAGGAGAGCCGCCAGGTGGTGTATCTGGTGCCGACCACGATCCTGGCGCAGCAGCATTACAACACCTTTGTCCAGCGGATGAAGGAATTTCCGGTGCGGGTGGATCTGCTGTGCCGTTTTCGGACGGCTGCCCAGCAGAAAAAAACCATTGAGGATCTGAAAAAGGGCCAGGTGGACATTATCATCGGCACGCACCGCGCCCTTTCCAAGGATGTGCAGTTCAAGAACCTGGGGCTTTTGATCATTGATGAGGAGCAGCGTTTCGGCGTTGCCCACAAAGAAAAAATAAAGCAGCTGAAAAAGGATGTGGATGTGCTGACGCTGACTGCAACGCCCATTCCCAGAACTCTTCACATGAGCCTGATCGGCATCCGGGATATGAGTGTGCTGGAGGAGCCGCCCATGGACCGCATACCGATCCAGACCTATGTCATGGAATATGACGAGGAGACTGTGCGCGAGGCAATTCACCGGGAGCTGCGCCGGGGCGGCCAGGTGTATTATGTATACAACCGTGTCAACGATATTGCAGAGGTGGCGCTTCGGATCTCCAAGCTGGTGCCGGAGGCAAAGGTGGATTTTGCCCATGGACAGATGAGCGAGCGGGAGCTGGAGCAGGTGATGTACGGCTTCATCAGCGGAGAGATTGATGTTTTGGTCTCCACCACCATCATTGAGACGGGGCTTGATATTTCCAATGTAAATACCATGATCATCCACGATTCCGACCGCTACGGGCTGTCGCAGCTTTACCAGCTGCGGGGAAGGATCGGGCGTTCCAACCGCACGGCGTATGCCTTTTTGATGTACCGCGCGAATACCGTTTTGCGGGAGACGGCGGAAAAGCGTCTGGCTGCCATACGGGAATACACGGATTTGGGCAGCGGCTTCAAAATTGCCATGCGGGATCTGGAGCTTCGGGGAGCCGGAAATCTTCTGGGTGCCCAGCAGCACGGCCATATGAACGCGGTAGGCTATGATCTGTACTGCAAAATGCTCAACGAGGCGGTAAAAGAAGCCAAGGGCATTCACACCATGGAGGATTTTGAGACGGCCATTGATCTGAATATGGATGCGTTTATTCCGGATACGTACATCAGCAACGAGTTTCAGAAGCTGGATATTTATAAGCGGATCGCAGTTATTGAAAATCAGGCAGATTACGACGATATGCTGGAGGAACTTCTGGACCGTTTCGGAGAACCGCCAAAGGCTGTGCTGAATCTTCTGGCTGTTGCAAAACTCAAAGCGCTGGCGCATCAGGCTTATGTGACGGAAATGAAGCAGCTGGGACGTCAGGTCCGCATCACGCTCTATGAAAAAGCGCAGCTGAATCCCGGGGGGATTCCCGGGCTGATTCAGAAATACCGCCGTGCACTGCAGTTCAAAGCGGAGCAGGAGCCAAAATTTTTGCTGACCTGGAAGGGAAATATTCTGGAAGCGCTGACCTCTTTTGTACAGGAGCTTCTGACCCTGGTGGAAGAGGCGTAAAAAGGTGGACTTTTTGTGAATTTTGCGATTTTTCTTGCCCCGGGGGCAAAAAAAGTTTATACTCTTACTAGTGCAGTCGGCGAAAGAATGGTTTGGACGGCACAAAACAAGAGGCAGTAATGGAGGAGAACATGAACAAAGCAGCGAGACGAATGGCCGTTGCAGCGCTTGCCGGTATTATGGCGGCAGGGCTTCTTAGCGGCTGTGGCGAAAAGAAATTAGATGGAGCAAAAACAGTGGCAACCGTGGACGGAGAGGAGATTTCGCTGGGGCTGGTGAGCCTTCTTGCGCGGCAGCAGCAGGCGCAGACCGACGCGATGTACCGCTCCTTTATGGGAACCGGCGCAAATATCTGGGATCAGGCGGTGTCAGAGGATGGAGAGCTTACCTACGGCGATCAGCTTGTGGAAGAGGCTTTAAAGAGTGTAGAGACCATGTACCTGTCCAGAGCTAAGGCAGCGGATTATGGAGTGGAGTTTACAGAAGAGGATAAGAAAGCAGTGGAAGAAGCAGCGGCAGAGTTTATGAAGGCGAACAGCGAAGAGACTCTGGCAGAGCTTGTGGTGACAGAAGACCAGGTAAAGACCTATCTGGAGCTTCAGACCTATGGTCAGAGAGTGATGGAGGCTTTGTATGAAGAGGCGCCGGTTGAGGTGACCGATGAAGAGGCGCAGCAGTCATCCTTCAGCTATGTAAGCATTTCCAAGAGTGATACCAGCCTGACCGAAGAGGAACTGGCGAAAATTGACGAGAACGCTCAGAAAATCCTGGACAGCGTGAAGGCAGAGCCGACGAAGGACATGGATGAGCTGGCAAAGGCCGTGGATGAAACCTATGCAGGCTTAAACGGCAACTTTACCACAAAGGACGGAGAAGATGTGACCTATGCGTATCCGGACGAGGTGATCGAAGCACTGCGCACACTGAAGGACGGAGAGGTTTATCCGGAGCTTGTGGAGGCAGAAAACACGCTTTACATTCTGAGACTGGATGAAACTCTGGATAAAGAAGCAACAGAGAGCAAAAAAGCGTCCATGGAATCCCAGCAGCAGATGGATTATTATGCGGAAACGATAACTCAGTGGACTGAGGATGCAGATATCCAGGTTCAGGAGGATGTGCTTAAAACACTCACTGTGACGGATTCCCATACATTTACCATCGCAACGGAGGATATGAGCGAGGATACTTCTGCAGAGGACGCAGAAGAGGTTCCGGAAGAAATGGAAAATGCGCCGGTCATTGATGAAGACATGGACGATGCCCAGCTGATCGAGGATGACATCGAAAACGCCCTTGTTGTTGATGAGGAAGGAAATGTGATCTCCGAGCCGGAAGAAGATGCTGCGGCAGAGGAGGAAGATATGACCCCGGTAGAAGGAATGGATGAGGATCTGGAGCCGGCGGAGAATGTAGAAGAATAAAATTTTTATTTGCTCTTGGCAATATATAAAAGCTGTTTCACCGAAGGTGGAACGGCTTTTATATTTACGGGAATGGTTGGGCAAGGTTGGTTTGTCGAATTTTGTAAAACGATTTTCCTGCAAAATGCAGAAAAATGCTGGCAGTTCTGCCCAATCTGTGCTAAGATAAATCAAAGCATTTCATTTCTTTTTTCTAAGCGGCCTGACCGTTTCTGAATTTCATTTCAGCCATCCGGCAATCGAAGAAATCTCATGCTTTTCCACAATAAAAAAAGCAGTGAGGTTTCCTGAAAAGAGCGGATTGCAGATACCGGGCAAGTATTTGAAGCCTCCTGCCATTTTCAGTTAGGAGGTAGTTTATGGAAACGACGAAACAATACCCCGCCCCGGTTCCCAAGCGTAATTATAAGTCCCGGATGTTCGAGATGATCTTCAGTGACAAAAAAGAGCTGCTGGAGTTGTACAACGCGATGAATGGGACGAACTATGCGGACCCGGATGACCTTATAGTGAACACATTGGAGAATGCCATTTATATGGCGATGCACAACGATGTTTCCTTTCTCATCGACAAGAGGCTGAATCTTTATGAGCACCAGTCCTCCTACAGCCCGAATCTTCCCCTGCGGTTTTTGTTCTATGTGGCAGATGTGTACTCAGATTTTACGAAAGAACGGAACCTGTATGGAAGCAAGACAGTAAAAATTCCCACACCCCATTTCATCATTTTTTACAATGGGACGGAGGAGCAGCCGGATAAACGGGAGCTGTGTTTATCTGACATCTTTCAGGTGAAGGAAGAAGAACCACAACTGGAACTCAGGGCGACCATGATGAATATCAACAAAGGGCATAATAAGAAACTTATGGATGCCTGTAAGACTCTGCGGGACTATGCAGAGTATACAGCCCTGATGCGGGAGTACGCACAGGTCATGCCCCTTGGGGAGGCAGTGGAGAAGGCGGTGGACGACTGTATCAGCCGGGGCGTACTGGCAGAGTTTCTGAAGAAAAACCGAGCGGAGGCGATCAAAGTGAGTATTTACGAATACGATGAAGAGCGGCATATGCGCCAGACGAAAGAAGAGGGATATGAGGAGGGATACGAATCCGGTCTGGCGGAGGGCGAAAAAATCGGCCGTGAATCCGGTCTGATTGCGGGGCGTGAAATGGAGCGAAAAATATTCAAGGAAACAATCCTCCTGCGCCGCTCCGGCAAAACCTATGAGGAAATCGCGGCGCAATGTCAGATGTCACCGGAAGAAGTCCAAGACATGTTGGCAGGAATTGAATAACGGGGACAAAAAAGGAACGCTGCAGGATCAACGTTCCTTTTGAAGAAGACTTATATCAGCCCGAAATGCTCCAGCGCACGGGCAATGCCGTCCTCCAGAATATCCGTTGTCTGCCAGGTACAGAACGGGAGAATCTTCGGATTTGAATTTCCCATAGCGATGCTTGTACCTGCGTAACGAAGCATGGGCAGATCGTTTTCGCTGTCACCGAAGGCAAAGGAATCCTCTCTGGGAATTTGGAGGTGCTTCAGGAGAAGCTCGATCCCTGTGGCTTTGCTGCAGCCTTTTTGTCCGATCTCCCATACATACGTATCATGTACAAAGATGTCGTATTTGTCCTGGCAGAAGTTTCGGAAGGCCTCGCAGTCTGAACGGGGAGACAGGGTGAGGAAGGCTTTGTTGAAGGTGTAGGTCGAGGCTTCCTCAGAGTCAAATTTTGTCAGATCTGCAAGGGGATATCGCCCCAGCATGTTTGGGATCACTGCGGAAGACTGGGGCGCAGTGCTGTCATAGAGAAACCGGTGGGGGCACTCAAAAACCGCACCGATGCGAAAATCCCGCAGGGCCTGTACGGTAGCCTGGCAGATGTGGTTGGGTACGCTTTGAGAGAAGAGCTTTTCTCCGTGCAGATATACCTCTGAGCCGCAGCCGCACACATAGCCGTCAAAGGAAAGCTGTTTCATCTGCTCCGGTATCATGGCCCAGGTGCGCCCGGAGTTGATAAACAGGAGATGTCCGTTTGCCTGGGCGCGGCGAAGCGCTTCCACAGCGCTTTTGGGAACTTCGTGAGGCAGATTGGGAAGCAGTGTCCCATCGATATCAAAAAATAGAATTTTCTTATTCATCTTCATGACCATCCCCCATTTTTACCCGGATACCATTGACCTCGACATTATCTTCCATAGGAATGACCAGACACCTGCGGCCGTCTACGACGCGGGTTTCCACAAGCTCAGCGCGCTCTGGATTTACGTGGATGACAACGTCCGGGGTTTTGATCTCAAAACGGCGGGTGCTGGCAATGTTGGATGCCATAAGGGCGGAGGACTCGCCGGCAGTCTGCTCGTACTGTTCGTCAAAATTGGTCAGTTTTTCTTCCTGAACGCCGCAGTCCTCAAAAAGCCGCCTGACCTCGGATTTTGTCAGAGCGACAGGTTCCGGTTCATCTTTCTGCGCTTCGATGATCTCATTGATCTTTTCATGAATGTTCATCACGGTATCGTAGGCACAGTCTTCCCCCAGGGTGTCCTCCACCAGAGCGTTAAAGGAGCTTTTCTGTCCCTTGGCGGAAAGGGGGGCGCAGCAGCCGAAAATACGGTCCACCAGCGTTTCTTTCAGCTCCTCCGGATTTTTGCTGAAATACAGCACGCCGTGGATATCTGTGCTTCTGTCCTGGAAAAGAGGAAAGAGGAAGCCCCAGTCCGGCATTTCCACGATCCAGTCGCGGATGCGGTCCTGAATCGTATTTGCCTCCGCGTTGTAGCAAAGACCTGCCTTGGAAAGCTTTACCGGGCAGACGGAGCAGAGAAGGTGCTCGTAAATTTCGTCGGAGGCATCAAACATTTCCAGACCATCAGAGGATTTGCCGGGAATGTCGTACACCGCATGAATGAGGATAATGTAGTAGTTTTCTCCATAGTCATAGCTTTCGATGACCTTATCGTAGAATTCTTCCACAAGGGCATCGTCTTTAAGCTTGCTGTTTCTGAGGCGGAGGAGAAATTCCTGGGTGCCTCCCTCAGCCTCCTGCTCTAAAGGAAAAGAAAGGTTCATGAGATTTTTCCCCAGGGTGCCGGAGAGCGTTTTGCGGAAAATCTCAAAATATTTAAAATTTTCTTCTTCAGACAGGGAAAGAAAAGCCTCCTTGAGCTCCGTACGTTTGTTTTTTTCACCGTCCACGTAGCAGCCGCAGATGCGGGTGACAGAGCAGCGCTCCGGCGTGAACTGCTTCTTTATTTCTGAAATTTCTTTTTTGTTCATGGTTCACCTCGTGTATCTTATGCGTATATACAGAAAAACTGCTTTACGGATTGCTTTGCGCAGCAGTTTTATTATAAACGAAACTTTTCTCAGGGGCAAGCGGGCATGTGGATATTGGCAGGATGCTGCGCGATAAAGAAGTCTTGGTAATATTCACCAAGAGGCACTTAAAAATTTCAATGAAAACCGAAAAAAATTCTATGTTTTTTTAAACAGAAAGCAGGTATAGTATCAATATAAACAAAGGGTACGGGCAGACGCCCGCACGGAAGGGAGAAGATACACTATGAAAAAAAGAGTTTTTGCACTGGCTATGGCAGCAGTAATGGGCCTTTCCATGTCCGCAACCGTATTTGCTGAGGCAGAGGTTGCAAACAAGGATAAACCTCTCGTATGGTTTAACCGTCAGCCGTCCAACAGCTCCACCGGAGAACTGGATATGGCTGCACTGAGCTTCAACGATAACACCTACTACGTTGGATTCGACGCAAATCAGGGCGCTGAGCTTCAGGGAACCATGGTAAAAGATTATATCGAAGCTAACGCTGATACCATTGACCGTAACGGAGACGGCGTGATCGGATACGTTCTGGCAATTGGCGATATCGGACATAATGATTCCATCGCTCGTACAAGAGGCGTTCGTAAAGCTCTTGGAACCGGCGTTGAGAAAGACGGCGACATCAACAGCGAACCGGTTGGAACAAACACCGATGGTTCCGCGAAAGCAGTACAGGATGGCTCCCTGGAAATCGACGGAACAACCTTTACCGTTCGTGAACTTGCTTCTCAGGAAATGAAGAACTCCGCAGGTGCTACATGGGATGCAGCAACTGCAGGAAATGCAATCGGAACATGGTCCGCTTCCTTTGGCGATCAGATCGATGTAGTTGTTTCCAATAACGATGGTATGGGAATGTCCATGTTCAACGCATGGTCCAAAGACAACAAGGTTCCGACTTTCGGTTACGATGCAAACAGCGACGCTGTAGCAGCTATCGCAGAGGGCTACGGCGGAACGATCAGCCAGCATGCTGACGTTCAGGCTTATCTGACACTTCGTGTTCTTCGTAACGCACTGGACGGTGTTGACATTGATACCGGTATCGGCACTGCAGATGATGCAGGCAACGTTCTGACAGACGACGTATACACCTACAACGAAGAGCAGCGTTCCTACTACGCACTGAACGTAGCAGTTACCGCTGAGAACTATCAGGATTTCACAGACTCCACCAAGATTTACGAGCCGGTTTCCGCACAGCTTGACGAGAGCGCACATCCGGTTAAGAAAGTTTGGCTGAACATCTACAACGCAGCAGATAACTTCCTGAGCGCTACTTACCAGCCGCTTCTTCAGAACTACGATGACATTCTGAACCTGGAAGTTGAGTACATCGGCGGCGATGGACAGACAGAGTCCAACATCACAAACCGTCTTGGAAATCCGAGCCAGTATGATGCGTTCGCAATCAACATGGTTAAAACAGACAACGCAGCTTCCTATACAGGTCTGCTGAGCCAGTAATGACGTATATATGCAGCCATCGCGGCCAGGGCGACTGCCATTGGACATGAGGATGCAGCGGATATTAGGGAGAAGAAATTCTCCCTAATATTTTTTGAGTGACTGCACAGAGGACGGCTGCGAAATTCGATGTGAAAAATGATGAATTTATGATACAGGGGTAAAAAGAATGGCAGATAAGAGAGTTGAGAATATCTTATCCATACGCGGTATGAGCAAGTCCTTTGGACGAAACCGGGTTCTGGACCATATCAGCCTGGATGTGAAGCCCGGAACGGTAATGGGTCTGATGGGCGAAAACGGCGCGGGTAAGTCCACAATGATGAAATGTCTTTTTGGAACCTATCAGAAAGATGAGGGAAGCATTTTCCTGGATGGAAAGGAAGTAAGCTTTTCCGGACCGAAGGATGCCCTTGAGAACGGAATCGCAATGGTGCACCAGGAGCTGAACCAGTGTCTGGAGAGAAACGTCATTGACAATCTGTTCCTTGGACGTTATCCGGTGAACTCCATGGGCGTAGTGGATGAAGGAAGAATGAAAAAAGAGGCTTCTGAGCTGTTCCGTAAGCTTGGAATGACTGTAAACCTCACACAGCCAATGAGAAACATGTCGGTATCTCAGCGGCAGATGTGTGAAATTGCCAAGGCAATTTCCTACAATGCAAAAGTAATCGTACTGGACGAGCCCACATCTTCGCTGACAGTACAGGAAGTAGACAAGCTTTTTGAAATGATGAGGATGTTAAAATCCCAGGGAATCTCCCTGATTTACATTTCTCACAAGATGGATGAGATTTTTGAAATCTGTGACGAGATTTCCGTTCTCCGTGATGGAAATCTGGTTATGACAAAGGCGATCAAAGACACAGATATGAATGAGGTGATCGCGGCGATGGTTGGCCGCTCTTTGGAAAACCGTTTCCCGCCCGTAGACAACACACCGGGAGCCCCCATTCTGTCGATCCAGCATCTGTCCACAAAATTTGAACCGCATCTGCAGGATATTACCTTTGATGTGCATGAAGGCGAGATCTTCGGACTTTATGGTCTGGTTGGAGCGGGCCGTACAGAGCTTCTGGAGACGATCTTCGGAATCCGTACCAGAGCGGCGGGACGTGTGTACTACAAAAATCAGCTGATGAATTTTGATAACGCAAAGGACGCAATGGATCATGGCTTTGCACTGATCACAGAGGAGCGTAAAGCAAACGGTCTCTTCCTGAAGGGTGACCTGACCTTTAATACCACGATCGCAAACCTGAACGCTTACAAATCCGGAATTGCCCTTTCGGATGCGAAAATGGTGAAGGCCACCACAAAGGAAATCAAGATCATGCACACCAAATGTATGGGACCGGAGGATATGATCTCCAGTCTTTCCGGCGGTAATCAGCAGAAAGTTATTTTCGGCAAATGGCTGGAGCGCAGCCCGAACATCTTCATGATGGATGAGCCTACCCGAGGAATCGACGTAGGTGCAAAATACGAAATCTATGAGCTGATCATCAAGATGGCGAAGCAGGGAAAAACAATTATTGTTGTATCCTCTGAGATGCCGGAGATTCTGGGAATCACAAACAGAATCGGCGTTATGTCCAACGGTCATCTTTCCGGTATTGTCAACACCAAGGAGACAAACCAGGAAGAGCTTTTGAGACTCAGTGCAAAATATCTATAATGAGGGAGAACATAGAATATGGCGAATAATGGTAAGATTCTGACGGTTGAGCAGGAAATGAAGCTGCGCCAGCCGATTGAAGATTATGTTGGCAAAATTCAGAAGAAGATTGACGCGCTCCGTGTTGACGGTACGGACAAAGTCATCTCCATTCAGAATACCATGGATGCAGTTAAGAGAGACCGCACACTGGCATCCGGCGAAAAAGAAAGACGGCTTGGCGAGCTCAAAGGTGAGCTGCAGAAGGCAAAAGCCGTGGAGGACAAGAATAAAAACGAAATCGCAGGTCTCATTGCAGATGCAGAGAAATACTTGAACGAGCACTTTGACAAGGAATATTATCAGCCGGTCAAAGAAAGCTGCGAGCAGGAGAAGGCTCTGGCGAAGACGGCTTACGAGGACAGAGTTTCCAAACTGAAAGCAGAGCACCAGGCAGCAGTTTCCAAGCTTTCCGATCATCAGGAGATCAAGGATGAGAAATATGTACATAAAAACCGTCTCTTTGACGCAAAAATGACCCTGGAAAAGGATCTGCAGCAGATAAAGGACAGAAGACATGCAGCGTACAGCTACAAATATCACCTGATCGATCTTCTGCGCATGTCCAAATTCAGCTTCATGGAGACAAGAGCACAGAAATGGGAAAACTACAAATACACCTTTAACCGCAGATCCTTCCTTCTGCAGAATGGTTTGTATATTGCGATCATTTTCATTTTCATTGCACTGTGTATCATCACTCCCATCATAAAGGGAACGCCTCTTCTGACCTACAACAATGTGCTGAATATTCTGCAGCAGGCTTCTCCGCGTATGTTCCTGGCGCTTGGTGTTGCCGGCCTGATCCTTCTCACCGGTACCGACCTTTCCATTGGACGTATGGTTGGTATGGGTATGACTGCGGCGACCATCATCATGCACCAGGGAGTCAATACAGGCTCTGTGTTTGGTCATGTGTTTGACTTTACCGGAATCCCGGTATTCGGAAGAGTAGTGCTGGCGCTGGTAGTCTGCGTTGTACTTTGTACATTCTTTACAACGATCGCAGGATTCTTTACCGCGAAGTTTAAAATGCATCCGTTTATTTCAACCATGGCAAACATGCTGGTTATTTTCGGTCTCGTTACCTATGCGACCAAAGGTGTTTCCTTTGGTGCCATTGAATCTGCGATTCCGAATATGATCATTCCAAAGATCAACGGCTTCCCAACCATTATCCTCTGGGCAGTGGCAGCTGTTGTCATTGTATGGTTCATCTGGAACAAGACAACCTTTGGTAAGAATCTGTATGCAGTAGGCGGAAATCCAGAGGCAGCAGCTGTTTCCGGTATTTCTGTATTCCGTGTAACCGTAGGTGCCTTCATTATGGCTGGTATCCTTTATGGTTTCGGTTCCTGGCTGGAATGTGCCAGAATGTTCGGTTCCGGTTCCGCTGCTTATGGACAGGGCTGGGAGATGGACGCGATCGCAGCCTGCGTAGTGGGCGGCGTATCCTTTACCGGTGGTATTGGTAAGATTTCAGGCGTGGTTGTCGGCGTATTTATCTTCACCGCACTGACCTACTCTCTGACAATCCTTGGTATCGATACAAACCTTCAGTTTGTATTCTCCGGTATCATCATCCTGGTAGCGGTTACACTGGACTGTCTGAAATACGTTCAGAAAAAATAATAAAGAAGATACAGCCAAAAAGAGCCGGATTATTCTGGCTCTTTTTTTGCTGTCATGGTACAATAGAAGCACTGAATACAGATAAAAGAGAGGATGCCATGGAAGCAAACAGGTACACCGTTCTCCTTGTGGATGACGAGGAAGAGGTTACACAGATCATTATGAAAAAAATTGACTGGGAGGGGCTGGGATTTTCGGTTATCGGCTCTGCCAACAACGGTGTAAAAGCACTGGAAATGGTGGAAGAATTTCAGCCGGATATTGTGATGACAGACATCCGGATGCCGTACATGGACGGTATGGAGCTGGCGCATCGGGTCAAAGCGGAATTTCCCTCCACCAGGATTTTTTTGTTTACCGGTTTTGATGAATTTGAATATGCCAAAGAGGCCATCCATCTGGAGGTGGAAGAATACATCTTAAAGCCCGTAAATGCAGCGGAGCTTACCAGAGTGTTTTCCCAGACAAAGATAAAGATGGATCAGGAAATCAGCGAAAAACGAAATGTGGAAATCCTGCAGAACTATTATATTGAATCTCTGCCGTTTCTTCAGACAAACTTTTATGTCACTTTGATCGAGGGGCGCATTCAGGAGGAAGAAGTGGGAAAATATCTGGAGGATTACCAGATTTCTCTCACCGGGCCGGTGTACTGCTGTGTGGTGATCCATACGTCTTCCAGCCAGGATTCCGCGCAGATGAGCCCGCTGCTTTTGGCCACATCGGTGCAGAAGCAGGTAAAAGAGCGCCTTGCGCAGAACTGGGATGCCCGGTATTTTTCTTATCTGGGGAACAGCATTTTGATCGCGCAGCTCAAAAACGAAGGGGAAGTCTCTGAGCTTACGGATGAGTGCGACAGATTCTGCAAATATGTCCGCCGCATGATCGGCGCAGTGGTTACCGCGGGAGTGGGAAAGGTATGCCGCCTTCTGTCGGAGCTGCAGCAGTCTTACGAGGGTGCCAGAGAGGCGGTCTCCTACCGCGGCATTTACGGAACTGTGCGGGCGATCAATATCCGGGAGATTGCGCCCCAGGGAAACATGCAGCCGGAGGAAGAGACAGATTCTCAGCTTGCGGGGCTTTTTCGGGCCATTCGCTTCGGCACGGAGGAGCAGGTGAGGGAGGCGGTGAATTCCTATATTCAACAGGCAGTGCTTCCGCTGACCTCGCTGCAGCAGTACCAGATTGGGAGAATGGAGCTTCTCAGCGCGCTGTACCGCTTTTCTGTGGGCAATGAGATTGTGGATAAAACGTTTTCCGGGGATATGGGCAAGCTGTACCTTTCTCTTTTGGAAAAAGGACCGAAGGAACTGACGGCCTGGCTTTTGGAGCGAAGTCTTTCTTTCCGGGAACTTCTGATCAGCGCCAGAAGCCGTTCCACCAAGTCCTATGTGAAACGGGCAGAGGAATATATTCACAGCAGCTTTTCGGACGCGGATCTTTCCCTGGATCATGTATGTGAGCTTCTTGGAGTATCCAACTCCTATTTTTCCACCGTGTTTAAGAAGGAGACGGGCAAATCCTTTACCGCTTATCTGACGGACTACCGCATGGAACAGGCATCCCGGATGCTTGTGGAAACCGGAGAAAAGAGCTATGTGATAGCAAAGAATGTGGGATACGCGGATTCCAATTATTTCAGCTATGTGTTTAAGCGGAAATTCGGCGTGGCCCCGTCTCAATACAGAACGGAGCATATGAACAGTGAAGCATGATTATTTCGGATTTTGGGAGGACGTCAAACCCCGGGGAATACAGAGTACCCTGATGATCACGTTTTCCGTGATCTCCATTTCTCTGATGCTGATTCTGGGATTTGTGCTGGATATGCGTTTTTCTTCGGTTTCCAGGGACGAAATTACGCGGAATACCCAGAAGCTTATGGAACAGACCGGGGAAAGCCTGGAGGACTATCTCATCGCCATGCGGCAGATATCGGATGCCGCCTATTACAATGCGGTCAAGGAGTATGATTTTTCCAGTCAGAGCCAGGAAATCCAAAAAAATTTAAATCTTTTGTACCAGGCAAACAAAGAAAATCTGAGAAGCATTGCTCTTTACAATGAATATGGAAGCCTGCTGGCGGCAGAGCCGGTGGCAGTCCAGAAGGAGGATCCGGACGTTACCAGACAGGGATGGTTTGAGGATGCCATGCAGGAGGTGGAAAACATGCACTTTTCCACGCCGCATATTCAGAATCTTTTCCGGGATTCTGCCTTTCGTTATTACTGGGTGACTTCTCTGAGCCGCATGGTGGAAATCACCAATAACGGAGATACGCAGATGGGTGTTCTCCTGGTAGACATGGATTTTTCCAGCATTTCCAGGCAGATGAAAAAGCTGAATGATTCCACAAATGGAGAATATTACTATCTCTGCGACAGCAAGGGGAATATCATTTATCATCCCCGCCAGGTGCAGCTCAGCGACGGCATCGGCCGGGAAAATAACCGGATTGCGGCCTCGTATAAGGACGGGATTTATGAGGAGACGTTTGACGGCGAAAACCGGACGGTGGTTGTAAATACGATCAGCTACACCGGGTGGAAGCTGGTGGGAGTTCTGCCGGACGCCATGTTCACCCACGGTATGATCAACGTCCGATATTTTATCGCAATGATACTTCTTCTCATGGCGATGATGCTTGTGATCATCAGCCGGATCGTCTCCGTGCGGATTTCCCGCCCCATTTTGAAGCTGAATGCCTCGGTTTTGGAATATGAGGCAGGGGCAAGACCGGAAATTTACATCGGGGGCTCCCAGGAAATCCGCCATCTGGGGTATTCTATCCAGAAGTCCTATGAAAAAATTGAGCATCTTATGGCGGATATTGTGTGGGAACAGAACGAACGGCGCAAAAGCGAGCTGGACGCACTGCAGAGCCAGATCAATCCGCACTTTCTGTACAATACGCTGGATTCCATTACATGGATGATCGAGGGCGAGAAAAACGATGAGGCAGCGTATATGATCACGCAGCTTGCCCGCTTTTTCCGCATCAGCCTTTCCAAGGGATATACGGTGATCCGGGTGGAGGATGAGCTGCAGCATGCCCAGTGCTACATGAATATCCAGAAGCTCCGCAGCCGGGATTCCTTTACTCTGCGCTTTGATGTGGAGGACGCGGTCAGATCCTGCTGTATTGTAAAGCTGGTTCTGCAGCCCCTTCTGGAAAACGCCATTAACTACGGTGTGCGGGGCATGGATGACGGAGAGATCACAGTGACCGGCAGGATGTGTGACGGCGACGTGGTTCTTTCGGTGCAGGACAACGGGATTGGAATCCCGGAGGAAGAGGTGGCGCTTCTGCTTACGGACAGTGAGCGGGTGCACAAGCACGGATCCGGAGTAGGTCTGGTGAATGTGAATCAACGGATTCAAATCCTGTTTGGAAAAGAGTACGGGCTTTGCATTGAAAGCGAGCCGGATGAGGGAACCACGGTATTCATCCGTATTCCGGCCATTCTGTTTACGGAGGAGAATCGAAAAATGCTGGAAAACGGCACAGCTCTTGGACGGAAAAAATGGGAAGAGCAGGGAGAGGGCAATGAAAAATAGCAAGAAAATATTTATCCTGACAGAAGCGGTTCTGGCGGGGCTTCTGGTTCTGGTGGCTTTTCTCATGCTCTGGGAAAAAAACGGAAAGGAGCCGGACCGGATTGCGGCTGTCATTCAGGATTCCGGCTCCAGCCGGTGGGCTGCGTTCAAATACGGGCTTCGGGAAGCTGCCGAGGACGCCGGAGTGGAGCTTGTTGTGGTGAGCGCGGAAGAGCCTCTGGATGCGGCGGCAGAGGAGCAGCTGGCAGAGCAGGAGATCACAAACGGCGCGGATGCAGTGATTCTCCAGCCGGCACATGGAGTGAACCTTGAAAAGCTTCAGAAGGCAGTTGGAAAGGATGTTCCCTTAATGCTGGTGGAAAGTCCGGGAGGAGAGGTGGATTTTGCCAAAATCCCGGTGACGGGACCGGATAATTATGCGATGGGAGAGGCGCTGGCTGAGGAACTGCTCATGGACAGCGGCGGAAAGCTTTCGGGAAAGACGATAGGGCTTCTCCTGCCGGAGGAAAAAACGGAGAGTATTTTAAAACGGGAAGCGGGATTTCGGGAGGCGATTTCCGGGACAGGAGCGGATATTGTCTGGAGCTTTTCCGGAAAAATACTGAAGCAGGAAAAGACTCTGCCGAAAGAACAGCAGCCGGTGGATTTTGTGACAGCGCTGGATGACGAGAGCCTTACGGCAGCCGGGGAGGCCTCGGCCGCAAATAATCTGAAGGGAGCCCTGGTTTACGGCATCGGAAATTCCACAGAGGCAGTGTATTATCTGGACATGGGGGATGTGCAGAAGGTAGTGGTGCCGGATGACTTTAACCGGGGATACAAAAGCCTGACGGAGACGGCAAAGAAACTTCACAGTCCTTTTTACAAAATGAAGAGCAGCCAGGTGGATTATACTGTGCTCAGCCGTGAGGAGCTTTTTAGTGAAGAAAATCAGGAGCTTCTTTTTACCATGAATCAGTGAGAGGGAAAGGGGGTGCGCCATGAAGAAAAAACGAATGCTGGCGGCAGCAGCCGTGACGGGTCTGAGTTTTTTGTGCGGCTGCGGAAGAACGCAGGAAGATACAGCCAAGATACAGGTTGGCGTGGCGTGCTATGATGAGAGTGACACATTTATCGGGACTCTGGTAGAAAGCCTGAAAGAGCAGCTGGCAGAGTATCAGACAGAGGAGCGGTCTGTAACCGTGACCGTTATGGATGCAGCAGGAATGCAGAGAACGCAGAATGACCAGATCCGGGAGCTGATCCGCTATGGCTGCAATGTACTGTGCGTAAATCTGGTGGACAGAACAGACCCTTCGGAGATTATTGACCTTGCCAGAGAGCAGGAGGTTCCCATCATTTTCTTTAACCGGGAACCGGTTTCAGAGGATATGCTCCAGTGGAACAGGCTTTACTATGTGGGCGCTTACGCAAAGCAGTCCGGCATGATGCAGGGGGAGCTGGCTGCGGCAGCCATCCAGGCAGACAGCGGAATCGACCGAAACCGGGACGGAAAGATTCAGTATGTGGTTCTGGAAGGGGAGCTTGGGCATCAGGATTCCATCATCCGAACGGAAAATGCGGTGGAGGCTATGAAGAAGAGCGGCATTATGCTGGAAAAATTAAGCTACGATATTGCTAACTGGAGCAGAGCGCAGGCGCAAAACCGTATGACACAGCTGATCGGAGAATTTTCGGACAAGATTGAACTGGTGCTGGCAAACAATGACGATATGGCGCTCGGAGCGCTGGATGCCTACGAAAAGCTGAATTTTACGGAAACCTCTCTGCCGGTATTTTTTGGGATCGACGGCACGGAGGCGGGGCTGGAAGCGGTCCTGGACGGCCGCATGGCAGGCACGGTATATAATGACAAAGACGGCCAGGCACAAGCCATGGCAAAACTGGCGGTGGCACTGGCCGAAGGAGAAGAGATTCCGGACTTTGCTTTTGAAAATGAAAAGTATATTTATCTGCCCTATGAAAAGGTGACAAAGGAGAATGTGGGAGAGTTTATGGATTGAGGAGCTGCTCCCGGTATTCCCCCGGTTTCATTCCAACATACTTTTTGAACAGTGTATAAAAGCTTTGCGGATTGTTAAAGCCGGTGGCATTTACGATTTCGTTGATCTTGATATTTTCCTGTGCCAAAAGCTCCTTGGCTTTTTCAATGCGCACACAGCGAATGTATTCATTCACACATTTTCCGGTTTCCTGTTTGAAGATTTTGGCAAGATACACTTTGTGGATCCAGAAGGTATCGGCAATGGATTCCAGGCTGATATCCTGCTGATAATTTTCGTGAATATAGTCAATGATCTTTCGCACCCGGGGACTGTAGTTGCTGCTGTCAATCCCGGAGGCACGAAACAGCCGAAAAAAACAGTCCTGAAACCACTGATAAATATTGTCCACCGTATTCATACGGTCAAAAACATCCAGCTCCAGAGAGTCACTGTTGAATATAAGCTCATAAGGCACCTTTCGCTTTCGGCAGGCATCCATTAAGATGTCTATGAGGATTGCATTGACATAGCTCAGATAATTGTAATGCATGATGCCGGAAAGCCCTTTGCTGTATATCTGGGAAAGTTCTTTGCGCAGAAGGGTTTCGTCCAGAGCGTCCACTGCATTTCTGATATTTTGGAACTGGTTGTTCAGGGTATCTATCTGGAAAGACTGATTCCGGTTATACTGAGGATTGTAATAGAGCGTTTTTCCGATTCCCTGGAATATTTTGCTTTCCAATGCGGAAAGAGATTCCTCAAAAGCGATTTTCAGGTGTTGCGCGGTTCGGCTTTGGCTGCTTACGCCAATGGAGACGCTGCAGCCGGTGAGAAGCTCAAGCTTTTGCCGAATCAGGCGAAGACTTTGGAAGCGGCTGTTAAACGCATCCATTTTGCTGCTGCGGCATTTCATGAAACATAAAATCACCAGGCAGTGCTGGCGGTAAAGACAAACGTCTCCGCCAGTTGTTTCGTTTAAGCAGGATTGAAGCTCCACTGTCAGGTCAGCCCATTCGGATGGAAGTCCGGAGAAACCTTCCAGCCTGCAGGCACAGCAGAAGAATTCATTTCCTTCTCTGAGAAAAGGTTCCAGGGCGTCTGCGGCAAGATTTTCCCTGTCGGACAAGAGGAAGGAGAGGATTCCGGGACTTTGGGCAGAGATATCCTCTTTGGGAGAACCTGTGTTTTCTTCACTGTGCAGCTGTTCCAGAAGGCTTAAGAGAACCTCGTCAGTGAGCGCATCTTTGATGAGATAATCCATAACACCGTATTTCAATGCCTGTTTAGCGTAAGAAAAATTTTCGTGACAGCTCAAAATGATCACAGGCTGTGACGGGCATAGTTCTTTTACATTTTTTAACAGTTCCAGACCATCCATTACCGGCATTTGCACGTCCGTAATGATCAAATCGGGTCGTTTCTCCAGATACTGTTCCAGTGCCTGTTTCCCGTTGCGGGCTTCCCACAGGATTTCAAATCCGGCTTTTTTCCAGTCGATCAGCATTTTCAGTAGTTCTCTTGCCGGACGTTCATCGTCCACCAGCATTACTGTTTTCATGAACTCAATCCTTTCTTTCGGAATATAATCTTTTGGCCCTGGTGTCATGATGCTTAAAAATATTTCTCCTGGTTCTGGAATGCTTCTGCAAGGGCCAGAATGTTTTCCGGGGGAACATCAAAAGCCAGAGCATGTGTTGGGGCAATGATCAGACCGCCCCCTTTTCGGAGGGCATGTACAATGCGCGCGGCTTCTTTTTTCACCTCTTCCGGGCTGGCATAGGGCAGACACTGCTGTGTGGAGACACCGCCCCAGAAGGCCAGTTTATCGCCGTAAAGCTCTTTCATGAGCCGGATATCATAGACCTCCGGCTGAAATGTCTGATAACAATCCAGGCCGATTTCGATAAGATCCGGGAAAATTTCGTGGCAGTCTCCGCAGGAGTGCTGGAGCACAAATTTTCCTTTTTCTTTTACCCGTCTATAGAGGCGGGCCATTTGCGGTTTGATGAAATGACACCAGTGTTCCGGCCCCATGATCAGCCCTTTTTGCTGTCCCCAGTCGTCTCCGAAATACACGCCGTCAATGTCATATTCCAAAGCGATGTCTACGAGGTGCAGGAAATAATCTCCGATTTTCCGGAAGAGTTCTTCCATTTCTTCAGGATTGGTGATCATGCTGCAGAGAACGTTTTCCATTCCCATGAGGGACCAGGCGCGTTCAAACATGGAGAAACCAAAACCTGCAAAGGTGAAGCGGCCGTTTTTGGAAGCGACCAGCTGTTCGTACTCTTTGCGAAGCCTTGCTTCATCGCACTGGGGAAAGATATAATCATAGTCTTCGATATCCTCGATCAGACAGTTGTCTACGATTCCGATATCCTTGTCTGCACCGTTGCGGTTCCAGATGACACCAAATTCATCCTGAAAATATCCAGGACGTCCGGGAATTTCCGCAGGCCACCCCCAATACTGGATGTAGTGGAGATAACTGCCGATTTCTTCTTCAATGTTCGGATGCCTGGTGTACGCAACCAGCTGGTCAAGTGCCTGCTGTGTGAACTCCATATGATAAGGGACAATGGGGGTTTCCTGATGCTTTAACGCTGCAATAACGGTTTCACGTTTTGTCATATCCGAGTCCTCCTCTTTGCAATATAAATGTTATATACATTATAGGGAGCAGCGTCTCCTTTTTCTATCAATACAGTTAAGATTCCCTCAAAGTAATTAACTTTAAATTGGAATGCTGAAGCTGAAGGAAGTATTTTCTCCAGGTTCGCTTTCGATCACCAGATGGCTGCTTGCGCCGTAACTTAAAACAAGACGTTCATTCACATTGCCGATACCGATACCTCCGTAGCCGCGGGCAGACGGCTGAAGGCGCTGTTCCAGGATCGCCAGTCTGGATTTTTGAATTCCGGTGCCGTTGTCCCATACGGTGACCCAGAGGCGTCCGTCCGCAACGCTTGCTTTCACACATATGGTGCCGCCGTCGTTGGGGGCGATTCCGTGGAAGAGAGAGTTTTCTACCAGAGGCTGCAGAATGAGCTTGGGCAGAGGCACGCTGCAGGCTTCGGAGGAAATGTCACACTGGAAATCAATGGGAAAATCATACCGTTCTTTTTGGATATCCATATAGTGGTAAAGGTTTTCCACCTCTTCGCTCAGTGGAATCATCAGATTGTCTGTAGACATACTGGTGCGCAAAAGGGCGTTGAAGGAGACGATGAGGTTTTCCAGCTTTTCCGCATGGGCCAGCTTTGCCAGATATTTCATGGTGTTTAGTGTATTGTGGATGAAGTGGGGATTTATCTGAGATTCCAGAAGATCCAGCTGGGACTGAACCAGAGCCACTTCGTTTTTTCGTACCTGTTCCTGCTGCGCCTGGATCTGGGCGGTTTTTTTCTGCAGGGACAGATTCATTTTGTTGAAGCCATCCAGAATTTCTGAGATTTCATCTTCCCGTGTGACAGGAAGCGGGGCAGGCCAGTTTCCTTTGCGGACAGTGCGCATGGCGTCCTTTAACGCCCGGATCGGGACGGTAATGCGCTGCGCCAGATAATAGTGGGTAATGGCAGCAAAAAGAATCAAAAGGAAGAATACCAGAAACATGGTATAAAAAATGTTGCGGATAGGCTGATAAATTTCTCTGTAATCAACAAAGCCGAGGATCTTCCATTTTGGATAATGGCTGATGGTGCTGGAATACCCCATATAAGCGGTGCCGTCAATCTGAACCTGCTTGCCCTGGGAGGGATAGGCTTCCGAAAAAAGCTGCTGGAGTTCCGGGGTGGGAGCCTGATCCGTCGGATTGGAATAGATAACCTTTTGATTTTCATCTATGACATAAAAGCTTGCAAACGTGTCTCGGAACACGTCTTCCATATCCTTGAACAGGCTCTGGCGGTTGATATTGATGGCCACATAGCCCATATTTTCATAAGTAAGCGTATTATACAAATGGCCGAAACAGGTAATGGTAGAATTCAGATGATGGGAATCCGGCTCATTGTTATGAAAGGGAAAGCTGTTAGGAGAAGAAAGGCGCAGGGTAAGCTGAGAATCCAGAAAACGGTCAAATTCCGGATTTTCATCTACCAGCCACTCATAGGTATCCTGGTTATAAAGGGGATCCAGAATTTCGCCGTCCTTGGTGATCGCAAAGGAAGAACGGATGTTGAGACTTCCCTTGCTCAGATTGCTGATCGCCTTTTTCAGTGTATTTTGAAGCTCCGAAAACTCCGGCGCATCCGGGTTTTCTGTCAGCTCCCGCATGGCTTCCTGGATCTTGGGATCTTTGTTCAGGGCAAAATGATAGCTTCGGATTTCCTCAATAGCGCTGTCCATGATCGAGCTGGCAAATTCCAGCTGCTGGCTGGATACCATATTCAGCTCCTCGGTCAGCTTATCTGAGAAGAGAGAGCTGATGATCAGGGAAAACACCATAAAAATAATGACGGTAATTGTAAGAAACATCAGCATAAAACGGGTGCTGATATTTTTTATTTTAGGTATTTTTAACTGGGGCATAAGAAATTCCTCCGGGTATTTTAGAGATAACTTCTATATTTATACCATATTTTGCGAGAAAATAGTTTGAAATTACAGAATAAGTTAATTGTATTGATAAAAAATGAATTACTTTGATAGAAATTACTGAAAAAGAAGGGTACTATTTATCAAAAGAGAAAAAGAAGGGGGTGAGGACTTGAGCGGAGTATTGGAATTTCGGGGGATTACGAAGTCATTTCCCGGAGTACTGGCCCTGAATCAAGTCAGTTTCACAGCAAAAGGCGGAGAAGTGACAGCCCTTGTTGGGGAAAATGGAGCCGGAAAAAGCACGCTTTTGAAGATCCTCAACGGAGATTATCAGCCGGACGGCGGTCAATATCTCATGGATGGAAAAGAATGCCATTTTAAGACACCGCAGGAAGCCATCGCAGCCGGTGTCAGTATCATTTATCAGGAACGTCAGATCATACCCTATCTGAGTGTAGCAGAAAACCTGTTTATGGAGGAACTCCCAAAAGGAAAAGCAGGACTTTTGGACTATCGGAAGCTCAATAAAATGGCGCAGGAGATCATTGACGAATTCAAGCTTCCCTTTAAGGCGGGGGACAGAGTCCGCGACCTGTCAGTTGCACATCAGCAAATGGTGGAAATCATGAAATCTTACCGGAGAAATCCGAAGATTATCGCATTTGATGAGCCGTCGGCTGCTTTGTCCGACGCGGAGATTGAAACACTGTTTGAGATTATCAATCAGCTGAAGCAAAAAGGAATCGTGATCCTCTATGTATCTCACCGCATGAAGGAGATTTTTCAGATTACCGATCAGGTTGTCATTTTGAAGGACGGGCAGTTTGTAGAGCAGATTGCCACTGCCAGCACAAACGAAAAAGAAATCGTAAAAAAGATGGTGGGAAGAGATTTGGGAGATATCTTCAAAAATCTCGACAGAAACGATAAGATCGGTCCTGTGGTACTGGAAGCAGACAAGCTTGTGGCAGAGAATGTAAAAGAAGTAAGCTTTCAGCTTCACGCAGGAGAGGTTCTGGGATTTGCCGGCCTGGTAGGCGCGGGAAGAACAGAAACCATGCGGCTGATCTTTGGGGCAGACCAGAGGAAAAGCGGACGGATCCTGGTGGACGGAAAAGAAGCGAAGATCCTGCAGCCGGAGGACGCCATTGCCCTGGGCATCGGCCTGTGTCCGGAGGATCGCAAGGAACAGGGCATTGTGGCGAGACGCTCCATTGCCAACAATATCACCATGGCAATCCTAAAAGAACTGTCACCCAAAGGCTTTTTTGATTTTAAGAAAGAGCAGGAAATTGCAGAAAAGGGTGTCAGAGATTTGAATGTAAAAACACCCGGTATCGAAAAGCCGATCGGAGAGCTTTCCGGAGGAAATCAGCAAAAGGTGATTCTGGCCCGGTGGCTGGCTGCCAATCCGAAGGTTCTGATCCTGGACGAGCCGACAAAGGGGATCGACGTAGGCTCCAAGTCTGAGATTTACCAGATTATCTGTAATCTGGCAAAACAGGGGTTGGGTGTGATCGTAGTCTCCTCGGAACTTCCGGAGGTTATGGGTGTGTGTGACAGAATTGTGGTAATGTGCCAGGGACGTGTCACCGGTGAAGTGAAACGGGAAGAAGCCACCGATGAAAAAATCCTGACTCTTGCCATGGCAGATATGTTAGGAGGAAATCATGAAAGAAAAGAGTAAAAAGTTTTTAAAATCAGATAAGCTGGGATTGCTGATCGCCCTTGCCATTATCGTTGTGGTATTCAGCGTCCTGACAGGAAACAAGTTTATTTCTGTTGCAAATATCCGGAATATTGCTATTTCTTCTGCAATTGTGGGTCTGGTGGTGATCGGAGAATGTTATCTTCTGATCGTCGGACATGTGGATCTGTCCCCGGGCTCCGTAGCTGCTTTTTCCGGCGTGCTGGTATCCATTCTTTTGACAAAGGGGATTCCTCTTGTCATAGCCATACTTCTTGTCATGGCGTTTGGCCTTTTTATCGGTTTTATGAACGCCACGCTGGTAAACAAGCTGAAGCTGGAGCCGTTTATTGCGACACTGGCAGCCATGTCTATTTTCCGCGGACTTGCATACATCATCTGTGATGGAAAAGCGGTATTTGTAACTGACAGCGCATTTCTGAAACTCGGAACAGGACGTCTTTTCGGCGTGATTCCTTATCCGGTTCTGATCTGTATTATTTTCTTTGCCATTGCCATTGTGATTCTCAACCGCACCAGATTCGGAAGAAGCGTCTATATGGTGGGAGGTAATGCAAACGCGGCGCGTCTGGCTGGTATCAATGCCCAGAAAGTGAGAATGAAAATTTATATGGCAGCCTCCGCTCTTGCAGCGCTTGGCGGAATTCTTCAGGCAGGACGTATGAGCTCCGGTCAGCCGACAGCGGCAGAAGGGCTTGAGTTTGATGCGGTGACTGCAGTTGTCCTTGGCGGCGTAGCCATGAGCGGCGGTGTGGGAACCCTGGGAGGTGCTGTCATCGGCCTTATCATTATGCAGAGCTTTAACAATGGTCTGATGATGCTGAATGTGCCTTCTTTCTGGCAGACGGTTTCCAGAGGACTTTTACTTATCGCAGCGCTGTCCTTTGATTTTATCAGGAACAGAAAACGGAAATAGGCATGTGTGCAGAAAGGGGAATGCCATATGAACTCAAGAGAACGGGTTCTGGCGGCGATCAATCACCGGGAGCCGGATAAGGTTCCCATGGATTTGGGAGGCTGTGGACAGACCGGGATTAACGCAAGCTCGTTATATCATCTGAGAGAGGCCTTTGGGCTTCCTCAGCACCCATTGAAAATCTGCGAGCCCTATCAGCTTCTGGGGGAAGTGGAGCTTGACCTGCTGGAAAAGACAGGCGCAGATGTCGTTCCGCTGTGGAACAGAGGGACCATGTTCGGAACCAGCGGCCCGGTGACAAAGCCGTGGAATATGCCGGACGGTACACCGGTGCTGATGACAGAGGATTTTGCGTATGATGTGGACGAGAGAGGAAATACTCTGGTTTATCCATGCGGGGACAGGACGGCTCCCTACAGCGCTCACATGCCCCAGGGCGGCTCTTTCTTTGACGGTATTGACAGGGCTGGGGAATATGATGAAGACAATCTTACACCCATTGAGGATTATAAGGATTCTTTTCAGGTAAAAACAGAGGAAGACTGTATTCATTGGGAAAAAGAGTCCCGACGCCTTTATGATAACAGCGATTTTGCAGTTATGGGGGTGCTGGGAGGCATGGGGCTCGGCGATGCGGCCGAGATTCCCGGGCCGTTTTTGAAGCATCCCAAAGGTATTCGAAGCATGGAAGACTGGCTGATGGCGCATGTGCTTTATCCGGAGTATCTGGAGGCGATTTTCCGGATGCAGACAGAGGTCATGCTGAAAAATCTGGAGCTTTACCGTCAGGCGGTGGGCGACAGAATACAGACCATCTGGGTGAGCGGAACGGATTTTGGAACCCAGAATGGGCTGATGCAGTCCGCGGATATTTTCCGGAAACTTTATAAGCCTTACTATAAAAAAGTCAATGACTGGATTCACGAAAACACAGAGTGGAAGACTTTTTACCACAGCTGCGGGGCAGTTGCGGATCTGATACCGGATTTCATTGATATGGGAGTGGATATTCTGAATCCGGTACAGTGCTCTGCAAAAGGCATGGACGCCAAGTTTCTGAAAGATACCTATGGGGACAGGATCGTGTTCTGGGGCGGCGGTATTGACACGCAGGTGACGCTTCCAAGAGGAACGGCCAAAGAAGTCTACGATCAGGCAACAGAGCGTCTGGAAATATTCTCCAGGGGCGGAGGATATGTATTTGCGGCAATTCACAACATTGTCGCCAATGTGCCGGCGGAGAATCTGGTGGCAATGTATGAAGCTTTGCGGGATTTCAGAAACCGGTAAAGGCAGGAAAAATATGTAAAAAAGCGAAAGCTTTAAATATGAAAAGTTCAAGGAGGAAATGAACATGAAAAAAAGAATTATCGCAACGTTACTGGCAGCAGCAATGGCAGGCACAATGACGGTGAATGTTTTTGCGGAGGAAGAGGCGCCCACCCTGGCGTTTATCTGCAAGGACCTTTCCCAGGAATGGTTTGTCGGAACCTCAAACGCAATGCTGGAGACTGCAAAAGAGAGAGGTGCCAAGGACGTTATCATGTACGACTGCGCCATGAGCCCGGACAAATATATGACAGCGCTGGATACCGCGATTTCCCAGGATGTAGATGTGCTTATCGTATGCCCTCCGGACCAGAAGCTGAGCCAGATCACTGTGGAAAGATGCAAAGAGGCCGGAATCAAGGTTATGGCAGACGATGATGGCCTGATCGACGAGAACGGAAAGCATCTTGCACCGTCTCTGGAGCTGGATGCCTACAGAGTTGGACAGGGAATCGGTGAATATCTTGCAAATTATGTGACCGAGAACAAGATTAACGAAGACTATTCCGAAGTAGGATACCTTTGCATGACGATGTCTGAGGTTTCCTCCTGTGTTCCGCGTTCGGAAGGCGCAGTGGACAAATTTACAGAGCTGATCAGTGATTTCCCGGAAGATAAAATCATCGAGGCAGACTATGACGGAACTTCCGATGAAGGCTTTAACGTAGCAGCAGCTACCATTACCGCGCATCCGGAAATCAAAACCTGGCTGGTAACTGCACCGAACGATGAAGGCGCACAGGGAGCAACCAGAGCGCTTGAGCAGGCGAGTGTTGATAAAGACGCTATCGTTATCGGTGTTGGTGGATATCTTGCGAAGGACGAGTTCAAAAAAGATTTCTCCTGTTTCAAAGCTACGGCGTACATTGATCCGGCTCTTGACGGACAACTTGCCGCAAACGCAGCAATGGACTGGATCGAGAAGGACATCATGCCTTACAGCGATTACATTGAAGAAGGCGGCGAATTCGGCGTATATCCCTTCAGCGCAACTATGATTGATGCAAGCAATTATGAAGAAGTAATGGGCGACGACGCAAAATAAAAGAGGAAAAACCGATGGCATTTTTACAGGGAAGTTATTTTTCGGAGGAGCTTCTGCAGGAGGTACATTTTACCTGCATCCGTCCTTTTGAGAATCAGAAAGAAGAAGCGCAGGAGAAATATCTGATTTTGCTCCATGGACTTATGGACAACAGCAATGCCTGGATATTGAAAACGAATCTTTACCGTCTGGCAGAAGAGTACGGTGTCACTGTTTTTTGCCCGGAGGGGCACCGCAGCTGTTACTGCGATATGAAGTACGGGGGAAAATATCGCCGAATGCTTATAAAGGAAATACCCCGGGTCATGAAAGGCCTGCTGGGGTGTGAGCTGAACGGAAAGAATACCGTGATCGCAGGAAATTCAGCAGGCGGTCTGGGAGCTCTGAAGGCAGTGCTTTCGCCGGATTCCCTGTATCGCAAATGTATGGCTTTTTCACCGGTGGTCCATCCGGAAAAGGCGCTTCGGGATATTCCGGAAAGCTACCTGATCGCTGGAGAAGAACGGGCAATCTTTGGAGAAGCGCTTAAGATTCCGCAGGAGGAAAATCCGGCAGAGCTTTTGAAGGATGAACGCCTAAAGAACAAATTTCCTCTGCAGATTACGATTTCCTGTGGGACAGAGGACTTTCTGCTGGCGCAAAACCGGGAATTTCAGAAGGCCCTTGCAGAATCGGGAGTTTCGGTGACTTACCGGGAGGCTGCAGGAGAACACGGATGGGAATACTGGGAAAACCATTTAAAAGAATTGTTTGAAGAGTATTTTGCTGAAGACTAAATAAAACCACTTGACCATGAGGATTGATTCACGGTCAAGTGGTTTTTTCGTTTAGTTACGTTTATCTTCTTCTGCACGGACTTCAATGCCATCTTCAGCTTTGTTTACATTCCCCCAAAAAGTTTAACCCATATTTAACCAAAATGCGGCGGCGGTTTTCATAATGCATTGTTATAATCGTTCTTGTCAAAAACAATTTCTGAAAATTTAAGAGAAGAAGGAGAACAAGAATTTATGAAAGCAAAAAGAATCAGCGCTTTATTACTGGCAGCAATGATGACAGCCGGGACCGCACTGCCGGCAATGGCAGCAGAGGAGGCCGTGACTGCGCCGAAATATATTTTTCTGTTTATTGGCGACGGAATGAGCTATCCTCAGATCCAGAGCACAAATTATTACCTGAATGCAATGGAAGATGACGGGGATGAGATTCTTACCAGTGAAAATAAACTGAACATGATGAATTTCCCGGTGGCAGGCTCTGCGCAGACCTATGACAGCACTTCCTTCTGCCCGGATTCCGCATCCACGGCAACCTCCATTTCCACAGGCCACAAGACCTACAGCGGAACCATCAATGTTGCCGAGGACATGGAGACTACCTACGAGACGATCGCGGAGAAGCTGAAAGAGCAACTGGGTTACAAGATCGGCGTACTTTCCTCTGTAAACTTAAACCATGCGACTCCGGCAGCTTTTTATGCGCATCAGGCATCCAGAAGCAATTACTATGAGATCGGTGAAGAAATGGTGAACAGCGGTTTCGATTATTTTGCAGGCGGCGGTCTTTTGAGCCCAACCGGCGAAGAAGGGGATCAAAAAGATCTCTACGAGCTGGCACAGGAGGCGGGCTACAAGGTAGTTAAGACACAGGCGGAGGCAGAGGCGCTCACCGCAGAGGACGGCAAGGCGATCGTCATTGATGAGACTTTGGCAGACGGCGATTCCATGAGCTATGACATGGATCTGGAAGAGGGCGAGTGGGCTCTGGCAGATTACGTGGAAAAGGGAATTGAGGTTCTGGATAATGAAAACGGTTTCTTCATGATGGTAGAGGGCGGAAAGATTGACTGGGCCTGCCATGCAAACGATGCGGCAGCATCCATTACAGATACGGTTGCACTTGACGAAGCTGTGGGAAAAGCCGTGGAATTTTACACCGAGCATCCCCAAGAAACGCTGATCCTCGTGACAGGAGACCATGAGACCGGCGGTCTGTCCCTTGGATTTGCCGGAACAGATTACGATACCTTCCTTACCAACCTTTCCAATCAGAAGATTTCCTATGCAAAATTTGATTCTGACTATGTAACAGGATACAAAGAAAACAAGACAGATTTTGACACTGTTATGACAGATATCACAGAGCTTTTCGGACTTCAGGCGCCGGCAGCAGAGGGTGCGGAATCGACCAATCAGGCGGACAGCAAGGACGAGCATCCGGAGAGTGAAGCAGAGGGAACGCTGGTGATGACAGACTACGAGTACGAAAAACTGAAAGCTGCATACGAGGAAACCATGTCCCGCACCGGAGAGGAAGAAGAATTCAGTCAGGAAGAATACCTCCTGTACGGAAGCTACGAACCCCTTACCGTTACGATCACCCATATTCTCAACAACAAATCCGGCATCAGCTTTTCTTCCTATGCGCACACCGGTCTTCCGGTAGAAGTATTTGCCATGGGAGCCGGTCAGGAGGCGTTCGGCGGATATTACGACAACACCGATATTTACAACAAAATGGCAGCACTGACAGGTGTACAGTAAGGGGCAGCGCAAATGATGGAAAAGCTTAGAAAGAACTCGGTTTCTTTGCTGGCGCTCCTGCTCATTGTCATCCTCATGGTCCTTCCCACGGGCTATGAGGATGCTGCTATTTACAAGGATACAGAGCGGGTGCGGGTAAAGGTTCTGTCCACGGATGAAAGCCGGGTGATCAACAACGGTCTGATCCAGTCCGGAGAGCAGTATTGCCAGGTAAAGGTTCTGGACGGAAAGTTTAAAGGTCAGGAAGCGCGGGCGGTGAACATGCTCAGCGGTTCCCTGGAATCGGACAAGATATATGAGACCGGCGATGTGGCGCAGGTGGTGATAAGCCATAAGGACGGGGAAATTCTGTCCATTACCATGACAGACCATTTTCGGATAGACAAAGAGCTTCTGCTCGCGGGGCTGTTTGTGCTGCTCCTGGTGCTGTTTGCAGGACGCGTAGGTTTAAGGGCAGTGTATTCCTTTATCATCACTGTGCTCACCATATGGAAAATCATGGTTCCGGCCTTTCTGAAGGGGATCAATCCGATCTGGTGCGGGATTGCCATTACGGCTTTTTTGACCGTGCTGATCATTTTTCTGGTGTACGGCTGGGACAAAAAGACCCTGGCAGCCAGCAGCGGCGCACTTCTGGGCGTGCTTGTGACCTGCATTATGGGCTGCGTGTTCACCGATTTATTTCAGATCCACGGCGCGGTCATGGCATACTCGGAAAGCCTTCTGTATGCGGGGTATCAGGATCTGAACCTTACCCGGATTTTTATGAGCGGCATTTTTATCGGCGCCTCCGGCGCCATGATGGATCTGGCGGTGGATATCACGTCTGCGGTCAATGAGGTAATCCAGAAAAAGCCGGAAATCGGCTGGCGGGAGGCTGCCCGTTCAGGTATGAATGTGGGGCGCGCTGCCATGGGAACCATGACGACAACGCTGCTTTTGGCCTACTCCGGCGGATATATCGCGCTGCTGATGACCTTTATGGCGCAGGGAACCCCCATTGACCATATTTTTAATTACAAATATGTGTCAGCGGAAATTCTGGATACCGTGGTGGGAAGCTTCGGCTTGGTGACCGTTGCGCCCTTTACGGCGCTGACCAGCGCGCTTTTGCTGACGGGAAGGAGCCGGAAAGAAAAAGAAGTATCGTTGTAAAAAGAGAAAAGAGGAGCAGCTCAAAGTGCCCGGAAAGCCTTTTGAGCTGCTCCTTTTTTCTGTAAAGACGCCAGGGCGCCGGGATCGGGACAAGGAGAAGAGCTGGAAATCAGGCGCTGTCTGTAGTAGAATAAAAGCAGCCCTGGCAGGGAAGGTCTCTGCATGAACAGAGGGACAAGATTTTTCGGGAAAATCCCGGGGGAAACGGAGAAGAAGCACATGAAAAAGGACGGCTTTTTGTACAGAGATGGCGCCGGGAGAAAGACCGGGTTTTCCATAAGAAACAAGATTTTGCTTCTTGCGGCTGCAGCGGCGCTGCCGTTTCTCGTACTGCTGGTATATCTGCTGGTTTCCATGGGCAACTACAGCAAAGCCTATGACAAAATCGTGAGTAATCTGACCATAGCCAATAATTATAATCTGAGCTTTAAGGAAGAAATGGATGAGAGCCTTTACAAGCTTGTAGTGGGCTATGTGGAATTTGAAAATATTTCCAAGGAAGAAACCCTGAAGGATCCGTACGCGCTGATCGAAGACCTCAGGAGTACGTTTACAGACCTGATGGATATTACCACGGGAGAAGAAAGCCGTATGTGGCTGGAAAGTCTTCTGCGGAACATCAGCACTCTGGAAAAAAGAGTGGATGATATCGTGGAAAGTGTGGCCGCAGGAGGACAGTATGATGAAAATATCGAGGAGCTGGATAATAACATATACATTCTGACGGAGCTGATACAGGATGACATCCAGTATTATATCTATTACCAGACGCGGAGTATGGAACAGATCAACAACAACTTGAATGCGCAGATTAACAAGTTTATCATTGTATGCAGTGTGATTATCGGCGCAGTAGTGCTGGTGGTTGTGGTGCAGACGCTTTTGATCGTATCCGGTATTTTAAGGCCTGTCCGGGAGCTTTATGTGGCAACGGAAAAAGTATCCAGGGGAGACTTTCAGGCGAGAGCCTCGATTCGCTCCAACGATGAGATCGCAGCGCTGGCCGGCGCCTTCAACAATATGGCCGGAAATATGCAGGCGCTTGTGGATAAGGTCAAGGAAGACGAGCGAAAAATGCGAAAAGCCGATCTTCGCCTTCTGCAGGAGCAGATCAATCCTCATTTTCTTTACAATACGCTGGATACCATCGTGTGGCTGATCGAAGCGGAGGAAACAGACAAAGCAGTAAATATGGTTGTAACGCTGTCTGATTTTTTCCGCCTGGTACTCAGCAAGGGGCGGGAATTTATTACCATACGGGAGGAAGAACAGCATATCAGCAGCTATCTGGAGATTCAGGAGGTGCGCTATCATGACATCATGGAATATGAGGTACAGATAGACAAAAGCCTTTATGAATTTGAGATCCCCAAGCTGACGCTGCAGCCTCTGGTGGAGAACGCGCTTTACCATGGAATCAAATATAAACGGGCAAAGGGATATATCCATGTGCACGGCGAGCGGGACGGAGCGGTTATCCGTCTTACCGTGCAGGACAACGGAGTCGGCATGGATGAGGAGGAGCTTGTGGAGCTCCGGAAAGAAATATCCCGCCCCTGCCAGGAAACGGAAAAGGGATTTGGCCTCGCCAATGTCAACGAGCGCATTCGCATGTACTTCGGCACAGAGTACGGAATGAAAATTTCTTCACAAAAGGGAAAGGGAACGATTGTGGAGGTGACGATCCCTGCTGTTTTGGCGCAGGAAAAAGAAATATAAAGGCAAAGGAGACAGAGAAATGGGCAGACGGATGAGGAAGCCTGGAAAAAGAGGGAAGGTTCTTCTGATGCTTGCCGGAGCGGCAGGGCTTCTGGGGGGCTGCCAGGCAGCGTTTACGCCGCAGGAGTCACAGGCGGTGGCAGAAGATATGGTTCCCCCGGACGATGACAGTCTTGTGGTGGTGGGGGTATCCCAGCTGGGAAGCGAGTCTGTGTGGCGGACAGCCCATACCGCTTCCATCCAGCGGGCGTTTACCAAGGAAAACGGATATTTTCTGATTTTTGAAAATGCAAGACAAAAGCAGGAAAATCAGATAAAAGCCATACGGAGCTTTATATCGCAGCAGGTAGATTACATCGTGTTTTCGCCCATCATGGAGGAGGGCTGGGACACCGTGCTGCAGGAGGCAAAGGAAGCGGGCATTCCGGTAATTCTCATGGACAGAGACGTAAAGGTGGAGGATGAAACCCTTTACACGACCCGCGTGGGATCTGATTTTGAGGAGGAGGGAAGACGGGCCGGACAATGGCTGGAGGAATATTTGAAGGAGCAGGATCGCCAGGAGGAGGATATTCACATTGTGGTCCTTCAGGGGACGGAGGGCGGAACCTCAACCCTGGGAAGAACGGAAGGGTTTGACAGTGTGGCAGAAAAGCACGAAAACTGGAAAATTCTCGAGCAGCTGGACGGTCAGTTTACCACAGCCAAGGGCAAAGAGGTCATGGAAGGAATGCTGCTCCGGCATCCGGATATTGATGTGGTGGTTTCCCAGAATGACGATATGACGCTGGGAGCCCTGGAGGCTCTGGAAAATGCGGGAAAAACCACAGGTGTGGACGGGGACGTGATCGTGATTTCCTTTGACGCGGTACACAAGGCGCTGGAGCAGGTGGCTGCGGGCGTGATCAATGTGGACATTGAGTGCAATCCCGAGCAGGGGGCGTATATAGAAGAGGTCATACAGAAAATGGAGGCAGAAGAACCGGTAGAACGGGCTTACTATGTGTCTGAGGAGATTTTTACACAGGAAAATGTGGGCGATTTTCTTGACAACAGAACATATTGACAGGAGAAAAAAGATGTTAAAAGTATTTTTAGTGGAAGATGAAAGCGTGATTCGGGAGGGGCTCCGGAACAAAATTCCCTGGGAGCAGTACGGATTCACTTTGGTGGGAGATGCGGCGGACGGAGAAATGGCGCTGCCTCTGATCCGGAAAACCAGACCGGATGTGCTGATCACAGATATCAAGATGCCCTTTATGGACGGCCTCTCCCTGAGCAAGATCGTACACGGGGAATTTCCCAAAACCAGAATCATCATTATCAGCGGTCACGACGATTTCGATTATGCGCGCAAGGCGATCGAGGTAGGCGTGGAGCAGTACCTGTTAAAGCCCATTACCCGTATGACGCTGCGCAAGGTACTCCTGGAGCTGAAGGAAAAGATTGAGCAGGATATGGAGCAGGAGGACTATCAGACGCAGTTTCAAAATGAAATGTATGAATATGAGCAGCTTTCGCGAAGACGGTTTTTTGAGAAGATTTTTGAGGGAAAGCTCTCTGTCACGGAGATTTATGAGGAGGCGGCAAAGCGGTCTATTGAGCTTAACAGCCCCTGCTATAATCTGCTCCTCATTCATCTTTCCGAGAAGGAAGGCGTGTGGAGCGAGGCCGGCGCGGAGCGTTTTATGGGCAGACAGGAAGAGGTTCTGCATTATTTTCTCCGCCATCCCCAGTACATCCTTTTTCGCTGGAACGTAAATTGCCACGGGGTTCTGATAAAATCGGATGCAGAGCAGATGAGTGCGCTGACGGAGAAGGCTCTTTTGCACATCCGCAGCATCTGCCAGCCGGAGCAGGAGAGGATAGAATGGTATGCGGCTGCCGGGGATCCGGTAGAACGGCTGTCCATGCTGCCCCAGTGCTACCGGAGCGCCAACCACTGTTTTGCTGCCCGTTTCCTCACTCCGGGCACACACATCCTCACCGGGGAGACCCTTGCAGGGCAGACCGGAGAAGGGGAGCAGCAGAAGCTGGAAAATGTGGATTCCTCCAAAATGGATCCGGAGATCATCCGGGATTTTCTGTCAAAGGGCAGTCCCAATGAGATCCAGGAGTTCGTGGAGACCTATCTGCAGGGGATCCGGGAGCCGCTGAAATCCCGCATGTTCCGGGATTATGTGGTGCTCAATATCCGGTTTACCGTCACAGCCTACGTCCAGAGTCTGGGCGCCTCCCGGGAAGCATATGAGGAACGGCTTGGAAAACGGGATATGAATATGAAGCCGGAGGAAGTGGCGGATTATTTTGCGGATGCTCTTGAGGCGGGAATTTCCCTTCGGGATAAGGAAAGCAGCTACCAGAGCGGAAAAACACTTCGGAAGGTTTTGGAGTACATTGATGAAAACTATTCCAATGAGGACCTGTCGCTGAATCATGTGGCGGAGCAGGTCAAAGTGAGCGCCAATTATTTAAGCGCGATCTTCAGTCAGAGTATGCAGAAAACGTTTATTGAATATGTCACCGGAAAACGGATAGAAAAGGCCAAAAAGCTTTTGCGCACAACGGACAGATCCTCCGGTGAGATCGCGGCTGAAGTAGGGTATAAGGACCCGCATTATTTCAGCTTCGTGTTTAAAAAAACACAGGGCGTAAGCCCGAGAGAGTACCGGGGCGGAAAAAAAGGCTAGGATGGACGGAATTGGCTCCGGGTGCTCTGTCTGATCAGAATTTCCCAGGGGACTTCCTGCGACTGCGCGGGAAGTCCCTTTAATCGTTTCAGCATAAGCTCGGCAGCGCGCAGGCCCATTTCATGGGGCTCGTGGGTGAGCGTGGTAAAGGGCAGGCGCTCACGGCTGCTGAGATACGTGTTGTCAAAGGCTGCCACGGCGATTTCCTCCGGAAGACGTTTTCCGCGGCGGGTTAAGGTGCCGATGAGATGGTAGGCGAGAAAGTCGTTGTAGCAGACGACGGCAGTACAGTCTTTAAGGACCTCCCGGGCAAAAATATCGAGAAATCCGGTATCCTGGTTTTTGAGACGGGAAAGCTCCGAAGCGCCGTACCAGCCGATTCGCTCATCGGGGAGCGGAAGAGAAAGCTCCGTCATCGCTTCTGAAAATCCGGAAAACCGCTCTATGCCCTGTATATCATCCCGCTTGAAGATGCCGGCGATCGCCCGATGCCCCTGAGCAGCCAGATGCCGCACCAGCATTGCGCTTCCGCCGGCATTGTCGTCCTTGACACAGGGGATATCCGAAAGTCCGGGACAGGGGGAAAAGAGGAATACGAGGGCAGTGCCCTTTTTGACAAGCGCTCGATAAAGCTCTGCATTAGGACTGGGGAGAGCGCTTTTGCAGGATTCTGCCAGGAGTCCTCTGGGCGGGTGGGAGAGGAGCTGTGTGAGAATCTCCCGCTCTGCAAAAACACGATTGTCTGTGAAGGAAACATGGGAGGAAAAGCCATGTTCGGAAAGGCGCTTTTGGATATCGTGGAGAGCCTGCGGATAGAGGTAATCCTGGTCGCTGGTAACGAGGATTTCCACCAGATTGTCCGACGGGGCGGCAAAGCGGCCGGTGAGATAGGTTCCGCTGCCCTGTCTGCTGGTTACGATCCCCTGGTCAGCCAGAAGAGAAAGCGCCTGGCGGACGGTCTGGCGGCTGACCCGGTATCGTCTGCAGAGTTCGGCTTCTGTGGGGAGTTTTGTCACACCGTTTTTCAGGTTTGCTTCGGCTAACGCAGTAAGCTTCTGGGCCAGCCATTTGTACTTGATCGCCATAGGATTGTCCTCCGGAAAATATTTAGGATAAAATATAAAAAATTGATATGGATTTTTTTAGATTTCGTTTGTCTCACAAAAAAGTACCTTAAAAAAATCAAAAAACAGGATGAAAAAATTGAACCTTCTGACGGAAAAAGGAAAGGTTGCACAATAGCAGGGCAATGCAGGAAAATAGGGATTTTTGCGGAAAAAAGGCGTGGTTTCTTAAGAATTTCTACGTTTTCCTGAAAAAATCCCACTGGTCATAAAAGTTGTATTTAAATATGATTTTATCATGTAAAATTTGTATTGTAAAGAACTGACAAACCGCAGAAATACAGGGAGTTTCGCGTTGACCTAAAAAGGGAGCACTGCTATGATGAAATCACAGGGAACACAAATCCCACAACGAAACAAATTTTTAGAAAAGGGAGGAAACAAAATGAAGAAAAAGGTTGTATCCGTATTAATTGCATCTGCAATGGCAGCAGGAGTGATGGGAAGCGCAGCAGTTGTATCGGCAGAGGAAGGCGATCTGATCAAGGTTGGTATCATCAACAACGACCCAAATGAGTCCGGATACCGCACCGCAAACGACAAAGACATGAAAGAGATGTTTACAGAGGAAAACGGCTATGATGCTTCTTTCGCATACAGCTTAAAGAATGATGAGCAGATCACAGCTGCTCAGAAATTCATTCAGGACGGCGTAGACTATCTTCTTCTTTCTGCGGCAGACACCGCCGGCTGGGATTCCGTACTGGCAGATGCAGAGATGGAAGGAATTCCGGTAATTCTTTTTGACCGTACCATTGACGCAGACGAGAGCCTTTACGCAGCATCAATTGTTTCCGATATGGCAAAAGAAGGCGAGACTGCAGTGACCTGGCTGGCTGACCAGGGTCTTGAGGAGTACAACATCATCCACATTCAGGGCGTTATGGGATCCGCAGCACAGAAAGGCCGGACAGGTGCTCTGGATGAAAAAGTAGCGGCAGAGGATTCCTGGAATATCGTTACACAGCAGACCGCAGAGTGGAACGCTGAAAAAGCACAGCAGATCGTCCAGTCTGTAATCGACGCAGGCACAGAGTTCAACGTGATCTATGCAGAGAATGACGACATGGCAAAAGGCGCTGTGGCAGCCCTTGACAAAGCAAACATTTCCCACGGGGTAGACGGCGACGTTATCGTTATGGGCTTTGACTGCAACAAATGGGCGCTGGAAGAGGTTCTTGCAGGCAACTGGAACTACGACGGACAGTGCAACCCGTTCCAGGCTTCCTACATTGACGAGGTCATCAAGACTCTGGAAGCAGGAGAGGAAGTAGAAGAGAAGGTTATCATCCTGGATGAAAAAGGATTTGATGCGGCAACGATCACCCAGGAAGACGTAGACAATTACGGAATCTGACAATTACAGGGAGGCGCAGCGCGGCGTAAGAAAAGTTTGTACGCAGGCGCCGCGCCTGTTTTGAAATAAGAAATAAAAGGAAAAGAAAAGGAGAATGCACTGGTGAAAGAAAACGCAGTATTGGAAATGCGAAACATATCCAAAAGCTTTCCCGGAGTGCGCGCGTTGCAGAATGTGGATTTTACTCTGTGCGAGGGCGAGATCCACGCTCTGATGGGGGAGAATGGAGCCGGAAAATCAACGCTTATCAAGGTACTGACCGGCGTCTACGAAAAGGATGCGGGCGATATTTTTCTCAAGGGAACAGACAAGGCGGCAGTTATCCGTTCCCCGCAGGACGCGCAGCGGCTTGGCATCAGTACCGTATATCAGGAGATTACCCTCTGTCCCAATCTCTCGGTTGCGGAAAACATGTATATCGGCAGGGGAAAAGGTGTTGGACAGAACTGGAAAAAGATGAATGCAGGAGCAGACAGGATCCTCAGATCCCTGGATATTCCCGCAAAGGCAACGCAGCAGCTTTCCACCTGCTCCATTGCAATTCAGCAGATGGTTGCCATTGCGCGGGCTGTGGATATGGACTGTAAGGTTCTGATCCTGGACGAGCCCACCTCCTCCCTGGATGAGAGTGAGGTTGAGAAGCTGTTCGGACTGATGCGGGAGCTGAAAGCCCGCGGCGTAGGTATTATTTTTGTTACCCATTTTTTGGATCAGGTATACGAGGTGTGCGATAAGATCACAGTTCTCCGGGACGGAAAGCTTGTGGGAGAATATGAGATCAAGGATCTTCCCAGAGTGAAGCTGGTCGCAAAGATGCTCGGCAAGGAGCTGGATGATATGTCGGATATCCGGGATGAAAGCCAGGTATATCACAACGAGAGCGACACACCCATATTTGAGGCGGAAGGACTGCAAAGCGACGCAGGTATCCGGCCCTTTGATTTCTCTGTGAAAAAGGGAGAGGTCAATGGTTTTACCGGGCTTCTTGGTTCCGGACGGAGCGAATGCGTCCGTGCGATTTTCGGGGCAGACCGCGTGATCGCCGGAACAATGAAGAAAAACGGCAGAAAAATTAAAATCGCAAAGCCGCTTGACGCCATGAAACAGGGAATTGCCTATCTTCCGGAGGACCGCAAGGTAGATGGAATTGTGGGAGACCTTTCCGTTCGGGATAATCTGATCCTTGCGCTGCAGGTGCTGCGCGGATTTTTCCATCCGATTTCCAAGGCTGAGGCAAACAAACTCGCGGACGAGTATATAAAGCTTCTGGAGATCAAGACAGCTTCCGCGGATACGCCCATCAAGTCTCTGTCCGGCGGAAACCAGCAGAAGGTGATTCTGGGCCGCTGGCTTCTGACGCATCCGGAATATCTGATCCTGGATGAGCCGACCCGGGGAATTGACGTGGGAACCAAGATTGAAATACAGAAACTGGTACTGAAGCTTGCTTCTGAGGGAATGAGCGTAACCTTTATCTCTTCGGAAACAGATGAGATGCTGCGCACCTGCTCCCGCCTGATCGTCATGAGAGACCGCCGCGTTGTGGGCGAGCTTTCGGAGGCGGATTTGACACAGAACAAGATCATGTCAACCATTGCCGGAGGTGACAAGGAATAATGGAGAATACAAAGAAAAAAAGCGTATCCGGATTTTTTTCGGAGCTTATACGAAAACAGATATTTATCCCCATTGTGGCGCTGTTGCTGCTGGCGGTTTTTAATCTGATCATGGATCCGGGCTTCTTCAAAATTACTTTGGGGTATAACAGCGCCGGAGATCCGGTTCTGTCCGGATATCTGATCACCATTCTGGACTACGGTTCTGAACTTGCGATCCTTGCCATTGGCATGACGCTGGTAACGGCGGCTTCCGGCGGACAGGACATCAGTGTGGGCGCGACCATTGCCATTGCGGGCTCCGCGCTTCTGCGGGTGCTGTGTGGAAGCAACTCCCGACCCGATGAGCTGCAGGCTCCCATTATCGTGGGATTTCTGGTAGCCTGTCTGGCAGGCATGCTCTGCGGCGCCTTCAACGGAACTCTGGTTGCCTACTTCAAGATCCAGCCCATGGTAGCGACCTTGATCCTCTTTACCGCAGGACGATCCATTGCGGCATGGATCAACAACAATGAGCTTCCCATTGTAAATGACGAAACGTTTACATACTTTGGCGGCTTTATTCCGGGAATTCCCATTCCGACTCCGTTTTTTATTGCAGCTGTCTGCATTATCGTCACGGTGCTTCTTCTGAAATTTACCACCCTTGGACTTTACACACAGGCGGTGGGCATCAATGGAAGCTCCTCCAGACTTAACGGTCTGAATCCGCAGTTTATCAAGTTTCTGAGCTTTGTGATCCTGGGAGTCTGCGTGGCGGTAGCGGCGCTCATCAAAGTGAGCCGGCTTTCCTCCATCAACTACTCCGTCATTGCAAAGGATATCGAGATGGATGCCATTCTGGCAGTTGCTCTGGGCGGAAATGCTTTGAGCGGAGGCAAATTCAACATGGCAGCTTCCATCATGGGGGCCTATGTGATCCAGTTCCTTACGACAACCCTGTACAAATTCAACGTACAGTCCGATGCGCTCTCCGCGTACAAGGCAGTCGTTGTCATTGTTCTGGTTGTGCTGAGTGCGCCGAAGGTTCACGAGAAGCTGGGCGCTCTTGGAAAAAAATTAAGACCGCAGGCAAAGGAGGTTGGCTGAGATGAAAAACAGAATAAAAGATCTTTCGGATACCAATCTGCTTCTGAGCATTACCGTCATTGTTTTTGTTCTCATGTATGCGGGAGCGATGCTATTTCTGGGAGAGGGATTTTTAAAGCCGCAGACGTTTTTCAATATCCTGAACGCGCAGGCTGCGCTGATCATTACCGCCTGCGGACTGAGTCTTGTGATGATCACCGGTGGAATTGACATTTCCGTGGGCGGCGTGGTTGCTCTGGTGAGCATGTGCTGTGCGGTTTATCTGGACTACCAGGATGGAAATGTGTTCGGCGCAATCCTCATTTCCCTTGGCATTGGCGTTGCATTCGGCCTGGTGCAGGGCTTTCTGGTGGCGTACCTGGATATTCAGCCCTTTATCGTAACCCTGGCAGGTATGTTTTTTGCCAGAGGTATGACGACCATAGTGCATACCAATCCGTTTAATGTAGCCAATGAGGATTTTGTCGCCCTCAAAATGACCCGTATCCCGGTTCCCGGCATGGGCTCTGTGAACAAGCTTGGCAAATATGTCAACGCGTATGTGGAAATCGGCGTGATCGTGGCGATCCTGGTGGTGATCCTTCTGTTCTGTGTGCTTCGCTGGACAAAATTTGGCCGCGGCTTCTATGCTGTGGGCGGAAATCAGCAGAGCGCGCTGATGCTGGGAATCAATGTAAAGAGACAGCGCTTTATGGCGCAGCTTCTCTGCGGCGTGCTGGCGGGAATCGCAGGCTTTGTGTATTTCCTTCACGTAGGGTCCGGCTCGGCGTCCCATGCCAGCGGTATGGAGATGAACGCCATTGCCTCCTCCATCATCGGCGGTACGATGTTGACCGGTGGTGTGGGAAATGTCATTGGAACCCTGTTCGGCGTGCTCTCCCTGAGCACTATTCAGAATATCGTCTCCTCCGCAGGTCTCGACCAGGCATGGTGGACCGGCATTACCATCGCAGCTATGCTGTGTTTGTTCCTGGTCATCCAGAGCGTAGTCATGGCGCGAAAAAAGAGAAGATCTTAAATTCATTCCATATTACACACATATTAGGAAAAGCTGTCGCTTTCACGATTTGAAAAATCGCAAAGCGGCAGCTTTTTGCGTTTAAGGGTTTGTTACGGAAAAGGAGGTTTTTTGCAGCCGATACTCCTTGGGAGACATCTGAAATTTGCTGCGGAAAATGGAATAAAAATACGTCATGTTCTGATATCCCACCATTTGCGCAACCTGTTCTACGGACATGGTTGTTTTGGAAAGATACTGCGCTGCATGATTCAGACGGATGTCTTTTATGAAGTCAGAAAAACTGGTGTTCAGCTCCTTCTTCATGCAGCGGGAAATGTATTTTTCTGTATAGCCAAAGGTATAAGCCACTTCTTTCAAGGTCACTGTGGAATAGTTTTTCTGTATATATAGAATGATACTGCTCAGAAACTGGGAAGTGGGAAGCTGGTCGGAGGGAGTAAACTGGCTGGACAGGATCCTGGACATATACAGAAAAACCTCGATCAGTCCTGCTTCCAGAATTTTTTCGTATCCGGGCTGAGGCTGATAATATTCCTGGATCAGCCGGTGCAGGATCCCATAGATGGGAGAGTCCTCGGTTCGGTTTAAAATCAGGAAATCTACGGATTTTTGAAACTGGTAAAAATAGCTGATCACAAAATTTGACAGGACGTCGTTGGACATAAGCGAAAACATGGATTGCTGAAATACGTCCTTGGTGATCAGAAAATTAAAGATAACGCTGGAGTCGCTGGGGGCTTTCAGATAATGAAGGGTATCGGGAGTCATGAACAGAAGGTCTTTTTCCTGCATATGTGACTCTATTCTGGAGGAGACGTTAATGCAGCTTCCCTTATATACATAGACCAGTTCAAAAAAGTTATGGTTATGGAAAGGCGCAGGGTGTGTCAGCGTATTTTCGTGAAGAGAGACATCAAAGGGATAAAAGACAGCGCCCTCCCCTCCACGGGGAGTGACGGTGTAATAATTATGATCTTTTAACTCCGACAGCGCTCTCTGGGCGTAGAATTTCATTTTGTTTTGGTGCTCCGGCTGCGCATAGTCTTTTTTTATGTCTGAAATAATTTCATCGATGGTTTTCATGTGATGTCCCCGTTTCCTGATTTTGTAATTTGCAGAAAACTTTCCGTTAAATTTCTGTAGAATTTTATATTACCATATTTTGGGCTGATTTAAAGACTTTTTTGACAGGCATTTTTGGGCAAATAGGTTATAAATTGGATTCCTTTTCGTCAATGATTTCATTTTCAAGGTCATATATAATAAATGACACCAACAAAACGTGCATGATAAGTACAAAATGCACAGGAATGAAAGGAGAAAGCAATGAAAAAGAAGATGGTAGCTGGCTTATTGAGCGCCCTGATGATTTCATCTGCTGTATTTTCTGCCCTTCCGGTTATGGCAGAAACCGACAGCTCTTTTAAAGAGATGCTGGAAAGCAATTACACAGACCCGGACCGTGTGTACAGTTCGGATGTGCGATGGTGGCTTGGAGAGGCCTCCAATACGGATGAGGTGCTTTTGGACGAAATCCAGGCGTTGTATGACGGGGGATTCCGCGGCGTTGAGTTATGTATGCAGAGTGACGAGGCAGCAGACGACGCCACCTATGCGTACGGATCTGAGATGTGGGCGCACAAATGGAATTTGGTGATGAACAAGCTTCTGGACCTTGGCATGGGAGTGTATCTGACCTCCGGTACCAACTGGGCAACATCCAATGTCCCGGCATCCAGTATCGACCCGGCCAGCCAGGAGGCACTTCAGGTTCTGGCGATTTCCGATGTGGAAAAACCGATGACAGTAAAAGCAGGGGAGACCTATTCAGGAGCCGTTCAGCTTCCGGCAACACCCCAGGAGAATACGGAGCTGAACACAGTCTACGCATATAAAGTGGGAAAAACCGACGACGGAACGGACAGGACAACCATTGAATATGGCTCTGCCGTAAAGCTCTGGGACAGAAGAGATGAGACACACGAAGATTTTGTGACACAGGGCAGCGATGCGAAAGATTATACGGTGACCTGGACGGCTCCGGAAGGAGATGGCGAGTATCAGATCATCGCGACCTGGAGTCAGGGTGCCTACAACAGTTATGCGCCTGGCGTGGAGCCCTGCTATACAACCAACTATTTTGACGAGCGGGGCGTAGAAGCGCTGAAGAAATTCTGGGAAGAGCATTATTTAAGCGATCCGGAGCTGGTTGAGAAGATCAAAAAAGGCGATGTACAGCTGTTTATGGATTCTCTGGAGCTCACCTATGGCGACGGCTTTACCTGGTGGTGCGAAGACGCGGTGGAAAAATTCCAGGAAATCAAAGGCTATGATCCAATGCCCTATATCATCATGGTCAGCGGTATCGGCAGCGGCTTTGAATTCAGCCTGAACACCTATTATGACATGAACGGTGTGAACGATTTCATTTTCGGAGAACAGAATATGGCGACCTATATGCTGAGCTCCAGTGACGAATATGATAATCTTACCCTTCGTGAGCAGATTGTAAACGACTGGCAGGACGTTATGACCCAGCTCTATGAGGAACGGATGCTGCAGCCCTTAAAGGAGTGGCTTAACAGCTTCGGCATCAAGACCAGAGCGCAGATTTCCTATGGAAAAGCAGTGGAGATCACAGAGCCTTCCGCATATGTGGATTATCCGGAGGCAGAGAACCTGAACCAGTACAATCAGGCAGATATCCTCCGCCTGCACACCGCAGGAGCAAAGCTGCAGAATAAGGTGCTTTCCACAGAGACAGGAGGAAACGAAAGCAGTTACAGTCAGTCCTTCCAGAGACTGCTGGATGAGATCTATTCGCAGTATGCCGTGGGATTCCAGAGGGTTGTATGGCATATCTGGACCTCTGAATATGGTTATGGAAACAGTGAGTGGCCGGGATATGTCAGCGGAAGCGGAGACTTCTATCGCTGGGGCAACCGCGAGCCTTCTTATGCAAATTATGATGAATTCAATGCACACATCGGACGTATCCAGAAGCTGATGCAGACCGGAAAATCCCGTACAGACATTGGTTTTATCCATAACAGCTGGACGCAGGGTATGAGAACCTATGCAGAAGATGGTTCCTATTCTCAGAAATCCAAAAACTGGCAGTATGCCCATGAAGGTGTGGAATATCGTCCCACAGAGCTTCAGGATCACGGATATACGTACGATTATGTAAGCCCGGACCTTCTCACGATCGACCGCAGCGACGACAGCGATTACGTTGCAATGCCGGGTGAAGTGACAAAGGTGGAATACAATGCCGAGACCGGTACGCTTGAGGGCGCCGGATACAAAGCGCTTGTAATTTATCAGGACTGGATGGATCCGGATGGAGCAGAAACCATCCTTGAGCTTGCAAAACAGGGAATGCCGGTTGTCATCCTTGAGAATGCGGCCCAGATCAGCACCTTTACAAGTGATGTCAGCAGCAAAGGCAATAAGCTCAGCGATATCATGGATGAGATGAAAGGTCTGGAAAATGTCCGGGTAGCGGCTGTAAATGATGAAAAGATCAATTACAGAAAAGCAGAGACCGGCGCTTATGACGACGATGTTTACGAAAAACTTCTGGAGCTTGGGGTAACTCCGTATGCAGGCTTTGAGGAAGAAAACCATCAGATTCTCACACAGACCCGTGAAGATGAAGAAGGAAACAGATACCTGTACGCATACAACTACTGCCCGAACGATTATCACCAGTACAGCTCCAAAGAAGAAGTGAAAACAGAAGATCATGGATTGAATTGTACGACGGAAATGAAAATAGAAGGTCAGTATATCCCGTATATGATCGATTCTTATTCCGGCGAAGTAACAGAGCTTGCAGATTACAGCTATGAGGATGGAAATACAGTATTTACGATTGATCTGGATTACGGCAATATTGCGCTGTATGCCTTTGAGGCAGCAGACCAGGAAAAAGACAATACCATCAAATCCACAACTGCAGAGTCCTCCTACATGAGCGACAATGGACCGGTTATCCGTGTGACAGAAGCCGGAACCTATGAAACAGAGCTGAACAATGGAAACAACGTTTCTTCCGAGGTTGAGGAAGTCGCTGCTGCATCTGATATCACTGGCTGGACATTGGATGTCACCTCATGGACGGCCGGCGACCAGGTATTGTCTTCGGTTGAAAAAATTGGGGATGTCACAACAGAGAACAAGCTGACAGAGACCAGGAAAACAGAAATCCCAGGAATCAAACTGGATACGCTGACGACCTGGGACAATATTCCTGAGGTTGGAAAAGAAGTTTCCGGTACCGGCGTTTATACCGCAGAATTTGAGTGGGATTCCACAAAGGCAGACGGCGCATATATTGACTTCGGCGATACGCTTGACCAAAGCATGACAGTTGAGATCAATGGCGTGAGAGTCAACGGTGCAGAAAGCCAGAATCCGACCAAAAAACCCGTGACCGTTGAAGGAACCGTATACAATGAAAACGGGGAAGAAGTGGCTTATGAGGGAACGGAAGGCAGAGTATCCTATACCGGCGGAATCAACTGGGATAAACCGGTTGTGGATGTGGGAGAATATCTGCAGGATGGAACCAATACCATTCGGATCGTTTACAATTCTTCGCTTACCAACGCAGCTCTTGCGGCAGGAATCATCGGGGAGCGGGATATGGTAGGTACCGCATGGTACGGAGCCACCTCCATCTGGTGGGGAACCGACGTTACTTACAGAGCGAATGGTCCGGCACAGGCCAAACTCATTCCTTACCGTGATGTTCAGATTGCATAAATAAAAAATAAAGGGAAAAGGCATCTGGTCCTTGATCGCCCCTGCCCGTTTTACGGGTGGGGGCGACTGTTATACAGAAAAATTTTCCGCACATCCGACCTCCCTTGTCCGTTATAATAAGTGAAAGCAGTTTACCAAAAGCAAGAAAGGGGGAGGGCAGTTGTCTGTGGATCTGGAAGAGCGGTATGACTGTATATACCGCTACTGTTATATGAAGCTTCAAAACCGCCAGGCTGCGGAGGACGCCACACAGGAGACCTTTCTCGCGTTTCTGGAGAGCGGCACCTATCGGGATATGGGCCGGGAGCTTTCGTACCTTTACACCATTGCGCGCAGCAAATGTATGGATCATTACCGAAAAAAGGAATGCCTGCCTTTATCCGGAGAAGCAGAAGCGCAGGAGGAAGACATAGCGCAGAGGCTGGTGGTTTCGCAGTCGCTTCAGGAGGCGTTAAGGGCGCTTTCGGAAGAGGAGCAGGAGCTGATCTTTCTGCGGTATGTCAATGAGACTCCGATGGGAGTCATGGCGCAGCTGACCGGTCAGTCCCGGTTTGCGGTGAGGCGCAGACTGAAACACATTCTCAGTAAGCTGGGCGGGATCCTGGGAGAGGAGGACGGATTTTGAAGAGAGAACAACAAAAACAACTGGTGCGGGAATTAAAAGCGTTTTATCAGGTTCCGGCTCCCAAAGAGAGAGACCTGTTTCTCCGAGAGTTGGGAGAGCCGGAGATTTCTGCCATACGATTTTTTTTCATTCAGGCGGGTTATATTCACAAAGGTGTGATTGCGGCGTCGGTTGGGGTGTTTGCTCTGATACTGGTTCTGATGGAAGGCGCAGCGCGTCTGGATGAGGAAATGCTCTGGTCAGCGGCGGCCTGCGTTCCTTTTCTGGCCATGCTGGCCGCGGCGGAGGGCGCGCGCTCCCGAAGGTGGGGAATGGATGAGCTGGAGCTGGCCGCGCCTTTTTCCCTGCGGGCAGTCTGGCTTGCCAGAGCAGGTTTTCTGGGGATTCTCAATCTGGCCGGGCTTCTTCTTGGCGCGCCTCTTATCTGGGGGCTTGGCCGGGGAACAGCGGTGCAGGCCGGAGTGTTTCTCCTGATTCCATATCTGCTTTCGGCTTTTTTGAACCTTTGGATCCAGAGAAGGTGCAGGGGGCGGGACGCACTTTATACCAGCGTGGGCGTCACGGCTCTGGTGAGTGTTCTGGGAGTGACAGCGTATCTGACCGGGATGACGGCGGAGAAGATGACATCCGCCGTTCCCTGGGAGCTTTTGCTTCTGGCGCTTCTGGTCCTGGTGGGAAATGAATGGTGCAAGACAGTAAAACAGGCGGAGGAATACACATGGAACTTATCATAGACAGACTGACAAAGCAGTACAAAAACAAAATTGCCGTGGACCGGTTTTCTATCACCATGGGCCCCGGAGTCTATGGCCTTCTGGGCTCCAACGGAGCAGGAAAAACCACACTGATGCGTATGATCTGCGGAATCCTGAAGCCCACAGGGGGAACGGTGACCTTTGACGGCATGGATGCCTCCATGGAGGAATATCGGCGGGTGCTCGGGTATCTGCCGCAGGATTTTGGATATTATCCCAATTTTACAGGACTTGATTTTCTTGTCTATATGGGCGTTCTGAAAGGGATGACAAAAAGCAGGGCAAAAAAACGGAGCAGGGAGCTCATTGCGCTGGTGGGGCTTACGGAGATGGAAAAGAAAAAGATCCGCACGTATTCCGGCGGCATGAAGCAGAGGCTTGGCATTGCGCAGGCGCTTCTGGGGAACCCAAAGCTCATTATCCTGGATGAGCCCACCGCAGGGCTTGACCCCAAGGAGCGGGTGCGCTTCCGGGAGCTTATCGCAGAGCTGGGAAAGAAAAATATTGTGATTCTTTCTACGCATATTGTATCGGATATCGACAAAATTGCAGACAGGATTCTTCTGATGAAGAATGGACAGCTGATTTTTTCCGGCTCCAGAGAGGAAATTGACGGGGATTTGGAGCATTTTTATCTGGAAGAATTTGAGGAGGAGCACGTATGAGCGAGTTTTGGACGTTGGTGGGTTTTGAGTATAAAAAGCTTTTTAAACGGCGCATGGTGTGGATCACGCTGGCGGTCATGCTGACACTGACAGTCTTTTCCGCGGTTGCGCCCCTCATAGGCGGCGTGTATGTGGATGGGCAGCGGGTGGAGGGCACCTGGGAGATGAATGAGCGGGACATGGCTTACGCGAAGGCTCTTTCCGGCACGCCTCTGAATGAAGAGAACCTCAAAAAAGTCCGGGAGGCCTACAAACAGCTTCCAGAGGGAACCGTTTTTGTCTCCGCGGTGGAGGTGTTTGACAAGTATGCGGCCCCCTATCAGGAGCTGTGGAACATGGCGGTACAGATGAGCCCTACAAGCGAAGGGCGGGACAATATTTATCTTCCGGCAGAAAAGCTTTATGAAATGCGCCGGGCTTATCAGGAGGCGTCCTGGGAACGGGATTATTTCACAGAGGGAGAAAAAGAGGAGCTTCGCGCCCGGGACGCACAGGTGCAAAAGCCATTTGTCTATGAATACAGTGAAAGCTGGAAGAACATCATGGACATGTTTCTCACCCTGGGGGTTATGCAGGTGCTGGCGGTTTCTGTCTGTGTGCCCATGATTTTTTCGGAGGAACACAGCCGCAAAACACGGGCGTTGATCCTGTGCACACCCAGGGGCAAAAAAATGCTCTATAAAGCCAAGGCTTTTACCGCATGCAGCTTCAGCATTGCTGTGACTCTGGCGCTGATCGCGGTGGCAGCGGTCCCCACGTTTTTTATCTACGGAGCAGAAGGCTTTGGGGCGCAGATACAGAATCACGATCCTCTGGCGCCCTGGCATCTGCGTGTGGGGCAGGCAGTTCTGATCATGGTGGGAATCAGCGTGGCGGCAGCGTTGATCCACGGCGCGTTTCTTGCGGTTCTGGCGGAAAAGACCAGAAGCGCCCTCATTCCCATGGCCCTGCTGGTAGGGCTCCTGATCGCGGGGCAGGTGGTAAACATTCCTGCCTACCTGCGGGTACTGTCAAAGCTTTGGAGCGGGCTTCCTACCAATATGGTGGCATACTGGAACGTATTCAGCGACTATCTTTACAGTCTGTTCGGCCATTATTTTACCACCTGGCAGGTGATCCCGGCGGTGTATGTTCTGGCGGGGGCGGCGATGCTCTGGATCGGCGGGAAAATTTACCGCAGGGCAGACAAATAAAAGGTTGAAGAGAAGCAGGGATTTGGATATAATAAATGATAAGTGACAGCAGGAAGAAATCTATGTGGGAGACAGGAATCGTCTGCATGGATTTTTCCTGCTTTTTCTAAAAAGGAGGACGAAACATGACACTGGCACAGCTGCGATATGCCATCACGGTGGCGAAGGCCACCTCCATGAATGAGGCTGCGCGAAAGCTTTTTATTTCCCAGCCCAGCCTTTCCACGGCGATCCGGGAGCTGGAGGAGGAAATCGGCGTGGAGCTTTTCCACCGCACCAATCGGGGCGTTTGGGTGACCCCGGAGGGGGAGGAGTTTATCGGCTACGCGAAGCAGGTGGTGGATCAGTATGAGCTGATGGAGTCCAAATATGTGGCGAAAAAATCCGGAAAGAAAAAATTCAGCGTTTCCATGCAGCACTATTCCTTTGCCGTGAGCGCGTTTGTGGAGCTGGTGAAGCAGTTTGGCATGGATGAGTACGAATTTGCGGTTCACGAGACAAAAACCCAGAAGGTCATTGAGGATGTGAAGAACTTCAAGAGCGAAATCGGTATTCTTTATGTGAATGACTTTAACCGCAAGGTGCTGGAAAAGCTGTTCCACGAGTTTAACCTGGAGTTTCATGAGCTTTTGCAGTGCGGAGTCTATGTGTATCTGTGGAAAGGACACCCTCTGGCAGAGAGAGAGAAGATCGCGCTGGAGGAGCTTGTGGAATACCCCTGCCTGTCCTTTGAGCAGGGGGCGGACAATTCCTTTTATTTTGCGGAGGAAGTGCTGAGCACCTACGAATACAAGCGGCTCATCAAGGCAGACGACCGGGCTACGGTGCTGAACCTGATGCGGGGGCTGAACGGATATATCCTCTGCTCGGGCATCATCTGCGAAGAGCTGAACGGTTCCGATTACTGCGCGGTAAAGCTTGATTCGGACGAGATGATGACTATCGGGTATCTGGCGCGGAAGGGCGCCACCATCAGCCCGCTGGGGCAGAAGTATCTGGAAGAAGTGGCGAAATACCGGGATGCGGTTGGGCAGTAGGAAGAAGCCGCAGGTTTTGGGATGCAGATCAAGAGCAGCAAAGAAGGTGAGAATGTGAAGATCATTTATGAAATTATGCACGGAGAGGAGAAAACTGCCAGAGTAGATACGCAGGGGCATTGTGAAATATATGATCCTGTGATGATGCCATACAATCTGTATCTGGACGATACAGAGGAAGAAATAGATACGCTTGTAAATAATGTGACAAATTTTTATTTTTGGTGTGCTTCACGTATGCTGACGCTGGACAGGAAGTATGCGAAAGAGATTCTGAACAGCATTGGCGCTGCACAGGCGATGACGGACCGCGAGCGCGCGCAGATCGCACTGATCTACCGGTGCGTGTCACTGACGGATATTTACTGGGTAAAAAAAGCAGAGGAACAGGTAAAATTCGCAGATGTGAACCTGTATCAGAATCACCTGGACAATGCATTTGTAGATGTGGCATTGCGGGGAAGGCAGATATCCGTAGAAAATAAGAGCCTGGCAAGAGATCTGTCTACCAATGGCTGTTTTCCAAAAGCATGGGTGCGAAAGAATGACAGATTTTTGCTGATGAAAGACGGAGGGGCAGATGCTGTGGAACGCGAAGTGCTGGCAAGCAAAGTATGTCAGTGTTTTTCCTGTCCCCAGGTGATTTATAAAGAAGGATCATATGACGGGGAGAAGGTCTCTGTCAGTGAGCTGATGACTTCTCCTCAATATTCCATTGTGTCCAGAGAGGCGTTTGAGATTTATGCGGCGAATCGGGAGATCGATGCACTGGAGTTTATTTTACAGTTAGATGCGTATTCCTTTTATATGATGAATATTTTGGACTATCTGGTTGGAAATACAGACCGCCACTGGGGGAACTGGGGGCTTCTGGTGGATAACCGGACCAATCAGGCTGTCTCACTTCATGCATTAATGGATTTTAATCAGTCGTTCCAGTCGTATCATACATTGGAGGGCGCGAACTGTCAGACCGTTTATCCAAGAAAACAGAATCAGAAAGAAGCGGCGGTGGAAGCGGTGGCAAAGATCGGCCTGAATCAGATCGCAGAGATACGAGAAGAATGGTTTCAGGGAAGAGAAAACGAATACAGGATGCTGAGGAAGCGATTGGAAAGCTTAAAAGCAGCAGAAAAAGCGCCATGTGAGTGGCAGAGAAACAACGGCCAGTTATAGTTTAAAGCTATAGCTGGCTGCAAATTTTATGAATTGTTCAAACATAAGAAAAAGTGCTATAGTATCCATGTTGACAAAACAAAGGGAAAGAGGATTAGACATGTCTGAAATTGTCATTGAAAACGTGTGCAAAAGCTTTGCCTCCAAGGACGGCACAGTACATGCACTGAAAAACGTCAGCCTGTCCATTGAATCCGGGGACATTTTCGGAATCATCGGCATGTCCGGCGCGGGCAAGAGCACGCTGGTACGCTGTATGAATTTTCTGGAGCAGCCCACAGAGGGGCGGGTATTGATCAACGGAAAATCCCTTGGGGATTATTCGGAAAAAGAGCTTCGCAAGCAGAGAGAAAGCATTGGGATGATCTTCCAGCACTTCAATCTGCTGATGCAGAAATCGGTTATCGAAAACATCTGTTTTCCCCTGTATATCCAGGGAAAGAAAAAGCCGGAGGCCAGGGCGAAGGCCAAGGAGCTTCTGGAGATCGTGGGCTTAAGCGAAAAAGCCAACGCTTATCCGGCGCAGCTTTCCGGCGGACAGAAGCAGAGGGTGGCCATCGCAAGAGCGCTGGCATCTGACCCGAAGATCCTTCTGTGCGACGAGGCCACAAGCGCTTTGGATCCGCAGACCACTTCTTCGATCCTGGAGCTTCTGCAGAATATTAACAAACGATTCGGCATCACCATTGTGATCATCACACATCAGATGTCCGTTGTCCGGGAAATCTGCACCCGGGTTGCCATTATGAACGAGGGCGAGGTTGTGGAGCAGGGAACGGTGAACGATATTTTTACCCACCCGAAATCTGCAGTTGCCAGAGAGATCATCCGCAAGGACAAGGGAGCAAGCGTGGAGAGCAAGTCCAGCATTACCATGCCGGCGCCGCTCATCCAGAAGGGCAAGGTGATCCGTATTGTATTTTCCGAGAACTCAGCCTTTGAGCCGGTGATTTCCAATCTCATACTTACGTTCCACGAGCCGGTGAATATTTTGAAGGCCGCAACCAAAAACGTGGGCGGCGTGGCCAAAGGCGAGATGATTCTGGGCTTTGCCCCGGAAAGCACCAACGTGGAGGCTATGATGAAATATCTGGAGGACAGAGGTCTTGCAGTGGAGGAGGCGATGGATTATGTCGGGCAGTGAATTAGTGAGTATGCTGGCGGAGGAAGCGGTTGTCACCTTATATATGACGATCTTTTCCACAGCGCTTGGGTATCTGTTCGGGCTTCCCATGGGAGTGCTTCTGACCATCTCGGACAAAGAGGGGCTGAAACCGAATACGGTATTGTATAAGATTCTGGATGTGATCGCCAATATTGTGCGAAGCGTTCCGTTTTTGATCCTTTTGATCCTGCTCATACCCTTTACCAGGTTTGTTGTGGGCAAATCCTACGGACCTACGGCTACCGTGGTTTCTCTGACCGTGGCGGCCATACCCTTTATCGCGCGTATGGTAGAGTCTTCCCTGAAGGAAGTGGACGCCGGTGTCATTGAGGCGGCGCGCTCCATGGGAGCCGGAACTCTGCAGATCGTGTGGAAGGTGATGCTGGTGGAGGCAAGAACCTCCCTCATCAACGGCGCGACCATTGCAACGGCAACCATCCTTGGCTATTCTGCCATGGCCGGCGCAGTAGGCGGCGGCGGACTGGGAGATGTGGCGATCCGCTACGGTTATCACCGTTATGAAGCGGACATTATGTTTATCACAGTGGTTCTGCTGATTCTTCTGGTTCAGTTGTTCCAGACGGCGGGCACCAGGATTGCCAACCGTTTAGATAAAAGAAAATAAAAAAGAGAATAGAAAAACGGAGGAAATGATTATGAAAAAATTGACAGCAGCAGTACTGGCTGGAGTACTGGCAACAGGAGCGCTTGCAGCAACCGTAAGCGCAGAGGATGACAAAAAGATCACCGTGGCAGCATCCGCCACTCCCCACGCAGAGATCCTGGAGCAGGCAAAGCCGCTTCTGGAGGAAAAGGGCTATGAGCTTGAGGTGGAGATCTTTGACGACTACATTCTGCCCAACGAGGTAGTGGAAGCCGGAGAGTTTGATGCAAACTACTTCCAGCACATTCCTTATCTGGACAGCTTTAATGAAGAAAAAGGCACACACCTGGTAAACGCAGGCGGTATCCACTATGAGCCATTTGGAATTTATCCGGGAACCAAGGACAGCCTGGATGACATCGAAGACGGAGACACTATCGCGGTTCCCAACGACACCACCAACGAGGCGAGAGCGCTTCTGCTTCTGCAGGACAACGGAATCATCACCCTGAAAGAGGGCGTTGGTCTGGAGGCCACGGTGCGCGATATTGAGGAGTACAAGGTGGAAGTGGAGATCCAGGAGCTGGAGGCAGCGCAGGTTCCCCGCTATACCGAAGAAATGTCCTATGTAGTCATGAACGGAAATTATGCGCTGCAGGCAGGCTTCTCTGTAGCGGATGACGCGCTTACCTATGAGACTTCTGATTCTGAGGCGGCAAAAACCTATGTGAACGTCATTGCGGTAAAAGAGGGCAACGAGGATTCCGAAAAAATCCAGGCTCTGGTAGATGTTCTGAAGTCCGACGACATCAAGAACTACATTAACGAAACCTACAACGGCGCGGTCATTCCTTTTGAGGAAAGCGCAGACGCAGCTGAGGCTGAGGATGCGGCAGAAACCGAGGAGGCAGCAGAGGAAACCGCTGAGACAGAGGAAGCAGCTGACACGGAAGCAGCAGAAGAGGAATAAGCATGATATTTCTGGAATATCCAAAATGCACCACCTGCCAGAAAGCCAGAAAATGGCTGGATGCGCACGGTGTGGCTTACGAGGACAGACACATTAAAGAAAATAATCCCACAGTGGAGGAGCTGAAAGCATGGCATGCCAAAAGCGGCGTGGAGCTGAAGAAGTTTTTCAATACCAGCGGGCTGATCTACAAGAACCTGGGACTGAAGGATAAGCTTCCGACCATGACGGACGAAGAAAAGTATGCGCTTCTGGCGACAGACGGCATGCTGGTGAAGCGGCCGCTGGTGATCGGCGAGGATTTTGTGTTGATCGGATTTAAAGAGGCACAGTGGGAAGAGAAGTTATTGTAATAACAAGAAAAAGGAGGAGCGTTGCAAATAACGTTCCTCCTTTTTTGCGCAAAAATGACGGCGCCATTCTTGTCACAGACCTCTGGAATATGGACGATAGCAGGCAGAGCATACGGGTTCTCCATTCTGCAGATGGACATAATTTTCGGCAACCCCTTCGCCGCAGACAGCACAGGTACAGCTTCTGAAAATGCGCGCTTTTTCCGGCATCTGTTCCGGGGCAGCTTTCACCGTGAACATTTCGTGACAGTCGCCGTCCATAAGCCAGGCAAGCCGTTCGGCCTTTGTTTTCTCCGGGGTGGAGCGCAGTACCAGGCGGAAAGAGGTTCCGTCGCTGCGGCGGTAAAAAGAAAAAGCATTTTTTCCCTGCATATGGAAAATAAGATTTCCTTTTCCGACAGTGCATCCGGTGAGCACCTGAACGGCATCGACGCCACAGGCATCGGTTTCTGCCACGCAGACAAGTTCTTCATCCTCGCTGCGGCTTTGTCCGCCCAGCAGCTCCCAGGCATACAGTACCGCCTGAAAACCAACGGCCAGTCCGCCGCAGCTATGTCCGTGAAATTTCACACATTTTTCCCACAGGGCTTCCAGTTCTTTTTGCATCACATAACCTCCTAAGAATCCTGAATAGCAGTCTGCCTGCATTCAAAAAGCAGACTGAGCAGATAAAATGACAGTGACAGGAGCATGATACAGATACCCGGGGAGAGAAGATAACTGTATGCCTGCCGTAAAAATGCGCCTCGTTTATAGGCGAAATTAATCATTGTGCCCCAGGTAGGGTGATATAAATCCCCAAATCCCAAAAAGCTCAAGGTGGATTCCATCATGATACAGCTGTTGACGCCCAGAAGAAACCGTGAAAGAAGAACATCATACAGATTGGGAATAATGTGGCAGAAAATAATATGTGTCCTGCCATAGCCCTGGATGACGCAGTTTTCAATAAAAGGCCGGGCATTCAGATGAAGCACCTTTGCACGGACATTTCGCGCGATCCCAACCCAGCTGAATGCAGCAATCAGGAGCGTCAGATGTTTGGCGGAGCTGCCGAGAAACGCGGCCAGCACGATCATGGTGATCAGCTTCGGGAGCAGCATAAAAATATTAATAACTCCGTTCAAACATCCTCCGGCAGCACCTTTTCCGGCAGCCAGCACGCCGATCATGCTGCCAAGAAGCAGCGTCAAAATGCTGCTGGATACGCCGATCAGAAGTGTTTCCCGGGTGCCGTAGATTAATTCTGCAAAAATATCATAGCCAAGGGCGTTGGTCCCCAAAATGTGATCCGGCGATGAGGGCAGCCAGGGGCCAAACATTTCTTTGGGACCATAGTCCGTAAAAATTGACGGAAACAGGGCTGCCAGCAAAAATATCAGAAACAGTCCGCCGCCGAACAGCAGCAAAAGCCGGCGTTTTTTCATGTTTCGCCACCTCCCAGTCTGACCTTCGGGTCAATTAAAATGCAGATCAAATCTGTCAGTACGATCGAAATGGTCATGATCGCCGTTGTGACGAAGAGGATTCCCTGCATCAGCGGATAGTCCAAGGTATAGACTGCTTCGGAGAGTAACTGTCCCATGCCTCCGATGGAAAAGACATTTTCCACCACCAGGGAACCGCCAATACAGGTGCTGACGCTCATGCCGACCATAGTGACAAAGGGCTGCGCGATATTTTTCAGAATATATCCGAATTTAATTTTCATATCAGACAAGCCGCGTTCTTTTGCATAAAGCACATATTTTTCATCCGTGATCTGGCTGACGGTATTTCGCATCAGGAGATAGCGGGACGGTGTTGATGCGATCGTCAGGGTCAGAACCGGAAGGATCAGATGGTGGATCCTGTCCAGGAGATATGCGGCAGTTCCGGGCAGAACCTGGGCGCTGTTCAAGCCGGTATAGGGGAACCAGTTCTGGCGGAAGCAGAGCAGGATCATCAGTACCATTGCGATCAGAAATGCAGGCATGGTGTTGACGACAATCTGCAATGTGGTGGACGCCTTATCACAAAGGCTTCCTTTTTTATAGCCGCAGTGCAGTCCCCAGAAAAGCCCGATCGTGGTGCTGAGTATAACCGCGGGCAGCGTGATCTGGAGCGTATAGCCAAGCCTTTCCAGGATCAGGGCAAAGACTGCCGCTTCTTTTTTGTAGGAATAACCAAGAGTTCCGTCAAACAGAGAGCGCAGATAATAGCCAAACTGTATGAAAACCGGCTCCTCCAGATGGAGTGCCTGCCGGTAATAAGCAATCTGGGCAGGCGTCATATCCTCCTCGGAAAAGCCGGTAAGATAAGCAATGGGATTCCCCGGCAGAAGCCGGGGCAGGAAAAAGTTCAAAACAGTCACGATGACGAAGCACACCAGTGCAAGTATCAGACTTTTTTTATATGTTTTCACCGGTGTGCCTCCTGATTCAAAATAGTTATCTGGCAGTGACAGTAAACCAGTTGTTTACATTATTGAGACCGAACACGGCATCTACAGTCACGTTGGTAAGCTTTGAGGAATACGCAAGCATCATATTGTCCCAGGACAGAGCGATCAGCGGTGTGTGCGCTGCATAGTAATCCTGAAGTTTGGCAGCGCCTGCATAGTAGTCCTCCAGAACCGCTGCAGCTGCCATTTCTTCCAAAATATGCTGGAATTCTTCATCAAAAACCTGACAGCCGCCCTGAACCGCATGATTGCCGTCCACGTAAATGGAGCCGAGGCCATTGCCCATACCCATGCCTGCGGCGGTATATCCGAAAATGGCTGCTTCCATTGTGATGTTGTTTTCGGAAAACTTATTGCTGGTCTTCGCGTTATATGCGTCCTGGTCTATGGTATCCAGATAAACCTGGATGCCGAACTGTTCCAGCTGTGTTTTGATCATTTCTGCATAGCCCACATGGGCTTCTTTGGCCGCATTGACAGTCAGTGTAAATGCAGCAGTCTGCCCGTCGGCATTGACAAAAAATCCATCCTCGTTTTTCTCGGTATAGCCGGCTGCTTTCATGTATTCTGCAGCCTTTGCTGGATCCGTTGTCAGCTTTTCGGTTTCTTTGTAGCCAACCGTGGTGGAGGGGGCGAAGCCGCGGTTTGGTATTTCTGCGTAGGCGCTTCCGAAATAAGTCCTGAAAGCTTCATAATCCAGGGCACAGGAGACCGCCTGGCGGAGATTTTCGTCAGCGAACCAACCGTTGGCGTTGTTAAAAGCCAATACGGCAGGTGCATTGGCGGCAGCAACGTTTATCAGGGAAATGGTTTCATCACCTGCCAGCACGTCCTGATAAGTGCCGGCAACACCGGCGGAATAGTTCCAGACCATATCAATATCTCCCTGCTGAAGCGCGAGATACATGGTATCTTCGTTGCTGAAAAGGCGGTAGACTATTTTTTCTGCATTGGGCTTCCGGGGATATTTTTCATTGACCGCAAAGGTGAGCGTTCCGGCTTCTTTGTTGAAGGATTCCAACACATAGGGGCCGCAGGTGATCCGTGCCTCCTCATCGGTTACGGTGTCTTTTCCTTCGTAAATGTGTTTGGGCATTACCCGGAAAGAGGTCATGTTGCTCAGCTCTCGCACATTGGGGGCGGTCAGTGTCAGAGAAATACTTTTTTTGTCATCCGAGAGAGAATAATCGGAATATTTTGCTTCGACGACCGCGCCTTCCTCGTCGGTTTGAGGTTCAAAATTAGCGCTGCCCTTTGCCTGGTCATACTGAAGCGTGAACAGAATATCTTCTGCGGTTACCGGCTCCCCGTCAGACCAGGTCATGCCGTCCTGAATGGTGTAGGTCCAGGTTGCTGCATCCTCGGTTTCATAGGAGGCCAGCAGCGGATGATATTCGCCGTTGGTGTCCTGACAGACAAGCGGCAGCTCGGATACTCCGCTGGCAAGCATATCAAAATTGTACTCGCCAAAGGTCGCAGTTTCGATAGCGGCTGTTGTGCCGATCGTGATCGTCTCCAAAGCATACCCGGAGGGTTTTTCAGGGTCCGCGGCTGCCGCTGCAGTTGTGCTGCCAACAGTCAGAGTGGCTGTCAGCAGGGCTGTCAGCAAAAAAGATTTGTGTTTTTTCATTGGTCCATATTCTCCTTTTGCGTTGTTTTATCGTCAAATCGGCAGATTTGAGTACAAAATAAATTTATGAGCGCCGCATCATGGCTGATCAGCAGAATGCTCCCTCCGGTTTCGTGCATCCGTCTCCGTATCATGCCAAGGACATTGGCCTGGGTGGAGACATCCAGCATGGAGGTAGCCTCGTCCAGGATCAGCAGCTTTGGCTGAAACAGAAGAACGCGGGCAATGGCAACCCGCTGGGCTTCTCCCCCTGAAATTTGATGCGGCAGGTGAGAAAGGATTTCCGGCTCCAGGCCGACTTTTGCCAGGAGCTCCTCTGTCAGCTTTCGTTCCTCTTTCTTTGGGGAAAAATGGTGGCAGCGGATCAGTTCTTTGAAACCGCTTCCGATTTTTTGCCGGGGGTCCAAGGTGGCATAAGGCTGCTGATAAACCATCTGGATCTGTATTCCGCGTTTTCGGTCGTATTTCTGGTGGGAGGAGACAAGAATCTGTCCATCTATAAGAATTCTGCCACGTTCCGGGGGATAAATTCCGCAGAGAACCTTGGCAAGGGTTGATTTTCCGATTCCGCTTTTACCGTAAACACCCACGATCTGTCCGGGAGGAATTTCCAGGGAGAAGTCTTTGAGAACCTCCTTTGTGCCGAAGGTTTTACACACCTTTTGAATAGAAATCATTCTGCGCAGCACCACCATTTCCGATCCTCTGTTTTTTGGAGGCGTATTTCATTTCTGCACTGTTCCAGAGCCAATGGACAGCGCCGGTAAAAAGGACAGGCACCGGATTCCTTCCGCAGAAAAGGTGTTTCCTGCATCCCGTTTTCCACCAGTGCGTTCAGCAATGCTTTTGTATAGGGATGCCGCGGTTTTGAGAGAACATCGCAGGCGGTGCCGGTTTCCAGCATTCTGCCTTTGCACAAAACGAGAATACGGTCGCAGGCGGAGGCAACGGAAATATCGTGCGTGATCACAAGCTTGGCCGAATCGGGAAAAAGCGTGCAGAGCACGGACATAAACTGTTGTTTTCCGGTCTGATCCAGCCCGTTGGTCGGTTCATCGGCAATGAGAAGCTTTGCCCGCGAACAGAGAGCAAGGGCAATTGTCACGCGCTGCGCCATGCCTCCGGAAAGCTGAAATGGATATTGCTCCAAAATCGCCTCCGGTTCTGAAAAACCTGCCAGGAACAGTTTTTCGCAGGCCGCCTGTCGGCGCTTTGCGGCAGGGATCCCCAACCTTTTTAAGCTGTCATATAAATGCTGCCGGATTTTTCTGGAAGGATTTAAAAATTCATGTCCATTCTGTGGAATATATACAATGTCCATGCCAAGCATGGAGCGAAGTTTTTTTCCGGAAGGAAGCACGTTGCCACAAAAAGAAATGGCGCTGTTTGTCAAAAGCACGTTTTCCGGGAGAACATCCATAATGGATTGCGCAATAAGCGTCTTGCCGGAACCGGTTTCCCCGATCAGCGCAAGACTTTCTCCCGCAGAAACAGAAAAGGATACACTCTGTACCAGTGTTTTTTTGGTATGAACAAGCTGTGCCTGAAGGTTTTCGATGGAATAGGTCAATGTTGTTGTCACTTTGTTGCTCCGTAGTTGAATTTGATCGAGTTTCATTCATTATACAGAAGTACCCAGGGTTATGTAAGCCCGGTAGGGGGATAGAATTTCGGGGAGGATAGATCCGCGAAGTTTACACGGCCTTTTGCGGAAACGATAAAACATATTTCCGAAAAAGAGCTTGCTATCACGCAAACGTGATGAGGTATGTTCGAATATACGGAGAGAGGAAAGACCGTGATGAAAAAGATAAGTGAAGTTAGTAAACTGGTGGGAGTGAGCAAGCGCACGCTGCAGTATTATGATGACGAGGGGCTGCTGGTGGTGGAACGAACCAAGAATAATCACCGCTTGTACGACAGAGATGATCTGGAACAGATCTGGAAAATCCTGATATATAAGGAAATGGGATTTGAACTTGGGCAAATTAAACAGATACTTGCCCTTTCTTTAAACCAACAGAAAATTTATCTGGAAAAGAAAAAGGAGGAGATTGAGACAAGGATTGAAGAGTTGAACACGCGTACGGAAATAGTTACATTTGTGCGCCAAAACGGTATGCCGCCTGCTCCGGTGGAGCATATGGCTGGAATAACCTATGTGGAATATATCCGGGACATGGGGAAACAAATCCAAAATTGGAGAGAAAAGCTGGAAGAAGCAGTATTCACAGATGTGGGAGGAGAATGAAATCATGAAAAAGAAAAAAACAGCAATAATATTAACCTTAGCAGCTTTGACTATGCCTCAAATGGTGTGGGCAGAAGATGTGTTGACAGTTTCGCAGAAGAATTTTCTGGAATTTGAAGGAGACTATTCGAACGCAACAGGATATTTTTTCGCAAAGCTGGAAAATACATCAGAAGAGGCAATCGCTGTTGGTGATGGTACATTAGTTGCTTTTAATGAAGCTGGTGAGATACTGTTAACAGCAGAATATATCAATACAAGTCCAAGCAGCACAGTTTTGGAACCTGGAAGCTATATTTACGTGAATGAGTACATATTTGATACTGTTTTGGAAGAAAATTCGGTAAGTGATTATAAGTTTTCTGTTACTACAAAAAAAGATGGAAACATGCTTGAACAAATTCCGTGTGAGGCAACTTATGAGATAGCTGCGAAGGAGAATGGAAGCAGCCATATCTATGTAACATTTACGAATCCGACGAATGAGCCTAAATATGATATTTACATCTCAGCAGCTCTTCATGATGCCGATGGGAATCTGGTTTTTGCTGATACAGAATGTGGAAGTGGGATTGCACTGCATCCGCAAAGTACGATTACAGTTGAAATGACAATAGATGGAGATTTGACAAAGTATTATAAAGAAAAGGGAATTGAGCCAGTCAGCGTTGATGCAATGGTGTACTATGAGGTGGAATAGGAATTGACGGTATGATGTGAATATGGAGAACATACAAAACAGTGAGTTGAGAGACTTGCTGTTTTGTGTTTTTAAAGAAATTAAAAATTGTTCTAATTGCCAAAACATAGTGCGCGGTTTACACTATAATTATGCAGTATTTACAAAAAAGGGAAGGGGCACTTATGGGAATTATAGCTACAGAAGGAAGCGTGGAAGATGAATAGATTGAAAATATAACTTTTCTTGTAAAAAAGGCGCACTAATACAAGGTATCCTACAAACTGAAAATTTTAAACGGCAGTTGATGCAGATTCAGGAGAAATGACTCCTTCAGAGATAAGCAGTTTCAGAGCCTGCTTTACAGCTTTGGCTTTCTGCTTGTCTTGCATCTGCTGTGGCATATCGGTTTTGTACAGATCGCAGGGATTCCATGTTTCACCAGTTGAAAGCATCTGGTAAACAGCAGTCAGAATCATTCTTGCGATGGCAATAATGGCTCTCTTTTTACCTCTTCTTTTGGCAAGACGTTCACACTTGTTTTTGTAGTAAGGAGTAGCTGTGGATTTAACGGCGGCATGGGCGCACTGCACCAATGCCGGTTTGAGGTAAACTCCGGCACGTGTAATCCGTACAGATTTCTTCTTACCGGCAGATTCATTGTTGCCGGGCGTTAGTCCCGCCCAGCAGCACAGCCTCCTGGAAGGGTTAAATTGTGTCATATCAGTGCCAATCTCGGAGATGATGGTAATGGCAGAAGACCTGTCAACTCCGGGAATGGTACAGAGCAAAGAAACAGCATTTTCATAAGGAACAATCAGCTCATCCAGTTTGGAGTCCAGAGAATCAATGGACTGCTGCACAAAATCAAGATGAGAACGCACCATGAGCATACGTTCCTTTGGGGAAGAGGTCATCTGATAGCCTTCAATGGATTCGATCACGGCATCGGCTTTCTTCTTTAAGGATTTCTGAAGAAAGGATTTACATGTTTCCGGGTCGAATTCATCAGAAGTGATCAGGTAATCCGTAATAGAAGATGCAGATTTACTAAACATATCAGTAACTACTGCATCAAGAGCAACATTACAGACGGTAAAGGCATTTTGGAAGCGTTTTTTTCGCTGCGTTTGCAGCAGGTCAGCTTAAACCTGTAACAATTATAAAAGAAGTGGTGGAAGACGCACACCATTTTTCATGACTATTTGTGCCGCCAGCGTCAGCGGCGGAATGGATGATTAGTGTGCAATATAGTTGGAGGGGAGAAAGCCGGAGAGTAATAGTTTTGTCTACCGGATTTCTTTTAAAACAAATATAATTTAGCATCCATATAGTTTTAGTGGATTTGTTTTAGTGGTGGTTGTGCCTTGAGAGTTTTATTGTTACAATATTAAAAAGACTATATGGTGAGGTGAGTATATGCTGCTGTATCACGCAAGCAAAGAGATTGTTCGTTTTCCGGAAATACGAAAAGCACGATATACTAAGGATTTCTCTTGGGGATTTTATTGTACTAATAATTTGGAACAGGCTGTGCGTTGGGCAAATCGGGGAGCGGGTGAGCCAATAGTTAATTATTATCAATATGAGCCAAATAATGAGTTATCTGTGCGAAAATTTACGGAAATGACGGATGAATGGCTGGATTTTATTGCAAAATGCAGAAGTGGAGAGACACATTCTTATGACATTGTAGAAGGCCCTATGGCTAACGACACCGTTTGGAATTATGTAAATGATTATCTGAGCGGGCGAATTACGCGCAAGCAGTTTTGGGTCTTAGCGGAATTTAAATATCCCACCCATCAGATGAGCTTTCATACCTTATCAGCCTTAAACTGCCTGACCTATGAAAGGAGCGAAGTGATCCATGACGGAAAAAGAGCGAAATGACTATTTTTATCTATGCTCTCTCATTGAATATATCGCGCGCAAAACAATGAACAGAAGAGGCGTTATCATAGAGGCGTTGGGAAGAGACGGCCTGGAGAAGCAGCTATATGATGCGGAGGTTAACCATTGTCTGAGCTTTGAACAGGTCAGCGATGAAGTAATTGCGCAGTATCATATTTCTCCGGGGAGCTTCGACACCATAACCGATTGCAAATACAAGGTTCCAGGTTTTCAGGATATCGGCAGATTATACAGCATTATGATTGAGGACTGTGCCCGTCCGGGAGAGGAAATGGACGAGCTGATGAAGCTGTTCTGTTCTTTTATCAGTGATGAAATTTCGCGGTTTGACACAGACCTTTATTATCAGAATCCCAGCTATCTGGAATGTTCCTATCAGGAAGGATATTTGCTGGATTAACCGGATCACAGAAAAAGACAAGATTGCTGCAGAACGGGGGCGCTTATGAAAAACAAAGCAGATTGTATATCATTTACATTTGAGAAGGATTGCGAGGAAATAGGAATTGAAAGACAGCTTTCCGTGAGAGGAGGTTCTCTGGTGGACAAAATCCTGGAAAAGGAAGCAGAGGTCGTGCAGGTGCCGGCGGAAATCATAGAACAGAATATGGAGGAAACGGTTTGCCGTTTTGTGAATACGCTTACAAAAATTGATGCAGAGAGTCCGGTGTTTGGAATTGATGAGGTGGAATTTGGGATTTGTGTGGGAGCAGACGGGAGCATATCTATTGCATCTGCCCTGAATGGCGGAATGAACGCGCAGACAACGGTGAAGATCAAGATGAGGAAACGAGAGGATAAATGAAGAAACTGACCAGCAGGGAGCTTTTGGCAGAACTGCAGAGACGCACCGGCGGAAAACGGGAGGATAACCTGATGGACTGGCCTGCGGTGAGGAATATGCCCTCCTATATGCAGGAGTTTCTTCCACAATATTTAGGATACCTGGAAGAGACGGAGAAGGAGCTGCCCACGGACTATCAGGAGGTTTGGTCGTACGCTCTGGTAAAAATGATTTTTCGGGAAATCCAGGATGTGATAGCAGATGCGGAAATTAAGGACAAACGAATAGAAAAACTGCCGCCAATCCCTGTGTTTGGTACGGTTCGCATGGGGAATTTTTCTGCGCAGATTGTCTGTCCCATTGCGGATGACTATCTGATCGTGTTTTCCGAGGGCCTGTTCGGCTTTTCCAATCTTTTTTCCAAGGTGCTTGCGGGCAGCTTTGTCTTGGAAAAAACAGACGATGAGTGGATTTCGTTCAGTACAGACCTGGCCAAAATAGAAAAGCATATGGGTGAACACCCGGAAATCCAGCAGCATTTTGATGATCTGCTGTTGGCGTATATGGTGAATGGCCACCCACATGCGGCGAGACAGTATTATCCGATGAGAGAACTGGCAAGTATGATATCAATTCTATGTGATGGCATGGAAACATTTGTTGCGGCTCATGAATATTCTCATCTGGTGCTGGGGCACTTGGCAGACACCAGCAGAAAATTTCGGGAAACGGCATCGGAAAATAGGGCAGATACATTGGAAAATGCAGAAATCCAGGAGATTTTTTACCAGTGGAAGGACGAGGTGCAGGCGGATATACTGGCTATGGATATCACCATGCAGGTCATGCTGAGAAGAGGCTATGACAAGGCTTTGTCTTTTATGGGAATACAGGCGGCAATGTTGGGAATGGAGCTTTTGGACAGAATGCAGAATCTGAAAGAGGGAAAAGACCCCTTGCAGCCGGTTGTCTGTGCGACGCATCCTTCGGCAGAAATGAGAAAGCAGATACTGCAGCAAGAGGCACGGAAGCTGGAGGAGAATATTTTGGAATTAGTGGATGTGCAGGAAAAAATGGTGGATTTGCTTTGGAATAATTTTATGGGTTTTTACAGGATGCTGGAAAGATCGCTGCGGGAAGGAAGCGAATCTGTTTTTGATGTTCCGTTCTGGATCACGCAGGAGGTGATTTACAGGAGAAACCAGGAGAAGAAATGAGCAGAAATCTGCGATTTTTGCCACTCTACTGCCAGTCGGTTGCGATTTTGGCCGCGATTTTGTAAGCTTTTTCCGGGAGGTGGTTGTATGACACAACTGGATAATGAAAAATTCGGCGCTTTTGTGGCTGAAATGCGAAAAAGAAAGGGATGGACGCAAAAAGAACTGGCAGACAGACTGTTTGTCTCTGATAAAGCTGTGAGCAAATGGGAGCGGGGCTTAAGCATTCCCAATGCGGCGCTTCTCATGCCATTGGCGGAAGTGTTGGAGGTGACCGTGACGGAGCTTCTGCGGGGTGAGCTTCTGGAAAGGGAGCAGCAGCTTGAAAATTCCCAGGTGGAAACTCTGGTTACCCAGTCTCTGGATTTATCTTTGCAGGAAAGCATAAAAGGCCGGAAGAAAAAGTGGCGGGCAGCTTTTTGCCTGTCAGCCGTGCTGACGGCGCTGGCTGTCTGCGGCCTGTACCGTATGGGGCTGACTACCATGGAGATGAAAGACAATGTGCTTCTTTTTTCCGGAATGATGCTGGGGTTCGGGGCGTGGTTCTGCTTCCTTGCGAAAGAGATTCTGCCGGCATATTACGATGAGAATAAAATCGGCTATTATGCGGAAGGGATATTTCGCATTCATGTGGCAGGGCTTCGCTTCAACAACAGCAACTGGGGGCCGATCTGCACCGCCATGAAAAGCTTTTTGCTGAGCGCTGCGGTTCTCTACCCACTGCTCTGTCTGTGTGCGGTTATGATCGCCGGGACGGAAATCCTGCAGAAAATCGGTAAGCCTACAGTGCTGCTGGCGGTGCTGGTGATGTTTGGGGTGCTATTTGCGGTGGGGAAGAAGTATGAGTGAGAAAAATCTTCTTCTGTGACCCAGAAAATCAACGGTACAGGAGCCGGAGGAAAGATCATAGGAGTATCGTAACAACAGCGAATGTACTTTTGGAAAATGGAGCAGAAGGAAAATTATTTAGGGCATATGTCAATTATTGTTGTTGACATATGCCCTAAATGATTCTATAATAAAAGACATACAAAAAAGGAGGATTTGCCTATGCCGAGGCCTGTCAAATGCAGAAAAGTATGTCATTTTCCACAGACAAGGGAGTTTTGCCCAGCCCAGGGCTGCAATGGCAAATCGCCGGTGATTCTTACCGTGGACGAGTATGAAACCATCCGCCTGATCGACAAGGAAGGAATGTCTCAGGCAGAATGCAGCGAATTTATGCAGGTAGCCCGCACCACGGTACAGCGAGTCTACGAGAGCGCCCGAAGGAAGCTTGCGGATGCCATTGTAGACGGGCGTTATCTGCGGATCGAGGGCGGAGATTTCTGGCTGTGCGAGGGAAAAGACCGGGAGTGCGGCCGCTGCCGTCGAAAAGAGACGAGAATTGCACCCGCTGAGGGAGAAAGGGAGGTTACAGCATTGAGAGCAGCAATTCCTTTGGATGAAAATAAACAGGATGTGTGTATGGTTTTGTCGCGGGCACCGTTCTTTCTTTTTCGGGAAAACGGCGAGGATTTGATTCTGGAGAATCCGGCGGCGCAGGCAAACAGTGCGGCAGGGGTTCAGGCCGCGCAGTTTCTGGTGGACAACAAAATCCAGGCCTTGATTACGCCGAGATGCGGTGAGAATGCTGCAGAGGTATTTAAGGCCGCAGACATTAAAATATACAAATCCGCAAACAAAGCCGCAGCGGACGATCTGACTGCCTGGGAGCAGGGAAGGCTGGAAGAGCTGACGCATTTCCATGGCGGGTATCACGGGATCCGATGAAGATCGCATGTTTAAGCGGGAAGGGCGGCGCAGGGAAAACCATGGTTGCGGTGAATCTGGCAGCAGCGGCAGAAAATGCCACGTATATTGACTGCGACGTGGAAGAACCCAATGGCAGACTTTTTTTGAAGCCGCAGCAGATTTCCAGCACACCGGTTTCCATTCTGCTTCCCGAATTTGACGCTGAGAAATGTACGGGCTGTCGGAAATGTGTGGATTTTTGCCGCTTCCATGCACTGCTTTACCTAAAAGAAAAGCCCATGATTTTCGGGGAGGCGTGCCACAGCTGCGGCGGCTGTATGCTGGTATGTCCCGAAAATGCCATAAAGGAAGTGCCAAAGCCCGTAGGGATCCTGGAAACCGGATATCACAAAAACATCAAAGTAGTGACCGGGATTCTCAACCCGGGAGAGGCATCCGGAGTGCCGGTGATCCGGGAAGCATTAAAGGCGGCAGAAGGAACAACGATCATTGATTGTCCGCCCGGCAGTGCCTGCTCGGTTATGGAAAGTGTGATGGATGCAGACTTCTGTGTTCTTGTGGCGGAGCCCACGGCATTCGGATTTCACAATTTTCAGATGGTGTATGAGCTGGTGACTCTTCTTCACAAAAAATGCGGCGTGGTCATCAACAAACAGGAAACGCCTTATGAACCGTTGGAGCGATTTTGCCAGGAAAGGCAGATTCCGGTGCTGGCGGTGATTCCTTATCAGCAGGAGCTTGCATCGGTAATTTCCGCGGGGGAGGTTGCCTGTGAAAAGGCTGCTTCCCTGGCAGAGCAGTTTCAAAGTCTTTTACAGAAGATCGGAGGTGCGCTATGAAACGACTTCTGATTCTCAGCGGAAAAGGAGGAACCGGCAAGACCACCGTTGCGGCTTCCTTTGTCCGTTTTGCGCAGGCAAAGGCAGCTGCGGACTGTGATGTGGACGCGCCCAATCTTCATCTTGTATTTCCTCAGGAAAACGCTCCTGAGATTTCAGAGTTTGCAGGCGGAGATAAGGCGGTGATAGATGCACAGAAATGTATCGGATGCGGACTTTGCCAGGCACATTGCCGGTTTCATGCCATAGAGGCCTGTGGGGATAAATTTGCAGTCAATGAATACAGCTGTGAGGGCTGCGGGGTATGTGCGTATATCTGTGAGCAGGGAGCGGTTTCGATTGCGGCAGATATAGCAGGACGTAAGGAGCTGTATATGGGAGATGGCGTGTTTTCTACGGCGGCACTTAAAATGGGTCGCGGAAACTCTGGCAAGCTGGTGACAGAAGTGAAGCTGGCAATGCTGAAAAAAGCGCCGGAAACCCGGCTGGCTGTGGTTGACGGCTCTCCCGGGATCGGCTGCCCGGTGATCTCTTCCATGAGCGGAATGGATCTCGTGCTCATTGTTGCAGAACCGAGTCTTTCCGGCCTGAGCGATTTGAAGCGTCTTGTAAAGACAGCGGAAGGCTTTGAGACAACCGTTGCAGTCTGTGTGAACAAATATGACATGTGCCCGCAAAAGGCCGGGGAAATCCGGCGTTTTTGTGAAGAAAGCGGAATTTCCTTTGTGGGAGTTCTGCCTTATGACAAGACAGCGTCTGAAGCCATTAACGCAGGAAAAAGCATTGCCGATACGCCCTGTGCCCTGCAAGATGCGCTGAAAAAGGTGTATTGCGAAACAATGCGGCTTCTGGGGATAGGGACAGACTGATCCCTTTCGGGAAACAGGATAACAAAGCTTGATAATTTTTATCATACAGCGTCAGACAATGGCGCAAAAACAAAAAGAAAAGGAGATTATGATTATGAGAATTGCAGTAGCAGCTATGGGAACAACCGTTGCAGGACATTTTGGACACTGTGAGAACTTTATTTTCTTTGATGCAGAGGACGGTAAGATCACTGCGGAAAAATCCGTTCCCAATCCGGGGCATCGTCCTGGATTTCTGCCGAATTTTTTGGCAGACAACGGTGCGGAGGTAGTGATCGCCGGAGGCATGGGCGGCGGCGCTGTGGATATTTTTAACGAGAGAGGCGTGGAAGTGATCGTAGGTGTGGAAGGCGAGGCCAGAAACGCAGTGGAGACCTATCTGCGCGGAGAATTGAAATCTACAGGTTCCATTTGCCATAATCATGAGCATGCGCATGAATGTGGGGAGCACTAAGGGAAGAAAATAGTTTGGATGAATAGAATTCTAAAAAGGAAGCTTGCTATTATTGCGAAGCTTCCTTTTTTAGTACAAAGAAAAGATAGCAATTTTGGAACAGAAAATTTTTAGACGCATCTGTATAATACAAGTCACAGCAATAAGATAATAAAAAGCCTGAGGAAAGACAAAAGAAATCATGTGTGACTTGAAAGAGAAGGTGACAACTTATGCGGAAAAGAAGATGAATGAGAAAATTAATTTAGAAGAGATAGCAAAACAAGTTAGATATTCGAAATCTCAGCTTTGCAGAAAATTCAAGAAAAATACAGGATATACCGTTAAGGGATATATAACGAAACTTAAACTTGAAGCAGCCAGAAAGCAGTTGCGAAACGGAATAACTGTAAGCAAAGCAGCCGAAAACTGCGGCTATGACACTTTGAATGGATTTGAAAAAGCTTATAAGAAAGAGTATGGATATTCACCGAAGAGAGAAAGGAAATTTGAAAATGAGAAAGAATGAATTGTATTATGAATTGATAGAACAGAGTTTGGCAGGAGGAAAGAAAAAAGAAATCCATGAAATTGCAGAAGAAGTAGGCGACAGGATGGAAGCGGAACAGTATGATGGGAAAAAACTAAAAAGTGTTGTATATCTTATGAAGAGAAAAGGAGAGCTGGAAAGAACAGTGGACGGAAAGTATTACAAACCAGAAAAAATAGAAGAGATGAAAAAAGAAAAGAAAGCATCAAAATATGATTTCAGCAGTTTTGTGCAGGTGAAGGCTAGCGGGAGAAAAGAGCCGGAGGAAATTCTTGGTGTATGGAAAAATGGTGAACTGACAATCAATGCGAAATTATTAAAGCATTTTCCGGAACATAAGATAGATATTCGGATCAGCCCTGACTGTATGGAAATTGTACTCTTTCCAAACGGTGAGGAAATGGTTAATGTAGGCAAAAATGGGCGGACCAAAAACTATGATCTGCAGAAACGACTGAAGGATCAAAAAAAGATTTTGCCGGCCTACTATGCTGGAGAATGGGACGAAGAGGAACAGCTGTGGTATGGAAAATACTTGCCTTATAACCCGAACAAGGGGGAAAAACAGCTAAAGAAATGAAGAGAAGAGCTGCAAAAAGAACGCAGAAGAGCATATGGACGACAGTATTATGCAAAACATCGGGTAATGCTGTGCAAACGTATTTTACAATACGCCGACAGGGCGATTGAACGGATCCATCGAAGAAATAGCATACAAGTGCAGGAGTTATATAGGAGATATCCTTTTGAACAAGTTGGAGAGTCCTGCTTTAAGAGGATGCGCAAAAAGTTTTCCGTTTATCGCAGCAGTTATGTCTACGACGAATGCTACAGTGTGGGAATGAAGGCATATATGTACACGATTTGCCAATGCAGCTTGAAAAAAGACTCGCCGGATTTAATTCAGCGCTATCTGTATGTGATCATGCGGGCTTATTTCATTTGTGTGCTGAATACCATAGATGAGGGAAGGATTATTTGTCGGGAAAGGTGCCTGACCCGGGTAGACAGCAGCCATTATTCGGTGTAGGAGTTTGGATTTTATATGGTATTCGGTAAACATTATATATGTTCTATTGGGGGAGTGGATTATTCTGTTCAAAGTTCGAGTGTTTTCAACATTGCCGATATAACCCGGTGTAACATCGAGCGAATCGGCAACTTGATTTTGTGTTAATCCGGCCTTTAAGCGGGGGTGTTTCAGAAATGCCTGTCCTTCTTGTGAAAAGAGAAAGCAGTGCATGGGAGGCTGTCCAATAAGAACGGAAATTGTTTTAATATAAAAGACAGTAAAATGAAAAGAAGAGGACTGACTGATAGCCGGTCTTTTTGGTGATTTTATTGTGCTATGGGTGGAAATCGGTTAAAATAGAACAAAGAAAGCAGGTGGAAAAATCATGGCTAAAACTTTTTTGTGGATAGAAAAGGAAAAGCGAGTTATACATTTTGGGAAAACTTCATGAAACAACTTTGTCCAGAGGTAATCGTTGAAAGTAAATTGAAGAAATATGTGGATGAGAAAGAAAATGCTTTTCTGTTGGACATTATTTGTTTTGAGTATCTTCTTTTAGAATTTCAAGAACTGATAGAATGGATTTATGCCCCGAAAGATGAATTCTTGCAAAAGAGAGCCAGAGCAGTTGAGGCAAGGCACAAACTTGTAGAATCTCTGCAGGAGGATAATTTTGGTTATAAAAGAATACGGGAAATTGTAGATTATGATAAAAAAATTGAAGCTCATTAAAACTACAATTTCCGAAAGTCGGATCGGAGGTAATGGCATGATAACGATTTTTAAAAGCAAGAAAGACATACCTCAGGATTCAGAGAATGTATGGCAGTCAATTCCCGAATTTTGTGTTTGGATAATTATGATTATCAGAAAGATGTCAAAGAAATAATCCGTCAGACAGAAGGAAAGCTGGTTGTCATTGATAACGCAGATATTTTATTGGATGACGATACAAGGAAGTATATTTCACTGGATGATAAAAACCAATATCTGATTATCGGAAGAAATCCCAAGAATCTGTTTGCGACAAAAGAAAATCTGTTTGAACTGGCAAGTGAAAAGATTGGAGAACAGACAAAGTTTACGATAGAACCGTATATGTAACAAAGAGTTCTTGCTTGTAGGTAATATGGGTTTGTGTTTGCCGAAGGATGTGTTTTTTGACGCGTCATCGCTGTTTGAACTGTTTTAACATAATCCTTATTTCTACTACATACATTGTAAAAAGATGTATGCAGGGGAATTTTTGTGAAAGATTACATCGAAGAGCGGGCAGTGGAAGTTGCCACTTACATCATCGAAACCAAAGCAACAGTGAGGCAGACGGCAAAGAGGTTTGGGATCAGCAAGTCAACGGTACATAAGGACTGCACAGAACGTTTGGTGAGAATCAATCCGGCCCTTGCCAGACAGGCCCGGGCGGTGCTTGATGTGAATAAATCGGAGCGGCACATCAGGGGTGGAATGGCTACGAGAGAGAAATATCTGCACCATCAGGAATGACGGAAAGACAAAATTTCAGCACAGCACCGAAACAAACCAGATTCCGCATTTTATTGCCTCTCTCTTGAGTTATAATGGAAAGCGCGGTAAAATAACACCAGAATACTGTAAAAACCGGGAGGAACTGCCATGCGCCTTTTAAAAATACAGAACGCACTGAAAGAAAAACAGATTGAATTTGCCTACACGGAGGAGGACGGCTGCGGAAGCCTGGATTTCATGTTCCGGGGACTTCGGTTTCACGTCTGGGAATATGAGGACGGGACCTGGGGCGTGGAGACCAACGTGTTCGAAGCGGGGCGCAGCCAGGATGTGGAAGGGGATTATGAGCGGATTATTTCAGAAGAAATTCTTTCCTGGCCGGATATGCTTCCGGAGCACTATGAGCAGTAAAATACGAAAGAGAGAGAAAAGGTATGGAATTTTTGAATGTATATAAAGACGGGGAAGTTTATCGGGAGCAGGTGTTTGACCTTTATGAGAGGGCTTTTCCGGCGGAAGAAAAAAAGCCGCGGGCGATGATGGAGGCTTTGTGTGAAGCAGGCAAAATGGAAATCCTGGCTTTGGCTGAAGAAGGAGAATTTGTCGGGCTTGCCGTGGACATTTTTTCGGAGGAAGCGGCCATTCTTGACTATTTTGCCATTGTTCCGGAAAAACGGGGCGGTGGCTGCGGAAGCCGGGCGGTGCAGGCTTTGGTAAAGCGCCGGGCCGGAACAAAATATATTTTTGAAATCGAGCGGCCGGATGAAACTGCAGAAAATGCAGTGGAGAGAGCACGGCGCAAGGCTTTCTATCTGCGAAATGGCCTGAAGGAGACGGGGCTTTACGCGAGGGTTTACGGAACAAACTTTGAAATGCTTACGCCGGATGGAGCGCTTACGTTTCAGGAATATACCGATACTCTTCGGAAGGTGATCGGGGAGGACGGCCTGCGTATGCTGGATCCGCAGCAGGAAAACTGAAGAAATGAAAAATACTTTGCGAATCATCATATCGCCGGCTAAAAAAATGAACGTGGAGACGGATATTCTGGAGCCTTCGGGAATGCCGGTCTTTCTGGAAAAAGCGAATACGCTCAAGGACTATGTGCAGAGTCTTACATACGAGGAAGCCAAGAAACTGTGGGGCTGCAATGATAAGCTGGCAGAGCTGAATTTTGGGCGCTTTCAGGGAATGGATTTGACGAAAAATCTCACTCCGGCGCTTTTGTCCTATGAGGGGATCCAGTATCAGTATATGGCGCCTGGGGTGTTTCGGGACGGACAGTGGAAATATGTGCAGGAGCATCTGCGGATCCTGTCCGGTTTTTACGGGGTTCTGAAGCCGCTGGACGGAGTGGTTCCATACCGGATGGAAATGCAGGCCCGCGCTGCATTCGGCGGAGTAAAAAATCTGTATGAGTTCTGGGGGCAGACCATTTATCAGGAGGTGGCAAAGGAGGCTTCCTGGATTCTTAACCTTGCCAGCAAGGAGTATTCCAGATGTGTGGAAACATATCTGGAGCCGCGGATACCGTATATTACCTGTGTGTTTGGGGAAGAAAAGAATGGGAAAATCCTGCAGAAGGGCACTTTGGCCAAAATGGCGCGGGGAGAAATGGTGCGGTTTTTATCATTGAATGATATTACGGAGCCGGAGGGGGTAAAAGAATTTCGGGAGCTTGGTTTTTGCTATAGCGCAGAGCATTCCCGGAAAGAAAAATTTGTATTTATAAAATCCGACCGGAAGCTTCGGGAATTTTGAGGCTGCAAAAAAGAGACGCCAAGGGGTACGTCTCTTTTTTGTGTCATGGAAAATGACTTCACAATATTTTGTATGGCAGAGGATGCCGTATTTATGCGTGGGATGTGCTTCTGTTATCCATAGGAACCGTTACCGTGCGCCGGATGTGCTCCAGGGCTTTGCTGACAGCCGGAATGGAGATTACGACCAGGGTCAGGATTCCTTCGGCGAGGATGAAGCTGTAGTTATATACGATCGGGTATACTGCAGTGAGCGATTTTGGGAAGTTTTCCGGCATGTAGCTCATCCAGTAGAGATAACCGCCCAGGGCATGGAAGGCTCCGCGGGCCAGGATGGCGGCGAGGTAGGCTTTTGCAAGGCCGTGCTTTCGGGAGTTTTTGAAAAATCCTGCAATTCCCATGATGCCGAAGGCCAGTATGTAGTCGCAGCAAACCTGGAAAAAGGAAAGTACATAGGGCTCCTGCAAAAACTGGAAAATTCCGTATACCAGGCCGGTGAGGATTCCGATGCGGGCGCCGTACCAGTATCCGATAAGAACAATGAACAGCATGCTGAACAGCGTGACGGAACCGCCGAAGGGCATATTCCACAGTTTAATATAGGAAGTAACATAAGCAAGAGCCAGTGCCACCGCACAGACCGCCAGCTGCTGGGCGGTCATTTTAGCGCCTGCGCTTTGTTTTTTCAGCAAAAAAAGAACCACTAGCGCGAAAAGAACAACGGCTGCAATGGCAGCAGCATATCCGGCTGTGGTCAGACCGCCGTCTGCGGTCACAAAAAAATCTTTCATTTCATTTTCCTCCTTACGTTGGCATTATCCAAATCAAGTTAAAAGGTCGAAGTCCCACAACTTCCTCTCAGCCTGCGTCGGCAAGCTCCCTTGGTATTGAGTTTGGTATCAGATTAGCATGGTGGAGGAAGGATGTCAAGATATGTGTTTTCAAAAGGGCAGGCAGGTGGTATAATAACTCCAGAATCCAGCAGCTGCGCTGCTGCCGTGCTGCGCACTTGATGATTCTGTCGTTACCATATCAGGTAAAAACAAATGTCTGCTTCGCAGCCGCCTGTTTTTCTGCTGATATGGTATATTACCGAAAGAAAAAAACAAAACCACACACCACACATGAGAGGAGAACCACATGAAGAACGTTTACATTATGGAACACCCGCTGATTCAGCACAAGATTTCCATGCTTCGGGATGAGAACACAGGAACCAATGAGTTCCGCAAGTTAGTGGAGGAGATAGGGATTCTTATGGGCTACGAAGCGCTCCGTGACCTGCCTACGGAGAATGTGACGGTGAAGACACCTCTGGAGACCTGCGAAACACCGATGATTTCCGGCAAGAAGCTGGCTGTTGTGCCGGTGCTTCGGGCGGGACTTGGCATGGTAAACAGCATTCTCACCCTGGTTCCCTCTGCAAAGGTGGGGCATATCGGGCTTTACCGCGACCCTGAGACCCATGAGCCCCACGAGTATTACTGCAAGCTTCCGGAGAGCATTGACGAGCGTATCACGGTGGTGGTGGATCCCATGCTGGCGACCGGCGGCTCTGCTGTGGAAGCGGTGGACTTTATTAAGGCAAAAGGCGGCAGAAATATTAAGTTTATGTGCATTATCGCCGCTCCCGAAGGAGTGGAAAAATTCCATGCGGCGCATCCGGACGTGCAGCTTTACTGCGGACATCTGGACAGATGCCTCAACGACCATGCGTACATCTGCCCGGGACTGGGCGATGCGGGAGACCGGATCTTCGGAACGAAGTAGGGGGCGCGGTCGGGCGGAGATGCAGCCTGCCGCAGGCGGCTGCGCCTGACGGGAGAATGAGCCGTCGCCTTTTTCGGAAAAACACTTGACAAGCTTTGGGAAACATGCTATTTTAGTACAGAACGCTGCCGAAGACAGTAGGTACCGCAAGGTGTAAGTGAAACATCGCCTACCGAGGATTAAGTATTCTGGATAAGATTACCAGGACCTTACTGTCATGCAGTAGGGTCTTTTTTATTACTCATTGCGACGGCGGTATATCAGAATCTATAAGGAGGTGTACCATTTCATGGCAAAAGTAGAACTGAAACAACCTATCGTAGAAGAGATTGCCAACAGCGTAAAAGACGCGCAGGGAGTGGTTCTTGTGAACTACAGCGGCATTACTGTTGAGCAGGATACCATTCTTCGTAAGGAATTAAGGGAAGCTGGTGTTCAGTACAAGGTATATAAGAACACCATGATGCATCGTGCATTTGAAGGAACTGCATGTGAGAGCCTGGCTCCGCATCTGCACGGAACAAACGCGCTGGCTATTTCTGACACAGACGCAACTGCTCCGGCAAGAATCCTTGCAAAATTCGCGAAGACCTGTCCGGCTCTTGAGCTGGTAGCTGGTGTGGTTGAAGGCAACTACAACGACCAGGCAGGCATTCAGGCTATGGCGAACATTCCGTCCAGAGAAGAACTTCTGGGCAAGCTGCTTGGAAGCATCCAGTCTCCGATCACCAACTTTGCTCGTGTGCTTAATCAGATCGCAGAGCAGAATGGCGGAGAAGCAGCAGCTGAGTAAATTGGCGGGAAGCGGCAATTTACGATACGCAAACGCGGCGCAGCGGAGCTTGCGGTTCCCGTAAGCGGGAAAGGCAGCCTGTGCGCGCAAATACACAAAATCAAATTAAAAAATAATGGAGGAAAATAAAATGGCAAAAATGACAACCGCTGAGTTTATCGAAGCAATCAAAGAGTTAACTGTATTAGAGCTGAACGACCTTGTAAAAGCATGTGAGGAAGAGTTTGGCGTATCTGCAGCAGCAGGTGTTGTTGTAGCAGCAGCAGGCGGCGCAGCAGAAGCAGCAGAAGAGAAGGATGAGTTCGACGTAGAGCTTACCGAAGTTGGCCCGAACAAAGTTAAAGTTATCAAAGTTGTTCGTGAAGTTACCGGTCTTGGACTGAAAGAAGCAAAAGAAGTTGTTGACGGTGCTCCGAAGGTTCTGAAAGAGGGCGCTTCCAAAGCTGAGGCTGAGGACATCAAGGCTAAAATCGAAGCAGAAGGCGCTAAGATCACTCTTAAATAATCTGAGTTTTTACAAACGCAAAAAGATAAAACGAAGCGGGAATGTTTCAGGCATTCCCGCTTCGTTTTGTATAACGGGGAATCCGGCTTCTTTTGAAGAAAAAGTTTGAAAAAAGGTTGACACATGACGGCTCTCATGCTATAGTGAAGAATGCTATATTATGGCAAGATATGCCTACTCGCCAATAAAGCGGGCAGAAACAAGTTGTAATAAATATAAGAAAACAGGGGTGAAACGTCAATGGAAAAAAACAGAATTCGTTCTGTAAAAACTGGAAAAAGCATGCGTATGAGCTACCAGAGACAAAAAGAAGTCCTGGAAATGCCCAATCTGATCGAAGTCCAGAAAGATTCCTACCAGTGGTTTCTCGACGAGGGATTGAAAGAAGTATTTGATGATATTTCTCCGATTTCCGATTACGGCGGAAAGCTCAGTCTGGAATTTATCGACTTTACATTTGAGGAGAAAGATGCAAAATATTCCATCGAGCAGTGTAAAGAGCGTGATGTGACATATGCAGCGCCTTTGAAGGTTCGCGTAAGATTGATTAACAAAGAGACAGAAGAAATCAATGAACATGAGATTTTCATGGGAGATTTGCCGTTGATGACCGCAACAGGCACATTTGTGATCAATGGTGCTGAGCGAGTTATTGTCAGTCAGTTAGTGCGTTCCCCCGGAATCTACTATGCCATTGCCCATGACAAGGTAGGTAAACGGTTATTTTCCAGTACCGTAATCCCCAATAGAGGCGCATGGCTGGAGTATGAGACAGACTCCAACGATGTATTTTATGTAAGAGTGGACAGAACCAGAAAAGTTCCCATCACTGTTCTGATTCGTGCCCTTGGCGTTGGAACCAATGCGGAGATTGTCGAGCTGTTCGGAGAAGAGCCCAAGATCCTTGCAAGCTTTGGGAAAGACACCGCAACCAACTACCAGGAAGGTCTCCTGGAGCTGTACAAAAAAATCCGTCCGGGTGAGCCCCTTGCAGTAGAGAGCGCAGAGAGCCTGATCACGGCCATGTTCTTTGACCCCAGAAGATATGACCTGGCAAAAGTCGGACGTTATAAATTCAACAAAAAGCTGCATTTTAACAAACGTATCGTAGGACACAAGCTGGCAGAGGATGTTGTGGACGCTTCCACCGGTGAAATCCTGGCAGAGGAAGGCGCGGTTGTCACTCTCGAGCTTGCGGATGCGATCCAGAATGCGGCGGTTCCCTATGTCTGGATGCAGGGCGAAGAGCGCAAGATCAAAGTCCTTTCCAATATGATGGTTGATATTCGCCATTTCCTGCCGGAGATCGAGGATCCGAAGGAAATCGGTGTTACAGAGTTAGTATATTACCCTGTTCTGGAAAAAATTCTGGAAGATAATGACAGTCTTGAGGATCGCATTGCGGCTGTGCGCAGGGATATTCATGATCTGATCCCGAAGCATGTTACCAGAGAAGATATTTTTGCTTCTATCAATTATAACATGCATCTGGAGTACGGCCTTGGAAACGATGATGATATTGACCATTTGGGCAACCGTCGTATCCGTGCCGTAGGAGAGCTTCTGCAGAACCAGTACCGCATCGGTCTTTCCAGACTGGAGCGTGTGGTTCGGGAAAGAATGACCACACAGGATGTGGAGAGCATTTCTCCGCAGTCCCTGATCAATATTAAACCGGTAACGGCGGCTGTGAAAGAATTCTTCGGTTCCTCCCAGCTGTCGCAGTTCATGGATCAGAACAACCCTCTGGGCGAGCTGACCCACAAAAGACGTCTTTCCGCGCTGGGACCTGGCGGTCTTTCCAGAGACCGTGCCGGATTCGAGGTGCGAGACGTTCACTATTCCCATTACGGCAGAATGTGCCCCATTGAGACGCCTGAGGGACCGAACATCGGTCTGATCAACTCTCTGGCATCCTATGCGAGAATTAATCAGTATGGTTTTGTGGAGGCACCTTACCGCAAGATTGACAAGACAGATCCGAAGAATCCGCGTGTCACAGATGAAGTTGTATACATGACTGCGGATGAAGAGGATAATTACCATGTTGCGCAGGCGAATGAGGCTCTGGATGAAGAAGGACATTTTATCCGGAAGAACGTATCCGGTCGTTTCCGCGAGGAGACGCAGGAGTATGAGCGTCAGATGTTCGATTACATGGACGTCTCTCCGAAGATGGTGTTCTCTGTAGCGACAGCGCTGATCCCCTTCCTGCAGAACGACGATGCGAACCGTGCGCTGATGGGATCCAACATGCAGCGTCAGGCAGTGCCCCTTCTGACAACAGAAGCGCCGGTTGTGGGTACTGGTATGGAATGCAAGGCTGCGGTCGACTCCGGCGTGTGCGTAGTGGCCAAGAAATCCGGTACCGTTCTTCGTTCCACATCCACTGATATTACCATCAAGAACGATGATGGAACCAAGGATGAGTATCATCTGACAAAATTCATGCGCAGTAACCAGAGCAACTGCTATAACCAGAAGCCGATCGTATTCCAGGGCGAGCATGTGGAAGCAGGAGACGTTATCGCAGACGGTCCCTCTACCGCCAACGGTGAGCTTGCGCTGGGCAAGAATCCTCTGATCGGATTTATGACCTGGGAAGGATATAACTACGAGGATGCGGTTCTTCTTAGTGAAAAGCTGGTTCAGGATGACGTGTACACTTCTGTCCATATTGAAGAATATGAGGCAGAATCCCGCGACACAAAGCTGGGGCCGGAAGAGATCACCAGAGATGTTCCGGGTGTGGGCGATGATGCGCTCAAGGATCTGGATGAGAGAGGAATCATCCGCATCGGCGCTGAGGTTCGCGCGGGAGATATTCTTGTAGGTAAGGTAACTCCCAAGGGTGAGACAGAGCTCACAGCGGAAGAGCGTCTGCTTCGCGCGATCTTTGGTGAAAAAGCGCGTGAGGTCCGTGACACCTCCCTGAAGGTGCCTCACGGAGAATATGGTATTGTTGTGGATGCCAAGGTATTTACCAGAGAGAATGGCGACGAGCTCTCTCCGGGAGTGAACCAGGCAGTCCGTATCTATATTGCACAGAAGAGAAAGATTTCCGTGGGCGACAAAATGGCAGGCCGTCACGGAAACAAGGGTGTGGTTTCCCGTGTGCTTCCGGTGGAGGATATGCCGTTCCTTCCCAATGGACGTCCGCTGGATATCGTGCTGAATCCGCTGGGCGTGCCGTCCCGAATGAATATCGGACAGGTGCTGGAGATCCATCTGAGTCTGGCAGCCAAAGCCCTTGGCTTTAATATCGCGACTCCGGTATTTGACGGAGCGAACGAGGATGACATCCAGGATACCTTAGAGCTTGCCAATGATTATGTAAATACAGAAGATTTTGAAGAATTCCGTGCAAAATATCAGGATGTTCTTGCACCGGAGGTTATGCAGTATCTGGATGAGAACAAAGAGCACAGAAGCCTGTGGAAAGGCGTTCCCCTTCAGAGAGACGGAAAGGTTCGTCTGAGAGATGGCCGTACCGGCGAGTATTTTGACAGTCCGGTTACCATTGGCCACATGCACTATCTGAAACTGCATCACCTGGTAGACGATAAGATCCATGCACGTTCCACTGGTCCATACTCCCTGGTAACACAGCAGCCGCTGGGCGGTAAAGCGCAGTTCGGCGGTCAGCGTTTCGGAGAGATGGAGGTTTGGGCCCTGGAGGCTTATGGCGCATCCTACACGCTTCAGGAGATTTTGACTGTAAAATCCGATGATGTGGTTGGACGTGTCAAGACCTACGAGGCGATCATCAAGGGCGACAATATACCGGAGCCGGGTATTCCCGAGTCCTTCAAGGTATTGCTCAAAGAGCTTCAGTCTCTTGGACTGGATGTCAAGGTTCTCCGTGAAGACCGCACAGAGGTGGAAATTATGGAGACTGTGGACTACGGCGACACCGATCTGCGTTCCGTTATTGAAGGCGATTCCAGAGGACACAGAGAAGAAGAGTCCTTCGGAAGCCATGGCTATACTCAGCAGGAATTTGCCGGGGAAGAGCTGGTTGACGTGGAAGAGGAAGAAGACGTAGAAGACGATTTTATCGAGTTTGACGAAGAGCTTGACGAAGAATAGAAAGGGGAAAGAATACATGGCAGAGTCCACCAATACAAATGAAACATATCAGCCAATGACTTTCGATGCCATCAAGATTGGGTTGGCGTCCCCTGAGAAAATCAGAGAATGGTCACGCGGCGAGGTTTTAAAACCTGAGACCATCAATTACCGTACCCTGAAACCAGAAAAAGACGGACTTTTCTGCGAGCGTATTTTCGGACCGAGCAAGGACTGGGAGTGCCACTGCGGAAAATACAAAAAAATCCGTTACAAAGGTGTTGTCTGCGACCGATGCGGTGTAGAGGTTACCAAAGCCTCTGTCCGCCGGGAGCGTATGGGACACATTGAGCTGGCGGCTCCGGTTTCCCATATCTGGTATTTTAAGGGAATTCCGTCCCGTATGGGACTGATCCTGGACCTTTCTCCCAGAACACTGGAGAAGGTGCTGTATTTTGCAAACTATATCGTTCTGGACCCGGCAGATTCCGGCCTTCAGCTGAAGCAGGTTCTGACTGAGCGGGAATACCAGGACGCAAGAGAATCCTACGGATATAATTTCCGGGTGGGAATGGGTGCAGAGGCGATCATGGAGCTTCTGCAGGCCATTGACCTGGAAAAAGACGCAGAAGAGCTCAAAAACGAGCTGCGTGATGCAACCGGCCAGAAGCGTGCGCGCATCATCAAACGTCTGGAGGTTGTGGAGTCCTTCCGCGAGTCCGGCAACCGTCCGGAGTGGATGATCATGACGGTGATTCCGGTGATCCCGCCGGACCTTCGTCCTATGGTACAGCTGGACGGCGGACGTTTTGCCACCTCTGACCTGAATGACCTGTACAGAAGGATCATCAACCGCAACAATCGTCTGAAACGGCTTTTGGAGCTTGGCGCTCCGGATATCATTGTCCGCAACGAGAAGCGTATGCTGCAGGAGGCAGTGGACGCGCTTATTGACAACGGCCGCCGCGGCCGTCCGGTGACAGGTCCTGGAAACAGAGCCCTCAAATCCCTTTCCGATATGCTGAAAGGTAAATCCGGACGTTTCCGTCAGAACCTGCTTGGTAAGCGAGTTGACTATTCCGGACGTTCCGTTATCGTCGTAGGGCCGGAGCTGAAGATTTATCAGTGCGGTCTCCCGAAGGAAATGGCAATTGAGCTGTTTAAGCCCTTTGTTATGAAGGAGCTGGTTGCCAACGGAACCTCTCACAATATCAAAAATGCAAAGAAAATGGTTGAGAAGCTTCAGCCGGAGGTATGGGATGTTCTGGAAGAGGTTATCAAAGAGCATCCGGTTATGCTGAACCGTGCACCTACACTGCACCGTCTGGGTATTCAGGCATTCGAGCCCATTCTGGTAGAGGGTAAGGCAATCAAGCTTCATCCGCTGGTATGTACCGCGTTCAACGCCGACTTCGACGGTGACCAGATGGCGGTTCATCTTCCGCTGTCTGTGGAAGCACAGGCGGAGTGCCGTTTTCTGCTGCTTTCTCCGAACAACCTTCTGAAACCGTCCGACGGTGGTCCCGTTGCGGTTCCTTCTCAGGATATGGTCCTTGGTATTTATTACCTGACACAGGAACGTCCGGGAAGCCTTGGAGAAGGCAAGTTCTTCAAGAGTGTAAATGAGGCGATCCTGGCTTACGAAAACAAAGCCATCACCCTTCAGACCAAGATCAAGGTCCGCTGCACCAAGAAGCAGGCAGACGGAACCGTGCTTTCTCAGAATGTAGAATCCACGCTGGGCCGATTCCTGTTCAATGAAATCCTGCCGCAGGATCTTGGATTTGTGGACAGAAGCATTCCCGGAAACGAGCTGCTTCCGGAGGTTGACTTCCTTGTTGGCAAGAAACAGCTGAAGCAGATTCTGGAAAAAGTCATCAATACCCATGGCGCAACCAAGACTGCAGAGGTTTTGGATGCCATTAAGGCAACCGGATATAAATACTCCACCCGCGCGGCGATGACCGTATCCATTTCCGATATGACTGTGCCGCCGCAGAAGCCGGAGATGATCAAGAAAGCGCAGGATACGGTGGATCTGATCACCAAGAACTATAAGCGTGGTCTGATCACAGAAGAAGAGCGTTACAAAGAAGTTGTAGACACCTGGAAAAAGACGGACGACGAGCTCACCAGAGCGCTGCTGGACGGTCTTGATAAATATAACAACATCTTCATGATGGCGGACTCCGGTGCCCGTGGATCTGACAAGCAGATCAAACAGCTTGCAGGTATGCGTGGTTTGATGGCCGATACAACCGGTCACACCATCGAGCTTCCTATTAAGTCGAACTTCCGTGAGGGTCTGGACGTACTGGAATACTTCATGTCTGCCCATGGAGCACGAAAAGGTCTGTCCGATACCGCGCTTCGTACCGCGGACTCCGGTTACCTGACAAGACGTCTGGTTGACGTTTCACAGGATCTGATCGTCCGGGAGACAGACTGCTGTGAAGAGCGTGAAGAAATTGCCGGCATGTATGTCAAAGGCTTCATGGACGGCAAGGAAGAAATCGAGAGCCTTCAGGATCGTATCACAGGAAGATTCTCCTGCGAGACAATCAAGAACAAAGAAGGCGAAGTCCTTGTAAAAGCGAACCATATGATCACGCCGAAGCGTGCTGCCCGCATTATGAAAGAGGGCGTGAATGCGGAAGGCGGAGCAATTGATAAAGTGAAGATCCGTACCATTCTGACCTGTAAGTGCAAGGTGGGTGTCTGCGCGAAGTGCTACGGCGCAAACATGGCTACCGGTGAAGCCGTTCAGGTAGGTGAGTCTGTCGGTATCATTGCAGCACAGTCTATCGGTGAGCCCGGTACACAGCTTACCATGCGTACCTTCCATACCGGCGGTGTGGCCGGCGGCGATATCACACAGGGTCTTCCCCGTGTCGAGGAGCTTTTCGAGGCCAGAAAACCCAAGGGTCTTGCGATCATTACCGAGATTAAGGGTATTGCAACGATCAATGACACCAAGAAGAAACGTGAGATTATCGTGACCGACAATGAGACCGGGGATTCCAAGACCTATCTGATTCCCTACGGCTCCCGTGTGAAGGTTATGGATGGGCAGATGCTGGAGGCCGGTGATGAGCTGACCGAAGGTAGTGTGAACCCGCACGATATCCTGCGTATCAAGGGCGTGCGCGCAGTACAGGATTACATGATCCGCGAGGTACAGCGTGTATACCGTCTGCAGGGTGTAGAAATCAATGATAAGCATATCGAGGTTATTGTCCGCCAGATGCTGAAGAAAATCCGCATCGAGGACAACGGAGATACCGAATTCCTTCCGGGAACGCTGGTTGATGTCCTCGACTTTGAGGAAGTCAACGAGAACCTGGAAAAAGAAGGCAAAGTGCCGGCAGACGGCAAGCAGGTTATGCTTGGTATCACCAAGGCATCCCTGGCAACCAACTCCTTCCTGTCAGCGGCATCCTTCCAGGAGACCACCAAGGTTCTTACGGAAGCTGCCATCAAGGGCAAAATTGACCCGCTGATCGGTCTGAAGGAAAATGTTATCATTGGTAAACTGATTCCGGCAGGAACCGGTATGAAGCGTTACAGCGAAATTTCTTTGGATACCGGAGAGATGCCGGTAGAAAAGATCACAGAGCTGGCAGACGCAGAAGAAGTTGAGACTGCAGCAGAGGATCTGCTGGAGGAAGAACTGGAAGAAGTATATGACGAAGCCGAGGAACTGGAAGAAGAGCTGGATCCGGTGGAGGAATAAGCTTCTGATACAGATAAAAGAGAGTCGTTTCGCAGGAAACTGCGGAATGGCTCTTTTCTTCTTTTGGGGAATTAAAAATAATAATGAAAAAATTATTTGCGAGGGGAGAGCTCAAAGTTGCGAAGGCCGCACTCCCCTCGCGCTCCCCTGTTGGCCGCCGCTAAAACCCAGGAACTTGTTCGTTTATTTTTAAGCGGTGCCCAAGAAGGGGGAGTGTGAGGGGGAACTTCGGGCTTCGCAACTCCGAGATGGTCCCTCTCACGTTTTTCTTCAAATTTTCTTCTGATAATAAAAGAAAACTACAGATGTTTCGGGAAGTATGATATACTGTAAGCACTTAATGAGTGCGAGCCGGAGGCGAAGCAGGAATTTAGTGCGAACGTATACCGAGACACTTAGCGAGGTCGAGCGAAGCGAAGAGCAAGGTTAGTGATGAGGTATTACCCGTATACTTAATGAGTGCGAGCCGGAGGCGAAGCAGGAATTTAGTGCGAACGTATACCGA
>CALBGI010000057.1 GCA_937893675.1 uncultured Blautia sp.
CGCGCGACCTTGCCAAGGTCGAGACCGCGGGTTCGAGCCCCGTCTATCGCTCTTACGGCTCTGATTTTTCAGGGCCATTTTTTTATGTAACAGGAAGCTGTCGGCAGACAGCTTCTTATTTTTAGATTTCCTGGGTATTTCTGTCCACCAGCCCATAGAAGGTGAGAAGGTAAAGACCACATAAGCCTACCAGCCCGTAAATGATCCTGGAAAGCCAGCTCATACTTCCAAAAAGAAGAGAAACCAGATTCAGATTGAAAAATCCGATCAGCCCCCAGTTGATCGCGCCGATGACAGCGATCGTCAGGGCAAAATACTGCAAAAATTTATTTCCCATAAAAGTCACCATCCTTTCATAGGGATAGTATTTCTGGAAAATCTGAAAATATACGGGAACTTTTTTCAGGCAGAAACCTCATAAGAAATTTCTGCCTGAAAGAAAGGGATATCTTATTTGTTATTGTAAAGTTAAAACCTGAGAGGTAGTATCGCCGTCAAAATTAAATGTATCCGTTGCCTGCAGTGTCACATCTGTGGTGCTGCCAAGCGAAAACACCTGGCATACGTTTACGGTCTGTCCCGGCTGGACTTCCTGCATAAAACGGTCAACTGCCTCGTCATGTGCCTCCGGGATCGCAGCGTCGCAGAGCACACCGTCCTGGTAGGCCTGGATACTTACATCCACCATGGCGCTGGAAGGCGTACTGCTGTTGTTGGTATAATCATAGTAGAGCATGAGACAGGGACTTCCATTGATATCCTTGGCTGTCCGGTGCTGTGTGTAGCGGATCGAGAATTTTTCGTTGTTCATATCAATGGACGTTCCGGCAGCCTCGGGAGCTGCAGCGTCTGCACCGGCAGCCATCTGCTCCAGGGAAGCGTTTATCTCGTCCTCCACGCCGGAAAAGTTTGCGGACATGAATTTTACGGTTTCCGCATCGAGAGCCGCGATCTTCCAGCCGGAGTCTGTTTTAACTACAGGATAGGTGATAGTCGTCTCCGTCATTTCACCGTCAACAGTTTTGGCGGTCTCTGTGAGAATGGATGCAAGCTTCTGCTGGGTTTCCTCTTCAGAAAGACTTTCCCCGGAAAAAGCGCTGGAAACAATCTGACGGAGAAATTCGCTGATGGTCTCCATGAAGATATTCGTACCGTCCACATACTGGATTTTGGCGGTAACCTCCGCGGTTCCCTCCTGGAAATGGTATGCGTTTTTGGTGATCTCGTAGGTCATCCGGCTGTTCATGCTTTTGAAAAATTCTGTGTACATGTCTGAACGGAGCTCCACGGTGTCAAGGGCAGACACATCCTGGCTCTGGAGCAGCGTTTCCATGGCGGCGATATCCATTTTCTGAATGGCCTTCAGATAGGAATCCACTGTTTTCTGGGGCTGCTGACGCTGCAGGTAATAGTAGGCGCCGCCTCCGGCAACTGCCAGGAGAAGAAGCAGCAGGAAAATGACAAGACCGGTGCGGCCTTTTTTCTTCTTCTGCTGCGCTGGTTCGTTCTGAAATTCGTTGATGGGTGTTTCCATAATACCTCCTTATTTATATGATGCAGTGTGCGAAAACGCACTTTTCATGTTTGTTATAGTATAGCAAACATAATTGACAATGGCAATGTGAAGCAATATAATAATTTTAAGTGACCGACCAGCCGGTCGGAAATGGCGCAGACAAAAGGGAGGACAACATATGTTATCGCGTTATAGTGTGAAAAAGCCGTATACGGTAGTTGTGTCGATTGTGCTGGTGCTGATCCTGGGTGTGGTTTCCTTCGGGAAGATGACAACAGACCTTTTGCCCAGCATGAATCTTCCTTATGCAATTGTGATCACAACTTATCCGGGGGCAAGCCCGGAGACCGTGGAGACTGTGGTTACCAGGCCGGTGGAACAGTCCATGGCCACCGTTACGGATATTGAGAATGTAAGTTCACAGTCCAGTGAAAACATGTCGATGGTGACGCTGGAGTTTCAGGAATCCACGGATATGGATTCTGCTTCTATCGAAATCCGGGAAAAACTGGATCAGATCAGCGGTTATTGGGATGAATCTGTAGGGAAGCCCATGATCATGAAGCTGAATCCGGATATGATGCCTGTCATGATCGCTGCTGTTGAGGTGGATGATTTGAAGGCAGCAGAGGTGACAGATTATGTCAGCAGTCAGATCCAGCCGGAGCTTGAGAGCATTTCCGGAGTAGCCAGTGTATCTGCTACGGGAAATATCACAGAAAGCGTTGAGGTCCTCATCCGCCAGGATAAGGTGGAGGCGGCCAACGCAAAGGTTATGGAGGCTCTGGACAAGCAGTTTTATGATAAGGAGAAGGAACTTTCGGACGCCCGGCAGGAGATGACGGATGGTCAGATTCAGCTGGAAGAGGGAAAAGCGCAGCTGAGTGACGGCCAGGCGCAGCTGGATGCCGGCAAAGAAGCGCTTGTGTCCGGCCTTGCCCAGGGGCAGCAGCAAATGGCCCAGGCGCAGCAGCAGCTGTCCGCAGGGGCAGAGATGATAGACAGCCAGCTTGCCCTTCTCGATGAAAAGCAGGAGGAGCTTAACAGCGGGCGGACGCTTCTGACACAGGCGAGAAGCCAGGCAGAGCAGGGGCTTGCCCAGATCGCAGAGATGCAGGCGCAGCTTGTGCAGATCTCTCAGGCGCTGGAAGGTCTGGAAAGCACAGAGGAGGAGCTGAATGGCCAGCTTGCGGAGGCGGAAAACGGCCTTGCATCCGTGGAGCAGCAGGAGGCGGAATTAAGCTCTGCGAATCCGGCAGAAGCGGAGGCGTTTACTTCTTCTGCAGACGAGTTTACCTCGGATGGGGCAGAAGGCTTTACAGATGGAAGCAGTGAGCTGTCCCAGCTGTGGGACAGCCTGCAGGCGCAGCGGGCTGAGTTTGAGAGCGCGGTTGAGGCTATTCTTGGCGGACTTACGGATGTGGAGGCGAACCGGGGCGATCTGGAGGAACAGCTCCAGAATTTGGTGGCTTCTGTGGGAGCTGCCACGCTTGCGGAGGCACAGGAATTTTTGGAGACGCAGGCCGGCAGCCTGCAGACGACGATTGCGGATTTAGATACACAGCTTACCGCGCTGGATGCGGGCCAGGCACAGCTGGACGCCGGAAGGCAGCAGCTTCTGGATGCAAAAAACCAGCTTGCTTCCGGGCAGACGCAGCTGGATGCCGGAAAAATCGAAATGAATACCCAGCAGCTTCTGGCTTCGATCGATCTGAGTGTAGCCCAGTCTCAGCTGGATGCAGGTAGCAGCCAGATGGCCCAGACAGAGGCACAGCTTTCTCAGGCGCAGGCGCAGCTGGAAGAAGGAGAAAAACAGCTGGCGGATGCCAAAGAGCAGACGAAAGAAAACACCAACCTCACCAAGCTTATCACAAAGGATCTGATAAAAGGTATTCTGGCGGGAGAGAACTTTTCCATGCCGGCAGGTTATCTTCAGGAGGGAGAAGACGAATTCTTGGTCCGTGTGGGAGATAAGATTACAGATACCGGAAGCCTGGAGGAGCTGGTCATATTGGATCTGGGAATGGAGGGGCTTGAGCCCATTCGGCTTAAGGATGTGGCGGATATTTCCACCAGAGATGACAGCAGCACGGTTTACGCCCGCTTGAATGGCAATCCGGGTGTCATGCTTACCGTGGAAAAACAGACGGGATATTCCACCGGTGACGTGACAGACCGACTTTTGGAACGCATGGAGCAGATCGAGGAAGAGCAGAAGAATGTTCATTTTTCCGTATTGATGGATCAGGGTGTGTATATCGACCTTGTGGTGGACTCCGTTATGGACAATATGATTTCCGGAGCCATTCTGGCGGTTCTGATCCTGCTTATTTTTATGAAGGATATCAAGCCTACGCTTGTCATTGCCTGCTCCATCCCCATCAGCGTGGTGGCGGCGGTTGTCCTGATGTATTTCAGCGGTGTTACCCTGAATGTGATCTCGCTGTCCGGACTTGCGCTGGGGATTGGGATGCTGGTGGATAACTCTATTGTGGTGATCGAGAATATAGACAGGCTTCGCCATGAGGGCGTTCCGGTGCGCAAGGCTGCGGTGGAAGGCGCACGCCAGGTAGCTGGAGCGATTGCGGCGTCTACCCTGACAACGGTCTGTGTATTTGCGCCTATCGTGTTTACGGAAGGGATCACACGCCAGCTGTTTGTAGATATGGGTCTCACCATTGCCTATTCCCTGCTGGCGAGCCTTGTAGTCGCGCTGACCCTGGTGCCCATGATGTCAGCAGGCATGTTAAGGAACAGCAAGCCAAAGACATTCCGCCTGCTGGACAAGATCCGAAACGGCTACGGCAAAATCCTGGGGGCAGCGTTAAGGGTGAAACCTCTGGTTCTTCTTCTGGCGCTGGCGCTTCTTGGAGGAAGTGCCTGTCTTGCAGTGCAGAAAGGAACTGCATTTATGCCGGAAATGGAGAGCACACAGGCGTCCATGACCATTATTCCGCCGGAAGGCGCTGCATTTGAGGAAATGACAGCACAGGCAGACGCGGCTCTGGCTGCGATTGAAGATATAGAGGATATCGAAAGCATCGGTGCCATGGCCGGCGGCAGCAGTGTTTCTTCCTTGACCGGAGGGGGAAGCGCGGATTCTGTCAGCGTGTATCTGCTCCTGAAAGAAGACAAAAAGCTGTCCGGCGCGCAGCTGGAAAAGGAAATACTCCAACGGACCAAAAACCTTCCCTGCGAGGTGAAGGTCACTACGCAGTCCATGGATATGAGCGCGCTGGGAGGCAGCGGTGTCCAGATACGGATCAAGGGGAAAGAGCTGGATGTGCTTTCGGCCATTGCCAGGGATATTGCGAAGCTTGTGGGAGAGACAGACGGGATTGCGGACGTCTCTGACGGACAGGAAAAATCTGACAGCGAATTCCGTGTTGTCATCAATAAGGCAAAGGCCATGGAGCATCAGCTGACGGTGGCGCAGGTATACCAGGAGGTGCAGAAGCGTCTGGCGGAAGCGTCCTCGGCGACCACCCTTTCCACCGCGATCAAAGATTATGATGTGTTTGTGCGGGATGAGAAAGAGGAGCAGCTTACCAGAGAGGATTTGAAGAATCTTACGCTGGAGGTGACCGGTGCGGACGGAACGAAGCAGACCGTACGCCTGGGAGACATTGCGGATTTTGAGGAGGCAGAAGGTCCGCAGACCATTTTGAGAGATGCCCAGTCCCGGTATATGACAGTTTCGGCGGAGCTTGCGGACGGCTATAATATCGGCCTTGTCAGCAGCGAAATCCAGAAAAAGCTGGCAGACTATGCGCTGCCGGAGGGGTATGCACTGGAAATGGTGGGTGAGGATGAGACGATCAATGACGCCATGGAGCAGCTTATGCTCATGCTGGTGCTTGCGCTGGCGTTCATGTATCTGATCATGGTTGCGCAGTTCCAGTCCCTGCTGTCGCCATTTATCATCATGTTCACGGTTCCGTTGGCCTTTACCGGAGGGTTTATGGGACTTCTGGCTGCGGATATGGAGATCAGCGTCATTGCCATGATTGGTTTTGTCATGCTTTCGGGAATTATTGTCAACAATGGGATCGTGCTGGTGGATTACACTAACCAGCTGCGAAAAGAGGGCATGGAGAAGCGGGAAGCGCTGATTCAGGCAGGCAAGGACCGTCTCCGCCCCATTATCATGACAGCGCTCACCACAATTCTTGGCCTTTCCACCATGGCGGCAGGCATGGGAATGGGCGGCGGTATGGTGCAGCCCATGGCAGTCGTCACGATTGGCGGTCTGATTTACGGAACGCTTTTGACCTTATTTGTGGTTCCCTGCATCTATGAGCTTCTGAACCGCAGGGAATATAAAAATGATGAGATGAGACTGGAGGAGGAAGAAAATGGAAATCCAGACCAATGAGAAGGTTCTGGCAATGTACCGGGCGATCGGGGAATATATCGGGGAAGGCGTGGATATCAGCTGCCTCAAGGTCTCGGACATCACCGCTCGGGCGGGAATCGGCAAAGGCACAGCCTACGAATATTTCCGCAGCAAAGATGAGCTTGTGGAGTGTGCTCTGAACTATCATTTTATGATGCGGTATCAGGCGCTGGATGAAGCAACGGAGAATCAGAAGACGCTCCGGGAAGCGGCAGGGAAGTGTTTTGAATGGATAGAGAAAAATTTCGGGAGCAGGGAAATTTTGTGGCAGTGCGCAAGAGCCTTTCAGAGCAGGGAGATCCTACGGGAACCGGCAGAAGACAAAAACAGGATGGAGGAGAGCATGAACCGGGTGGCAGAGCTTTTCTCCGGGATTCTTCAGAAGCTGGTAAGAGCAGGAAAAAAAGAAGGGGCGATCCCGGAGGATTTTCCGGATCTCATGGCGCAGCTTGCTCTGTTTTCGCCTTTGTTTGGATATTATACCTATCTGGGGTTCAGAGAAAAACGGGATGCAGAGGAAGAGCGCAGGGTACGGGAATTTATGTATCAGTGCATGCTTAGGAGCTTTGAGATGCCTGAGACGGCAGGAGAGGAGAACTATGGGCAGAATTTATGAAGAATACTTTACTTCTGAGGCAGACGGTCTGAGGATTTCGGCCATGGCAGTGCTGCCGGAGACAGAGCCTTATCGGGGCGTGGTGCAGCTGGTCCATGGCATGTGCGAATACAAGGAACGCTACCTGCATTTTATGAAATATCTGGCACGTCTCGGGTATGTGGCAGTGATCCACGACCACAGGGGGCACGGGAAAAGCGTAAAAGAAGAAGCAGATTTGGGCTATATGTACGGCGGAGGTGCGCAGGCGCTTCTTGCGGATATCGGTACAGTGAACCGAAGGCTTCATGAAAGATTTCCGCAGCTTCCGCTGATCCTTTTTGGACACAGCATGGGCTCGCTGGCCGTGCGTGCGTTTGCGGCACAGCATGATGACTGTATGGACATGCTCATTGTCTGCGGCTCTCCAAGCCGCAATCCGGCAAGGCCGTTGGGAGAGCTTCTTGCCCATGGGGAAAGGAAGCTTTTCGGAGCGCGGCATCGAAGCCGTCTTTTGGAGGCGCTGTCTTTTGGAAGCTATGCCATGCGCTTTCGAAAAGACAAGGAATGCACCGCGTGGATCTGTTCAGATGCGAAGGTGGCGGAGGCTTACCGGAGATCCCGGCTGTGCAGCTTTACCTTTACGGATGACGCCTATCTGACGCTGTTTGAATTGATGAAGCGGACCTACGATGTGAAAAACTGGAGATGCACCAATCCACGGCTGCCGGTTCTTTTTGTAGGTGGTGCAGAAGACCCCTGTATCGGAAATGTGCGCAAATTTGCCGCAAGCGTAAGAGCCATGCGAAGCGCTGGCTATGTGGATGTCAAAGGAAAGCTTTATCCGGGAATGCGCCATGAGATCCTCAATGAGAAGGAAAAGGCCCAGGTGTACCGTGACATTGTGGCGTACATACACAAGAAAAGCTTTTAGAGAAGGGAAACCGTTTGTTTCTTTCTGAATAGTTCCCTCCTTTCCGGTCTATATTAGTAGTAGGAAAGGAGCGGTCGCTATGAACAGAAACGCCTGGATCCTGCTGCTGGTTCTGATCTGTGTAGCATTTCTTGTGAGCTGCGGAAAAAAGGATCCGACCAATACAGAAAAAGCAGAGCTTGTAAGGACGGAAGCCCCGGGAGAGTATCCCGGGGCATATTCTTTTGTCATATTTATTGACCGAAATACCGGGCATTGTTATAATAAATAGGATTGCGGGAGTGCAATGCACGGAGCAGTCCGTGCAATCTCGACCAAGTACAAAACACCAAGTACAAAACATCAAGCATAAAACGGGGGATAAGAAACATGAGAGCCAGCGGAGTTTTGTTACCGATTTCAAGTTTGCCGTCCAGGTACGGCATCGGATGCTTTTCCAAGGAGGCCTATGCGTTTGTGGACGCGCTGCTGGAGGCCGGGCAGAAATATTGGCAGATACTGCCCCTTGGTCCTACGGGACAGGGAGACTCACCGTACCAGTCCTTTTCCACGTTTGCGGGAAATCCTTATTTTATTGACCTGGAGGTATTTATCCGGGAGGGCTATCTGACGGAGGAGGAATGCAGCTCCTGTGACTGGGGCGGAAGCGAAAGCTATGTAGATTACGAAAAAATATATGAGTCCAGATTTCAGGTGCTGCGAAAGGCCTTTGCGCGCTGGGATGCGGGCAGAGACAAAGAATTCGGCACCTTTGTCCGGGAAAACGGCTTCTGGCTGGAGGATTACTGCCTGTACATGGCCATCAAAAACGAGCTGGGAGGGATTGGCTGGAACGAGTGGCCCAAGGAGCTGAAAAACCGGCACCCAAAAGCCATGCAGGAGGCCAGGGAGCGTCTGGCAGAAGAAATTCAGTTTTACCGTTTTCAGCAGCATTGGTTTTACAAGCAGTGGTGCTGGCTGAAAACCTATGCAAACAACAACGGTGTGAAGATCGTGGGGGATGTACCGATCTATGTTGCTTTTGACAGCGCGGATGCCTGGGCCAACCCGCTGCTGTTCCAGTTTGACGAGGAGAACAAGCCGCTGGCAGTGGCAGGCTGTCCGCCGGACGGCTTTTCCGCCACAGGACAGCTCTGGGGAAACCCGCTTTACAGCTGGGAATATCACAGGAGCACGGAATATACCTGGTGGATACAGCGTATGTCCCACTGTATGGAGATTTATGATGTGGTGCGCATTGACCATTTCCGGGGATTTGACGAATATTATTCCATTCCCTATGGGGATGAGACGGCAGAGTACGGCCACTGGGAAAAAGGGCCGGGGCTGGAGCTTTTTAAGGTGCTTCAGGAAAAACTGCCTGATCTTGAGGTCATTGCGGAGGATCTGGGCTTTTTGACGGAGACGGTTCTGGAAATGGTAAAAGAAACCGGTTTTCCGGGCATGAAGGTGCTGCATTTTGCTTTTGGGGAGGATGAGAACAACGGATATCTTCCCCATCGGTACGGGCGAAACTGTATTGTATATACGGGAACCCACGACAACGAGACTACAAAGGGGTGGCTGGAAGGACTTGATGAGAAAACCCTTGCCTTTGTGCGCGCCTACACGGCATGCGAGGACAGGCCAGTGGACGAATGTGTGTGGGCAGTGATCCGCGCAGCCATTTCCAGCGTGGCAGACTTGGCCGTGATCCCCATGCAGGATTATCTCTGTCTTGGCAATGAAGCCCGTATGAATACGCCTTCTACTCTGGGAAACAACTGGAAGTGGAGAATGAAGAAGGATGACATCACGCCCGGGCTTCTCAAAAAAATCCGCGCCATGTCAAAGCTTTACGGACGGGTTTAGGAGCAAAGGAATATGAGAAGACTGCTTCGGTATCTGAAAGGATATGAAAAAGAAACCATACTGGCGCCGCTTTTTAAAATGCTGGAGGCGAGCTTTGAACTGATCGTGCCTCTGGTGGTGGCGGGAATCGTGGATGTGGGAATCCCGGAAGGAGACAGGGCATATATATGGAAAATGTGCGCGGTAATGGTGCTGTTGGGCGTGATCGGACTTGTCTGCTCCCTTACGGCGCAGTATTTTGCAGCGCGGGCGGCCATGGGCTTTTCCACAGCGCTTCGCGCGGATCTCTTTGCGCACATCAACCGTCTGTCCTATCGGGAACTGGACAAGCTGGGAACTCCCGCACTGGTGACGCGGATCACCAGCGACGTGAATCAGGCGCAGACCGGCGTCAATCTTGTGCTCCGTCTGTTTCTGCGCTCTCCGTTTCTGGTGGTGGGGGCAGTGATCATGGCTTTTACCATTGATGCGGAGATCGCAGTGATTTTTGTGATCGCAGTTCCGTTGATCTCTCTGGTGATCTACCTGATCATGAAATGGACGGTGCCCATATACAAAAAGGTACAGAGCGCTCTGGACCGGATTTCCCTGCGGACGCGGGAAAACCATGTGGGAGCCAGGGTAGTGCGGGCCTTTGGACGCCAGACAGAGGAAAAACAGGAGTTTGACCAAAATAACGACGAGTATACTGCAATCCAGATTGCGGCGGGAAAAATTTCCGCGCTTTTAAATCCGGCAACCTACATTATTATGAATCTTGCCATTGTGGCGATCCTGTGGTTTGGCGGAAAGGAGGTCAGCGCCGGAGCGCTGACCCAGGGCGAGGTGGTAGCCCTTGTAAATTATATGTCCCAGATTTTGCTGGCGCTTTTGGCGCTGGCGAATCTGATCGTGGCAGTGACCAAGGCGGTCGCCTCCGGGGCGCGTCTGAACGAGGTGTTTGACGCTGCGCCGTCTCTGACGGATGAGAAAGCGGTGAGACAGCAGGCAAAGGAGGGGGCACCGCGGGTGGAGTTTCGTGATGTGTCCTTCTGCTATGCAGGCTCCAAGGAGCCGGCCTTGTCCCACATCAGCTTTAGGGCCATGCCGGGGGAGACCGTCGGGATCATCGGCGGAACCGGCTGCGGGAAAACCACGCTGATCAATCTGATCCCCAGATTTTATGAGGTGGATAAGGGAACGGTCCTGGTGGATGGAAATCCCACAGAAACCTACTCCTTTGCAGAGCTTCGGGGAAAAATCGGTATCGTTCCTCAGCATGCAGTGCTTTTTCAGGGGACTGTCCGCGACAATATGCGCTGGGGAAACGAACATGCTGCAGACAGCCAGATCGATGCTGCGCTTGCGGCTGCGCAGGCAAAAGAGTTTGTGTACGGGAGGCCGGAAAAGCTGGATGCAATGATCAGCCAGGGCGGAGCAAACCTCTCCGGAGGACAGCGGCAGCGTCTGACCATTGCCCGTGCGCTGGTAAGTCAGCCGGAAATCCTGATTCTGGATGACAGCTCTTCGGCTCTTGACTTTGCAACAGATGCGGCGCTTCGCCGTGCGCTGAAAGAGCAGACAGACAACATGACGGTGTTTATCGTTTCTCAGCGGGCGGCATCCATCAGGCAGGCGGATAAAATCCTGGTGCTGGACGACGGGGAGCTGGCAGGTGTGGGAACGCACAGTGAGCTTCTGAAAAACTGTGAGGTTTACCGGGAAATCTGTCTTTCCCAGCTGTCAGAACAGGAGGTGAGCCAGGGATGAGAAACAAAGAAACCATAGGACGGGTGCTGAAATTTATCCGTCCCTACAGAGGAAGGATCCTGCTGATGCTGGTTCTGGCAGTGGTTACGGTTGTCTGTACCCTGTATACGCCTGTTTTGATCGGAGAGGCAGTGGATACGCTGATAGGAACGGAGGAAGTCTGGTTTGACACACTTTTGCGGATCCTGCTTCAGATTGGGGCGGCAGTGCTTGTGACTGCGGCAGCGCAGTGGCTGATGAATCTGCTCACCAACCAGGTGACCTACCGCGTGGTGCGGGATATCCGAAGCCAGGCCTTTGCCCATTTGCAGAAAGTGCCGGTGTCTTATATTGACGCCAATCAGCCGGGGGATATCTTAAGCCGCATTGTGTCGGATGTGAGCCAGTTTTCCGATGGACTTCTCATGGGATTTACGCAGCTTTTTACCGGAGTGCTCACCATTTTGGGCACCATTGGATTTATGATGTCCATCAGTGTAAAAATTTCCGCGCTTGTCATTGTGCTGACTCCGGTATCTCTGTTTGTGGCAAGCTTTATTGCCGGACGGACGTTTCGCATGTTTCAGGAGCAGTCGGAAAAGCGGGCGGCCATGACCTCCCTTGTGGAAGAGCTTGTGGGAAATCAGAAGGTGGTGCAGGCCTTTTCCTACGAGGAGCGGGCAAAGGAGCGGTTTGAGGCAGTGAACGAGGAGCTTCGCACCTGCGGCATCCGTGCCCTGTTCTTTTCCTCCATTACCAATCCGGCTACCCGGTTTGTCAACGGGCTGGTGTACACAGGAGTTGGCATCATGGGCGCTTTTACGGTAATGGGCGGCGGCATGAGCGTTGGACAGCTGACCAGCTTCCTCAATTATGCAAACCAGTATACGAAGCCCTTCAACGAGATTTCCGGTGTTGTGACAGAGCTGGAAAATGCGCTGGCCTGCGCGAGGCGGATCTTTGATTTTATGGACACACCGGCAGAGCAGCCGGACGCTTCGGATGCAGTCGCACTTGCCCGGGCGGACGGAAGAGTGCGGGCGGAAAATATTTCCTTTTCTTACCGTCCGGAGGTGGAGCTTCTGAAGAATATCTCCATTGATGTAAAGCCGGGACAGAGAATTGCCATTGTTGGCCCCACGGGCTGCGGAAAAACCACGATGATCAACCTGCTCATGCGCTTTTATGATGTTCAGAAGGGACGCATTCTGGTGAGCGGTCATCCGGTTACGGATATCACCCGTGACAGCCTTCGCAAAAATTTCGGTATGGTACTTCAGGAAACGTGGCTCAAGGCAGGAACTATCCGGGAGAATATTGCCTACGGAAAACCGGACGCAAGCCTTGAGGAGGTCGTAGAGGCGGCGAAGCATGCCCATGCGCACAGCTTTATCAAACGGATGCCAAAGGGCTATGACACTGTGATCTCCGAGGACGGAGGAAATATTTCCCAGGGGCAGAAGCAGCTTCTGTGTATTGCGCGCGTGATGCTGATGCATCCGGATATGCTGATCCTGGATGAGGCGACCTCGTCTATTGATACAAGAACGGAGATCAAGGTGCAGCAGGCGTTCGAGGAGCTGATGCAGGGGCGCACCAGCTTTATTGTGGCGCACCGGCTTTCCACGATCCAGGGAGCGGATTTGATTCTTGTGATGAAAGATGGTAATATTATAGAGCAGGGCAGCCACAGGGAGCTTCTGGCAAAGGGCGGGTTTTACGCGCATCTCTACGAGAGCCAGTTTGCAGCTTCTTAATGGACGATGTCAGTGGCTGTGCCAAAACAACAAAGGAAAAGACAGGAGAAAAGAGAATGGGAGAACAGAAAAAGAAGTCAAAGATCATAGAGTTTCTTGACAGCATTCCGGCCAGAAGCTGCGGCCTGTGGACGCTCGCGGGAGCCTATGTTCTGTATCTTGGATACAAGCTGTGCAAAGGCGTGCTGGACGGTGCAGACGGCAGCGGCCCCGGATTTATGGTGGCAGGGATTGCCTTTATTGTGGTGGGCGGTTTTATGCTGTTCGGCGGTATCCGGGGACTGGCGCGTAACCGTAAGCTGAAAGAGGAGGCGGCAGCGGCGGACGAACTGCCGGAAGAGACTGCGGAGGCGCCCGGGGAAATCGAAGAAGCTGTTGTTGCGGATTTGCCTGAGAAAGAAGCAGAGACGATTTTGGAAGAAGCGAAGAAGCCGGAGGAACCGGCAGAAACCTCTCCCGCAGAGGAAGCAGAAAAAGAATAAAAAAGAGCGTGCGTTTCAGATTCGATTCGCACGCTTGTTTTTTTCAGGGCATTATCAGCGGTGTTTCTTACGCCTGGATCTTCTGCGCGCAGGATTGTGCATGGTAGACCAGCAGAAGGCCTGCACCAGAAGGATACCCACAAAGGCGCCGATACTGTCAATGCCCACATCCTTCAGGGAGGGGCCTCGCCCTGCCACAAAGGACTGATGGTATTCGTCAAGTCCCGCAAAGCCCACACAGACAATGCCGGCCAGAAGCATGAGCCAGATTCCCCGCACCCGGTATACATACAGGGGAAAGGAAACGGCAATGGCAAGCAGAAAATATACGGTCATATGGGCGGCCTTGCGCACATAATAGTGAATGCTGTCGGCTTCGGCAGCAAGGTCTTCATAGGATTTTTCTGTTCCCAGAAGCTCGTCCTTTATTTCCACGATCTTATAGCTGATATCATAGCTTAATTGCCCGGACACCTCCCCGGTCTGGGCGGAAAACTGGAAAATCATGTACATCATCAGAATCGCCGGGAGAAAAGAGAGCGGCTTCAGGAAAAAAATGATCAGTTTTTTCATGGGTATTACTATATCACGCAGAGGTGGGAATGTAAAGGCGCGATTGTCCTTGTGAAGGCGGAGGCGCTGTGATATACTAAACAAATAATGAAATGCTGGTATCTTTTGATCCCGGCATCAGAAACGAGGATTGGGAGGGAATCAATTGAGCTACGCAGATAAATTGTTTAAAGAAACCTGCAGAGATATTCTCGAGAATGGGACAGACACCAAGGGAGAGAAAGTGCGTCCGGTCTGGGAGGACACCGGGGAATTTGCTTATACGATCAAGAAATTCGGAGTGGTAAATCGTTACGACCTGCGCAAGGAATTTCCGGCGATCACCCTTCGCAGGGTTGCCTTGAAAAGCGCAATGGATGAAATCCTTTGGATTTATCAGAAAAAGTCAAATAATATCCACGATCTGAACAGCCACATCTGGGACAGCTGGGCGGATGAGACGGGAAGCATCGGAACCTGCTACGGCAATGTGATCGGCAGGAAATTTATTTATAAAGGCGAGGAGACCGACCAGATGGATTATGTGCTCCGCCAGCTTCGCGAGAACCCCTACAGCCGCCGTATTATGACCAACATGTATCAGTATGAATATCTTCATTCCGGCGGCCTGGATCCCTGCTGCTACAGCATGACCTACAATGTGACAAAGACGGACGAGGGGCTTGTGCTCAATGCGGTGCTCAACCAGCGAAGCCAGGATATGCTGGCGGCAAACGGCTGGAACGTATGCCAGTATGCCATTCTTCTGATGATGGTGGCGCAGGTCAATCATATGATCCCGGGTGAGCTGGTGCATATTATCGCGGACGCCCATATTTATGACCGCCATGTGCCTATGATCGAGGAGCTTCTCACGCGGGAAGAGCATCCGGCGCCAAAGGTATGGCTGAATCCGGAAATAAAGAATTTTTATGATTTTACAACAGCAGACCTGCATGTGGAGGACTATGTGACAGGCGAGCAGATCAAGAATATCCCCATTGCGGTGTAAGAGGAGAACAGTATGAACATTATCGTAGCAGTTGACAAAAACTGGGCAATCGGCAAGGACAATAAGCTCCTGGTGAGCATCCCGGCAGATATGAAAATGTTTCGCCAGGAGACCAGCGGCAAGGTGGTTGTCATGGGAAGAAGAACGTTGGAAAGCTTTCCAAACGGGCTTCCCCTTAAGAACCGCACAAACATTGTGCTTACCTCAAACAAGGATTACGATGCAAAAGGCGCGCAGGTAGTGCACACGCTGGAAGAGCTTCTGGAGGAAATTAAGAAATATCCGGCAGAGGATGTGTACTGTATCGGCGGAGACAGCGTATATAAGCTGCTTTTGCCCTACTGCGATGTGGCGCACATCACCAAAATAGATTTTGCTTATGAGGCAGACCGGTATTTCCCCAATCTGGATGAAATGCCGGAGTGGAAAGTGACGGCGCAGAGCGAAGAGCAGACCTATTTTGATCTGGAGTATCGGTTTGTGAAGTATGAAAGAATGGTATAATTTGTTTGTTTTTTAAAAAATTAAATAAAAACGTGAAGGGGATCATCTCAGAGTTGCGAAGCCCGAAGATCCCCCTCACACTCCCCCTTCTTGGGCGCCGCTAAAAAACAAAAGATTCCGAAGGTTTTCCCTTATACTTTGCATTTTCGGGCGCCGCTTAAAAGCAAGAAAGTCATGCGCTTAAAGATAAGTGAACATGCTCCGGGGGGAGGCGGCGGCCAACAGGGGAGCGCGAGGGGAGTGCGAGGGGAGTGCGGCCTTCGCAACTTTGAGCTCTCCCCTCGCAAATAATTTTTCATATTTTGACAAAGCGGCGGAAGCCTATAAAAAAACAGGATTCTATATAAAAGAACAGATTTATTATCGAGAGAGTTTGATTGGCGAATAGTGAAAGAAGAATAAAAAACCAGCGTTGCAATCCGTTTGGAATACAGCGCTGGTTTTTTGCAGATCAGCGATATTTATTCGATTACCTGAATCCATCCCTTCGGCGCTTCGATCCGTCCCATCTGGATACCGGTGAGCGTGTCATAAAGCTTCTGGGTAACAGGTCCCATGGCGTTCATGCCGCTTGGCAGGCAGATTTCCTGACCGTGGTCCACAATCTTGCCCACCGGGGAGATGACGGCAGCTGTGCCGCACAGACCGCATTCCGCAAAATCCTTGACTTCATCAAGATAAACCTCCCGTTCTTCGGCTTCCAGACCCAAGTATTCTTTTGCCACATAGACAAGGGAACGGCGAGTGATAGAGGGCAGGATACTGTCGGACTTGGGTGTTACTACCTTATTGTCCTTGGTTACAAAAAGGAAGTTTGCGCCGCCGGTTTCCTCCACCTTGGTGCGGGTGCCGGGGTCAAGATACATATTTTCGTCAAAGCCCTGCTTGTGGGCGTCCACAATGGCGTGCATGCTCATGGCGTAGTTAAGGCCAGCCTTGATGTGGCCGGTTCCCCGGGGAGCTGCACGGTCAAAATCACTGACACGGATGGTAAGTGGTTTTACGCCGCCCTTGAAGTAGGGCCCAACCGGGGTAGTGAATACGCGGAACTGGTATTCATCCGCGGGTTTTACGCCGATGACAGGATTGGTTCCGAATTGATAAGGACGAATGTAGAGGGTTGCACCGGAGCCGTAGGGCGGAACAAAGGCGGCGTTCGCTTTCACTGTTTTTATGACAGCGTCAATAAACCGCTCCTTGGGAAATACCGGCATTTCCAGTCTTTTTGCGGAGTTTTCCATACGCTCTGCGTTTAAGTCCGGGCGGAAGGTTACGATACGGCCATCCTCGGTGGTGTAGGCCTTCATTCCCTCGAAAACGGTCTGCGCGTACTGCAGGACACCTGCACATTCGTTGAGAACGACAGTTGCGTCAGTGGTGAGCGCACCCTCATCCCAGGCGTTGTCTTTGAAATTGGATACATAGCGATAATCGGTGGGAAGGTAGCCAAATCCCAGATTTCCCCAGTCAATTTTCTTTTTTTCCATAATAATTCCTCCATTCCAGTGGTTTGCTGCAAGAATCTCTTTCTTATTGTAAAACTTTTAAGTGGTAAATTCAATGGGGAAATGAACTTTTTTTAGTGCATGACCGTGTCTTGTTTTTTGAAGGCAACTTTCGTATAATGAGTGTGAAAGTGCAAAGCGCGGAGCAATCCGTGTGATCATACATACGTGTCACATAGCAACAGACAGAACGTAATGGGAGGGAAAAGCCATGTACAGAGATAACACGAAGGTGATTCAGATTGGAAACCGCAAAATCGGCGGCGGAAATCCCATTCTGATCCAGTCTATGACAAATACCAGAACCGAGGATGTCAAGGCTACGGTAGAGCAGATCCTTGCGCTGGAAAAGGCGGGCTGCGATATCATCCGCTGTGCGGTTCCCACCATGGAGGCGGCGGAAGCGTTCAGAGAAATTAAAAAGCAGATCCATATTCCTTTGGTGGCAGACATCCATTTTGATTATCGCCTTGCCATTGCGGCCATGGAAAACGGGGCGGACAAAATCCGTATCAACCCCGGAAATATCGGAAGCCTGGAGCGGATACGGGCGGTAGTGGACACGGCGAAGGAGCGAAATATTCCCATTCGGGTTGGCGTCAACAGCGGTTCTCTGGAAAAAGAGCTGGTGGAGAAATATCACGGCGTTACTGCGCAGGGGATTGTGGAGAGCGCTCTTGACAAGGTGAAGATCATCGAGGATATGGGCTATGACAATCTGGTGATCAGCATCAAATCTTCGGATGTGCTGATGTGCGCACAGGCTCACGAGGAGATCGCGAAAAAAACAAACTATCCGCTGCATGTGGGGATCACAGAAGCAGGAACCCTGTATTCCGGAAATATCAAATCTGCCATCGGACTTGGGATTATCCTCAACCAGGGCATCGGAGATACCATTCGTGTGTCCCTGACCGGGGCGCCGCTGGAAGAGATCAAATCCGCGAAGCGGATTTTAAAGACCTTGGGGCTGCGAAAAGGCGGCATTGAGGTGGTTTCCTGTCCCACCTGCGGCCGGACCCAGATCGATCTGATCGGACTTGCCAACAAGGTGGAAGACATGGTGCAGGATATTCCGCTGGACATCAAGGTGGCTGTTATGGGCTGTGTGGTAAACGGCCCGGGAGAGGCAAAAGAGGCAGATATCGGCATCGCCGGCGGCAAGGGTGTAGGACTTTTGATCAAAGGCGGCGAGATTGTGAAAAAGGTTCCGGAAGCGCAGCTTTTGGACACGTTAAGAGAGGAACTTTTGAATTGGTAAAAGATTTTTTTGACGTATTTCCCAATCTAAAAGTAAATAGCGAGCTTTCCGAGCTTCTGGATATGGTTTCCGTGACCAAGGTTTCCTGCAATCCGGAAAAAACAAAGCTTTGGGTGTACATACGAAGCGAGCGGTGGATCCACAAAAAACACATTCTCGCGCTGCAGCGGGAAATAGAACGGCAGCTGTTTCCCGGGATTGCCATGACAGTGATCGTTCTGGAAAAATTTATTCTTTCCAGACAGTACACGCCGGAGAATTTTCTGGAAAGCTATCGTTCCAGCATGGAGCTGGAGCTTCGCAATTATAATGTCCTGGAATGTAATCTGTTTAAGCAGGCGCAAATCACCTTTCCGGAAGAGAACGCCATGCATGTGTGTCTGCCGGACACGGTGATCTCCAGGGAAAAGAGCGAGATCCTTGTGGAATATTTTCACAAGGTATTCTGTGAGCGCGGGGGTATGGATCTGAAGGTGGAAGTGGAGTTCGTCAAGCCGCAGGAGAGCCGTTACCGGCAGAATGCGGCGCTTCAGATCGCCCAGGAGGTGGAGAATGTCATGAAGCAGGCCGGCATTAGCCGCCACAGGGAGGACGAAGAAGCTTTGGCGCCGGCGAAGGAACCTGAAAAGCAGACGGAAGCAGCGGCAAAGGCGTCAAAATCCCCCAAGGCGGATAAGCCCCAGGAGAAGAAGCCCTTTGAGCGCAAGAATGAATACCGGGGATTTCGGAGAGACAGCAATCCCGATGTGGTTTACGGAAGGGATTTCGAGGGAGACCCCATTACGCTGGAAAGCATTACCGGGGAGATGGGCGAGGTCATCATCCGCGGCCAGGTTATGGAGGTGGATGCCAGAGAAATCCGGAACGAAAAAACCATTCTTATTTTTCCGATCACAGACTTTACAGATACGATCGTGGTGAAGCTGTTCCTGCACAATGAGCAGGTGCCGGAGGTAAAAGAGCACGTAAAGAAGGGCGCGTTTTTGAAGCTTCGGGGCGTCACCACCATTGACCGGTTTGACAGCGAGCTTACCATCGGCTCCGTCACCGGGATCAAAAAAATATCAGACTTTCGTTCCACCCGCATGGACACCAGTCCCCAGAAACGGGTGGAGCTTCACTGTCATACCAAGATGAGCGATATGGACGGTGTGACGGAGGCGAAGGCGCTGGTAAAGCGTGCCTATGAGTGGGGACAGAAGGCCATTGCCATTACAGACCACGGGGTGGTGCAGGCATTTCCGGAGGCCAACCACTGCTTTGACGCCTGGGGAGGCTGCGTGCCCAAGGACTCGGATTTCAAGGTGCTTTATGGGATGGAAGCCTATCTGGTTGACGATCTGAAGGGCATGGTGACCAATGGAAAAGGCCAGAAAATGAACGGAAGCTTTGTGGTTTTTGACATTGAGACCACCGGCTTTTCGCCGCTGACCTGCAGGATTATTGAGATTGGCGCCGTGCGTGTGGAAGGCGGTCAGATCGTGGACCGGTTTTCCACGTTTGTGAATCCCCAGGTGCCGATCCCCTTCCGGATCGAGCAGCTGACAAGCATCAATGACGCCATGGTCATGGACGCTCCGGTGATCGAGGAGGTTCTTCCGAAATTCCTGGACTTTTGTGAAGGGGCGGTGATGGTTGCCCACAACGCGGATTTTGATATGAGCTTTATCATGGAAAATTGCAGCCGTCAGGGAATTCCGCATGATTTTACCTATGTAGACACCGTAGGTATGGCGAGATTTCTTCTGCCGGCGCTGAACCGGTTTAAGCTGGACACGGTTGCCAAGGCGGTGGGCGTATCTTTGCAGAACCACCACCGGGCTGTAGACGATGCGGCCTGCACGGCGGAGATTTTTGTGAAATTTGTGGAGATGCTGGAGGAGAGAGGGATTTTTGATGTGGATGAGCTGAACAGCCAGGGGGCGGTTTCGCCGGATACGATCAAAAAGCTTCCCACCTACCATGCGGTTATTTTTATGTGCAACGAGACCGGGCGGGTGAATCTTTACCGTCTGGTGAGCCAGTCCCATTTGAAATATTATCACAGAAGACCGAGAGTTCCCAAAAGTGTTTTTGAGAAATACAGGGAAGGCCTGATCATCGGAAGTGCCTGCGAGGCGGGAGAGCTCTATCAGGCGATCCTTCGCAACGCGCCGCAGCAGGAGATCGCGCGGCTTGTGAATTTCTACGATTATCTGGAGATTCAGCCGCTGGGCAACAACGCTTTCATGCTGCGGGATGAAAAGAACGATATGGTAAATTCCGAGGAGGACTTACGGGAGATCAACCGCAAGATCGTGAAGCTTGGCGAGCAGTTCCAGAAGCCGGTGGTCGCCACCTGCGACGTACATTTTATGGATCCGCAGGACGAAATTTACCGCCGCATCATCATGGCGGGAAGCGGCTTTTCCGATGCGGATGACCAGGCGCCCTTGTATCTTCGGACCACGGAGGAAATGCTGGAGGAATTTTCCTATCTGGGAAGCGAGAAGGCAGAAGAGGTCGTTATCACCAACACGAATAAAATTGCAGATATGGTAGAGAAAATGTCCCCCATCCATCCGGACAAATGTCCTCCGGTCATTGAAAATTCCGACCAGGATCTCAAGGATATCTGCTACAGGAAGGCTCATGAGATTTACGGAGACCCGCTGCCGAAGATCGTGGAAGACCGCCTGGCAAAGGAGCTTCATTCCATTATTTCAAACGGCTATGCGGTGATGTACATCATTGCCCAGAAGCTGGTCTGGAAATCAAACGCAGACGGCTATCTGGTGGGGTCGCGAGGCTCTGTGGGCTCCTCCTTTGCAGCCACCATGTCGGGGATCACGGAGGTAAATCCGCTGCCGCCTCACTATGTTTGTCCAAACTGCAAGTACAGTGATTTTGACTCAGAGGATGTCAAAAAATTCGTGGGCAAGGTGGGGTGCGACATGCCGGACAAGAAGTGTCCAAAGTGCGGCGCGCCTATGGACAAAAACGGATTTGACATTCCGTTTGAGACGTTTTTGGGCTTTAAGGGAGACAAGGAGCCGGATATTGACCTGAACTTTTCCGGAGAATATCAGGCGACAGCTCATAAATATACAGAGGTGATCTTCGGGGAGGGACATACGTTCAAGGCAGGAACCATTGGTACTCTGGCAGACAAGACCGCCTTTGGCTATGTGAAGAATTATTTTGAGGAGCGTGGGCAGCATAAGCGGTACTGCGAGATCAACCGCATCGTGCAGGGGTGCACCGGAATCCGCAGAACCACAGGACAGCACCCTGGCGGCATTGTTGTTCTGCCTCACGGAGAAGAAATTGAGAAATTTACACCTGTACAGCATCCGGCAAATGATGTAAACTCAGATATCATTACCACACATTTTGATTATCATTCCATAGACGGGAACCTCCTGAAGCTGGATATTCTGGGACACGATGATCCGACCATTATCCGTATGCTGGAGGATCTGACCGGAACCGACGCAAAGGATGTGCCCCTGGACGACCCCAAGGTGATGTCGCTGTTTTCCAGCACAGAAGCGCTGGGGATCAAGCCGGAGGATATCGGCGGCTGTCCGTTGGGGTGCCTTGGAGTACCGGAATTTGGTACGGATTTTGTAATCGGTATGGTGCAGGAGGCCAAACCAACCTGCTTTTCCGATCTGATCCGTATTTCCGGACTTTCTCACGGGACCAACGTATGGCTGGGAAATGCGCAGAAGCTGATCAGTGAAGGCAAAGCCACCATTTCTACCGCCATCTGTACCCGTGACGACATCATGGGGTATCTGATCAACAAGGGCGTGGAGAGCAGCCAGGCGTTCACCATCATGGAGAGCGTGCGAAAAGGCAAAGGCTTAAGGCCGGAGTGGGAGGAGATCATGAAGGCCAATGATGTGCCGGACTGGTATATCTGGTCCTGCAAGCAGATTTCCTATATGTTCCCCAAAGCCCATGCGGCGGCCTACGTTATGATGGCTTACCGGATTGCCTGGTATAAAGTATATCAGCCGCTCGCCTACTATGCGGCCTATTTCAGCATCCGCGCCACCAGCTTTTCCTATGAGCTCATGTGCCAGGGAAAAGAGCGGCTGGAGTTTTATATGGATGAGATCCGCAAAAAAGGAGATGCTGCCTCCAAAAAGGAGCAGGATACGCTGAAAGATATGAAAAATGTGCAGGAAATGTATGCACGTGGGCTGGAATTTACGCCCATTGATCTGTACAAGGCAAAAGCACACCGTTTCCAGATCGTGGACGGGAAGCTGATGCCCGCTCTTGATACGATAGAAGGACTGGGAGACAAAGCGGCTGACGCGGTGGTGGAGGCGGCTTCCAGGGGTAGATTCCTTTCCAAGGATGACTTCCGCGACAGGACCAAGGTCAGCAAGACGGTCATTGACCTGATGGACGATCTGCGGCTGTTCGGCGATATCCCCCAGTCCAATCAGATGTCGCTGTTTGACTTTACGGGCTGAGAAAAGGGGACTTTATGAGAAAAGAAGAATTGCGCTATTTAGAGAGACTGGCAGAGCTTTATCCCACCATTGGAAAAGCTTCCACGGAGATCATCAATCTCCAGTCTATTTTGAATCTGCCAAAGGGGACCGAGCATTTTCTGTCGGATCTGCACGGAGAGTACGAGGCGTTCTCCCATGTGCTGAGAAACGGCTCCGGCGCTGTGCGCAAAAAAATTGACGATGTGTTCGGACATACGCTGAGCAACAGTGACAAGCGCTCTTTGGCAACTTTGATCTATTATCCAAGAGAAAAGATGGAGTACGTAAAAAAACAGGAAGAGGATATGGAGAACTGGTATAAGATTACCCTGTACCGTCTCATTGAGGTCTGCAAGACCACCGCTTCCAAATACACCCGTTCCAAGGTGCGAAAGGCGCTCCCCTCGGACTACGCGTACGTGATCGAAGAGCTGATCACAGAAAAAGCGGAGGTCCTGGACAAAGAAGCGTACTATGACGCCATTGTGAATACCATTATTGAGATTGGCCGCGCGGAGAATTTTATCATTGCTCTGGCAGAGCTGATCCAGCGGCTGGTGGTGGACCATCTGCATATTCTGGGAGACATTTATGACAGAGGGCCGGCTCCGCATTTTATTATGGACAAGCTGATGAATTATCATTCCCTGGATATTCAGTGGGGGAATCACGATGTGGTGTGGATGGGGGCGGCAGCGGGACAGACAGCCTGCATTGCCACGGTCATCCGAAACAGTCTGCGATACGGGAATCTGGATATTCTGGAGGACGGATACGGGATCAATATGATGCCGCTGGCGACCTTTGCCATGGAAGCCTACAAGAATGATCCCTGCCGGGTTTTTGAGGTAAAAGGCAGCGAGGATTACAATGCCATGGAAAAAGAGCTCGGCAAAAAGATGCACAAGGCGATCACGATCATGCAGTTTAAGCTGGAGGGACAGCTCATTGCTGCGCATCCCGAATTTGGCATGGAGGACCGCTGCCTTCTTCACCGTATCAATCCGGAAAAGGGCACGGTAACCATGCCGGACGGGAAAGAATATCCGCTTCTGGATACCGTATTTCCGACGGTTGACTGGGAACATCCCTATGAGCTTACCCAGGGAGAAGCAGAGGTGATGGAGCGTCTGAAATCCGCATTCCGAAACTGCGAAAAGCTCCAGAAGCATATGGGGCTTCTGCTGGACAAAGGTGGTCTTTACCGGGTATATAACGGAAATCTTCTGTTCCACGGAAGCGTTCCTCTGAATGAGGACGGGAGCTTCCGCAAGGTGCAGCTTTACGGGGAAACCTACCGAGGAAAGGCGCTTTACGATGCGCTGGAGGCCTATGTGCGGCGGGCGTTTTATTCGGTGCACAGGGAAGAGCAGCAGAGGGGAAAAGACATGCTCTGGTACATCTGGGAGGGACCGGATTCGCCCTTGTTCGGCAAAGACAAAATGAGTACCTTTGAGCGGTATTTTATTGCGGATGCGGGAACCCACAAGGAGAAGAAAAATGCCTATTACCGGCATTTGGAAGATCCGGAAACCGTGGACCGGATCCTTCAGGAATTCGGTCTTGACCCGGAGGAAGGCCATATCATCAACGGGCATGTGCCGGTTCATCAGCTGGAGGGAGAGAGCCCGGTGAAATGCCAGGGAAAGGTTCTTGTGATTGACGGCGGATTCTCAAAGGCTTATCATAAGGTGACGGGAATTGCCGGGTATACGTTGATCTACAATTCCTATGGCCTGATCCTCACGGCACACGAGCCATTTACCTCCGCGGAGGAGGCCGTAGCCAGAGAACAGGATATTGTGTCGAACCGGGTGGCAGTGCGTTATACCGGCGTGCGCCATTTGGTGGGAGATACAGACAACGGAAGGGCGTTGAAGGAGCGGATCAGTGAGCTGACACAGCTTCTGGAGGCGTACCGACGCGGCACTATCAAAGAGAAACAATAAAACTGCATAAGAGCAAAGGAGACAAAAAATGGGTGGAATTTTTGGAGTAGCATCAAAGACAAGCTGTGTGCTGGATTTGTTCTTCGGAATTGATTATCATTCTCATCTGGGAACCAGAAGAGGCGGCATGGCAGTTTATGACAGCAAAAAAGGATTTGACCGGGCAATTCACAACATTGAGAATTCTCCATTCAGAACAAAGTTTGACCGGGATGTGGCGGAGCTGGAAGGAAACTTCGGCATTGGCTGTATTTCTGACAATGAGCCGCAGCCGCTTTTAGTGCGCTCCCACCTTGGCAATTTTGCCATTACAACGGTAGGAAAGATCAACAACATGGACGAGCTGATCGCGGACTCCTTTAAAAACGGCTGCACGCACTTTCTGGAGCAGAGCGGAGGCTGCGTGAACCCGACAGAGATGGTTGCGTCCCTGATCAATCAGAAATCCACTCTTGTGGAAGGAATCCGTTACGCGCAGGAGCGCATCGAAGGCTCTATGACGCTGATGCTTCTTACGCCAAAGGGAATTTATGCAGCCAGGGACCGCATGGGGAGAACACCCCTGATCGTAGGAAAAAAAGACGGAGCGCGAAGTGTTTCCTTTGAAAGCTTTGCTTATATTAATCTGGGCTATGAAGATGAGAAGGAACTTGGCCCGGGAGAAATTGTGTTTGTCACCCCGGAAGGCGTGGAAACGCTGCAAAAACCGGGGACAGAGATGCGTATTTGTTCGTTCCTCTGGACATACTATGGATATCCGACCTCGACCTATGAGGGGGTCAATGTGGAAGAAATGCGATACAAGTGCGGCGATATGCTGGCGATAAGAGATGAAGGTGAGGTACAGCCGGATATTGTGGCCGGTGTTCCGGATTCCGGTATCGCTCATGCCATCGGTTATGCAAACCATTCCGGCGTGCCTTTTGCGCGGCCGTTTATCAAATATACGCCCACCTGGCCCCGCTCTTTTATGCCGACGCAGCAGAGCCAGAGAAATCTGATCGCCAGAATGAAGCTGATCCCGGTGCATCGTCTGATCAAGGACAAGAGCCTGCTCATGATCGACGATTCCATTGTCCGTGGAACGCAGCTTCGGGAAACCACAGAGTTCCTTTACAGCAACGGAGCCAAGGAGGTACACATCCGTCCGGCCTGCCCTCCGCTTCTGTACGGCTGTAAATACCTGAATTTTTCCCGCTCCAAATCAGAGATGGATCTGATCACCAGAAGAACCATTGCCCGCCGGGAAGGGGAGAACGTGGACGACAAAGTTCTTCAGGATTACGCAAACCCGGACTCCACCAACTACAAAGAAATGCTGGAGGATATCCGGAAGGAGCTTAATTTTACCTCTCTGAAATATCACCGTCTGGATGATCTGACAGCTTCCATTGGCATTTCGCCCTGCAAGCTGTGTACCTACTGCTGGAGCGGAAAAGAATAAATTACACAGGGGAAGAGGGAAGTATCTATACTGCTTATACAGGGGTGAACGCTTATGAAAAAGAACAAAGATGTATTGAAAATCATACTGGTCGCGCTGATCGCCGTTTTTGTCATGGTAGGTATTGCGGCTGTGCTGCTTGTGGGGTACCGAAAAAGTGAAGAGGAAAAAAAGGCAAAACAGCAGGCCATAGATGTGCTGGAAAGTATCCCGCGGCTGACGCCTACGGTGGTGGCAACCGCCACACCCACGCCGCTTCCCACCGCGACGCCGACCCCGACGGTGGTGCCTACCATAAAGCCGGCCTTTAACCCGGATGTGTACTGGGACTCCTGGTACAGTACGGATGGAGCAGCTTCTGTAAACATTTATAATATCAGCCTTCAGTCGGTTTCTTTCCTTTTTGCCCAGAGCAATGCAGACGGAACGGTAGTCTGCGAGGCAGATGTGACGGCGGAGGTTGCGGGAAATGCGGCGCAGTTTTCCTTCACGGATTCGCAGGGGAACACTGCGAGCGGAAACTTCACCTTTGACAGCGGTCAGCTCTATGTGCGGATTTCTACAACCGCCCAGGCAAATGTTTCCGTTGCGCCCAATGTGGACTGTGTTATGGTGCGGGAACGTCCGGGACGGCCTGCGGAGCCTACCGCAACACCGGCTCCGACGGCGGTGCCTTCAGAGCCGACGCAGCCGGGGGATTACTATTTCCCGGACAGCAACAGCCGCTATCTCACGGATGAAGAGCTGCAGAATTATTCTTCAGCGGATCTGGAGCTTGCCAAGAATGAGATCTATGCCCGTCACGGAAGGCAGTTCGTGACACAGCGGATCGCGGATTATTTTAACAGCAAGCCCTGGTATCAGGGAACGATCGATCCGGAAACCTTTGATGCACAGCAGAGTGAGATTTTTAATGAGTATGAAGCTACGAATATTTCCAAGATTGTGGAATGGGAAAATAAGAAACGAAACGAAGGGCAGTGATGCCTGAAGAGGTGCGACAGAGATTTGTGCTCCGATGGACCTGCAGAGCGGTTTCCCGGCAGAGAAGCTTTTGAGATTTTTTTGCTTCCTGCGGGAAACACCTGCAAAGTGCCAACGGAGCCTTTATTTTATCCGTTTTTTCTTGTCCGTGCGTCCTACCAGATAATCGATGCTGGTGTCGTAGTAGTTGGCAAGACGGATCAGCATTTCGATGGGAATGCTGCGGGAGCCTGTTTCATAATGGGAATAGGAACGTTGGCTGATGTGCAGGATTTCACTGAGCTGTTTCTGTGACAGATCAGCATCTGCACGTAAATCCTGAATTCTTTGAAACTTCATATCTATCACCTCACTTGCAGTGAGTATAAAACAGAACGAAATGCACTATTGCAAAGAAGAGCAAAATGGGCTATAATAAAATTATCTATATATCATATCTGTTTCGGGACTCTATTCTGTCCCGGTTTTTCCATAAGAACTGGTTTATCAGGAATTGTATTGCAGAGGTCCCAGGTGCCGGGGATTTGAGACGCCTGCGGAAAGGAATATTATGTTTGCAAGTGTGTTATCAGCTTCCATTTTCGGGCTGGAGGTCTGTCCGGTACAGGTGGAGGCAGACATAAGCGATGGCCTTCCCTCTTTTTCCATGGTGGGATTTCCGACAGCACAGGTGCGCGAGGCGCAGGACCGTGTGCGCACAGCGCTGAGGAATCATCAAATCCGTCTGCCGCCCAAGCGGGTCACAGTGAATCTGGCGCCGGCGGATATCCGCAAGGAAGGTTCAGGCTTTGACCTTCCGGTGGCTGCCGCAATTCTGGCGGCTGCGGGTGTGCTGCCTCCGGATTCTCTGGCAGGGGTATTTATGATGGGGGAACTGAGCCTAAATGGAGAACTGCTTCCGGTTTCCGGTGTGCTTCCGGGCGTGCTCAAAGCCAGAGAGCTCTCCTGCCGTTTCTGCGTCATTCCCATGGGAAATGCAGAAGAGGCGGATTTGGTGCCGGACATTTTGAAATTTGGTGTATCTTCGCTGTCTCAGGTGATCGAAATCCTGAAAAACCCGCAGGAGGCAGCGTCTGCCTTTTCCGTTTGCCGGAAAAAACGAACGAAGAGAGAGGAAACCACGGTGGATTTCCTGGATGTGCAAGGGCAGGAGAGCGCAAGAAGAGCAGTGGAAATTGCGGTCAGCGGATTCCACAATCTCCTGATGCTGGGGCCGCCGGGCGGCGGAAAAACCATGCTGGCAAAGAGGATTCCAACGATCATGCCGGGACTTTCCTACGAAGAAAAGCTGGAGCTCACCAGAATTTACAGCATTGCCGGACTTTTATCGCCGGAGCATCCGCTGCGGGAGACAAGACCCTTCCGCAGTCCTCATCATACCTGTTCTCCCCAGGCGCTGGCGGGAGGCGGACGGAATCCAAGACCGGGGGAGATTACGCTGGCACATCGGGGCGTTTTGTTTCTGGATGAAATGCCGGAATTTTCCAGGAGAAGTCTGGAGGTTTTAAGGCAGCCGCTGGAGGACAGGCGTATTTTACTTTCCAGGGTGCGGGGAACCTGTGTGTTTCCGGCGAACTTTATGCTGGTGGCGGCCATGAATCCCTGTCCATGTGGACATTTTCCGGATATGGAGCGGTGTCGGTGCACACCGTCGGAGGTTTCTCATTATCTGGGGAAGATCAGTCAGCCGCTTCTGGAGCGGCTGGATATTTGCGTGGAGGTTTCTTCGGTAAGCTTCTCCGATATGAAAAAATACAGAGGCGGGGAATCCTCCGCGCAGATCCAAAAGAGAGTAGAGCGGGTACAGGCGGTGCAGAAGGAGCGTTACCGGAAGGAAGTGTTCTCCTTTAACGGGGAAATGGGAGCGGGAAGCATTGGAAAATACTGCGTTCTGACGCCGGAAGGAGAACGGCTTCTGGAACGGGCCTACGAAACCATGGAGCTGAGTCCGCGCTCCTGTCACCGGATTTTGAAGGTGGCGAGAACCATTGCGGATATGGCGGGGCAGGAGCAGATTTCGGCAGAGCATGTGGGGGAGGCGCTGACCTATCGTGCCCTGGATAAAAAATTTCGCAGCGGAGGCTGAAACGGGAGTCATAAAAATCAGAATAAGGAGGTATTCTATATGGAAGAAACGTATCCGGCATCGTCGGATTTTGGGGAGAATGTACGCTGTATTACAAGAGATGATCCGGAGTATCCAGGCCGCCTGAAGGCGCTTCCCCAAATGCCGGACAGGCTCTATGTGAAAGGAAGGCTCCCTGCGGACAGCAAACCGACAGCGGCCGTTGTGGGTGCCAGAAGATGCAGTGCCTACGGACGGATCCAGGCCTTTCATTATGCAAAATATCTGAGCTGTCAGGGCGTGCAGGTCATAAGCGGTCTTGCGACGGGGATCGACGCGGAGGGGCACAAAGGCGCGCTGGAAGGGGAGAGTCCTACCTTTGCCGTTCTCGGAAACGGAGCGGATATCTGCTATCCGGTGGTGAACCGTCCCCTGTACCAGAGAATTCTCAAAGAAGGAGGAGGGATCATCAGCGAATATCCGCCGGGAACCAGGGGGCAGGCCTGGCATTTTCCCGCGCGCAACCGCATTATCAGCGCGCTGTCGGATGTGGTGCTGGTGGTGGAGGCCCGGGAAAAAAGCGGCTCCCTTATCACGGCCGGTCTGGCCCTAGAACAGGGAAAAGCAGTCTATGCAGTGCCGGGGGCGGTCAACGAGCCTCTGAGCGAGGGATGTCACCGGTTGATCTACGACGGAGCGGGCATTGCCTACCATCCGGAAATTCTTCTGACAGAATGGGGGATCGAGGCTGCAAAGACGAAAAAATCAAAGACAAAAAATAACTTAGGACTTGCAACAGATTTGAATATGGTGTATAGTTGTCTCGATTTACGACCCAAAAATATAGAACAGATCATAGAAGAAACAGGACTTTCTCCGGCAAAAACAGGATGCCTTCTCACAGAGCTTTCGCTTCTGGGGATGGCACGGGAAAACGGGCGGCAGTATTATGTACGCGCGGACTTGCTGTGAGAATAAAACGGTATGGCCCTCGCCGCTTGTGGCGGGGGCAAAGCCATGCCGGCAAACGTAAGTGCAGCATGTAAGCTTAGGAGTGTAAAGATGGCAAAGTATTTGGTTATTGTGGAATCCCCTGCAAAAGTGAAAACCATAAAGAAATTTCTCGGTTCCAATTACGATGTGGAAGCATCCAACGGGCATGTGCGGGATTTTCCCAAAAGTCAGTTTGGTATTGATGTGGAGCACGATTTTGAGCCGAAATATATCACCATTCGCGGAAAAGGCGATCTGCTTGCAAAATTGCGCAAAGCGGCCAAAAAAGCCGATAAGATCTATCTGGCAACGGACCCGGACCGTGAGGGAGAGGCTATTTCCTGGCATCTGATGCAGGCGCTTAAGGAAGATCCCAAAAAGATGTACCGGATCACGTTCAACGAGATCACCAAGACTGCGGTCAAGGCATCCATCAAGCAGGCCCGCGATCTGGATATGGATCTGGTGGATGCGCAGCAGACGAGGCGTATGCTGGACCGCATGGTGGGCTACAGCATCAGCCCGCTCCTCTGGGCAAAGGTCAAGCGGGGCTTAAGTGCCGGCCGGGTGCAGTCGGTAGCCCTTCGCATCATCTGCGACCGCGAGGAGGAGATCAATTCCTTTATTCCGGAAGAATACTGGAGTCTTGACGGCACCTTCGATGTTCAGGGCGAAAAGAAACCTTTGCAGGCAAAATTCTACGGAACAGACAAGAAGATGAATATTACCAGCCAGGAGGAGATGGACAGGGTTCTCAAAGAACTGGAGGGGGCTTCTTTCACTGTATCCGAGGTAAAAAAAGGCGAGCGCGTGAAAAACGCTCCGCTGCCCTTTACCACCAGTACCTTGCAGCAGGAGGCGGCAAAGACGCTTAATTTCTCCACGCAGAAAACCATGCGTCTGGCGCAGCAGCTTTATGAGGGAATCGACATCAAAGGAAACGGAACCGTCGGTGTGATCTCCTACCTGCGTACGGATTCTACCCGTATTTCTGAGGAAGCGGACAGCGCCGCGCGGGAATTTATCGGCGCTCAGTATGGAAGCAGCTATGTTTCCCATACCGAGAAGGCGGTGAAAAAGGGGCAAAAGATCCAGGATGCCCATGAGGCGATCCGTCCCACGGATATCAGCCGCACTCCGCAGCTTTTGAAGGATTCGCTGTCCCGAGACCAGTTCCGTCTCTATCAGCTGATCTGGAAACGTTTTACGGCAAGCCGCATGGCTCCGGCGCGGTATGAGACCACTTCTGTAAAGATCAGCGCCGGAACATACGTGTTTACGGTAGCTGCCTCCAAGGTGGTGTTTGACGGTTTTCTCTCTGTGTATACGGACGATGAGGAGAACAAAAAAGGCAATGTGCTCGGCCAGAGTCTGGAAAAAGGAATGAAGCTTACGTTGAAGGAGCTTTTGCCGGAGCGGCATTTTACACAGCCGCCGGCGCATTATACAGAGGCTTCCCTTGTAAAGACCATGGAGGAACTTGGCATCGGACGTCCAAGTACCTATGCGCCCACCATCACGACCATCATCAGCCGCCGTTATGTTTCCAAGGAGCAGAAGAATCTCTATGTCACCGAGCTCGGCGAGGTGGTAAACAATATTATGAAGCAGGCATTTCCCAGTATTGTGGATGTGAATTTCACAGCGACCATGGAAGGGCTTCTGGACTGTGTGGGAGCGGGAACCGTGGCGTGGAAGACCGTTGTGCGCAATTTTTACCCGGATCTGAAACGGGACGTGGATGCTGCGCAGGAAGAACTGGAAAAGGTTGAGATCCAGGATGAAGTGACCGACGTCATCTGCGACAACTGCGGACGCAACATGGTGATCAAATATGGTCCCCACGGACGCTTTCTTGCCTGCCCGGGATTCCCGGAATGCAGGAACACAAAACCCTACTATGAAAAAATCGGCGTGTCCTGCCCGAAATGCGGCAAGGACGTGGTTATGAAAAAGACAAAAAAAGGACGCCGGTATTATGGATGCGAAAATAATCCGGAGTGTGATTTTATGTCCTGGCAGAAGCCTTCGGTGAAAAAATGTCCGAAGTGCGGAAGCTACATGGTGGAGAAAGGCAACAAGCTGGTATGCAGTCAGGAAGACTGCGGCCATGTGGAAGCGCGGAAAAAAGAAGAGGAATGAGCGGGAAACGATGCGGGGGAACAGGATAACTGGGTCCTCCGCAATTTTGCGTAGCAGGAGTTGCGGTGAAATTGAGTTAACATAAGTGTATTTTCAGAAAAACAAGTAAAATAAGAATAATAGTAAAAATATCTTGCATTTACTGGAGAAAACATGTAGAATTAATACAGAAATAAAATACTTTCAATAAAAAGATGAAAGGAGGATAAAATGAGCGTTCAATTACTGGATAAGACGAGAAAGATCAACAAGCTTCTGCACAACAGCAATTCCAGCAAGGTGGTATTCAATGACATCTGCCAGGTGCTGATGGAGACCCTGAGCTCAAACATTCTGGTTCTCAGCAAAAAAGGGAAGGTTTTGGGAGTCAGTCTATGCCCGGGTGTGGAAGAAATAACAGAGCTCATGGAAGATAAGGTTGGCGGCTATGTGGATCCGCTGCTCAACGAACGGTTTCTTGGCGTATTGTCGACAAAGGAGAACGTAAATCTGCAGACGCTTGGATTTGAGCATGTGTCAGGTACCTGCCAGGGGATCGTCAACCCCATCGACATTGCGGGCGAGCGGCTTGGAACCGTGTTTATGTACCGCGGAAATCAGCCTTACGACATCGAAGACATCATTGTAAGCGAATATGGAACTACCGTGGTCGGACTGGAGATGATGCGGGCAGTACACGAAGAGAATGCAGAGGAGGACCGCAAGCAGCAGGTTGTGAAATCCGCCTTCAGTACGCTGTCGTTTTCAGAGCTGGAAGCGATCATCCATATTTTCGATGAGCTGGACGGGGATGAGGGAATCCTGGTTGCTAGCAAAATTGCAGACAGAGTGGGGATCACCCGCTCCGTGATCGTCAATGCGCTGCGCAAATTCGAGAGCGCAGGCGTGATCGAATCCCGTTCTTCCGGAATGAAGGGCACGTACATCAAGGTGCTGAATGAGGTTATTTTTGACGAGCTGGAAGAAATCAAGGAACAGAGAAACAAAAAAGCATAAACAAAAGAAAAATCCGGACCACGAAAGAAGAGCTGCCTTGCCAAAGAGGGCAGTTCTTTTTGTGTTATAGAATGCGCAGAAGAAGCCGCCCTTTGACCAGGCCGCCCTGGGAAAATAAGGCCAGAACTTTAACAAAAAATGCGAAAGTGAGATAACAAGAGAAAAAATGAGTATAAGATAGAAAAAGAGAGAATATAATTAAAAATGCAGTTCTGAAAAGGGTTGCAGAACAGAGGCGAATCCAATAATATAAGGACAGTGATTAGCACTCGAACATAATGAGTGCTAACAATTATCTGGAACGCGGAAAAGGAGGACTTCATCATGACATTAGTACCATTAGGTGACAGAGTTGTATTAAAACAGTTAGAAGCAGAGGAAACTACAAAATCCGGTATCGTTCTTCCGGGACAGGCACAGGAAAAACCCCAGCAGGCGGAAGTGATCGCAGTTGGACCGGGCGGAATGGTAGACGGCAAGGAAGTAAAGATGGAAGTTGCCGCAGGAGACAAGGTTATCTACTCCAAATACGCGGGAACCGAAGTAAAAATGGACGGAACCGAGTATATCATTATAAGACAGAACGACATTCTTGCAGTTGTGAAATAAAGCAAATAATCGAATTTAGGAGGACTGATGAATCATGGCAAAAGAGATTAAATTTGGTGCAGAAGCAAGAGCTGCTCTGGAAAGCGGCGTAAACCAGCTTGCAAATACAGTACGTGTGACACTTGGACCGAAAGGAAGAAACGTGGTTCTGGACAAACCCTTTGGAGCTCCGCTGATCACCAACGATGGTGTTACCATTGCAAAAGAGATCGAGCTTGAGGACGCTTTTGAGAATATGGGCGCACAGCTGATCAAAGAAGTTGCATCCAAGACAAACGATGTGGCCGGCGATGGCACAACAACCGCAACTGTTCTTGCACAGGCAATGGTAAATGAAGGAATGAAGAACCTGGCAGCAGGCGCAAATCCCATTATCCTGCGTAAAGGTATGAAAAAAGCAACCGATACTGCGGTTGAGGCGATCAAAAACATGAGCCAGAAAATCAGCGGCAAAAAGCAGATCGCAAACGTTGCGTCTATTTCTGCCAGCGATGAGACCGTAGGCGAACTGGTTGCAGACGCAATGGAGAAGGTTTCCAAAGACGGCGTTATCACAGTTGAGGAATCCAAGACCATGCACACAGAGCTTGATCTGGTAGAAGGTATGCAGTTTGACCGCGGCTATGTTTCCGCTTACATGTCCACAGACATGGAGAAAATGGAAGCAAACCTGGAGAATCCCTATATTCTTATTACAGACAAAAAAATCAGCAACATTCAGGAACTGCTTCCGCTTCTGGAGCAGGTGGTACAGTCCGGCGCAAAGCTTCTGATCATTGCAGAGGATGTTGAGGGTGAGGCTCTTACCACTCTTATTGTGAACAAACTGAGAGGAACCTTCCAGGTAGTAGCAGTAAAGGCTCCGGGATACGGCGACAGAAGAAAAGAAATGCTGCAGGATATCGCAATCCTGACCGGTGGTCAGGTGATTTCCGACGAGCTTGGTCTTGACCTGAAGGAAGCAACTCTGGAGCAGCTTGGACGTGCGAAATCCGTTAAGGTTGCAAAGGAAAACACTGTTATCGTGGACGGCCTTGGCGACAAAGAAGCCATCGCAAATCGTGTGGCACAGATTCGCGGACAGATTGAAGAGACAAAATCTGACTTTGACAGAGAGAAGCTTCAGGAAAGACTTGCAAAACTGGCAGGCGGCGTAGCGGTTATCCGTGTAGGCGCAGCAACCGAGACAGAGATGAAAGAAGCAAAACTTCGTCTGGAAGATGCCCTGGCAGCAACCAGAGCAGCTGTTGAAGAAGGAATCATCGCAGGCGGCGGTTCCGCATATATCCACGCAGCAAAAGAGGTTTCCAAAATGGCAGCAGGGCTGGAAGGCGATGAGAAGACAGGTGCAAACATCATTCTCAAAGCTTTGGAAGCACCTCTGTATCACATTGCCGCAAACGCAGGACTGGAAGGCTCTGTTATCATCAACAAAGTAAGAGAATCCGAAGCAGGCGTAGGATTTGATGCTCTGAATGAGGAGTATGTAGATATGGTAAAAACCGGAATCCTTGACCCGGTTAAGGTTACCAGAAGCGCTCTGCAGAATGCGACCAGCGTTGCCTCCACACTTCTTACCACAGAATCTGTTGTGGGAATCATCAAAGAAGACGCTCCGGCTATGCCGGCAGGCAACCCGGGAATGGGCATGATGTAATTACAGAACAATCATTTTATACAATGAATGAAACCGGTGTCATGGACACCGGTTTCGTTATATGGTATACTGTAAGCGCTTAATGAGTGCAGGCGTAAGCGCAGCAGGAATTTAGTGCGAACGTATACCTGGACACTTTGCGAGGCCGAGCGATGCGAATACCGAGCTTAGTGTCCATGGTATTTTCCCGGGCACTTAATGAGTGCACTCGCTTTAAAACTAAACATAAGGAGAAAAATTATGAGTGACTTTTATACGGAGCTGCTGGTCAAAAAAGAGGTGACCATGAAAGACAAGGTGATCAAAGTGCTTCTCATTGCCTTAACTGCCATTGCTGCTGTGGGCGGACTTTTTTTGAATCCCCTCCTTCTTCTGGTGGCGATCGCCCTTGGCATAGCCTGCTATTTCATTTTGCCGAAGCTTGATCTGGAGTACGAGTATCTTTTTGTCAATGGAGAGATGGACATTGATATGGTCATGGCAAAGGCGAAGAGGAAACGCGTGAAGAGCTTCAATGTGACGGAAGCAGAGCTTATGGCTCCGCTCAACTCCCACCGTATGGACTATTATAATGGAAACCAGCGTATGAAAGTTCTGGACTATTCCTCCGGAAATCCAGGTCATAAGCGCTATGCCGTGATCGCCAGGGACGGCGAGACTGCCTGCAAGATCATCATTGAACCGGATGAAAAGCTGGCAGCTCTTATGAGAAACTGCGCACCAAGCAAGGTATTTCTGGATTAACATGCGATATCACTTTTTGTATTGACACCGATTGTAATCTTTGCTACACTATGGAACAAAATCAATTCTAACATTCATTACTATCTGTATACAAGGGAGGAAATGCAATGGGTACTATCATTGGTGAAGGCATTACATTTGATGACGTTTTGTTGGTTCCGGCGTATTCAAAAGTAATCCCCAATCAGGTGGATGTCACCACATACTTAACCAAGTCGATCAAACTGAATATTCCGCTGATGAGCGCCGGAATGGATACGGTTACAGAGCATCGTATGGCGATTGCCATGGCAAGACAGGGCGGTATTGGTATCATTCACAAGAACATGAGCATTGAGGCGCAGGCAGACGAGGTTGACAAGGTAAAACGTTCCGAGAACGGCGTTATCACAGATCCGTTTTCCTTATCTGCGGATCATACACTGAAGGATGCGGACGAGCTCATGGCAAAATACCGTATTTCTGGTGTTCCTATCACAGAGGGACGTAAGCTGGTGGGCATTATCACCAACCGTGATCTGAAATTTGAGAAGGACTTTTCACAGAAGATTTCCCAGTGCATGACCTCAGAGGGTCTGATCACTGCCAAAGAAGGCATTACGCTGGAAGAGGCAAAACAGATCCTGGCAAAATCCCGCAAAGAGAAATTACCCATTGTAGATGAGGACTTTAACTTAAAGGGTCTTATCACGATCAAAGATATTGAGAAGCAGATCAAATATCCGCTGGCTGCAAAGGATGCCCAGGGCAGACTTCTCTGCGGCGCTGCGGTAGGTATCACTGCCAATGTGCTGGCCCGTGTAGACGCTCTTGTAAAGGCTGCGGTAGATGTGATCGTAGTGGATTCCGCACATGGACATTCTGAGAATATTCTCCGTGCGGTGCGCGAGATCAAGAATGCGTACCCGGATCTTCAGGTTATCGCGGGAAATGTAGCTACCGGAGCTGCAACGAAGGCGCTGATCGAGGCCGGTGTAGATGCGGTTAAGGTTGGTATCGGACCGGGATCTATCTGTACCACACGAGTGGTTGCGGGCATTGGTGTTCCTCAGATCACTGCAGTTATGGACTGCTATGAGGTTGCGAACCGCTATGGTATTCCGATCATTGCAGACGGAGGCATCAAATATTCCGGAGATGTGACCAAGGCGATCGCAGCCGGAGCCAACGTATGTATGATGGGAAGCATCTTTGCAGGCTGCGACGAGAGTCCGGGAACCTTCGAGCTTTATCAGGGACGTAAATATAAAGTATACCGCGGCATGGGTTCCATTGCGGCGATGGAGAACGGCAGTAAAGACCGTTATTTCCAGCAGGATGCCAAGAAGCTTGTTCCCGAAGGCGTGGAAGGCCGTGTGGCATACAAGGGCCATGTAGAGGACACGGTATTCCAGCTTATGGGCGGACTTCGTTCCGGTATGGGTTACTGCGGAGCTGAGAACATTGAGACATTGAAGACCACAGGAAAATTCATTAAGATTTCCGCGGCATCTCTCAAGGAATCTCATCCCCATGACATTCACATCACCAAAGAAGCGCCGAACTACAGCGTGGACGATAACTAGGCAAAATATCCCCGCACCGGCAAAATGAACGGATTATGGCACAGAAGAGCAGAAGGTACCGAAAAAAACCAAATAAAAATCAGGTGCTCCTTATCCTGTGTGCCTGCCTTCTGGCTGTGATGCTGGCGGCGGGAGGACTGCTCCTTTTGCGGATGCGTCAAAGGGAAGCAGCCAGGCAGGATCAGCTCGCAGCAGAGAATCTGGACAGCAGCGGGCCGGAGGAATGGATGGCGGAGGGGGCGCCCTATATTGATGTGCGTCTTTTGACCCCAAACGCTTACTCCAGGCCGCAGATAGCCATGGAGGAGATACGCTATATCGCCATTCACTACACAGCGAATCCCGGCGCTACCGCAGTGGATAACCGGAATTATTTTGAGAATCTGGCCACGACCCAGGAGACAAAGGTGAGCAGCCATTTTGTGGTGGGGCTTGAAGGCGAGGTAGTGCAGTGCATTCCAACGGCGGAGATGTCCTACGCCACCAACGAGCGCAATGTGGATACGATTTCCATTGAATGCTGTCATCCCGATGAGACGGGAGCCTTCAACAGCGCGACCTACGACTCCGTAGTGAAGCTTACGGCATGGCTGTGCACGCGTTTTGGGCTGACAGAGGAGCAGGTGATCCGCCACTATGATGTGACGGGAAAAAACTGTCCCAAATACTTTGTGGAGCATGAGGACGCCTGGCAGCAGATGAAGGCGGATATCGCCAGACGGATCCAGGAAGACTATGTGCTGCAGGAGAATCTGTTCTAAATGTTTTTGCCCTTGAAAATTTGATAAAAATATTGTACTATGAAGAAGAGCTGCATGACTGGCGGAACGTAGGAATAACCTACAGGGAGTGCAGTGACGATGAATGCCGACCGCCTGGGCAGCCTGAAACAAGGGCTGTTCAGGCGGTTTTTGTGTATCGGAAAATACTTTGGAAGGTTCCAGATACATAAACATGTCCTGCACAGGATGCGGACTCGCATGAAGTGTGGAACAAGCCGTGTGAACGGGAAACTTTAGGGCCAAGAAAGGAGAAAATCATGGAAATGTTATCATTGGAAAAAGAATTAAAGGAAAATGCGTATCCCGGACGTGGGATCGTCATCGGAAGAAGTGCCGACGGAACCAAGGCTGTGACTGCTTATTTTATTATGGGCAGAAGTGAAAACAGCAGAAACCGCGTGTTTGTAGAAGAAGGGGAGGGCATCCGCACACAGGCCTTTGATCCGGCGAAGCTTTCGGATCCCAGTCTCATTATTTATGCGCCTGTGCGTGTTCTTGGCAATAAGACCATTGTGACAAACGGAGATCAGACAGACACTATTTACGAGGGAATGGACAGACAGCTCACCTTTGAGCAGTCTTTGCGCACCAGAGAGTTTGAACCGGACGCACCCAACTATACACCCCGTATCTCCGGTGTGCTTCATGTGGAAAATGGAAAATTCAACTATGGCATGTCGATCCTGAAAAGCAATAACGGCAATCCGCAAGCCTGCAACCGCTATACCTTTGCCTACGAAAATGCAGTGGCAGGAGAGGGACATTTCATTCACACCTATCAATGCGACGGAAATCCGCTGCCAAGCTTTGAGGGAGAACCCAAGCTGGTGGCGATTCCCGATGACATTGACGGCTTCACAAATCTTCTCTGGGAGAGCCTGAATGAGGATAACAAGGTATCCCTTTTTGTGCGTTACATTGATATTGCTACCGGAAATTATGAGACACGGATCGTAAATAAGAACCAGTAAATAAAAATCATTGAATGGAGGAAACTGACCATGAAAGAATTGGAACTGAAATATGGCTGTAACCCGAACCAGAAACCATCCCGCATTTATCTTGCGGACGGAAAAGAGCTTCCCATCAAGGTGCTTTCCGGAAAACCGGGATACATTAATTTTTTGGATGCCTTTAACGGCTGGCAGCTGGTGCGGGATCTGAAAAAAGCAACCGGTCTTCCCGCTGCAACCTCTTTTAAGCATGTGTCTCCTGCCGGAGCGGCGATTGGACTTCCACTGACAGAGACTCTGGCGCGTATTTACTGGGTGGACGATATGGACTGGAAAAACTTTTCTCCGATCGCCTGCGCTTACGCAAGAGCAAGAGGCGCGGACCGCATGTCCTCTTTCGGTGATTTTATTTCTCTTTCTGACGTGTGCGACAAGGATACTGCCCTTCTCATCAAGAGAGAGGTGTCTGACGGCGTGATCGCTCCGGGCTACACAGAGGAAGCGCTGGAGATCCTCTCCCAGAAAAAGAAGGGGAACTACAATGTGATCGCCATTGATCCGGATTATGTTCCGGCTCCTCTGGAGCACAAAGAAGTGTTCGGTGTGACCTTTGAGCAGGGACGCCAGGAGCTGGCAATTGATGATGCGCTGATTTCCAACATTGTGACGGCAAACAAGGAATTGTCCGAGGAAGCGAAGCGCGACATGAAGATTTCCCTCATTGTGCTGAAATACACCCAGTCCAATTCCGTCTGCTTTGTAAAGGACGGACAGGCAATCGGCGTGGGAGCAGGACAGCAGTCCCGTGTACACTGTACCCGTCTGGCCGGACAGAAGGCGGACAACTGGTTCCTTCGTCAGAGTCCGCAGGTGCTGAACCTTCCGTTCAAGGATACGATCAGCCGTGCAGAGCGCGACAATGCCATTGATGTGTACATTGGAGAAGAATATATGGATGTGCTGGCAGACGGTGCATGGGAGGCTGTTTTCACGGAGAAACCGGAAGTCTTTACCAGGGAGGCGAAACGGGCATGGCTTGACCAGATGACCGATGTGACCCTGGGTTCCGATGCGTTCTTCCCCTTCAGCGACAACATCGAGCGCGCGCATAAGAGCGGCGTGAAGTATATTGCGCAGCCGGGCGGCTCTGTGAGAGATGACGCAGTGATCGCAACCTGCGATAAGTATGGTATGGCAATGGCGTTTACCGGGATAAGACTGTTTCATCATTAAAAAAGAGTCGGCAGCCGGCCGGTGATAATAAAAGCAGATGCAAACTATATAGTATTTATTCTTGTAATGATGAAAAACAAACGTTTATTGACTATGCTAGAAAGGCAAAAGGAATATTGAAACTTAAGGATCAAGAAGCAAATGCCTTAATAAAGCATCATAAACGAAAAACTGCTATGGCTATAAAAGAAGGCCAGAAAAAATAAGAAGGGGCTGTTGCAAAAGTAGATGGATAATCGGCTCTGTGTCAAGTTTTGGGGTGGGATTCTTAGAAATCCTGCCCTATTACTGCATTTTGAGCCTTTTTTACGTTTTTAAGTTCTATACTTATATTCGGACATGAAAAATAAACCTTCGTGCCAGTCTTGTTTATAAGTTTCTATTTAGACAATATGTAAGCTGACTTGAAATTTTAAATTCCAGTGCAGAGTTGGGCAGTGGAAGTTAAAATTTCATTTTTTTATAAAAAATAATCTTAAAAAGAAAAATTGACACGAAATAGAACATAAGATAAAATAAAGGCAGAACGTTTGTTCCTGAAAACGACGATGAAAATAGTCGCTTTGCAACCAAAAGTGTGTTTTACGATTTTTTTAGAGAAAATACAGCATTTATTTTGAGTTATGTAGCACATTGGCGCAATGCCTTTATCTGGAAATTAGACATGGCAAATACTTTAGGTATTATGTTGATGTTGAATACAATAGAAATAATGGTCGAGTAAAGACTATTTGTAATGATGATTTCAGGAAGTAACTATTATATGTGATCTTATTGTACATAGTCGAGGAGAAATTGTTGAAAAAGATAACCTTATTGCATTAGAAATGAAAAAATCGTATCGACCAATGAAGGAAAAGGAGAATGACAAAGCTAGACTGGTTGCATTGACAAAAGATTCGTATGATGGAGTGTGGTCATTTGATGGAAAAACATTGCCAGAACATGTTTGCGGATACGATTTGGGGATTTATTATGAAATAGATTCAAATAATTGTCTTATTTATATAGAATACTATGTGAAAGGGAAAAAAGTAAGAACTTATGAAGAGAAAATATTGACGTAAAAGACAATTAAATTTGAAAAACTAAATGAAATGCGTAATGAGAGAAAAGCTAAGTGGCTACAACTAAACAAAACGAATTGCTAAAATTATGAACAGTGGCTATATAAAGTCAGAAATATGAAAGGTTGTATTATATGGATAATATTCAAAATGAAACTTTTTACAACAAAGTAATAGAATTGTTCCAAAATGCCAAGAAAAATTTGTCTACGGCAGTAAATATGACAATGGTATATTCCTATTATGAAGTAGGGAGGATGATCGTTTAAGAAGAACAAGGCGGAAAAGAACGTGCAGCATATGGAAAGTATATCTTGAAAGAATTGTCCCAGAGGTTAACGCAGAAATTTGGAAGAGGATATTCATATGATAATTTAAAACTGATGCGTAAATTTTATCTGGTTTATTCCAAAGACTCAATTGGGGAAACACCGTTTCCCCAATCTGAAAAACTTCCAGTTACACAGGAAGGAAGAAAATTTTATCTGAGTTGGTCTCATTATCTCATCCTTATGAGGATAAATAATGTTTATGAACGTCATTTTTATGAAATAGAGTCCTATAGAAATGGATGGAGCAAAGATGAACTGGCGCGTCAGTATGGAAGTTCACTTTATGAGCGACTTGCGTTAAGTAGAGATAAAGAAGAAGTAATGCGCCTTGCAACAGAAGGCCAGATGATTGAAAAGCCAGAAGATATACTCAAAGATCCTTATATTTTAGAGTTTACAGGACTTCCTGAACTGGCTACTTATTCTGAATCAGAATTGGAGAATAAAATTATAGATAACCTGCAGAAGTTTTTGTTGGAATTGGGAAGAGGATTTACTTTTGTAGGGAGACAGGTTAGATTAACATTTGAAGAAGAACATTTTCGTGTGGACTTAGTATTTTACAATCGTTTACTGCGTTGCTTTGTATTGTTCGATTTGAAGATTGGTCAGTTAAAACATCAAGACATAGGACAGATGCAGATGTATGTTAATTATTATGATCGAAAAGTTAAATTGGATGATGAAAATTCAACAATAGGTATTATTATTTGTAAAGACAAGAAAGATGCTATTGTGGAAATGACTTTACCTGAAGATAATAATCAAATATTTGCAAGTAAATACGAAACAGTGCTTCCAAGTAAAGAAGAATTACAAAAATTGCTGGAAGACAAAAATTTTGAATAAAAGTATGTGAATACTCGATAGAGTATTTTGTATTATGTTATGACTAATATTTTGTGACTTTTCGCGTCAAAATTGTGAAAAGTTCAATATAAGACAATACTGTTTTCTGATTTTGAGGTTTTCATTACGAATAAAATTTTTAGGAGTGGCTGATATTGAACGTATCAAAAGTCACAAAGGAGAGATTGGCTATGGACAAATTTGTTTTAAAAGCTCCATATAAGCCAACCGGCGACCAGCCCCAGGCGATCGAAGCGCTTGTCAAAGGTTTCAGAGAAGGAAATCAGTGCGAAACCCTTTTGGGGGTAACCGGTTCTGGCAAAACTTTTACAATGGCGAATGTCATTCAACAATTAAACAAACCAACCCTTATTCTGGCGCACAATAAAACGCTTGCTGCACAGTTATATGGAGAATTCAAAGAATTCTTTCCGGACAACGCAGTGGAATATTTCGTATCCTACTACGATTACTATCAGCCGGAGGCCTACGTCCCTTCCACCGACACCTACATTGCCAAGGATTCCTCTGTCAACGAAGAGATAGACAAGCTGCGGCTGTCTGCTACCGCGGCGTTGATCGAACGGCGGGACGTGATCATTGTATCCAGTGTTTCCTGCATTTACGGTCTGGGTGAGCCTGAGAATTTCGAGAAGATGATGGTTTCTCTGCGGCCGGGAGACGAAAAAGAGCGGGATGATGTGATTCGCCGGCTTGTGGATATTCAGTATACCAGGAATGAGATGGATTTTCATCGAGGTACTTTTCGGGTGCGCGGGGATGTGCTGGAGATCTTTCCTGCGGACAGAGGGGACAGCGCCATCCGCGTGGAATTTTTCGGCGATGAGATTGACCGGATCACGGAGATCGATGTACTTACGGGAGAGATCAAATGCCGCCTGGAGCATGTGGCGATTTTTCCGGCATCCCATTATGTGGTTCCTATGGAGCAGATTCTGCGGGCTGCGGATTCCATTGAAAAAGAGATGCAGGAGCAGGTGGCTTATTTCAAAAGTGAGGACAAGCTTCTGGAGGCGCAGAGGATTTCGGAGCGGACAAACTTTGACATTGAGATGATGAAAGAGACCGGCTTTTGTTCCGGCATCGAAAATTATTCCAGACATCTGTCGGGGGCAAAGCCGGGAGAGCCGCCGCAGACGTTGCTGGATTATTTTCCCGATGACTTTCTTCTTATTATTGATGAGTCTCACAAGACAGTGCCCCAGGTGGGGGGAATGTATGCCGGTGACCAGAGCCGCAAGCAGACGCTGGTGGACTATGGTTTTCGTCTTCCTTCCGCAAAGGACAACCGTCCTTTAAATTTTCAGGAATTTGAGCAAAAGCTTGACCAGGTGCTCTTTGTGTCGGCGACTCCGGGGGAATACGAGGCGGATCACGAGCTTTTGCGTGCGGAACAGCTCATAAGGCCCACCGGCCTTCTGGATCCAAGAGTGGAAGTACGTCCGGTAGAAGGACAAATTGACGATCTGGTCAAGGAAGTCAATCAGGAAATAGAGAAGAAAAACAAAGTGCTGATCACCACGCTTACCAAGCGCATGGCCGAGGATTTGACGGATTACATGAAGGAGATTGGAATCCGTGTGCGGTATCTGCATTCGGATGTAGACACACTGGAGCGCGCCCAGATCATCCGGGACATGCGTCTGGATGTCTTTGACGTGCTGGTAGGCATCAATCTGCTGCGAGAGGGTCTGGATATTCCGGAAATCACGCTGGTTGCGATCCTGGATGCGGATAAGGAAGGCTTTCTCCGTTCGGAAACGTCTCTGATCCAGACCATAGGGCGTGCGGCGCGAAACAGCGAGGGTCATGTCATCATGTATGCGGACGTCATGACGGATTCCATGAGAAAAGCCATTGAGGAGACAAGCCGCCGCCGGGCTCTGCAGGAAGCATATAATCAGGAGCACGGGATCACGCCGACGACGATCAAAAAGGCAGTGCGTGATCTGATCGCGGTTTCCAAAAAGGTTGCGGAGACAGAGGTCAAACTTTCCAAGGATCCGGAATCCATGAACAAAAAGGAACTGACCAGGCTGATCGCTCAGGTGGAGAAGCAGATGCGTGCAGCAGCGGCAGATCTGAATTTCGAGCAGGCGGCGGAATTGAGAGATAAGATGATTGAGCTGAAAAAGAGTCTGCAGGAGATTAATGGGTAAAATTGAAAAAAATTTGTGAACGATATTGACAAATAACAAGTTCAGTGCTATCTTAAATCATAGATGTTAGCACTCCGTTTCGATGAGTGCTAACAAAAGAAAGAACAGCGGGGAGGTGTGTGCATGGAACATGAATTAGATGATCGCAAAAAGAAAATACTGAAAGCCATCATCAAAACATATATGGAGACCGGAGAACCGGTTGGCTCCAGAACGATTTCCAAGTACACGGACTTAAATGTCAGCTCCGCCACCATTCGCAATGAAATGTCGGATCTGACAGATATGGGGTATATTGTACAGCCCCATACCTCGGCGGGCAGGATTCCTTCCGATAAAGGCTACCGCCTTTATGTGGATGAGCTGATGAAGGAGAAAGAGGAAGAGGTTGCGGAAATTCGGGATCTGATGATCGAGAAGACCGATAAAATGGAGAAGGTGCTGAAAAAGGTAGTTCAGGTGCTTGCCTCCAACACCAATTACGCGACCATGATCTCCGTTCCCCAGTACAGCGGGAGCCGCCTGAAGTTTATCCAGCTTTCCAGAGTAAACGAGCTGCAGCTTGTGGCTGTAGTTGTGTGCGAGGGCAATGTCATCCGCAACCAGCTTATCAATCTGAACGAGGAGATGAGCGATGAAACCATACTGAAGCTGAATCTTCTTTTCAACACGAATTTGAACGGCGTACCCATTCAGGATATCAATCTTGGCATGATTGCCAGGCTGAAGGAACAGGCAGGCGCTCATGGAAGCGTTATTGCCACGGTGCTTGATGCGGTAGCAGCCGCCATTCATGTGGACGAAGATGACCTGGAGATCTATACTTCGGGAGCGACCAACATTTTCAAATATCCGGAGCTTGCAGACAAGAGCAGAGCCAGTGAACTGATTTCTGCTTTTGAGGGAAAAAAAGAGCTGGCAGATCTTGTGAAGGAGCGTATGGCAGACACCGAGAACACTGGAATTCAGGTGTACATCGGAGAGGAGATGCCGACGCAGACGATGAAGGACTGCAGCGTGGTGACGGCGACCTACGAGCTTGGCGAGGGGATGCACGGAACCATCGGAATCATCGGCCCTAAGCGAATGGACTACGAGAGTGTGGTTGACAGTCTGAAGACCTTAAAGCTTCAGCTTGACGAGGCAATAAGAAAGAAAACATAGAAAGGCGGTAGAAACATCGTGTCAGAAGAAACGAAGAGCACGGTAGAAACACCCGAGGAAGAATTGAAGAATCAGGAGGCGCAGGAGACCGAGGAGCAGACAAGGGAAGAAAATCCGGCAGAGGAAGAAGCCGGACAGACCGAAGAAACCGCGGAGGAAGCTTCTGCAGAAGCCCCGGAAGGCAAGACAAAAACTTCATTCTTTGGCAAAAAGAAAAAAGAAAATAAATATGAACAGCAGATCGAGGAGCTGACAGACAGACTGAAACGCAGCATGGCAGAATTCGACAACTTCCGGAAACGGACAGAAAAAGAAAAAGCCAGCATGTATGTCATCGGTGCGAGGGAAATCGTTGAGAAAATCCTTCCGGTGGTTGACAATTTTGAGAGAGGTCTGGCGCAGGCCGCAGAGGGAGATGCCTTCGCAGAAGGCATGAAGATGATTTACAAACAGCTCATGACAACCTTAGATGAGCTGGGAGTCAAACCAATCGAGGCTGTTGGAAAAGAATTTGACCCTGATTTTCACAATGCAGTGATGCATGTGGACGACGAGAGCGTCGGTGAGAATCTTGTGGTGGAAGAGTTCCAAAAAGGTTATACCTACAAGGATTTTGTAGTGAGACATAGCATGGTTAAGGTAGCGAACTGACCAAAAGTTCAGGAGAAGTAAATCGAACTTCCTTGTAAAAATGTAGAAGATTATAGTAGGAGGAAAAAACAATGGGAAAAATTATCGGAATTGACTTGGGAACCACAAACAGCTGTGTAGCAGTTATGGAGGGCGGCCAGCCCACCGTTATCGCAAATACAGAGGGTGCAAGAACCACACCGTCTGTGGTAGCTTTTACAAAAACAGGAGAGCGTCTGGTTGGTGAGCCTGCAAAACGTCAGGCAGTGACCAATGCAGAGAAGACCATTTCTTCCATTAAAAGAGAAATGGGAAGCGATTACCGTGTAAACATTGATGACAAGAAATATTCCCCACAGGAAATTTCTGCAATGATCCTTCAGAAACTGAAAAAAGACGCAGAAGGCTACCTTGGAGAGCAGGTTACCGAGGCGGTCATTACCGTTCCGGCATACTTCAACGACGCACAGCGTCAGGCGACCAAGGATGCAGGCAAGATTGCAGGTCTGGATGTAAAACGTATCATCAACGAGCCGACAGCAGCAGCTCTTGCATACGGACTTGACAATGAAAAAGAACAGAAGATCATGGTATACGACCTTGGCGGCGGTACCTTCGATGTGTCTGTCATTGAGATTGGCGACGGCGTTATCGAGGTTCTTTCCACAGCAGGAAACAACCGTCTGGGCGGAGATGACTTTGACCAGAAGATCACAGACTACATGCTGGCAGAGTTCAAGAGAACAGAAGGCGTGGATCTCTCCAACGACAAAATGGCTCTGCAGAGACTGAAAGAGGCAGCAGAGAAAGCGAAGAAAGAGCTTTCCTCCGCAACCACCACAAACATCAACCTTCCGTTCATCACTGCAACTGCAGAGGGACCGAAGCATTTTGACATGAACCTGACCAGAGCAAAATTTGATGAGCTGACTCATGACCTGGTAGAAAAGACGGCAGAGCCGGTACGCCGTGCATTGTCCGATGCAGGCATCACCGCTTCTGAACTTGGCCAGGTGCTTCTGGTAGGCGGTTCCACCCGTGTACCGGCCGTTCAGGACAAAGTAAAACAGCTTACCGGCAAAGAGCCCAGCAAGAGCCTGAACCCGGATGAGTGCGTAGCCCTCGGCGCTTCCGTACAGGGCGGCAAGCTTGCAGGCGATGCAGGCGCAGGCGATATCCTTCTTCTGGATGTTACCCCGCTGTCTCTGTCCATTGAGACCATGGGCGGCATTGCAACAAGACTGATCGAGAGAAATACCACCATTCCGACCAAGAAGAGCCAGATTTTCTCCACAGCAGCAGACAACCAGACTGCCGTAGACATCAACGTAGTACAGGGCGAGCGTCAGTTTGCAAGAGATAACAAATCTCTGGGACAGTTCCGTCTGGACGGAATCCCGCCTGCACGCCGCGGTGTTCCGCAGATCGAGGTTACCTTTGACATTGACGCAAACGGCATTGTAAATGTATCTGCAAAAGATCTGGGAACCGGAAAAGAGCAGCACATTACCATTACCGCAGGCTCCAACATGTCCGATGCAGAAATCGACAAGGCAGTGAAGGAAGCGGCTGAGTTTGAGGCACAGGACAAGAAGCGCAAAGAGGCGATTGACACCAAGAACAACGCAGATTCCATGGTATTCCAGGTTGAGAACGCACTGAAAGAGGCTGGCGACAAGCTGGACGCAAACGACAAGGCAGCAGTTGAGGCAGACCTGAATGCACTCAAAGAGCTTCTGTCACAGAATGCAGCAGCAGAGGAGCTGACAGATTCCCAGGTTGCAGATATCAAAGCAGCACAGGAAAAAATGATGGAGAGCGCACAGAAGCTGTTTTCCAAGATGTATGAGCAGACCCAGGGCGCAGCAGGCGGCCAGGCAGGTCCCGGACCGGATATGAACATGGGCGGCGGCGCTTCCCAGGGCGGAAACGAAGCAGGATACGATGATGTCGTAGACGCAGACTACAAAGAAGTCTAAAGACTAACATAGGGAAAGAAAAACAATCATGGCTGATAAGAGAGATTATTACGAGGTCCTCGGCGTAGACAAAAATGCCGATGACGCAACGCTCAAAAAAGCATATCGCCAGCTTGCCAAGAAGTATCACCCGGATGTAAATCCGGGTGATGCGGAGGCTGAAAAGAAATTTAAAGAGGCTACCGAGGCATACACCATCTTGAGTGACCCGGAAAAACGCCGTCAGTATGACCAGTTCGGCCATGCGGCATTTGAAAACGGAGGCGGCGGAGCAGGCGGCTTCGGCGGCTTTGATTTCAGCGGCGCGGATATGGGAGATATTTTCGGAGACATTTTCGGAGATTTGTTCGGAGGCGGAAGCCGGAGAGGACGGACCAACAATGGCCCCATGAAAGGGGCAAACCTCCGGGCGCGGATCAACATTACCTTTGAGGAAGCTGTTTTCGGCTGCGAGAAGGAGCTGGAGATCACGTTGAAGGACGAGTGTACCACCTGTCACGGAACCGGTGCGAAACCGGGAACCTCCCCGGTGACCTGTCCGAAGTGTAACGGAGAAGGACAGATTGTTTATACACAGCAGTCCATGTTCGGTATGGTGCGGAACGTTCAGACCTGTCCGGAATGTAACGGAACCGGAAAGGTCATCAAGGAGAAATGTACCACCTGCCGCGGAACAGGATATACCTCTTCGCGGAAAAAGATCCAGGTGTCCGTTCCGGCAGGTATTGACAATGGGCAGAGCATCCGTATCCGGGAAAAAGGCGAGCCGGGCACCAATGGCGGTCCCAGAGGCGATCTGCTGGTAGAGGTGAATGTGGCGAGACATCCGATCTTCCAGAGACAGGATATGAATATTTTCTCCACAGCGCCCGTTACTTTTGCCCAGGCGGCTCTCGGCGGCGAAGTGCGCATCAATACGGTGGACGGTGAGGTTGCCTACGAGGTGAAGCCGGGAACACAGACAGATACACGTATCCGTCTCAAAGGAAAGGGTGTGCCGTCCCTCCGCAATCGCAATGTGCGGGGCGATCATTATGTAACCCTGGTAGTTCAGGTTCCCACCGGATTGTCCCATGAGGCGAAAGAAGCGCTGAAGCGTTTTGACGAGGCCTGCGGCAACAGTCTGCACACTTCCGGTACAAAGAGTGAGAACGGCGAAAAAGGTGAAAAAAAGAAAAAAAGCTTTATGGATAAGCTGAAAGAAACCTTTGAAGAGTAAGACTTTACAGAAAAGAGGGAATCCCCCTCTTTTCTTTTTTTGAGTTTTCGTGTAAAATATAAGATTAGGATAGAAGGCGCTAAAGGAGAGCATGAGATGAAGTGGAAGAAATTTAAAATAAAAACGAAAACAGAGGCAGAGGATATCATCATCAGCACTCTGTACGATATTGGCCTGGAAGGCGCGCAGATTGAGGATAATGTTCCTCTGACCGCACTGGAAAAGGAGCAGATGTTTGTCGACATTCTTCCCCAGCCTGCACCGGATGACGGAACAGCATACCTGAGCTTCTTTGTGGAGGAGACAGAAGACGGAAAGCTTCTGAAAAACGGGGAAGAGACGGACGAGGAAGCCATTCTTTTGGAAGTGAAGGCAGAGCTTGCGCTTCTGAGAAGCTTCTGTGATATCGGTGAGGGAAGTATTGCCGTGGATGAGACAGAGGACATTGACTGGATCAATAACTGGAAGCAGTATTTTAAACAGTTTTATGTGGACGATATTCTGATCGTACCTTCCTGGGAAGAAGTCAAGGAAGAAGACAAGGACAAGATGATCCTTCACATTGACCCGGGCACCGCTTTTGGTACCGGAATGCACGAGACCACCCAGCTTGTGATCCGCCAGCTGAAAAAATATGTGACAACTGACACCGAGCTTCTGGATGTGGGAACGGGAAGCGGAATCCTTGGCATTATCGCCCTGAAGCTGGGAGCAAAGCATGTACTGGGAACAGACCTTGATCCCTGCGCGATTCCGGCCGTTGCAGAGAACAAAGAAGCCAATGAGATTGCGGATGAGGCTTTTGATATGATGATTGGCAATATCATCGATGACAAAGAAGTTCAGGATGCTGCAGGTTATGGGAAATATGATATCGTAGCTGCGAACATTCTGGCAGATGTGCTCGTGCCTCTGACACCGGTGATCGTAAACCAGATGAAAACAGGAGCTTACTATATCACCTCCGGTATTCTGAACGTAAAAGAAGAGGTTGTGGTACAGGCAGTGAAGAACGCAGGCCTGACGCTCGTGGAAGTCACCCGCCAGGGTGAGTGGGTGTCTGTGACTGCAAGAAAGGACTTTTAGGATGCAGCGTTTTTTTGTACAGCCTCATCAGATTGACAAAGAAAACAAGCAGATTCTCGTAAGCGGAAGCGATGTGAATCATATGAAAAATGTGCTCCGCATGCGTCCGGGGGAAGAGGTGTGCGTAAGCGACGGTATTTCTGTGGAATATCATTGCCGCATTGAGGACTATGAGGAGGAAGCGGCGCGGTTAAAGATCCTGTGGAGCGAGGAAAGCGCCTATGAGCTAAAAAGCCGCCTGTATCTTTTTCAGGGACTTCCCAAAGGGGACAAAATGGAGCTTATCATCCAGAAGGCCGTGGAGCTGGGTGTCTATGCCGTGATACCTGTGGAAATGAAACGGTGCGTGGTGAAGCTGGATGCGAAAAAGGCAGAGAAAAAACGGGCGCGGTGGCAGCAGATCGCAGAGAGCGCAGCCAAGCAGTCCAAGCGTATGGTGGTGCCGGAGATACATCCGGTCATGACCTTTTTGGAGGCAATCCAACTGGCAAAGAGTCTGGATGTACAGCTGCTCCCCTACGAAAATGCCAGGGATATGAAAGAGACCAGAGCGCTCATTGACGGCATTCAGCCTGGTCAGTCTGTCGGAATTTTTATTGGCCCGGAGGGGGGATTCGAGGAGGACGAGGTAGCGTCTGCAGTGGAATGCGGCGCGCACACCATAACTCTGGGAAAACGGATCCTGCGCACGGAGACTGCCGGAATGGCGGTGTTGTCCGTGCTGATGTTCCGATTGGAGGGAGAAGAATAATGGAAGCGTATTTTGATAATTCCGCAACAACCAGATGTTATCCGGAAGTGGCGGAGATTGTGGTAAAAACCATGACCGAGGATTTTGGAAATCCTTCTGCCATGCACCAAAAAGGCGTGGAGGCGGAGCAGTATGTGAAGAACAGTGCCGCTGCACTGGCGAAGCTTCTGAAGGTCAGCGAAAAAGAAATCCTCTTTACATCCGGAGGTACGGAATCCAACAACCTGGCGCTCATTGGAGGCGCGCTGGCAAACCGCAGAAGCGGCAGCCACATCATCACCACCATGGTGGAGCACGCAGCGGTAGGGCAGCCGGCCGGTTTTCTGGAAGAGCAGGGCTTTGAGGTCACATATCTCCCTGTGGACAGGTACGGCGTGGTGGATATGGGCGCTTTGGAAAATGCGCTTCGGCCGGATACGATTCTGGTTTCCACCATGTATGTGAACAATGAGGTGGGAGCAGTGATGCCGGTGGAGAAGATCGCAAAGCTTGTCCACGAAAAAAGTCCAAAGGCTCTTTATCATGTGGACGCCATTCAGGCGTTTGGCAAATATCGGATCTATCCGGCCAGGATCGGAATCGATCTGCTTTCCGTGAGCGCTCACAAGATTCACGGTCCCAAGGGTGTGGGATTTTTGTATATCCGAAACGGAGCAAAGATACAGCCGCAGATTTTGGGCGGCGGCCAGCAAGGCGGTATGCGCTCCGGGACGGATAATGTTCCCGGAATTGCCGGACTTGGCGTGGCGGCAGAAAAGATATATGAGAATTTTGACAAAAAAATCGAGCATTTATATGAGCTGAAACAGCGGATGGCAGCCGGCCTTCTGGCACTGGACAAAGAGCATATCATCCTCAACGGCATGCCGGTTCCGGAAGGAGCGCCGCAGATTTTGAGCGTAAGCTTTCCGGGCGTCAGAAGTGAGGTGCTTCTGCACACGCTGGAAGAGAGGGGTATTTATGTTTCCGCGGGGAGTGCCTGCTCCAGCCACAAGAGAAAGGCGAGTGCCACTCTGGCTGCTATGGGACTTTCCAGAGAGCAGCTGGAAAGCACGGTGCGCATCAGCTTTTCCGAAGAAAATACCTTTGAGGAAGTAGATTACTGTCTCGCAGTGCTGGGAGAGGTGCTTCCCATGCTTCGCCGGTATGCGCGGCGCTAGACAGCTGAAAATAAAAATGGAGGAAAAAGCATATGTTATTTCACGCTTTTTTGATTAAATATGCAGAAATCGCGATCAAGGGAAAAAACCGCTATTTGTTTGAGGATGCCCTTGTAAAACAGATCCGGATCGCGCTTTCCCGGGTGGAAGGCGAGTTTGAGGTAAAAAAAGAACAGGGACGTGTGTATGTGTTCTGTCTGTCGGAGTATGACTATGACGAGGCCATTGCTGCTCTGCAGACCGTGTTCGGGATTGTTGGGATCTGTCCGGTCATGATTTACGAAGAGCAGGGGTTTGAGACTATGGCAGCGGATGTACTTTCTTACATGAAACAGGTGCATCCGGAGTTTGCGGGAAGCTTCAAGGTCTACACCAGACGGGCAAAAAAAAGCTATCCCATAAGCTCCATGGAGGTGAGCGCACAGCTTGGCGGACGGATTCTGGAAGCATTTCCCCAGGCGCATGTGGATGTGCATGAGCCGCAGCTTACGCTTTCTGTGGAAATCCGGGAGAAGGTTTATGTGTATTCCCAGACGATTAAGGGTCCGGGCGGTATGCCGGTGGGCACCAACGGCCGGGCGATGCTTCTTCTGTCCGGTGGCATTGACAGCCCGGTGGCAGGCTACATGATCGCCAAACGAGGGGTTAAGATTGACGCGGTATATTTTCATGCGCCGCCCTACACCAGCGAACGGGCAAAACAGAAGGTTGTGGATCTGGCGCGGCTGGTTTCCAAATACAGTGGACCGATCCGCCTTCATGTGGTGAATTTTACGGATATTCAGCTTTACATTTATGACCAGTGTCCCCACGAGGAGCTGACGATCATCATGCGTCGATATATGATGCGCATTGCGGAGCATTTCGCAAAGGAGACAGGAAGCCTGGGCCTGATCACCGGTGAGAGTATCGGTCAGGTGGCAAGCCAGACACTGCAGAGCCTGGCGGCAACCAACGAGGTCTGCACACTGCCGGTATACCGTCCGGTCATCGGTCTTGACAAACAGGAGATTGTGGAGATTTCCAGAAAGATAGATACCTTTGAGACTTCCATTCAGCCCTTTGAGGACTGCTGCACGATTTTTGTGGCAAAGCATCCGGTGACAAAACCGAATCTGAATGTGATTCATCGTTCGGAAGAAAAACTGGCAGAAAAGATTGATGAGCTGATGGAAACGGCGCTTAAGACAACAGAGGTGATCGAGATATCCTAGTTCGCCTGTGCGGGCTGCTTCTGTGAACAAAAAAGGCAGGCGGGCACTGGCTGAAGGTACAGTGAAGGTACAGAAAAAAGGAGCTGCCCGGCAGCTCCTTGAAAATCTGTAAGAATGACTTATTCAATGATATAATCTTTGACAATTGCCATCACTTCATCCAGTGCAGAACCGTCTGCGTGGATATTCAGGTCAATGGCCTTGGAAAGATCCAGACTGAAGATGCCCATGATGGATTTTGCGTCGATGACGTATCTTCCGGATACCAGATCAAAGTCACAGTCGAATTTGCTGATTTCATTCACAAAAGCTTTTACTTTATCAATAGAGTTCAGTGAAATCTTTACGGTTTTCATAATAATACCTCCCGAATAATATGTTTTCCATTTCTACAGTCATTGTACCAAAGTACCGTGAAAAGTCAAGGTGGAAAAGTGGGAAATATTGTGAAAATTTACGTAAAAAAATAAGGAGGAACATGAGCAGAAAAGTTGCGTTGCACAACCTTGGCTGCAAGGTGAATGCCTATGAGACAGAGGCCATGCAGCAGCTTCTGGAAGCCGCGGGCTACGAGATCGTGCCCTTTGCGCCCGGAGCGGATATCTACATTATCAATACCTGTACGGTGACAAATATTGCGGACCGCAAGTCACGGCAGATGCTTCACAAGGCAAAAAAGATGAATCCCAATGCCATTGTGGCAGCGGCAGGATGCTATGTGCAGACAGGAGAAGAAAAGCTGCAGGCAGATTCCTGCGTGGATATCATAATCGGAAACAATCAGAAAAAAAATATTGTGGAAGCGCTGGCTGAGTTTGAGGAAGCCAGAGGCCAGCAGGCACATATCATCAAGATCAATCAGACGAGAGAATATGAGGAGCTTTCCATTGCAAAGACCGCGGAGCATGTGCGGGCCTACATCAAGGTGCAGGACGGCTGCAATCAGTTCTGTACCTACTGCATTATTCCCTACGCGAGAGGGCGCGTGCGAAGCCGCGAGCCACAGCAGGTTATGGAGGAAGTAAGGAACCTGGCAGCGGAGGGCTATAAGGAGGTAGTGCTTACCGGCATTCATTTGAGCTCTTACGGTGTGGATTTCGGGCCGGACAAAAAAGAGACGCTGCTTTCCCTGATCCAAAAAGTACACCAGGTGGAGGGGATTCAGCGGATCCGTCTGGGCTCCCTGGAACCGGGAATTGTGACAGAGGAATTTGTGCAGGGGATTTCGGAGCTGCCCAAGGTCTGCCCCCATTTTCATTTGTCCCTGCAGAGCGGCTGCGACAGCACCCTTGAGCGGATGAACCGCCGTTACCGGTCAGCGCAGTACGAAGAACGCTGTGCGCTTCTGCGCCGGTATTACGAAAATCCGGCGCTTACCACGGATGTGATCGTGGGCTTTCCCAAGGAGAGCGAGACAGAATTTGAGGCATCCTATGAATTTGTAAAAAACATTCATTTTTATGAGACCCATATTTTTAAATATTCCAGGCGTCAGGGAACCAAGGCGGCTGCCATGGAAGGCCAGATCGATGAGCCCATAAAAAGCGAAAGAAGCGATAAAATGCTGAAGCTTCATGAGGTAAGGGCAAGAGAATACGAAGAAAAGCTGCTGGGAAAAACGCTGGAGCTTCTTCTGGAGGAGGAAGTGGCGGTGGACGGCAAGGCGTATTATCTTGGGCACAGCCGGGAATATGTGAAGGCGGCGGTGGAAAAGAAACCGGGCCTTGACATTAATGATATCATAGAAATACAGGCAGAAGGCTTTCTTTCAGAGCATGTCCTTCTTGGCCGCACAAAGTTTTGATTGTAATTTGGACAGACTTATATTAGAATAATAGATGAAATCATTTGAAGGACGTGAGAGATAATGGCAGAGAATAATCTGGGAAACACACAGTATTTTAGGACAATGCCGGAGCAGGAGCTTGAGGTAAAGAAGGTTCTTGATCTGGTATATAATGCAATGGACGAGAAGGGCTACAATCCGGTGAATCAGATTGTGGGCTATATTATGTCCGGAGACCCCACCTACATCACAAGCCATAAGGGCGCGCGCAGCACGATCATGAAGGTGGAGCGCGACGAGCTGGTGGAAGAACTTCTTAACGAGTATATTAAGAACAAATCCTGGGAACGCTGAGATGAGAGTTTTAGGATTGGATTACGGCTCCAAGACCGTAGGGGTGGCAGTGAGTGACCCCCTGGGGCTGACCGCGCAGGGGGTGGAAACGATCTGGCGCAAGCAGGAGAATAAGCTTCGCCAGACGCTTGCCCGTATTCAGGAGCTGGCAGAAGAGTACCAGGCGGAAAAAATTGTTCTTGGTTATCCCAAAAACATGAATAACACCATAGGGGAGCGGGCTTTGAAATCTCTGGAATTCAAGGAAAAACTTGAACAGAGGACAGGCCTGCCTGTTGTTATGTGGGATGAACGGCTTACCACCATGGAGGCGGAGCGGACGCTGATGGAATCCGGGGTGCGCCGGGAGAATCGAAAACAGCATCTGGATCAGCTTGCCGCAGTTTTTATCCTGCAGGGCTATCTGGACAGCTTGTCATGGAATCAGGAGAACGTAAATGGAAAAAATCAGATTTGAGGCAGAAGACGGTGTGTCCGTTGAGTTTTATGTGGAAGAGCAGACAAAGATACAGGGAACCAGTTATCTTCTGGTGTCTGACTCTATGGATGAGGAAGCAACAGCCTATGTTCTGAAAGATATCTCAGAGGACGGAAGCAGTGAGGCCTGCTATGAGATGGTAGAAGACGAGGAAGAACTCCAGGCAGTATTTAAAGTATTTGAGCAAATGCTTGAGGACGTGGATCTGGAATTGTGATCGGAATTTTGAAAACAGTAAATACAAAGAATCGAGGCACATGGAGGTGCATATAGAAAAATGAGTGAAGTGAATGAAAATAACAGAAACGGTGGCCCGGTGCGGTCGACCGCTGGTAACCATACAAAAAAACAGATGACAAGAACTAAGAATTACAATCCAAAATATAAGGCGTCACAGAAGACAGCACAGAAGAATGCGCCAAAAAGACAGGATAAGCCGGCATTCAAAAGTCCGGCGGCAACCGTGAAGAACGTGGCCAGAAGAGGACGCGGTAAAAACGCAGCGAAGCTCAAGATCATTCCGCTTGGCGGTCTGGAGCAGATCGGAATGAACATCACGGCTTTTGAATACGGCGACAGTATTGTCGTTGTGGACTGCGGTCTTTCTTTCCCTGAGGATGACATGCTGGGCATTGATCTGGTGATTCCGGATGTCACTTATCTGAAAGAGAATATTTCCAAGGTCAAGGGATTTGTCATTACCCATGGACATGAGGATCACATTGGAGCGCTTCCTTATGTTTTGCGGGAGGTCAATGTTCCCATTTATTCCACAAAACTGACTCTGGCGCTGATCACCAACAAGCTGAAAGAGCATAATCTGGTACATTCCACAAAGCTAAAAGAGGTCAGACACGGTCAGGTGATCAATCTTGGCGATTTTTCCATCGAGTTCATTAAGACCAACCACAGCATTCAGGATGCGTCTGCCCTTGCCATTTATTCTCCGGCGGGGATCGTTGTGCATACCGGTGACTTTAAGGTGGATTATACGCCGGTATTCGGAGATGCCATTGATCTGCAGCGTTTTGCGGAGATCGGCAAAAAGGGTGTTCTGGCGCTTATGTGCGACAGTACCAATGCGGAGCGGCAGGGCTTTACCATGTCGGAACGCACTGTTGGACGGGTCTTTGACAACCTTTTCAGCGAACACCGCTCCACCAGGATCATCATTGCAACCTTTGCTTCCAACGTGGACCGTGTGCAGCAGATTATCAACACAGCATACCGCTATGGGCGCAAAGTGGCAGTGGAGGGGCGGAGTATGGTCAATGTCATTTCCACTGCATCGGAGCTGGGATATCTTAAAATTCCCGCAAATACACTGATCGAGATCGACCAGGTAAAAAATTATCCGGATGAGCAGATGGTGCTGATTACCACCGGAAGCCAGGGAGAGTCTATGGCAGCGCTTTCCCGTATGGCAGCAAGCATCCACAAAAAGATCACGATCAAGCCAAACGACACGATCATTTTTAGTTCGCATCCCATTCCGGGAAATGAGAAGGCAGTGTCCAAGGTGATCAACGAGCTGTCCATGAAAGGAGCCAAGGTGGTATTCCAGGATGCGCATGTATCCGGACATGCCTGCCAGGAAGAAATCAAGCTTCTTTATTCTCTGGTGAAACCGAAATATGCCATTCCCGTTCACGGTGAGTACCGTCATCTGACCGCGCAGAAGCGCGTGGTGGAAGAACTGGGAATTCCCAAAGAAAACATATTTATCCTTCATTCCGGAAATGTGCTGGAGCTGAATGACCAGAAAGCAGAGGTTACAGGAAATGTACAGACAGGTGCCATACTGGTAGATGGTCTTGGCGTGGGAGACGTAGGGAACATCGTTCTTCGCGACAGACAGCACCTGGCTGAGGACGGAATCATGATCGTGGTAATGACTCTGGAGCGTCACAGCAATGTGGTTCTGGCAGGACCGGATATCGTGTCCCGCGGTTTTGTTTACGTGCGGGAGTCTGAGGATCTGATGGAACATGCCAGAGAGGCGGTGCAGGATGCGCTGGATGCATGTCTGGAACGCGGGATTACAGACTGGGGCAAGATTAAGACTGCAGTGAAAGATGCGCTCAGCGATTATGTCTGGAAGAGAACCAAGAGACGTCCCATGATCCTGCCGATCATCATGGAGGCATAGATTTTTTCGGGCCTTGGCAGTGTACACGCCGAAAGGAGAATACAATATGACAGACATCAAGGATAAAATAGGAAGAGCTGGCGTGGTGGTTGCCGGAGGCTTTTTCAGAATTGCGTTTTATATCTGTATTGCCATTCTGATCTTCTGGTTGGCAAAATCCACCTATCATTTCGGATATGATATTTTCAATCAGCAGGCGATGAGTCCGGGAGACGGGCAGGAAGTCACTGTCGTGATTTCGGAGGGGTCTTCTGTGTACGATATCGGAAAAACACTGGAAAATAAGGGCCTGGTGAAGAGCGCTCTGGTATTCTATGTACAGGAGCGCCTGTCAAATTACCACGGGCAGCTGAAACCCGGGACCTATCTTTTGAGCACCGCCTACACACCCACGCGGATCATGGGGATTCTGGCCGGTGATACGGAACAGGAAGGAGTAAGCACCTCGTGATTGTGGATGAGCGAATGCGGGTTTATCTGAATTCTCTGGATGCGGGGCATACCCCGTTTCTGGAAGAATTGCTGGAAAATGCTCTGGAACAGGGCGTACCTGTGATCAGAAGAGAGATGCAGAGCTTCATAAAAATGCTGCTGGCGCTTTATAAGCCCCGGCGGATTCTGGAGGTGGGGACAGCCGTAGGCTTCTCCACGCTTCTTATGTGCGAATATGGCCCGCAGAACCTTCATATTACCACCATTGAGAATTACGAAAAAAGAATCCCGGTGGCAAAAGAGAATTTTAGGCGGGCAGGGAGAGAGGCGCAGATCACTTTTCTGGAGGGAGATGCAGGAGAAATCCTGAAGGAGCTTGACGGTCCTTTTGACATGATTTTTATGGATGCGGCAAAAGGACAGTATATCCACTGGCTGCCGGATATTTTAAGGCTGCTTGAGCCGGGCGGAGTGCTTTTGTCTGACAATGTGCTTCAGGAGGGGGATATCATCGAATCCCACTATCTGGTGGAACGGCGCAATCGCACCATTTATAAAAGGATGCGGGAATATCTCTATGAACTTACACATAATAAGGCTTTGGTGACTTCGGTGCTCCCTCTGGGAGACGGTGTGACCGTGAGCGTAAAGCAGGAGTGAGGATTATGAAAAAACCGGAATTACTGGTTCCAGCCAGCAGCCTGGAGGTTTTGAAAATAGCCGTGATATTCGGCGCTGACGCAGTGTACATCGGCGGCGAGGCCTTTGGGCTTCGCGCCAAGGCGAAAAATTTTTCCAGCCAGGACATGGCCAGGGGAATTGCCTTTGCACATGCGCACGGCGTAAAAGTCTATGTCACTGTAAATATTCTTGCGCATAATCAGGATCTGGACGGCGTAAGGGAATATCTTGGCGAGCTGAAAGAATTAAGGCCGGATGCGCTGATTATCGCAGACCCCGGCATATTTATGCTGGCGCAGGAAATCTGCCCGGAAATTGAGCGGCATATCAGTACTCAGGCAAACAATACAAACTATGAAACCTTTCTTTTCTGGCACCGTCTGGGCGCAAAGCGCGTGGTGACGGCCCGTGAGCTTTCCATGGAAGAAATCCGGGAAATTCGGGCGCACATTCCACAGGAGCTGGAGATAGAGACCTTTGTTCACGGAGCGATGTGCATTTCCTATTCCGGAAGATGCCTTCTGAGCAGCTTTCTGGCAGGCAGAGATGCCAACCGGGGAGCCTGCACACATCCCTGCCGCTGGAAGTATTCCATTGTGGAGGAAACTCGCCCCGGTGAAGTGATGCCGGTGTTTGAAAACGAGAGAGGCACTTATATTTTTAACTCAAAGGATCTGTGCATGATCGAGCACATGGACGATGTCCTGACAAGCGGCATTGACAGCCTGAAAATCGAGGGACGCATGAAAACGGCGCTCTATGTGGCTACGGTGGCAAGAACCTACCGCAAAGCCATTGACGACTATATGGAAAGCCCGGAAAAGTATCGGGCGAATATGCAATGGTACAAAGAGCAGATCGTCAGCTGTACCTACCGTCAGTTTACCACAGGATTTTTCTACGGAAAGCCGGATGAAAACACCCAGATTTATGACAACAACACTTATGTGAAGGAGTACACCTATCTGGGCTATGCAGAGGCAGTGGACGAGCACAGTCTGGTAAAGATCACCCAGCGGAACAAGTTTTCCGTGGGCGAACAGATCGAGGTGATGAAGCCTGACGGCGAGAACCGTAAGGTGACAGTCAGGGCCATTTATGATGAAGAAGGAAACTCTGTAGAGAGTGCGCCTCATCCCCAGCAGAAGCTTTGGGTGGATCTTGGAGAAGGCGTGGAGAAGTATGATCTTTTGAGAAGAGCGGAATAACAGGGATTAAAAACACCGCCGGCAGGAAACACTGTCGGCGGTATTTATGTGTCAGGGAAGAGTGCGCGCAGCTTCTGCAGCGCATTTTTTTCGATGCGGGAGACATAGGAGCGGCTTATGGAGAGTTTTTGGGCAATTTCTTTTTGCGTCTTTTCTTCTTGCCCGAAAAGGCCGAAACGGTCGCAGATGACCTGGTATTCTCTGGGGGTGAGAATGCGCTTCAGTGAGGTCAGCACAAGACAGATGCTGTCTTTGCAGCAGCAGTTTTCCACAATATCAAGGGGAGGGCTTTCCATCACATCCAAGAGACTGATTTCGTTGCCTTCTCTGTCTGTGCCGATCGGCTCATAAAGAGAGATTTCCCGGGAACGTTTTTTGCGGGCGCGGAACATCATGAGGAGTTCGTTTTCAATACATCGCGCCGCATATGTGGAAAGCCTTGTGGCTTTGCCGGAGTCAAAGGTGGAGACTGCTTTGATGAGGCCGATGGTGCCGATGGAAATCAGATCGTCCAAATCCTCCTCCGTGTTCTGGTATTTTTTTACCACATGGGCAACCAGACGGAGATTGCGTTCAATAAGTATATTTTTTGCTTCTATATCCCCCTCCTGATACTGCTGAAGATAGAATTTTTCCTCGGCCAGGGTCAAAGGTTTCAAAAAGGTCTTCAAATCTTCACCTCAAAAGGGACTTCTCTATAGTCTATGTGCGCCCGGCCTTTTTCGTGCTTTTCCTAAAATTTATTGTTTTTTGTCACTAAATGTGGCAGAATAGAGAGTAAGTATCACAACTATTAGTATGGGAGGGTTTTGGCATGAAGGTTTTGAATTTTGGTTCCTTAAATATGGACTATGTATATCAGGTAGATCACATTCTGGTGCCGGGGGAAACCCTGACCTCCAGTTCCAGAAATACCTTTTGCGGAGGCAAGGGACTGAATCAGTCCATCGCCATGGCGCGCGCCGGAGTCCCGGTCTATCACGCAGGGCTGATCGGGGAAGGGGGAGAGCCGCTTCTGGCCGCCTGTGAGGAAAACGGCGTAAATACAGAGTTTATCCGTACTGTGGAGGGTCCCTGCGGCCATACGATGATCCAGGTGGACAGAGACGGACAGAATTGTATTCTTCTGTTCGGAGGTTCCAACCGCTGTATGACCCGGGCGTTTGTGGACGAGGTTCTGAGTCATTTTGAAAAGGGCGATATGCTTGTGCTGCAGAATGAGATCAATGAGCTGGATTATATTATTGACTGCGCATGGGAAAAAGGCATGCGGATCGTGCTGAATCCTTCACCCTATGACAGCGCGCTTGACGCCTGTGATCTGTCCAAGATCAGTCTGTTTCTGGTGAATGAAATTGAGGGATTTCAGATTACAGGGGAGAAGGAACCGGACAGGATCCTGTCGGTCATCCGGGAGAAATACCCGAGGGCCGGCATCGTGCTCACCCTTGGAGGCCAGGGATCCGTCTATCAGGATGAGACGGGCGTTTACCATCAGGGGATTTATAAGGTAAAGGCAGTTGACACTACGGCAGCCGGAGATACGTTTACAGGCTATTTTATTTCTTCAATCCTGGATGGAATGCCCCCGGCAGAGGGACTTTCTCTGGCAGCCAAGGCATCGGCGATTGCCGTGTCAAGACCGGGAGCCACTGCGTCCATTCCTGTGCGGGAAGAGGTTCTGAAAGCAGAGCTTGCCTGAAGGGCCTTGGAGAACACTTGTTGACATGAGATACATAAGACGATTAGGTGAAGACTTTGAAGAAAAGAATAGAACAGCTTTTAAATGGAAAATTTAAATATGAGCAGCCGGAGCTTTTGTTTTCCCAGGATAAAATAGAGGTGACACTGAAAGCGGGGGATACATTCCGGGAAAACCTTTATCTGGGGGCAGAGGACGACAGCCGGTTAAGCGGCTATATCACATCTTCCAGCAGGAGGATTGTGCCGGGAACAGAACGGTTTTCGGGAACTACCGTATGTGTGCCCTACGGCATTGACGCAGTGGGCTTAAAGCCTGGGGACAGCTTTGACGGATGGCTCTGCTTTACCACGAATGTGGGGGAGTACAAGCTGTCGGTTCACGTAGAAACAGAAAAGGAAGAGATTCGGACCGCTGCGGGTGAGGTAAAAACGCTGGAGGAATTTACGGCGATTGCCCAAAACGATTTCCGGGAAGGATATCGCCTGTTTACAGACAAAGCATTTGGAAAGATCCTGGAAAACGCGGATGGAAAAATCCGCTCTCTCTATGCGGGAATGAGCTGCCAGCCAGTGACCTACCAGCATGTGGAAGAATTTTTGGTGGGCACAGGACAAAAAGAAAAGGTGGAGATTTCTCTTGCCAGCCAGGAGAGCGTTTACCGGAATGTGCAGGCCAGCCGGAAAGAGAGCTTTGTCATCCACAGAAGCGGATGGGGCCATCTGCGTCTGGAGATCGAGGCAAAGGGAGACTTCCTGGAAGTATCCAAAAAGGTGGTTACGGATCAGGATTTTATTGGCAGCGTATATCAGGTGGAGTATGTGATCCACAGGAACCTTCTGGGCAAAGGGAACTGCCGGGGAGAGATCCGGATAAAAAGCCCCTATCAGACGCTGGTCTTTTCCGTGGAGGCTTCCCTGGGGGCCGGGGACGGCATTAACCGGGCACTCAAGGAGAAACAGCACAAGATTGCCCTGACCAAGGATTATCTGGACTACCGGTGCGGAACGATCACTCTCTCCGAGTGGACTTCAAACGCCCGCTATGAGCTGAATGAGCTTTTTGAGACCGGCTTTGATTATCCGGAGTATCATATTTATGATGCATATCTGCAGCACATGCAGGGAGAGGACGAGAAGGCCCGGGAAATCCTCAAAACCTATCAGAATAAGGTCTTTGCCCGGGAAGAGCTGGAGCTTGCCGGTATGTATCTGTATCTCAGCATGGAGACGGGGATTTATACGGACCGCGCACAGGGCGTGCGCAAAATCCAGAATTTTTATATGCAGAAGGGCGACAGCGTAATCCTTTTGTGGATTCTTCTGCATACGGACAGGGAGGTTTCCGGGTCTTTTGCGAAGGCGCTGTTTTTGATGGAAGAGCTTTTTGACAGAGGCTGCCGAAGTCCGCTTCTGTATCTGGAAGCCTGGGAGACACTGGGCAGGGATATTTCGCTTTTGCACAGGATCAATCCTTTCTGGACGCAGGTATTTTTGTTTGCAGGCAAAAGAGGGCTCTTGACAGAAGAGCTCTCCATGCGGTTTGCATATCTGTGCGGCTATGAGAAAAAGTTCAGCGAGAGTCTTTACCGGGTGCTTGCATTTATCAGCGAGGCATTCCCGACGGAGGACAGCCTGTTGGCTGTGTGCAAATATATCATGCTGGGCAATCCCAGAAAGCCGGAATATTTCCGCTGGTTTTCCCAGGCGGTGGAGCAGGGGCTGAAGCTTACCCGACTGTTTGAGTATTATATGGAAACCATGGATACTTCCTATCAGAGAGAACTTCCCAAGCCGCTTCTGATGTATTTTACCTACAATACGAACACGCTGGGAGACGCCAAAAAAGCCTTTATGTTTGCCAGCATTATTGCGAACAAGGAAAAAGACCCACAGACCTATGAGAGTTATCGGGAGATCATGGAGGAGTTTGCAGTCCGTAAGCTGTCCGAGGGCCGCATGAATGAAGATTATGCGGCGGTTTATCAGGAATTTCTCGGCAATCCAAAGACGGAGGCCAGGGGGCGCGCCATTGCGTCCCGGCTGTTTACCTGCCGCCTGTTCTGTGACGACAAAAAGGTGCGGAGCGTCATTGTGCGCCATAACCAGATGGAGCGGGAAGAAATTTATCCCTGCAGTCACGGCGTTGCGTATCCCCGGATTTATACGGACGATGCGGTTGTCCTTTTTCAGGATGAGCAGCAGCGCCGCTATGCGGTAACGGTGGATTACAACATCAAGAAGCTGATCGATGAGGGAAATCTGGTGAGGAATCTGGTAAAACTGGGTGTGACAGAGCCGGGAGTTCTGCTGCATTACTGTGAAACCGTGCCTCTTGACAGCGAAAGCCTCAAGGCTTATGAGATGCTGGCCTGCTCAAATGCCTGCACAAAGGAGTACCGGGCTTCTGTGCGCAGGAAGCTTCTGAATTATTATGCGGATCATGTCCATGGAGAGGATCTGGACGACTATCTCAAAAAAATGGATTATCGGGAATACGCCCTGGTAGACCGCACAAAGCTTTTGGAGGTTCTGATTTCCCGCGGGCTGTTCCGGCAGGCAATGGGAATTATCGAGGAGCGGGGCTGCGAAGGCGTGGACATGCGAAGTCTTCTCAAGGTGACAAGCCGGATGATCCTCCGGAGCGAGCTTGCGCAGGACGAGGAGCTTCTGGCGTTGGCTTCCCAGGTATACCGAAGCGGGATCTATGATGAGGTGATCCTGAAATATCTTATGGAATACCGTATGGGGCCGATGGAGGAGCTGCTGGCTGTGCGAAGAAGCGCGGTTGGTTTCGAGATGGACACCTATGAGCTGGATGAGCGCATTCTGAAGCTTTTGATGTACACCTCCGACTATCGCAAGGAGGGAGAGCGCATTCTTGAATCCTATGTAAAACAGGCGGGCAAGGAACCCGTCATCGCAGCCTATCTCACACAGGTTGCCTACGGTGTGTTTGTGCGGGAATATCCCATGAGCGCTTTTGTGCGGGAGTGTCTGATGAACGCCTGGGAGAAAAAGGGGCCGGTGGATCTGGTGTGCAGACTGGCGCTTTTGAAGGCTCTGGCGCAGGAAAAGGATCCGGACGAGCATCAGCTTTATGTAGAGCAAAGGCTTCTGGAAGAATGTGTAGAGCACCGCATGGTGTTTGCGTTTTTCCGCAGGCTTTCCCCGGCGCTTTTAAGTCCCTATCAGCTGGATGACAAGGTCTATGTGGAATATCACGGCGCGCCGGATGCAAAGGTCACCCTGTGCTACAGCCTGGATACGGGGCTTTCCCCGGAGCCGGAGTACAGAAGTGAGCCGCTGCGCAATATGTATGAGGGTATTTTTACAAAGACCTTTACCCTGTTTTACGGAGAATCGCTTCGCTATTATTTCCGCGTGGAAGAAAATGGAAAAATCCGCCAGACCTCAGAGCGGGTGCTGAGTATGAGCCGTGTGGAGGGCAATCCCATGAGCAAATACCAGATGATCAACCAGATGCTGTCCGCGAGGAGGCTGGATAAGGAATCGGAGGTGCTGGCAAAGATGAAACAGTATCTCCGGCAGGAGCAGTATGTAAAAGATATGTTTCCCATTGAGGAAGAAGTATGAGAGAAGTTTAGAGAAGGAAGCATAAGATGAATGAAATCCGTGATTTGATTGTGGGAATTGATTTTGGAAAAGAGACGACGCAGATCTGCTATTATGACCGCAAGGCGCAGGAGGCGCGCTCCCTTTCCGTAAAAGTAGGAGCAAGCCTTTATGAGTCTCCCAGCTGCCTCTGCAAAAGGCCGGAGCAGGGAGATTACTGCGTGGGGCTGGAGGCGGAATATTTTGCCCGGGAAAAAGGCGGGATTCTCCTCGATGACCTCTACGGAATCTGTGAACGGACAGAGAAGGTCTCCCTTGGGGGAGAGGAGAAGGAGCCCTGGGAGCTGTTTGCTCTGTATCTGAAGGGAATGCTGAAATTTCTGGGGATTCTGGATATAGTAAAAAATACAAAGTGCCTGGTCCTCACCTGCGAAAGCCTGAATGGCGTCCAGGTGGAGAATTTTCAGAGAGCTGCAGCCTCTCTGGGGTTTGCGGAGGATAAGTTTCTCCTTATGGATTATGGAGAAAGCTTTTATTACTATGTTCTTGGACAGAAAAGAGAGACCTGGAACAGAAGTGTCGCCTGGTACCGGTTTACCAAAGAGGATGTGGCGTTCCGCAAGCTGTCTATGAACGGCGCCACCCAGCCGGTGCTTGTGAAGCTGGAGGACCCTGAGAATACGGCGCTCAGCGAGAACGCAGAAGTCCGGGATTTGGAGTTTTGCCGTTTTGTACAGGAAACCATAGGCACGGAGCTTTACTCCAGCGTGCAGATCACAGGGGAAGGATTCGATACGGAATGGGCAAAGCAGTCCGTAAAGCTTCTCTGCTATCAAAAACGCAAGGTCTACTATGGAAACAACCTGTTTGCCAAGGGAGCCTGTATGGCGGGCAAGGAGAAGATGGAGGACCATGAGCTGAAAGGCTACCGTTATCTCAGTGATGCACTGGTTCTTGCTGATGTTGGGATGGAAATGCGCATTATGGGCGCGCCGGCCTATCATCCGCTTCTGGAGGCCGGGGTAAACTGGTATGAGAGCAGCGCCTCCTGCGAGCTGATCCTGGACGATGTCAGGGAGCTGGTATTTCAGGTGGAAAAACTGGGAAGCAAGGGAAAGAAACGTGTGGCAATGGAGCTTGCCGGGCTTCCTGCGCGTCCCAACAAAACCACGAGACTTTCCCTGGAGATGAAATATATATCCGCGAAGGACTGCCGGATCACGGTGAAGGATCTGGGATTTGGAGACATGTACCCCACAAGCGGAAAAATATGGACAGAGACTGTGCAGTGGTAGGAGGCAAAACATGAGCGGATATATTTTATGTCAGACAGAAAAGGCCGCTGTGCCTTACTATATTGAGAGTATCAGCACCAATATTTATACGCTGGAGGAGCTCTGCTATTATCTGTACCACAATCTTTATCTCGTGGATGATACCATTTTGAATGAAGGGCTGTGTGTCTGGATAGAAAAAGAATTGAAGCTTCCTTCTCTGGCGGCCAAGCTGCGCCCGCATCTTGGCAAATTTGCAGATATGGAGGATGTGCTGTATCCTGTTTTTAAAGAGATCAACTATCTTACTTACGAGGAACTCCGCACATTGAACAGCCGCCTTATGAGGATCAATCAGGAGCATTTGGCGGTGCGCAAAAAAAGAAAAGGGGATGCCCTTGTAAAAAACGGCATGTATGTCAATGCGATCCGTACGTATCAGGAGCTTCTGGAAAATGAGGATTCAGAGGAAGTGCGGGAAGGCTTTCTGGAGAGTGTTTACCACAACCTGGGATGTGCCTACAGCTATCTGTTCCAAATGGAAAAGGCGCTGGAATGTTTTCAGAAGGCTTATGAGGGCGGAAGGAGCAAAAAAGCGTTAAAGACCTATCTTTTGGCCTACCGCAGTATCCGGACACCTCTTGCATACGAAACCCGGCTGAAGGACCTGGGCGTGGAGGAAGAGGTGCGGAGGGAAATCTCCGAGGAGCTGGAGCGTTTTGCCAAAAAGCCGGAGCGCCAGGCAGATCTGCAGCAGATGGATGTCCTGCTGGAGGAGTTTATGCGGGATTATCACAGAAGCACCGGCTCCTGAAAATATGCCGGGGAACATTCTTTTTAAAATCTCCTGTTTCGTACTTGACAGAGGATAGAGTGTATGGTAGTATAAACATACGCTTTCACGTGGTAGAGTGACTACGTGATAAACAATAAAAATATGAGACGAGGAGAGATATTATGAAGAAGAGAATGTTGGCAGTGGCAATGACAGCGGCAGTTGCAGCAGGAGCGCTTACCGGCGTGACCGCACAGGCAGGGATCGAAGATAAGACACTGGTTGTGGGATTTGATGCAGAATATCCTCCCTTTGGATATATGAATGATGAGGGCGAGTATGTGGGCTTTGACCTGGATGTGGCGCAGAAGGTCTGCGATAATCTGGGCTGGGAACTTGTGAAGACTCCCATTAACTGGGATTCCAAGGATATGGAGCTTAACGCCGGAAACATTGACTGTATCTGGAACGGTTTCACCATGAGCGGACGTGAGGACGACTACACCTGGTCTCCGGCATATCTGAACAACCAGCAGGTTATGGTGGTTGCAGCGGATTCCGGTATTGAGAAGCTTGAGGATCTGGCCGGGAAGAACGTTGTGGTGCAGGCAGCCTCCGCAGCCCTGGACGCGCTGAACAGCGACGCGAACAAGGAGCTCACAGCAAGCTTTGCAAATCTGGACGAGAATCCGGATTACAATACCGCCTTTATGAATATTGATTCCGGCGCAGCAGATGCAGTGGCAGTGGACATCGGTGTTGCAAAATACCAGCTGGAGCAGAGAGAAGAAGGCAAATACGTGATCCTCGACGAGCCGATCCAGACAGAACAGTACGCAATCGGGTTTGCCAAGGAAGGCGGCGAGGAGCTGCGCGACATGGTATGGGACGAGGTAGAAAAACTCTACGAGGCAGGCGATGTGACAGAGCTTGCAGAGCAGTACGAGGTTGCGGATATGCTGTGCATCGGTGATGCGGAAACGGCAGAAGACGGCGAGGAGGCTGCCGCAGACGAAGCTGAGGCTGCAGAATAATATTTGCGAAATGATACGCATTGAGAGGAATTTGTGATCCGGCAAGGGTAGTGCCGGTCAAAGAAAGAATATTTTCAGAGGGTGTAACACCGCACCCTCTTTTCTTAACGTTTAGGAGGAACGACAATGACACTGAGTGTGATGCTGAAACAGCTTGTGGCAGGAATGGGAGTCTCTGTGGAGATTTTCTTTGTGACTCTCATATTTTCCCTGCCTCTGGGACTTCTGGTCTGTTTTGGAAGGATGTCCAAAAACTTTGTGCTCCGCACAGTTGTAAAAGGCTACATATCCATTATGAGAGGAACTCCGCTGATGCTGCAGCTCATGGTGGTGTACTTCGGTCCTTATTTTATTTTCGGGATCCGCATTTCCAGAGGATACAGTCTGATCGCGGTATTTATTGCCTTTGCCATTAACTATGCGGCATATTTTGCAGAGATTTACCGGGGAGGTATCGAATCCATGCCGGTGGGACAGTATGAGGCAGCCTACATTCTGGGCTACAACAAGGCGCAGACCTTTTTTCTCATTATCCTGCCCCAGGTCATCAAACGGATCCTTCCTTCTGTGACAAATGAGATCATTACGCTGGTAAAAGACACATCGCTGGCGTTTGTGGTGGCTGTGGCGGAAATGTTCACCATTGCCAAGCAGATCGCAAGCTCCCAGACAACGATGATGCCCTTTGTCATTGCCGGGATCTTCTATTTTATTTTTAACCTGATCGTGGCGGTCACCATGGAAAAGATCGAGAAAAAGATGAATTATTACCGATAGGTTGAGAGAGGAATAAAAAAGATGAAACTGTTTGAAATGAAGCATATCAAAAAAAGTTTTGGAAGCCTGGAAGTATTAAAGGACATTTCTCTCGAGGTGGAGGCCGGAGAGGTTTTGAGCATTATCGGCCCGTCCGGAAGCGGAAAATCCACACTGCTTCGGTGCGCCACAGGACTGGAAAAGCCGGATTCCGGTGAGATCATCAAAGAGGGAGAGGTGGGACTGGTGTTCCAGAATTTTAATCTGTTCCCTCATTTTTCCGTGATAAAGAATATCGTTCATGCGCCGCTGAAGGTACAGAAGCGCAAAAAAGACGAGGTTTATGCCCAGGCCAGGGAGCTGCTTGCCAAGATGGGACTTGAGGACAAGGAGGATGCGTATCCTTACCAGCTTTCCGGCGGACAGCAGCAGCGGGTGTCCATTGCCAGAGCCCTTTGCATGAACCCGAAGATCCTGTTTTTTGACGAGCCCACCTCAGCTCTTGACCCGGAGCTTACCGGAGAGATCCTGAAGGTTATCAAAAGTCTGGCGGCAGAGCACATCACCATGGTGATCGTCACCCATGAGATGAATTTTGCCAGGGATATTTCCGACCATGTGATCTTTATGGACCAGGGTGTGATCGCATTGGAAGGAACGCCCAAAGAGGTTTTTGAGTCCGGACACTCCCGTATGCAGGAGTTTTTGGGGAAATTCAACTAAGATATTGCTTTTAAATGTCGGTTGGTATATAATTTTGATGCCGATAACCGGCAGAATAAAACAGACTATGTTGAGAAAGGTACAGGTGGAATACATGGAGAAAAAAGAACAGCTTTATGAAGGAAAAGCAAAAAAGGTATTTGCGACCCAGGACCCGGATGTTGTGATTGTGAGCTACAAGGATGATGCGACTGCGTTCAATGGTATCAAGAAAGGCACCATTGTGGGAAAAGGCGCGATCAACAACCGTATGACGAACCTTGTTTTCCAGAAATTTGAGGCTGCAGGAATTCCGACCCATTTCATCGAAGAGTTAAATGACAGAGAAACCGCTGTAAAGAAAGTAGATATTGTACCCCTTGAGGTTATCGTGCGCAACGTGGCTGCAGGCAGCTTTTCCAAGCGCATGGGAGTAGAGGAAGGAAGAGAGCTTCTCTGCCCCATTCTGGAATTCAGCTACAAGAATGACGATCTGGGAGATCCTTTCATCAATGACGATTACGCACTGGCTCTTGGCCTTGCAACAAAAGAGGAGATTGACCAGATCCGCAGCTATACACTGAAAGTAAACGAAATCATGAAAGAGTATTTCCTGAGTGCAGGAATGAAACTCATTGACTTTAAGATTGAATTCGGACGTTTTCACGGACAGATCCTTCTTGCGGATGAGGTTTCTCCGGATACCTGCCGTCTGTGGGACGTAAACACCAATGAGAAGCTTGACAAAGACCGTTTCCGTCGTGACCTTGGCAATGTGGAGGAAGCTTACAATGAAGTATTCCACCGTCTGGGTCTGGACTGATTGACAGGAGAGAGTTATGAGTACAGACAGATACGTAAGTCCTTTATCCGAGCGTTACGCAAGCCGTGAGATGCAGTATATCTTTTCACCGGATATGAAGTTCCGTACCTGGAGAAGACTGTGGATCGCCCTTGCAGAAACTGAAAAAGAGCTGGGTCTCAATATTACCCAGGAACAGATCGACGAGCTCAAGAGCCACGCGGACGATATCAACTACGAGGTGGCGAAGGAAAGAGAGCGCCAGGTACGCCATGATGTGATGTCCCATGTGTATGCTTACGGCGTACAGTGCCCTAAGGCAAAGGGGATCATTCATCTGGGCGCAACCTCCTGCTATGTGGGAGACAACACAGATATTATCGTGATGACGGAGGCACTGAAGCTGGTGCGCAAAAAACTGGTAAATGTCATCGCGGAGCTTTCCAAATTCGCAGATACCTACAAGGCGCAGCCGACGCTGGCGTTTACGCATTTTCAGCCGGCACAGCCCACAACGGTAGGCAAGCGTGCCACGCTGTGGACCCAGGAGTTCCTTCTGGATCTGGAAGACCTGGAGTATGTGATCAGCACCATGAAGCTTCTGGGCTCCAAGGGAACCACCGGCACACAGGCCAGCTTCCTGGAACTGTTTGATGGAGATCAGGAGACAATCGATAAGATTGACCCCATGATCGCGGAGAAGATGGGATTCAAGGAGTGTTATCCGGTATCCGGACAGACGTACTCCCGCAAGGTGGACACCAGAGTATTGAACGTTCTGGCAGGGATCGCAGCCAGCGCGCACAAGATGTCCAACGACATCCGTCTTCTGCAGCATCTGAAGGAAGTGGAAGAACCCTTTGAAAAATCCCAGATCGGTTCCTCGGCGATGGCGTACAAGCGCAATCCCATGCGCAGTGAACGCATTGCCTCTCTGTCCCGGTTTGTGATGGTGGATGCCTTAAATCCGGCCATTACTTCCGCAACCCAGTGGTTTGAGAGAACCCTGGATGATTCTGCAAACAAACGACTCTCCATCCCGGAGGGCTTTCTGGCTGTCGACGGCATTCTGGATCTGTGTCTGAATGTGGTGGACGGACTTGTCGTATATCCAAAAGTAATTGAGAAGCGTCTTATGTCCGAGCTGCCTTTTATGGCGACGGAAAACATCATGATGGACGCGGTGAAGGCCGGCGGAGACCGTCAGGAGCTTCATGAGCGCATCCGTGAGCTTTCCATGGAGGCGGGCCGCAATGTGAAGGTAGAAGGAAAAGAAAATAACCTTCTCGAGCTGATCGCGGCAGACCCTGCGTTTAATCTTTCTTACGAGGAACTGAAAGAGACTATGGATCCTGCAAAATACGTTGGACGCGCCAAGGAGCAGACCGACGCATTTCTTGCCAAGGTGGTGCAGCCCATTCTGGAAACACGCCGGGAACTGCTGGGCGTGACTGCACAGATTAATGTTTAAAAGGAGGAAATTGCGTTATGGTAAAAGCAATTGTTGGAGCAAACTGGGGAGATGAAGGAAAAGGCAAAATTACAGACATGCTTGCCCAGGAAGCGGATATTATCGTGAGGTTCCAGGGCGGCGCCAATGCGGGCCATACCATTGTGAACAATTATGGTAAATTTGCGCTGCATACCCTTCCATCCGGTGTATTTTATGACCACACCACCAGCATTATCGGCAACGGCGTTGCTTTGAACATTCCGGTGTTTTTTAAAGAATACAATGAGGTTGTGGAACGCGGAGTACCGGCTCCGAAGATCATGATCTCCGACAGAGCACAGATGGTGATGCCCTATCACATTCTGTTTGACCAGTATGAGGAAGAGCGTCTGGCGGGCAAATCCTTCGGTTCCACAAAATCCGGGATTGCGCCGTTTTATTCTGACAAATATGCAAAAATCGGTTTCCAGGTGAGCGAGCTTTTTGATGAGGAAGCGCTCAAAGAAAAGCTGGTTCGCGTCTGCGAGACCAAGAACGTGCTCCTTGAGCACCTGTATCATAAGCCGCTGCTGGATCCGGAGGCGCTTTTCGCAGAGCTCATGGAGTACAAAAAAATGGTGGCTCCTTACGTGGCGGATGTTTCTCTGTATCTGTGGAATGCGCTGAAAGAAGGCAAGGAAGTACTTCTGGAGGGACAGCTTGGATCGCTCAAGGATCCTGACCACGGTATTTATCCCATGGTAACCTCCTCCTCCACTCTGGCAGCCTACGGCGCGATCGGTGCAGGAGTGCCGCCTTATGAGATCCAGAAGATCATCACGGTGTGCAAGGCTTATTCCAGCGCAGTGGGAGCTGGCGCTTTTGTTTCTGAGATTTTCGGAGAGGAAGCAGACGAGCTGAGAAGACGCGGCGGAGACGGCGGAGAGTACGGTGCAACCACAGGGCGCCCCAGACGTATGGGCTGGTTTGACTGTGTGGCATCCAAATACGGCTGCCGTGTTCAGGGAACCACAGATGTTGCCTTCACGGTTCTTGACGTTCTGGGATATCTGGATGAAATCCCGGTATGTACCGGCTACGAGATCGACGGAAAGGTGACAACGGATTTCCCCACCACCTCGCTTCTTGAGAAGGCGAAACCGGTTCTTGAGGTGCTTCCGGGCTGGAAGTGTGATATCCGGGGAATTAAGACCTATGAAGAGCTTCCGGAAAACTGCCGCAAATATGTGGAGTTTGTGGAAGAGCACATTGGCTTCCCCATTACCATGATCTCCAATGGACCGGGAAGAGACGATATCATCTACAGAAACAAATAAAACAAATATCCGGCGCCGGAGAATTTCTCCGGCGCTGAATTGTATCTGAACAAAGAACAGGAGAGATTATGAAAAAATGGAAACGGGCAGCAGCCCTGGCCGCCGTGGTTCTGCTTCTGGTCGCGTTCTGCCTTCCCATGGTGTTTGCCTTTGGCGAGGGAGAGAGCGGGCAAAGCTGGTTTCGGGCAGCCCTTGGCATAGCCATTCTGGTGCCGGTATTTGCCTATATGATAGTGCTTGTCTATGGGTTCTTGAACAGAAAAAAGACTTCAGATCCGGAGGGTGTTATGAAAAATGTGATATTTGATGTTGGCAATGTTCTGGTGGATTTTGCCTGGCCAAAATATCTGGAAAGCTTTGGCTATCCAAAAGAAAAATATGAAAAAATTGCAGATGCGGTCTTTCGGAATCCTGTATGGAACGAGAGAGATCAGGGCCTTCTGGAGGAAGAGGAATATGTGGCGTCCTTTGTGAAAGCGGCCCCCGAGTATGAAGCGGAGATCCGGGAGATCATGCGCCGCAGTCCGGAGTGTATCGCGCTTCGGGAATATGCTCAGACCTGGGTGAAGTATTTAAAGGAGAAGGGGTATCATATCTATATCCTGTCCAATTACAGTCGCTATATGCTGGACAGGAACCGCCCCATGATGAGCTTTTTGAAATATGCGGACGGAGAGGTTTTCTCCTGCGATGTAAAGCAGATCAAACCAAACGCAGATATCTTTGAAACTCTGATGAAACGGTACGGTCTGAAGGCAGAAGAATGCGCCTTCATCGACGACAATCGGGAGAACTGCGAGGCAGCCAAACGCCTTGGGATTCATGCGATACAGTTTGAGAATTTCAGGCAGGCGGCGGAAGACCTGAAAAAGCTGGGTATCCAATAAAAGAAACATACGGAGGGCCTGCACCAGCGCAAGGCCCTCCGCGTGTTAAGGGGAGGATATATAAGTATTTCACACCTTATCTTTGGTAGGTTCCGTTGAAGGGGGTTCAAGGAACATTTATAGTATGTCCGGGAAAAATAGATCTATTCAGGAAATATAAAAATTTTTCCGATACTATTGCCTGCGAAATTCGCTGGGCGTCTGTCCGGTTTCGTTTTTGAAGGCAGTGCAGAAGCTGTGCTCACTTTTAAAACCACAGCATATGCCGATATTTTTTACCGTGTCGCGGGAAGTGATCAAATAAAATCTGGCCAGATTGATTCGCGAGGTCAGAATATAGCGGTAGGGGGTATAGCCGGTTTCTTCTTTGAATTTCCGCAGAAAATAATAGGGGCTTAAGGAAACACGGGAAGCCAGAGATTCCAGAGTCATGTCCTTATGCAAATGGCGGTTGATATAAGCAAGAGAATCACCGATCAATCCGGGAGCGGCCTTTGTGCCGCTCTCGTCTTTTTCCAGGGCAAGCAGAGTGAGAAGCTGATCGATATACAGAGAAAGACGTGCAGCAGGCTGCTTTTCCTGGCGAAGAAAACATTCGTAAAGCTGAAACCAGTTTTTTTCATAGGGACAGGAATCTTTCAGGGAAAGCTGGAATACCGGGGCATCGCTGAGATAAAGAAAATACTCCCGGGCGGTTTTGCCGTCAAAATGAAGCCAAAGGATTTCCCATTCCCCAAGGGCGCGGTACTGATGCGCCTGGTAGCAGTCAATGAGGCACACATCTCCCGGATTTTGAAGGCGCGTTTCGCCGTTGACCGTGACCGCGCCTTTTCCGGATTTTGTATACAGGAGAAGAAAGCTGTCATAGCGGACGCGGTTGATTTCGTAGGGGATATTGCAGAAATAGTGCCCGATACAAAGGGGATAATAGAAAAAATCCGGGATCCGGTTGGAGGGTGTGTGAAAAAAGATGGTGGATGAGGTAGACACACCTTCAATATACAGTGGCTTCATAAAATTCCTCCCTGCAGATAGTTTTTTTGTTTTTCATTTTATACCATGGTTACAGTCCGTGCTCCCATTATAAAAAAGAAAAGAAGAAAGCGCAATAAAACAGAGCAATTTTTTGATATAAGAGCGCAAAATATTCAAATGCGAAAAGCGCGTTTTCATATTATGATTAAGAAAAAAACACAAGGAGTGCAAGGATATGGAGTTTTATACGATCAGCGAAAAAGACCGTGAGATTTTGCGTGAGCTTGCAAAAAAGCAGTACGAGCTTTCTCAGACAGAAGAGAATCAGAGGAAAATCCAGGAATGGTATGCCCACAATTCCCTGAAAGGAGAACGCCCCATGATCCATCTGGAAATGTGGACCTTTGCCCAGGAGATCATTCCGCAGAGACTGCGCTGCGAGGGAGAGTTTGCCAGAGAGATCGAGACAGATCTTTATGTCAATTTTTTGAATCAGGAGCTTTTTGACGATGACCGCGTCACACCGGATTATTATCCGCTGCATTATGATACGCATTTTACGCTGTTTGATATTGAGGTGAAGCAGCATACAGCGGCTGGTTCCCTGGGACATGAATTTGTCTCTGTTGTGGAAGACCTGGAGGATGATTATCACAAATTAAAGGAAACCGATTTTGGCGCGGATATGGAGATGACCTTCCGGAAAAAGCAGATCCTGGAAGAAACCTTTGGCGATATCCTGCCGGTAAAAATCCAGATGGACTGTCTGTACAGCGTTCCCACACAGATGGTGGTTCATTTTATGAAAATGGAAAATATGATGTATAATATTTATGATTATCCGGAGCTTTTTAAAGAGATGATGGATCGGATCGCAGAGGATACGCTTTCTTATTATCGCTTTTTGGAAGAAAACAATCTGATCCTGCCCACCGTAGGAGGACAGGGGCTCGGCCAGGGAAGCTGGTGCTATAATCATGAGCTTCCGGGAGAAGCGGAAGCGAAAAAGCGCCCGCTGATTTCAAAGGACGTCTGGGGCTTCATGGATTCCCAGGAAACAGTTGGACTTTCGCCGGAGATGTATGAGGAATTTATTTTTCCGTGCTATAAAAAAATTGCGTCTCAGTATGGACTTTTGTCCTATGGCTGCTGCGAGCCGGTAAATCCCATCTGGGATAACTGTATTTCAAAGCTTGAGAACCTGCGAAAGGTATCCATTTCTCCGTGGTGCGATGAAGAATTTATGGGAGAACGTCTCCGTGAGAGAAAAAATGTGATCTATCACCGCAAGCCGTCGCCGAATTATCTGGGGGTCGGCACAACTCTGGACGAGGAGGCAGTGAGGGAGAGTCTGCGGAAAACATTCCGGGCAGCACAGGGCTGCAAGCTTGAAATCACCCAGAGAGACGTGTATACGATCAACCATGATATCAGCAAAGCAAAGCGTTATGTAGATATTATAAAAGAAGAAATTGCAGATCATTGGAGAGAATAAAAGAAAGCTATAAAATTTTCATGAATTTTTTAAAAATAATTGACAGAAAAATCTAAATATTCTATAATCAAATATATAAAAAATAAAATATTGTGCAATACACGAACTTATATAAGTCCATAATCGGTTGGACGTTTCTACCAACTACCGTAATAGTTGTCTATAAGGTCTGTTCAGAGACCGCGAAGAACTGACGTATTATGGTGGCTGTTTTTATGTTTTGAGACGTTGAAGCCGGTTTTGTCTCTGGCACAAGGAAAGAAGGTGATGCAGTGAACTCAAAAACCTTTGCACTGAAAGGAACTGTCTGCTACAGCGAAGACCTGCATAAGCTGGTGACAGCAGAGAATGCCTGGGTTGTCTGTGAGGATGGCCGGTGCGCCGGAGTGTTTGCTGAACTTCCGGAGAAATATGCGGGAATTCCCTGCAGGGACGTGGGAGACAGCCTGATCATTCCGGGAATGTCGGATTTGCATTTACATGCGCCGCAGTACAGTTTCCGGAGTATCGGTATGGACTTGGAGCTTCTGGAATGGCTGGACAACATGGCTTTTCCTGAAGAATCCGGATATGCGGATCTGGAATATGCAAAAAAAGCATACTCCATATTTGCGGAAGATCTGAAAAAGAGTGCGACCACGAGGGCGTCTGTTTTTGCCACACTTCATGTTCCGGCGACAGAGCTTCTCATGGAGCTTCTCAATGACACCGGAGTGAAAGCCTATGTGGGCAAGGTGAACATGGACCGGAACGGCCCCGCCACACTGCAGGAAGAGAGTGCCAAAGCCTCTGCAGAAGCGACAGAGCGATGGATTTTGGATACGCTGGAGAAGTATGAGAATGTAAAACCGATCCTCACCCCGCGTTTCACACCCTCCTGCACAGATGCGCTCATGGAGGAGCTGGGAAGACTGCAGAAGAAGTATCATTTGCCGGTACAGTCGCATCTTTCCGAAAACCTGGGAGAGATAGCCTGGGTAAAAGAGCTTTGCCCCAGCACAAAATTCTATGGGGAAGCCTACGATATGTTCGGCCTGTTTGGCGGCGAGAATTGTCCTGCCATTATGGCGCACTGCGTACATTGCCCGGACGAAGAGATAGAACTGATGAAAAAGCGGGGCGTGTACATTGCGCATTGTCCGCAGTCCAATACGAATCTGTCCTCCGGGATTGCGCCGGTCCGCCGGTACCTGGATGAGGGAATGAAGATGGGGCTTGGAAGCGACATCGCAGGAGGAACATCCCTTTCCATTCTGCGTGCGATGGCGGATGCCATCCAGGTGTCAAAGCTTCGCTGGAGACTGGTGGATGACAGCCTGAAACCGCTTACCCTGGAGGAAACCTTCTATCTGGCCACCTTGGGAGGAGGCGCTTTCTTCGGCAAGGTTGGAAGCTTCCGGAAGGGATATGAGTTTGACGCCGTCATTCTCGACGACACAAACCTTGCGCACCCGCAGAAGCTCACCGCAAAGCAGCGTCTGGAGCGTCTGGTCTATCTGTCGGACGACAGGAATATTACCGGAAAATATGTTTCCGGAAATAGAATATTTTAGCACGAACGTGCAGCAAAGGGGGAAATGTTATGAATCTTGACAAACTGTTTCACTTGAAGGAAAATCACACGGACGTAAAGACAGAAGTCATCGCCGGTGTTACGACCTTCATGACGATGGCGTACATTCTGGCCGTAAATCCCAACATTCTGGAAGCAGCCGGAATGGACAGAGGAGCGGTGTTTACCGCAACTGCGCTGTCCGCCTTTATCGCGACCTGCCTGATGGCTCTTCTGTCAAACTATCCGTTTGTTCTGGCGCCAGGCATGGGGCTTAACGCTTACTTTGCCTACACAGTAGTCATCGGCATGGGCTACAGCTGGCAGCAGGCACTGGCAGCGGTATTTGTGGAAGGTATTATTTTTATTCTGCTTTCTCTGACAAATGTGCGTGAAGCGATCTTCAATTCCATACCAATGAACCTGAAACATGCGGTTTCCGTGGGTATTGGTCTGTTTATTGCATTTATCGGTCTGCAGAATGCGAAGATCACAGTCAACAACGATTCCACGCTTGTCAGTGTATTCTCCTTTAAGAGCTCTGTGGCAAACGGAACCTTTCATTCAGAGGGAATCACAGTTCTTCTGGCGCTGATCGGGCTTCTGATCACAGCAGTGCTCCTGGTCAAGAATATCAAGGGCGGTATTCTCTGGGGAATTCTGATCACCTGGCTTCTGGGAATCGTCTGCCAGTTTACCGGCCTTTACGTACCAAATCCGGAGGCAGGATTCTTCAGCCTTCTGCCGGATTTCTCCAACGGAATTTCTATTCCAAGTATGGCTCCGACCTTTATGAAGATGGATTTTTCCATTGTGTTTACACTTGATTTTATTGTTATCATGTTTGCGTTCCTTTTCGTGGACATGTTCGACACTCTTGGAACTTTGATCGGTGTGGCGTCCAAGGCAGATATGCTGGATAAGGACGGCAAGCTTCCGAAGATCAAGGGCGCGCTTCTCTCTGACGCCATTGGTACTTCTGTAGGTGCTGTATGCGGTACCTCCACAGTTACCACCTTTGTAGAGAGTGCTTCCGGTGTTACCGAAGGCGGACGTACCGGTCTGACTTCCATCGTGGCTGCAATCCTTTTCGGACTGTCACTGTTCCTGTCTCCGATCTTCCTGGCGATCCCGTCCTTTGCAACGGCGCCGGCCCTGATCACGGTAGGATTTTTGATGCTGACCTCTGTTGTTAAGATTGATTTCCAGGATTATACGGAGGCCATTCCGGCATTTATCGCAATTATCGCAATGCCCTTTATGTACAGCATTTCCGAAGGTATCGCGATGGGCGTTATCTCCTACGTTGCAATCAACCTGCTTGCAGGAAAAGCGAAAGAGAAGAAGATCAGCGTGCTCATGTATGTGCTGGCAGTGCTCTTCGTACTGAAATACATATTCCTGTAAAGAGGAATGCACAAAAAAGGCTGTCAATTTTGGCAGCCTTTTTCTTGTGCAATAGGGATTGAGATTTGGTTTCAAAAGTGTTATAATCATTCAGTATGCAGAGCATATCACAACAGAAATTATTTTTGAAAAGAGGAACAGAACAATGAGTGATAAAACCATTTTGGAACAGTGGCGTGCCATCGCCTATGATCAGCAGGCAGATAAGAACAAACTTCAGAAATTCTGGGCAACGTATTTCAATATTGAAAAAGGCATTTACGAGCAGCTTCTTGAGAATCCCGATGAGGTTGTCACCGGAACGGTCAAGGAACTGGCTGAGAAATACGGTCAGGAGGTTCTCACTATGGTGGGCTTCCTGGACGGGATCAACGACAGCCTGAAGGTGCAGAATCCCATTGAGACCATGGACGAAAATACAGTGGTAAACTTAGGCTTTGACAAAGAGCTCCTGTACAAGAACATGGTGGACGCAAGAGCGGACTGGCTCTATGAGCTGCCCCAGTGGGACAAGATCTTTACCGAGGAGAAGAGAAAAGCGCTCTATCTGGAGCAGAAAAAATCCGGCACAGTCGTAAAAGCACGCAAGGTTGGCCGCAACGAGCCCTGCCCCTGCGGAAGCGGCAAGAAGTATAAGCACTGCTGCGGAAGATAATGAAAATAAGAAAAAACCTGGATTACATTATTGTGCTGGGCGCTCATGTGGACGGCACAAAACCAACTCTAGCCCTTCTGGAACGAATCAGGAGGGCTTTGGAGTATCTTGAGGAGAATCCGCGTACCAGAGCAGTCTTATCCGGTGGCAGGGGAGACGGAGAACAGATAAGCGAGGCGCAGGCCATGTACAATTATCTCACAGAGCATGGGATTGATGGAGAACGCCTTCTTTTGGAGGAACGCTCTGTCAACACCAAAGAGAATCTTGCGTTCAGTCTGGAGCTTTTGGGGGATGTAACCTGTTCCGTGGGTGTGGTGACCAACAATTTTCACGTATTCCGCGGTGTTGCCATTGGACGAAAATGCGGCTGCAGGGATATCTGCGGCATTCCGTCCAGATATCGCTCCTGGAGACTGCTCATCTATATTCCAAGGGAAATTCTCGCCATACTCAAAGACAAGCTCATGGGAAACCTGTAGTGGCATCCCGGCGTATTCTTTTTTTCAGTACTGCGTTGACAAACTGATTTTTCATGTATATAATGGACACAGTGAAATATCCAAAAGCGTTGAGGAGACCAGTAAGCTGTGGAAAGCTACAGAGAGAGGTGCGTTTGGTGGAAGCACTTCAGCGAAGAAGCAGCCGAAGACCAGCTCTGAGCGGCCCCAATCCGGCCCGGTGATTCCGTTATCATCTTTTTGAGTGGCTGACTGTTTTTCGGTTGGCAAGCAGGGTGGAACCGCGAGTACGTAATCTCGTCCCTTACAGTGCGAAGGCATTGTAGGGGATTTTTTATGTTTTCAAATAATGCAAAAAGGAGAAAAAATATGATCATCACATTAAAGGACGGCTCCAGCAAGGAATATGCAGAGCCAAAGGCAATCATTGACATTGCGTCAGACATCAGCGAGGGACTGGCACGTGTGGCATGTGCCGGTGAGGTAAACGGCGAGGTTTGTGACCTTCGTACCGTTTTGGACAGTGACTGTGAGCTTAATATCCTGACCTTTGACAGCGAGGGCGGTGCGGCAGCTTTCCGCCACACAACCTCCCATATCCTGGCGCAGGCGATCAAACGTCTGTACCCGGAGGTAAAGCTTGCCATCGGACCGTCTGTGGCAGACGGATTTTACTATGATGTGGACAGCGAGGAGCCGCTGACCGCAGAGGATCTGACAAAGATTGAAGCAGAGATGAAAAAAATCGTAAAAGAGGGGCTGGCCATTACCCGCTTCACAAAGCCGAGGGAAGAGGCAATCGCTTACTTCAAGGAGAAAAACGAGCCCTATAAGGTGGAGCTTATTGAAGATCTTCCCGAAGATGCGGAAATCAGCTTTTATCAGCAGGGCGAGTTTGTGGATCTGTGTGCAGGCCCCCATCTGATGACAACCAAACCGGTAAAAGCATTTAAGCTGACCAGTCTTGCAGGCGCTTACTGGAGGGGCAGCGAAAAAAATAAAATGCTCACCAGAATCTACGGAACTGCCTACACGAAGAAGGCAGATCTGGAAGCGTATATTACACGTATGGAAGAGGCAAAGAAGCGTGACCACAGAAAGCTTGGCAAGGAGCTTGGCCTGTTCATGATGCGTGAAGAAGGACCCGGATTCCCCTTCTTCCTGCCAAAGGGCATGGTTCTCAAAAATACACTTCTGGATTACTGGAGAGAGATCCACAGCAAAGCCGGCTATGTAGAAATTTCCACTCCCATCATGCTGACACGGAATCTGTGGGAGACCTCCGGTCACTGGGATCATTATAAGGAAAACATGTACACCACACAGATTGATGAGACAGATTTTGCGGTGAAGCCCATGAACTGTCCGGGAGGTATTCTGGTTTATCAGTCTGAACCACGTTCTTACCGCGATCTGCCGCTTCGTATGGGCGAGCTTGGGCTGGTACATCGTCATGAAAAATCCGGTCAGCTCCACGGCCTGATGCGTGTGCGCTGCTTTACCCAGGATGATGCGCACATCTTCATGATGCCGGAGCAGATCCGCGATGAGATTAAGGGAGTTGCAAAGCTCATTGATGAGGTTTATCAGCTGTTCGGCTTCAAATATCATGTAGAGCTTTCCACACGTCCGGAGGATTCCATGGGAAGCGACGAGGACTGGGAAATGGCTACAGAGGCACTTCGGGGCGCTCTGGACGATCTGGGCCTTGACTACGTGGTAAACGAGGGCGACGGCGCCTTCTACGGCCCGAAGATCGACTTCCATCTGGAGGACTCCATCGGAAGAACCTGGCAGTGCGGAACCATTCAGCTTGACTTCCAGCTTCCGCTGCGCTTTAACTGTGAGTACATCGGCGCGGATGGGGAGAAGCATCGTCCGATCATGATCCACCGCGTGGCGTTTGGCTCCATCGAGCGCTTCATCGGTATCCTGATCGAGCATTTTGCAGGCGCATTCCCCACCTGGCTGGCTCCGGTGCAGGTAAAAGTACTTCCCATTTCCGAAAAATACATGGAATATGCGGACAAAGTGCTGGCTGAGTTGAAAGATGCAGGAATCCGGGCTGAGGTTGACGAGCGGGCAGAAAAGATCGGCTATAAGATCCGTGAGGCAAGACTTCAGAAGATTCCTTACATGGTAGTTGTCGGCGCGAAGGAAGAGGAAGAGAACAAGGTTTCCGTGAGAAGCCGTTTCCTGGGAGACGAAGGCGCGAAAGATCTGGATGCGTTCATTGCTGACCTTCACAAAGAGATCAAGAACAGAGAGAACCGCAAAGTAGAGGTTTCTGAAGAAACAAAATAAATACGTAAAATGAAACTCCGGCGGTACTTTTGCAGAACCACCGGAGTTTTTTAGGAGAAAAATTTCTTTTTGATCGCGTTCACCGGCATATCCTGTCCGGTCCACAGGCGAAAGGCAGCTGCGCCCTGGTAGAGAAGCATGTACATGCCGTTAAATACCGGGCAGCCGGCCTCTTTTGCTTCCCGGAGGAAGCGGGTTTCTCTTGGATTGTAGATGACGTCTGAAACAATCAGATCCGGCCGCAGGACGGACGTGTCAGGGAGAATCGTGTTTTCTGTGTTGGGGGCCATTCCCACGGAGGTGGCGTTTAGGAGGAGCGTGCTTTCTTCTGCAGCCCGGGCAAGGGAAGTCCGGTCCTCATTGTCAAAGAGCTGGGCTTCGCAGGAGGAAAGCGCATGAATGTCGTCGCAAAGCTTCTGCATGCGGGGATAAAAGCGGCTGGTTTTTCTTGCAAAGATGTTGATTTTTTTTACGCCGTCCAGAGCGGCCTGCGCGCAGATCGCGGTGGCCGCGCCGCCTGCGCCCATGACGGTGATGGTTTTTCCGAGGATATCGTGCCCGGCATCGGTTACGGCGCGCATATATCCGGTTCCGTCGGTGTTGTGTCCGATCAGCCGGCCCTTTTCGTTGACAACTGTGTTGACAGCTCCGATGAGTCTGGCAGCGGGAGACAGGTCATCCAGAAAGTCGATGATCTTATTCTTGCAGGGCATGGTGAGGTTGAAGCCGCGGACACCGCAGGCGCGAAGCCCGGCCACCGCTGCGGGAAGCGTTTCCTCATTCACATCAAAGCAGAGATATACATAGTCAAGTCCAAGGAGACGAAAGGCCTCGTTGTGCATGAGGGGGGAAATGCTGTGAGATACCGGGCTGCCCAGAAGCGCGGTGAGGCCGGTATGCCCGGTGATTGTTTTTTCGTTCAGATTCATATCAGTACCTCCGGAAATTAAACATAGACTCATTTTATTTCAGAGAAAAGGAGATGTCAAGAAATGACAAAACCCATAACAGTAAAAAATCTGGTACTCGGGCAGGGAATGCCCAAAATCTGTGTGCCCCTTACGGGAGCAGACAGGGAAGCGCTTCTGGAGGAGGCAAAAGAAGCCAAAGCCGCAGGGGCGGAGCTTGTGGAGTGGAGAGCGGATTTTTATGAGCAGCTCTTTGAGGAGGAGTGTGTGCGAAAACTGCTCGGGGAGCTTTCTGACATTTTGGGACAGATTCCGCTGATTTTTACCCTGCGCACCAAAAAAGAGGGCGGAAATTGTCAAATCCGCACAGAAGATTATGTGAACTGCCTCCTGGCGGCTGCCAAAAGCGGCTGCGCGGACCTTGTTGATGTGGAAGCCTTCGGGGAGGAGGCGGCAAAAAAAGAGCTCATCGCAGAGCTTCATAAGAGCGGCGTTTTCGTCATCGCCTCCAGCCATGATTTTGAAAAGACGGAGGACAGAGAAGCGCTTCTCGCGCGTTTTTGTCAGCTGGATGAGACGGGAGCTGATATTTTAAAAATGGCAGTCATGCCGCATACCTTTGACGACACAGCAGCGCTTATGCAGGCGACTGCTGAGATGACAAAGCGTACCCATCGGCCGCTGGTGTCCATGGCAATGGGAAATCTTGGAAGCATGAGCCGGATCGCGGGAGAAAATTTTGGCTCCGCCATTACCTTTGCCACCGTGGGAGCGGCCTCTGCGCCCGGACAGTTTCCCATAAAAGAGCTTCGGATGATGATGAAAGCCCTGCACGGGAAAAACTGCAAATAGATTTACATAACAAAGAATATGGCTGTCGAAACGTTGGGATAAATTCTCAGGCAGGCCAGACCGTTTTTGACAAAATACGCACCCCCTATCGCCTATAATGAACTCACTTACCAAAGTGAAGGATTGACAGGTCATAGGGGGTTTTTATGTATTCGGAAATATACATAGATGTGGTCTTTGTGACGAATTTCCTGGTGGATTTTCTTTTGCTGCGCATAGTGGGAAGACTGTTTTTGTGCAGGAAAAGCCGCAGGAGATGCCTTCTTGCGGCGGCCATGGGCGCTCTGTTTTCCTGCCTGATTCTCTATATACCAACGGAGACATCTCCGGCTGTTCTTATTTTGCTCCACGGAATGTGCGGGTTTTGGATGCTGCGGCTGGGATGCGGGCTGAAAAAGGGCGGTTTGCTCATGAGAGCAATGGTGGCGCTGTATATGGCGGCATTTTTACTGGGAGGTTTTTGGGAAGTGATGACGGCAGAAAGCGGCATCGGCCTGAAAACCTTTGTGCTGTCCGCCGCAGGCGCCTATCTGGGAGCTACGGCTCTTGTCTGTCTGGCGGATTCCTTTTGTTCCGGATTTCGGGGCGTGTATCCGGTCACTGTATCCTACCAGGGACAGACAGCATCCACCTACGGATTTTATGATTCGGGAAATCTTCTTACCGATTTTTTGGATGGGGCGCCGGTTTCCTTTGTGCAGCCGGAATTTCTGGACAGATTGCTGACCGAGGACGGAGCGGAAAAATTGAAACACCTGACAGAGAACCCAGGGGAGCTGAAAAGTACGCAGCTTGCAGGAATGCGTCCGCATTTCCTGTCATGCCGGACAGTGGGAACCGAAAGCATGCTTGTGCTTGCGGTCACACTTGACGACCTGATAATTCATACTCCCAGAGAAGCGGTTCACGTGCCTCAGCCTGTGTTTGCATTGTCTGCAGAACCCTTTGCTTTGGGAAAAGAGTACAAGGTACTGTTGAATTCCAGATTATTGCATTAGGAGGGGGACTTATTATGAGCAGAGCAGCCGGCGTTGATTATCATTCGTTCCAGGTTTTGTCGAGATTTGTGATGACAAAACCGAGGGAAGTTTATTATATTGGAGGAAATGACATTCTTCCGGCACCGCTGGAACCGCACCGGGAAAGCTACGTCATCGAAAAGCTTGGAACAGAACAGGAGCAGGAGGCAAAGGCCATTCTGATTGAGCACAATCTGCGTTTGGTGGTGTACATTGCCAAGAAGTTTGACAATACAGGCGTGGGTGTGGAGGATTTGATCTCCATTGGAACCATCGGGCTTATCAAGGCGATCAACACCTTTAATCCTGTGAAAAAAATCAAGCTTGCAACCTATGCGTCCAGGTGCATTGAAAATGAAATTCTGATGTATCTCAGAAGAAACAACAAGACAAAGCTGGAGGTTTCCATTGATGAGCCGCTGAACGTGGACTGGGATGGAAATGAACTTCTGCTTTCGGATATTCTGGGGACGGACGAGGATGTGATTTCCCGCCATCTGGAGGATGAGGTGGAGATTTCTCTGCTGGCCAAAGCGATCAGCAAGCTTACGCCCAGGGAGCAGACGATCATCAAGCTGCGTTTTGGAATCGGACGTCCCTCAGCCCGGGAGAAAACCCAAAAAGAGGTGGCAGATCTTCTGGGAATTTCGCAGTCTTACATTTCAAGGCTGGAAAAAAGGATTATGAAGCGGCTGAAAAAGGAAATTGTAAAATACGAGTAGAAACCGTGTGATTATGGAGAGAATTTCGCATAAAAAAGCAGCTTTTCCACATCCTAACAAAAAGGAGGAAAAAACAATGAATGCCAATGCGGAATTTTTGAATTATGTGTATCAGAATTCACAGATGGGTGTGGATACGCTGCAGCAGCTTATGGAACTCACGGACAGCAGGGAGTTCAAAACAGTTCTTACACAGCAGCTTCAGGGCTATGAAAAGTTTCACAATGAGGCGAGAACGCTCCTCAATGAGAACGGCTTTGACGAAAAGGGGCTGAATATGTTTGAAAAGATAAGAACATATCTGATGGTGAACCTGCAGCTGCTCTCGGACAATTCGGTTTCCCGCATCGCGAAAATGCTGATCCAGGGAAGCAGTATGGGGATCACGCAGGCTGTGGAAAAGCTGAACCGATATGAGCGGGAAGTGGAGAAGGATGCACGCAGGCTCATGACGGAGCTGAAGGATTTTGAAGAGAAAAACGTGGAGAAGCTGAAAGAATTCCTGTAAAATAAGGCGGCGGTTTTCGGGCGGGACTTGTCCGGGAGCCGTCACTTTTTTGTTTCAAATTCTTTTATAAAAAGTTCTTTACGTTGAAGTGATAAAATGGTATAGTGTTAGTAGAGATACGGAAGAAAACAACAAGAAAGAAGGAATCAGAAACATGGAACGATACTATCAGCCGGAAATCGAGACTGCCTCCCGGGAGCAGATCCGCCAGTGGCAGAGTGAGAGACTGGTACGTCAGGTAAAAAACGTGTGGGACAATGTTCCCTATTATCGGAAACGAATGGAAGAAATGGGACTGGAGCCTGGAGATATCCGGTCGGTGGACGACTTACATAAGCTTCCATTTATCACAAAAGATGATTTGAGAGACGCGTATCCCTACGGACTTCTGGCAAGACCTTTGAGCGAATGTGTGCGCATCCAGTCCACCAGCGGAACCACGGGACGGCGCGTGGTGGCTTTTTACACGCAGCATGATCTGGATCTGTGGGAGGACTGCTGCGCCCGCGCCATTATGGCGGCGGGAGGCACAAACGAGGATGTGTGCCATGTCAGCTACGGCTACGGACTCTTTACCGGAGGTCCGGGTCTGAACGGAGGCTCACACAAGGTGGGCTGTCTGACGCTTCCCATGTCTTCCGGAAATACGGACCGGCAGATCCAGTTTATGACCGATCTTGGCTCCACAATTTTGTGCTGCACACCCTCCTACGCGGCATATCTGGCGGAGAGCATCCATGAGAGAGGTGTTCGAGACCAGATCAAATTAAAAGCAGGTATTTTCGGCGCGGAGGCCTGGACAGAGGAAATGCGCAGAGATATTGAGGAAAAACTGGGCATCAAGGCGTATGATATTTATGGACTTACGGAGATTTCCGGCCCCGGCGTTTCTTTCGAGTGCTCCGCTCAGAGCGGCATGCATGTGAATGAGGATCATTTTATTGCGGAGGTCATCAACCCTGTGACAGGAGAGGTGCTTCCGGACGGAGAGAAAGGAGAGCTTGTATTCACCAGCATCACGAAGGAAGCGTTCCCGCTGCTCCGTTACCGTACCAGAGACATCTGTATTCTCAGCAGAGAGAAATGCCCCTGCGGCAGAACCCATGTAAAAATGACGAAGCCTCTGGGCAGAAGCGATGATATGCTGATCGTCAAGGGCGTCAATGTATTCCCGTCCCAGATCGAGACGGTTCTCATGAACAAGGGATATCCGGCAAACTATCAGATCATCGTGGACCGTGTGAGCAACAGCGACACCATTGAGGTTCAGGTGGAGATGACGCCGGAGATGTTCTCCGACAGCTTAAGCGAAGTGTCCGCAAAGGAAAAGGAACTGGTGGCTGCATTAAAAGCAATGCTTGGCATTTATGCAAAAGTGAAGCTTGTCAATCCGAAGACCATTACCAGAAGCGAGGGCAAGGCCGTCCGCGTGGTAGACAAGCGAAACCTGTATCAGCAGTAGGAGAAGGAGGAGAAACTATGACTGTTAAACAGATTTCTGTATTTCTGGAAAACCGGCCGGGAAAACTGGCGGAGTTTACGGACGTACTTTCCGCAAACAAGATCAACATGCGCGCTCTTTCTCTTGCGGAGAGAGAAGATTTCGGTATCGTAAAAATCATTGTGGATGATGTATACAATGCCTCCACTGTGCTCAGAGAAGCAGACTATGTGCTTTCCATCACAAAAGTCCTTGCGGTGGAGATTCCGGATGAGCCCGGCGCACTGGCCAGAATTCTTCATGTATTTGGGGAAAGCGGGGTAAATGTGGAATATATGTATGCCTTCACTACCAGGAAGCTGGGTGTGGCTCATATGATCTTCCGCGTGTCTGACAACCAGAAGGCAGTGGAGACCCTGAGTGAGCATGGATTTAAGCTGATCTGCCAGGATGAGCTTGCGGATCTGTAAGCAATAAAAGGAAGATCGAGGTGAAAATTCCTCAAAGAAACCTCTGAAAAAGGAAGGAGGCCGGTGCTTTCGCACCGGCGCGTATGAAAAAGAAAAATATTTATGAGAAAGGCTTAATGCTTTCTACAGTGTCTAATATACAGGAGAAATGTGAAGAAAGTGTGTTTCCCCTGTGAAAGAATTGTGACACAGTAAACGCTGCCCGCAGGGCGGTACCGGCAGGTACCGTCCGGGGCAGCGTTTTTTTCGGCTTATTTCGGGCAGCTGCAGTTCTGATCGCAGGAGCAAGAAGCCGGCATGTCAAAGCTTGGGTTAAAGGCATAGAAGTTTTTGGCGTCCAGCTGATCCTGCACAGAGCGGAGCGCTTCACCGAATCTCTGGAAGTGTACGACCTCGCGGGCGCGAAGGAAGCGGATGGGGTCAGCAATCTCCGGCAGATCCTTTACCACGCGCAGGATGTTATCGTAGGTGGAGCGAGCCTTCTGCTCCGCAGCCAAATCCTCAAACAAATCCGTAATGGGGTCTCCCTTGGACTGGAATTCACAGGCATTGAACGGAATACCGCCGGCAGCCTGAGGCCAGATGCCGACTGTATGGTCGATATAGTATGGGCCAAGGCCGGATTTTTCGATTTCCTCCATGGAAAGATCCCGGGTGAGCTGGTGGACGATGGTGGAAATCATTTCCATGTGGGCCAGCTCCTCGGTGCCGATGTCGTTCAGCACAGCGGTTGCCATGCGGTTTGGCATGGCAAATCTCTGGGAAAGGTAGCGCATGGAGGCTGCGATCTCACCGTCCGGGCCACCATATTGACTCATGATGAACTGGGCGAGTTTGGCGTTGGGCTTTGTGATGTTGATGGGATACTGCAATCTTTTTTCATAATTCCACATAGACTATCTGCACGCTCCTTCCTTTTCCCATGGAAACGGCTGTTCTGTCCATTTCCAGGTTTCTGTACAGCCGTCTATGGCTGTATCTATTGTCAGAGGCCCAAAGTTTTCGGCAAACTCTTTTAGAAGAGCGTTGCGGCGGGAGGACATTTCCTCAAAGCATTTCAGCGCCTTTTCGTCGCAGGGGTGCGTATCCAGATACAGAGAAAGGTCGTTGACTGCAAAGCTTACCTCGTTTATTTCATTGAGCATACAGGCTCTGGAGTTTCTTTTTTCGCCATACATCATCTGCAGACACCTCTCTTTCCGCAGAAGGGCTTGCAGAGCTGGGGAAACAGGGTTCCCACGCGAAGGGCATAGCCCAGATCAAACATTTCGTCAAATTTCTGACAGGGAACATAAGCCATGGCATCGGGAAGATGACTTAAATGGGAAAACATTTCTTCGTGGGGCGAAGGGCATCCCGGCATATGGCAGGCGCAGTCTTCCCTGCGGCAGGAGCAGGACGAAGGCGCCGGCATTCGCGCCATACCGCAGCCGTTTCCGTAAGTTCTCCGGCTGGAGTGGTTCATCTGATAATTTTCCATGAACATATCCTTTCTGAAATCATTTAGGTTACCCTATATTTTATGTCATAAAAAAAGAAAGGTGTGCATAACGGGAGAAGAAAAGCGGGCGCGCCGGATTCCTGCCAAAATAAAGATTGCAATATTTGTTTACAATGCTATAATATCTTTATAAAATTTTAACACAGCCTTTATAAAATCTTTAAAGGCTGATTTTTTACTTTTTGGAAAATACCAATAGGAGGAGCTATGCAGGTAATCATAGTAGGCTGCGGAAAGGTCGGCCGCACCCTTGCAGAGCAGCTGCAGGAAGAAGACGATATAGACCTTACACTGATTGACACTTCTGCGGAAAAAATTGCCGCTATTACGGAGAACGTGGACGCGCTGGGAATTGTGGGGAACGGAGCCAGCATCAATGTGCTCATGGAGGCCGGCGTGGATGCCGCGGACATTCTGATTGCGGTGACGGCCTCGGATGAAATGAACCTTCTCTGCTGTCTGATCGCGCAGAAAACAGGACAGTGCCATACGATTGCCCGCGTGCGCAATCCCCTTTACAGCAAAGAGATCGGGTTTATCAAGGAACGTCTGGGGATCAGCATGATCATCAATCCGGAGCTTGCGGCAGCCCAGGAGATTTCGCGGCTTCTCCGTTTCCCTTCGGCGATCAAAATTGACACGTTTGCAAGGGGAAGGGTGGAACTTCTGAAATTTAAGGTGCTTCCGGAGTTTGGTTTGGACGGCATGAGCATTATCCAGATCATGAGCCGGTTTCGGGCGGATCTTTTGTTCTGCGCAGTTGAGGGCAGAGAGGGAGTTTCCATTCCGGGAGGCAATCACACGATCCGCGAGGGAGATGTGGTGTCTATTTTGGCCACCCCGCAGAATGCGGCGAACTTTTTCCGGCAGATCGGACTGAAGACCAACCAGGTAAAAAACGCGATTATCGTTGGTGGAGGAACCATTTCTGTATATCTGTCTCTGGCGCTTCTGGATATGAAAATTGATGTCAAGGTGATTGAGAAGGACCGGGCACGGTGCGAAGAACTCAGCGAACAGATTCCGCAGGCTACGATCATCTGCGGCGACGGTACAGACAGTGAGCTCCTGATGGAAGAGGGGCTGGCGGATGCGGAATCCTTTGTCGCCCTCACCAATATGGACGAGGAAAATGTCTTTCTGGCTCTTCATGCGAAAGCGGTGTCCCAAGCCAAGCTGGTGGCGAAGGTGAACCGGCTGGCCTTTGACGAGGTGATCGACAGCCTGGATATCGGAAGCGTGATCTATCCCAAATATATCACCGCGGATCACATTCTGCAGTATGTGCGGGCAATGCAGAATTCCATTGGCAGCAATGTGGAAACGCTGTATCACATTCTGGACAGTCAGGCGGAGGCTCTGGAGTTTGCCATTCGGGAAAGCTCCTCCGTTGTGGGGATTCCCCTTGCGGATCTGAAGCTTAAGAAGAATCTTTTGGTGGGATGCCTGCACCGAAACGGCAAGGTACGCATTCCGCGCGGTCAGGATACCATTCAGGTGGGAGATACGGTTATTATTGTCACTACAAACAAAGGGCTTCATGACATTACAGATATTCTGGAAAGATAAAGGAGCCGGACATGAATTATTCTATTATCATTTATATTATTGGATGGATTCTTAAGCTGGAAGCTGTTTTTATGCTGCTTCCCTGCGCGACGGCGCTGATTTACCGGGAATCAGAGATCACGGCATTTTTGCTTACCATGGCGGTGTGCCTTGCAGTGGGGCTTCCTCTCACACGCAAAAAGCCGGGGAAAAAAGCCTTCTACACAAAAGAGGGATTTGTGACAGCGGCGCTGAGCTGGGTTGTTTTAAGCGTGATGGGAGCGCTGCCTTTTGTCATCAGCGGCTGTATTCCGCATCCGGTAGATGCCCTGTTTGAAACGGTCTCCGGATTTACGACCACCGGGGCAAGCATCCTCTCGGATGTGGAAGCACTGCCCTACTGCATGCTCATCTGGCGGAGCTTTACCCACTGGATCGGCGGTATGGGCGTAGTGGTGTTCATATTGACGCTTCTGCCTCTTACCGGCGGCTATCACATGAATCTGATGAAGGCGGAGAGTCCGGGACCTTCTGTTGGAAAGCTGGTGCCCAAGGTCCAGTCTACGGCAAAAATCCTTTACGGCATTTACATCGGCCTGACGCTGCTGCAGATGATACTTCTTTTGCTGGGCGGAATGCCCTTGTTTGACACGATCTGTACGGCTTTCGGCACAGCGGGAACAGGCGGCTTCGGAATCAAGAATGACAGCATTGCAGGATACAATACCTATCTTCAGGTGGTTATCACCATATTTATGATCCTGTTCGGCGTGAATTTTAATTTTTATTTTTTCCTGCTCACAAAAAAATTCCGCCAGGCCTTCAGCACAGAAGAAGTGCGGTACTACATAGGGATCATTGCGATCGCGATCGCGGTGATCACCTTTAATGTCCGCCATATGTTCGGCGGGATCGGACATGCGCTGCAGCAAGCGGCATTTCAGGTGGGCTCCATTATCACCACAACCGGGTTTGCAACCACGGACTTTAATCAGTGGCCGCAGGTGTCCAGGACGATTCTCGTCATGCTGATGTTTGTGGGGGCCTGCGCGGGAAGTACAGGCGGCGGAATCAAGGTTTCCCGTTTTGTGATACTTTGTAAAACCGTCAGAAAAGAGCTGCATCTGTTTGTGCATCCAAATGCGGTGAAAAAAATCAAAATAGACGGAAAACCGGTTCCCCATGAGGTTGTGCGCTCCACCAATATCTTTCTGATCGTCTATGTACTGATTTTTGCATTTTCTGTACTGCTGGTGGGATTCAATAATTATGATCTGACTACGAATTTTACGGCGGTGGCGGCCACCTTGAATAACATTGGGCCTGGTCTTGAGCTGGTTGGGCCGGCGGAGAATTTTGGGATGTTTTCTTATTTTTCCAAAGGTGTGCTGATCTTTGACATGCTTGCAGGACGTCTGGAGATTTTCCCGCTGCTTCTGCTGTTTACAAAAGACACCTGGAAAAAATTCTGAAGATCCGGGGCGGGGAATCCCGGCTTGCGCATAAAAAGAGATTCTGTTATACTGTACTGGTAAAAACAGAATCTCTTTTGTGTTTCGATATTAAGGTGAAATAAATGAATAAAGTTAAACAAAAAAAAGGGTTTTTTCCCGCGGTGACAGGAGCTGCCAGAAGAGGCAGAACAGATTACTATGATTTTAATCTGCTGGCGGTCATCGTGCTGCTGACCTGTTTCGGTCTGATCATGCTCTACAGCACCTCCGCCTATATGGCGCAGGTAAAGTACGGGGATGACATGACGTTTTTTAAGAAACAGGCGCTGATCAGTGTGGTCTGCATCGGTGTAGCGATCGTGATCTCCATGATCGACTATCATATCCTGACGTATTTTACCACGCTTCTCTATGCAGCAGCCATGATTCTCATGGCCCTGGTGCAGACGCCTTTGGGAATCACGGTAAACGGTGCAAAACGCTGGCTGGGTATTACGGAGAACCTGAGCTTTCAGCCTTCGGAAATAGCAAAGATAGCGGCCATTGTGTGTCTCTCCTACATGATCGTGAAAATGGGAAAAAGAGTGCGCACCTTGAAAGCCTGCATGGTTCTTTTGGGAATGGGAGGCGCTCTGGCGCTTGCAACCTATGTGTTTACGGAGAACTTAAGTACAGCCATCATCATTTTCTGCATCACCATTGGTCTGATCTTTGTGGCGCATCCGGATATGCGGCCTTTTTTGATCGTTCTGGCAGTGGCGCTTGTAGTGATCGCAGCCGGGGTCATTTTTCTGACCAGCACCCTGGAGACCAGTGACAACTTCCGTATCCGACGGATCCTGGTGTGGCTGCATCCGGAGGATTATGCGTCCGGAGACGGGTATCAGACGCTGCAGGCTCTGTATGCCATAGGCTCGGGAGGACTTTTCGGGAGAGGGCTTGGAAACAGCATCCAGAAGCTGGGAAGCGTGCCGGAGGCGCAGAACGACATGATTTTCTCCATTATCTGCGAGGAGCTTGGGATTTTCGGCGGAATGCTGGTGCTGATCCTGTTTGGCTATCTTCTGTACCGTCTGTTCTTTATTGCGCAGAATGCGCCGGATATGTTCGGCTCTCTGCTGGTGAGCGGGGTATTTATCCATGTGGCTTTGCAGGTCATCCTCAATATTTCCGTTGTGCTGAACCTGCTTCCCAATACCGGCGTTACCCTGCCGTTTATCAGCTACGGAGGAACTTCGATCCTCTTTTTGATGTCAGAGATGGGGCTTGCCTTAAGCGTGGCGCGCAGGATTAAATTTCAGCAGCCGGAGTCTTTGCTGTAAAGGTGAAGCTGTAAAGGGGGAAAATCTTGGCAAAGCGTCTTGACAAACAGGTACACAGAATATATACTTTTTGCATTGAAGAAAAAGGAAATGTCTTTTCTATTTCATATTAAAGGAGATGAACATAATGCTGGAAAAAATGAAAGAGCTTATCGCAGAGAAGCTTGAGGACTGCGATATAGATGAGATTACTCTGGACACCCGTTTTAAGGAGGATCTGGATGCAGATTCTCTGGATCTCTATGAGATCATCATGGATCTGGAGGGTGAGTACAACACCGAGATTCCCATTGAGCCGATGGAAAACATGAAGACCGTGGGAGAGATTGTCGATTACCTGGAAGGTCTGGGACTTGAGGACTAACGAAAGATAAGGGGGCTGTGGCAAGGAGCTTGCGACAACCCCATTTTATTGTCAAAGGAGAGGAAGATATGGGCAAGCTTAGAACAAGATTCGCACCCAGCCCCACAGGCCGGATGCATGTGGGAAATTTGAGAACCGCACTGTATGCTTATCTGATCACAAAGCATGAAGGCGGCGATTTTATCCTGCGTATCGAGGATACGGATCAGGAGCGCTACATGGAAGGCGCGGTGGATATTATTTACCGCACCATGGAAAAAACAGGGCTGCTCCATGATGAAGGACCGGATAAGGACGGCGGTGTCGGCCCCTATGTGCAGAGTGAACGTCAGGCACAGGGCATTTATCTGAAATACGCAGAGCAGCTTGTGCAGCAGGGAGACGCTTACTATTGCTTCTGCGGCAGGGAAGAGCTGGAGAATATGAAGCGTGTGGTTGCAGGCAAGGAGATTTCCATTTATGACAAAAGATGCCTGTCCCTCTCCAAGGAAGAGGTGCAGCGCCGTTTGGAGGCGGGAGAACCGCATGTGATCCGTTTCAATATGCCGTCTGAGGGAACCACAACCTTCCATGATGTGATCTACGGAGATATTACGGTAAACAATGAGGAGCTGGAGGATCTGATCCTGATCAAATCCGACGGATATCCGACATACAATTTTGCCAATGTGGTGGACGATCATCTTATGGGAATCACCCATGTTGTGCGCGGCAATGAGTACCTTTCCTCTGCGCCAAAATACAACCGGATTTACGAGGCCTTTGGCTGGGAAATCCCGGTGTATGTGCATTGCCCGCTGATTACCGATGAGACGCACCAGAAGCTTTCCAAGAGAAGCGGCCATTCCTCTTATGAAGATCTGCTGGAGCAGGGCTTTGTGTCCGAGGCCATTGTAAACTATGTAGCGCTTCTTGGCTGGAGTCCGCAGGAAAACAGGGAAATTTTCTCCCTGGAAGAGCTGGTGCAGGCGTTTGATTATCACCATATCAACAAATCCCCGGCAGTTTTTGATATTCCGAAGCTTCGCTGGATGAACGGAGAATACATCAAAAAAATGGATCCGGAGGCTTTTTATGAAAAAGCGCTGCCCTATCTGAAAGAGGTTCTGAAAAAGGAATACGATTTCAAAAAAATTGCAGCCATGGTGCAGACCCGCATCGAAACCTTCCCGGATATTCCGGAACTGGTTGCATTTTTTGAGGAAGTGCCGGAATACGATACTTCCATGTACTGCCACAAAAAAATGAAGACCACGGAAGAAAGCGCGCTCACTGTTCTTCGGGAGGTTCTGCCGCTTCTGGAGGCACAGGAGGACTATACGAACGACGCTCTTTACGAGATGCTCAGCGCTTTTGTAAAAGAAAAAGGCTACAAAAACGGCTATGTAATGTGGCCGATCCGTACGGCTGCTTCCGGCAAGCAGATGACACCGGCGGGAGCGACAGAGATCATGGAGATCATCGGCAAGGACGAAACCATCCGGCGTATACAGGCAGCCATTGAAAAGCTTTCCGGCTGTCTGGAACAGGCATAAAGTGAAAATCAGTATGAAACGAAATCCATCTCAGAAACGGGCGATCGCCCACCTGTCAGGACCCATGATGGTTCTGGCAGGCCCCGGTTCGGGGAAAACCTCAGTGATTGTTGAGAGAACTGCATATATGACAGACGAGGGGAAGATACCGCCTTCCTCTGTTCTTGTTGTGACTTTTTCCAGGGCTGCTGCGGCAGAAATGAAAGAGAGATTTCTGAAATTTAAGGGAAAAAGCTTTACAGAGGTGACCTTCGGCACCTTTCACGGGGTGTTCTACGGCATTTTGAAGCAGGCCTATCAGTTGGGGCCCGGAAATATTCTTTCCCAGGAGGAAAAGCAGGGGATCTTAAAAGAGATGACGCTGCGATACGGGGAGGAGCTGGCGCAGGAGGGGGATTTTCTGGAAGAGGTGGAAAAGGAAATCAGCGTGGTAAAGGGAAACCGGATTTCTCTGGAGCATTATTATTCCTCCTGCTGCCCTGACCAGGTATTTCGACAGATTTACGCAGGATATCAGACAGAACTGAAAAACAGGCGAAAGCTTGACTTTGACGATATGCTTCTCTGCTGTTATGAGCTGTTTGTGAAACGGCCGGATATCCTGGGCGCCTGGCAGAAAAAGTTCCGGTACATACTGGTAGATGAGTTTCAGGATATCAACAGCCTGCAGTATGATATCGTGCGGATGCTGGCGCGGCCGGAGGACAATCTGTTCATTGTGGGTGATGACGATCAGTCCATCTATCATTTTCGAGGCGCACGTCCGGAGCTGATGCTGAATTTCACAAAGGACTATCCCGAGGCGGAAACGGTGCTTCTGGATATCAATTACCGGTGTAGCGGTCATGTGCTTTCTTCTGCGATGGAAGTGATCGGGAACAACAAAAAACGGTTTTTTAAGAAGCTTTCCACGCCGAATCCGGCGGGAAAACCGGTTGCCTGCGTGGAGTACGACAATCCAAAGGAGCAGGCTATGGAAGTGGTGCGACAGCTTCGAAGCCGTCTGGATCTGGGCGAGGCTCTGACGGATACGGCAGTTCTTTTTCGAACCAACCAGGAGGCGGAGCTTTTGGTGGGAGCCATGATGGAATATCAGGTACCCTTTTGTATGAAGGAGCAGCTTCCCAATCTTTTTCATCACTGGATCTGCCGGGATATGCTGGCATATCTTCATATGGCGGCAGGGGACAGAAGCAGACAGACCTTTCTTTCAGTGATGAACCGCCCCAACCGGTATCTTTCCCGGGAAGCACTCACAAAATCCCAGGTGGATTTTGATTCTCTGCGGGAATTTTATAAGGACAAAGATTGGATGTGCGACCGCATCACCACGCTGGAAACCCATCTTCGCATTCTTTCCAATCTGGCGCCCTATGCAGCCATGAATTTTGTGCGCAAAGGAATGGGATATGAAGAATACTTGCAGGAATATGCAAGGTATCGTAAAATAAGACCGGAAGAGGTCGTGGAAATCCTGGAGCGGATCCAGGAGAGCGCGGCCGGAATGACCTCCCTGGCACAGTGGGAGGCGCATATTGAAAACTACACAAAGCGTCTTGCACAGCAGGCAGGGCAGCAGAAGAAACAAAAAGAGGGAGTTACCGTTTCCACGCTGCACGCCGTGAAGGGGCTGGAATACCGGCGCGTATATATTCTGAATGTGAATGAGGGCAGTATTCCGTACCGGAAAGCGGTGCTTTCGGAGGCTGTTGAGGAAGAACGCCGGCTGTTTTATGTGGGCATGACCCGGGCAAAGGAGGAGCTTACGCTTTGTTTTGTCCGGAGACAGTTTGAAAAAGAACGGGAACCGTCAAGGTTTCTCGAGGAGGCAGGAGTATGAAGGCGGTAATTTATTGTACAAAGGTAAAAGACGAGTATGAGGGAAAACGAATGGAGCATATGCTGGGAGAGAAGCTCCTGGAAATCGGCCTGAGGGAAATGTATGGCAAAGACCTTTCTTTTGAGCCCAGAGGAACCGGGGAGCATGGCAAGCCGTTTTTTGCGCTGGAGCCGGGAATCCACTATAATATCAGCCATTCCGGCGCGTATGTGGCCTGCATCCTCACCGGGCAGGAGGTGGGGCTTGACATTCAGAAGCATCGCCCGGTCAACATGGAGCTGAGCCTTCGGCGCATGATGCCGGAACAGGAAAAAAAGCGTCTTCTTGCCCTTGATGAGGCGAAGAAGGAGCAGGAGTTTTTCCGCCAGTGGGTGTTGAGAGAAGCATATATCAAATGGACGGGAGAGGGGCTTTCCCGGGATCTGCGCACCATTTCCATGGAGGAAGGCTGGCATGAGGAGCTGACGATGCCGGAGGGATACAGTGGCGCCGTGTGGGCGAAGGAGCCGCTGGAGATTGTATGGAAGCAGGCGGAGGCAGAGCTGTAAATGAAAGGGAGTTTGGATGCTCCTGGCTGTAGGGCAGCAGCTGGGAGCACTTTTTTCGTACTAAAACAGGATTGTCCACATATATTAAGTGTAAGGGGTGAGGCGTATGAAAGCTGAGCAGGTACAGAATCTGTTTGCGGGGAATATCCGCAGGCTTCTTGAGAAAGCGGATCTGGATTATGAAAAGCTGTATGAAATCCGTCTGCGCGCAGGACGGCCGCTGTTTCTTACCTATGACGGCGGGGAGTGCTTTTTGCGCAGAAAAAATGAAGAGCCTTATGTGGTGTCCAGGGAGGATTTGAAAGAGACGCTTCAGTATGTCAGCGGGTATTCGCTCTATGCCTACGAGGAGGAGCTGCGCCAGGGGTTTTTGAGTGTGCAGGGCGGGCATCGTGTCGGTGTGACCGGCAAGGTGATTCTGGATGGAGACAAGATACGCGGCATGAAATATATTTCCTGTATCAATGTCCGCCTTGCGCATCAGATCAAGGGCTGCGCCCAGCCGGTTCTGCCCTTTATCCGCCAGGGAAACAGCGTGTGCCACACCTTGATCGTATCGCCGCCGCGGTGCGGAAAAACCACGCTTCTGCGGGATATGATACGGCTTGTCAGCAACGGCTACGAGGATTTGCCCGGGCAGACCGTGGGCGTTGTGGACGAGAGAAGTGAGCTGGCAGGGTGCTGGCAGGGAATCCCACAGAATGATCTGGGCATGCGCACGGATATTCTGGATGGCTGTCCCAAAGCAGAGGGAATGCAGATGCTCCTGCGCTCCATGTCCCCGGCTGTGGTCGCGGTGGACGAGCTGGGCCGGGAGGAGGATTACCGTGCGGTGGAATCCGTGGTGCGCTGCGGATGCAAGCTTTTGGCCACAGCCCACGGAAGCTCTGTCGCGGATATCCTGGAGCAGCCCTTTTTTCAGAAGCTTGCCAGGGAGCGGGTTTTTGAGCGCTATGTCCTTCTTGGGAAAAACGAGCGGGCAGGTATTGTGGAGGGAATTTTCGACAGGGACGGAAAGCCATGTTTCGGATAGTGGGGATTGGGATGATCGTGTGCGGGAGCGCGGGTTTGGGTTTTGCGCTGTCCCGGGAATGCGCAGAAAACGTAAAAACACTGGAAACGATCCGGCAGTTTGTAATGCTGCTCCACGGGGAGACGGTGATGGGCTGCGCTTCGCTCCCGGAAGCGTTTCTGCATATCAGTAAAAGGCTTGGAGGATCCTTCGGGGTATTTTTGGAGAGGACTTCCCAAGAGCTTGAAAAGTGCACCGGTGAGACTTTTGGCGAGGTTTTTCGGAGATGTGCGTCCTGCTATGTGGGCGATGCAGTTCCGGGAGAGGAATACGAGCGTTTTCTGGCGTTTGGGGATGAGCTGGGGTTTCTGGATTCGGATACGCAGAAACAGAAGCTGAAGCTTTATGAGCAGGAGCTGAGCGCAGAGATTGCGAAGCTGCGCCAGGAAGCTCCGGGAAAACAGAAGCTGTGCCGGGGGCTGGGGATTTACGGGGGACTTCTGCTTGCCATTCTGGTATTTTGAGCACAGCCGGCGGGAAGAAAGGAGGAACCAGTGGAGGTCAGTATTATTTTTAAAATAGCGGCTGTGGGAATCCTGGTCTCTGTTCTTTCCCAGATTCTCAAGCACAGCGGACGGGAGGAACAGGCATTTTTGGTAAGTCTGTCCGGACTTCTCATTGTACTGTTCTGGGTAGTGCCTTATATCTATGAACTTTTTGACAGCATTGAGCAGCTGTTTTCGCTGTAGGAGGGCATATGGATATTGCAAAGGTTTCGCTTCTGGGGCTTGGCGGCGTGATGCTGGGATTTTTCCTGAAAAACGTGAAGCCGGAGTTTGCCACGCTTGTCACCATGGGAATCGGCCTGCTGATCCTGGGACTGGCGGTGGGAAAGCTTCAGTATCTTTTTGAGATCCTGGGACAGCTTAAGAACAGTCTGCCCATTGACAGCAGCTATATTTCCACGCTGGTCAAGATGATAGGGGTTACCTATATCGGACAGTTTTCCGCGGGGATCTGTAAGGATGCGGGGTATTCCTCCACAGCCGGGCAGATTGAGCTGTTCTGCAAGCTGTCTGTCATGGTGCTGAGTATGCCCATCCTTTCCGCGCTTCTTCAGACCATACAGGAGTTTCTGGCATGAAGCGGCTGTGGATTGCAGGGCTTCTTTTTTTCTGCCTTTTGTGGCTGGGCGGAAGAAGTGCCGGGGCAGAGGAGGAGCCTGCGGCAGCACAGGGCAGGCCTGCGGCAGAGACGTCTGTGCCTTCGGAGGAGGCAGCGGATATGGGAGAGGAAATACGGGACGGGCTTCTGGAGGACATGGATTTTACTCAGGTCCAGGATATGCTGGACGAGATGCTGGGAGGCGAAAGCTTTTCTTTTTCCAGGGCTTTGAAAGATGTGATGTCCGGAGAGGACGCGTTTACCAAGGAGGCAGTGCAGGAGCTGGTGCGCGGCCTCTTTTTTTCACGTTTTGAGGAAGAAAGAGGAACCTTTGTAAAAATCCTTATGCTGGTGTTTCTGGCGGCTGTGTTTTCCAATCTGGCAGCGGTGTTTGACAATGGGCAGATTGGGGAGGTGAGCTTTTATGTGGTGTATCTTTTGCTGTTTACGCTTTTGACGGAAGCTTTTTCAACGCTCAGCACATCCTTGGCAGAGAGCCTTTCCTGGATGACGGATTTTATGAGAGCTCTGGCTCCCGCATATTTTGCCGCCATGGCAGCGGCGCAGGGGGCTGCTTCGGCGGCGGCTTTTTATCAGGGGATCCTGATCATCATATGGATGATCCAGTGGCTTTTGCTGCGGGTGATCCTGCCGGGAGCAAATCTCTATATCCTCATGCGTCTCATCAACCATCTCTCCAGAGAAGAAATGCTCAGCAAAATGGCGGAGCTTCTGGGAACCGTGATCGGGTGGAGCCTCAAAACCATTCTTGGTGTTATGGTGGGAATGCAGGTGGTGCGAAGTCTGGTTGCGCCTGTCATGGATTCTCTGAAGCGGGGCGTGATCGGGAGGACGGCCAGCTTTATTCCGGGAGTGGGAGGGGCAGTGAATTCGGTGACGGAGCTGATCGTGACAAGTGCGGTGCTGGTGCGAAACAGCTTGGGCGTGGTGATCCTGGCGGTGATTGTTCTGGTGGGGGCGGGTCCGGTCATCCGCTATGGCTTTTTGTCCCTGGCCTACCGCTTCCTGGGTGCGTTGGCGCAGCCTGTATCGGACAAGCGCATGGTAGGAGCGCTCGGCACGATGGGAGAGGGGGCGGCGATGCTGCTTCGGATCCTTCTTACCGCGGATGTGATGTGTATGCTGGCTTTTGTGATCCTCATGGCCGGATTCGGAGGGGGCGGATGAAACAGGAGCTTTATGGCTGGATGGAAAATCTGGCGGTATTTTATATCCTTCTCACCTGTGTGCTCCATTTGGTGCCGCAGGAAAAATATCAGCGGTATGTGCGGTTTTTCATGGGGCTTGTGCTTACAGTGATGCTGTGCAGCCCGGCCTTTTCCATATTTGGAGAAAGCCGGAATCTGCTGGAGGAGTTTGAAATACAATATGAACAGGAAGAGCTTTTGCGGCAACAGAGGGAGCAGGCAAATCTCCAGGAAGTTTATCTGAGAACCGGGTATGAAAAGGAGATCGAGAAAAATCTGGAGACGGCTCTTTTGGCGCAGGGAATTGTGCCCCGGGAGATACAGGTGGAGCTTTTGGAGGAGAGGGCAGAGGTGAAGCTGAAGCTTGAAAAGGCGCCGGATGAGGAGACAAAAAGGAGGCTGGAGCATGTTCTTTGGGAAATCTGCAAAGTCGGGGAAGGAGAATATGAAATTGAGACTGCCCAGAATGGAGAAACAGCAGTATCTGGTGCTTCTGCTTCTGGGGCTTTTGGTGGCAGTGGTGCTTCTGCCGACACAGAAGAGTGAGGGGCGGGGAGAGACTTCCCCCATGACGACGGAACTGGAAAGCCGGCTTGCATCCATTTTGTCGGGGGTGGAAGGCGTGGGGGAGGTGCAGGTCATGCTGATGACAAAGGAGGAAACGGGAGGCAGCGGATTTTCCCAGAAGGAGACGAGAGAGCAGGTGACAGGCGTGCTGGTTTCGGCGACCGGCGGGGATAATTCTCTGGTGGTACAGAAGATTCAGGAGGCAGTTATGGCATTATTTCAGGTGGAAGCCCATAAAATTAAAGTGATGAAAAAGATATAAGGAGAGGAAAAGTGAAAAAAATCATGAAAAAGAATCAGGTGATCATCACCTCACTGGCAATCCTCATTGCCGTGGCCGGATATCTGAATTTTGCGGAAGTAGATCTGGGATTCGGCGATAAGGAGGCAAGCGCGGACAGCAGCAGTATTCTGGAAGAGGTGGACTACGATCTGACGGACGAGACAGCCCTTCTGAGTGAGAACGGGGCAGATGGCGCGTTGACCGGCGAGGAGACGCAGGACACCAGTACGCCGGGCGAAGCCGTACTTACGGGAGCTTCGGATTTTGCGGCACAGGCAAAGCTCTCAAGAGAGCAGATCCGTTCCCAGAATAAGGCAGATCTGCAGACCATTATCAACAATCAGGAGCTGGGAGATGAACAGAAGCAGCAGGCCGTCAATTCCATGGTGGAGATGACAGAGCTGATCGAGCGGGAAGCGGCCGCGGAACTTTTGCTGGAGGCAAAGGGCTTTGAAAATGTCATTGTAAATCTGACCGGAGAGACTGCGGATGTGGTGGTTCCGGACGCGGATCTGGAGGATGCCAAACGGGCGCAGATCGAAGATATCGTGAAGCGGAAAACAGGAATCGCCGCAGAGAATGTGATCATCACGCCCCTAAGCCAGGGGGAGGAAGAAACAGCCGCGGATACGGTTGTGGCCGACAGCCCCGAGGAGGAAGCAAATCTCCTTGACAGTGAGCCTTCGGATATACTAGAATAGGAATGTTGTAAATGATTGGAATTTCGTAAATACAGGAGGCCACACGTGTCGAAGTATACCAAAGAAATAGAAAAAAGAAGAACCTTTGCCATCATATCCCACCCGGATGCGGGCAAAACCACACTGACAGAGAAGTTTCTGCTGTATGGCGGAGCGATCAACCTTGCCGGAAGCGTAAAGGGCAAGGCGACTGCCCGCCATGCAGTTTCCGACTGGATGGAAATTGAAAAGGAGAGAGGTATCTCCGTTACCTCCTCGGTTCTGCAGTTCCATTATGACGGCTACTGCATCAACATTCTGGATACTCCGGGACACCAGGATTTCTCGGAGGACACCTACCGTACGCTCATGGCGGCAGATTCTGCCGTCATGGTCATCGACGGTTCCAAGGGCGTGGAGGCGCAGACAAGAAAGCTGTTCAAGGTCTGCGTCATGCGCCATATTCCCATTTTTACCTTTATCAACAAAATGGACCGGGATGCCAACGATACCTTTGACCTTCTGGACGAGATCGAGAAGGAGCTGGGAATCGCTACCTGTCCGGTAAACTGGCCCATCGGTTCCGGCAAAAAATTCCGGGGAGTCTACGACAGAAGCACCCGGAAGATCCTTACCTTTTCGGATACCCAGAAGGGAACCAAGGAAGGCGTGATCGAGGAGATCGCCCTTGACGATTCCCGGGCGGATGAAATTATGGACGCGGAGCAGAAGGAGCAGCTTCTGGAGGAGATCGAGCTTCTGGACGGGGCAAGCGCGGAGCTTGACCAGGAGCTGGTGGACAAGGGAGAACTGACGCCGGTGTTCTTCGGTTCCGCACTGACAAATTTCGGTGTGGAGACCTTTTTGGAGCACTTTCTCAAAATGACAACCTCTCCCCTGGCAAGAAACGCAGACTGCGGGACCATTGACCCCATGGATGACGATTTTTCCGCGTTTGTGTTTAAGATCCAGGCAAATATGAACAAGGCGCACCGGGACAGAATTGCCTTCATGCGCATCTGCTCCGGAAAATTTGATGCCTCCCAGGAGGTTTATCATGTGCAGGGCGACAAAAAAATGCGTCTTCTTCAGCCGCAGCAGATGATGGCGGAGTCCCGCCATGTGGTGGACGAAGCGTTTGCTGGCGACATTATCGGTGTTTTTGACCCCGGCATTTTCTCTATCGGAGATACCATCTGCACGCCGGGCAAAAAGTTTGCCTTTGAGGGGATTCCCACCTTTGCGCCGGAGCATTTTGCGAGAGTGCGTCAGCTTGATACCATGAAGCGCAAGCAGTTTGTAAAGGGCATCAACCAGATTGCCCAGGAGGGTGCGATCCAGATATTCCAGGAGTTTAATACCGGTATGGAGGAGATCATTGTGGGCGTTGTGGGCGTGCTGCAGTTTGACGTGCTGAAATACCGTCTGGAGAATGAGTACAATGTGGAGATCCGCCTGGAAAATCTGCCCTATGAGCATATCCGCTGGATCGCCAACAAAGAAGAAATCCAGGTGGACAAGATCGTGGGAACCTCGGATATGAAGAAGGTTACCGATTTGAAGGGAAACCCGCTGCTTTTGTGGGTCAATGCCTGGAGCGTGGGAATGACGCAGGACAGAAACCCGGATTTAATATTAACAGAATTCAGCAAATAACCCTTTTAATTTTTATATTGCTTTGGTATAATATTACTGAGTTGAATAAATGGAAGAAATCCGTTAGGAGGGTTTTGAAATGGCAGAAAAAAGAACAACATATAAAATACAGGATATCGGCGGTATCGGCGAAGTGCATATTGCAGATGAGGTCGTGGCCATTATCGCAGGACTTGCCGCAACAGATGTAAAGGGCGTGGCTTCCATGGCCGGCAATATCACCAACGATCTGGTGGGCAAGCTGGGAATGAAGAACCTTTCCAAAGGCGTGAAGGTTACTGTGCTGGAAGGCGTGGTTACAGTGGATCTGTCCCTGAACATTGCCTACGGCGTGAACATTCTGGACATCAGCAAGAAGGTGCAGGATAAGGTAAAATCCTCCATTGAGAGTATGACCGGACTGGAAGTTGCGGATGTGAATATCAATATCGCCAGTGTAGATATGGAGAACGAAAAAGGAAAGTAACCCTTTCCTTTTTTCTTTATGGGAGGAAACGATGCGAAGAAGGGAACAGAGAGAACATATATTTAAGCTTCTGTTTATGAAGGAGTTTAATTCCAACGAGGAGATGACAGAGCAGCTTTCCATGTATTTTGACAGCCTTGACCAGCTTTCCGAGGAAGATGAGGCGTACATGAAGGAGAAATACGGTCATGTGCTGGAGCAGCTGTCCGGGATTGACGGACTCCTCAATGAGACAAGTAAGGGCTGGAAGACAAAGCGTATGAACCGTGTGGATCTTACCGCGCTCCGTCTTGCGGTTTATGAGATGCAGTATGACAAGGACGTGCCGACGGGAGTTGCCATAAACGAGGCGGTGGAGCTTGCAAAACGTTTCGGCGGAGAGGATTCCGGCTCCTTTGTCAACGGGATTCTCGGAAAGATTGCAGCCGGAAAACCGGCGCCGGAGGAACCTGTGCCGGAAAAACCAGCAGAACAGGAAGAGAACAGCGAAGCATGAACAGTGTCTATTCGGTAGGCCAGATCAACCGTTACATCAAAAATATGTTTACCCAGGACTTCTTTCTCCAGAAGATATATATAAAGGGAGAAGTGTCCAACTGCAAATATCACACCAGCGGCCATATTTATTTTTCTCTGAAGGATGAGACCGGATGTATGGCCTGCGTCATGTTCGCGGGACAGCGCCGGGGACTTTCCTTTCGGATGAAGGATGGGGACAAGGTAGTTGTGGGCGGCAGTGTGGATGTGTATGAGCGGGACGGCAGATATCAGCTTTATGCCAGAGAAATTTCTCTGGAGGGGGCGGGCGCTCTCTATGAGCGCTTTCTGGCGCTCAAACAGGAGCTGGAAGAGATGGGCATGTTTGCCCAGGAATACAAACAGCCCATACCAAAGCTGGTACGGCGGCTGGGTGTGGTGACGGCGCCTACCGGGGCTGCGGTTCAGGATATCCGAAATATTGCCGGGCGGCGCAATCCGTATCTTCAGATCATCCTTTACCCGGCACTGGTGCAGGGAGAGCAGGCCGCCGCGAGTATTGTCAGGGGCATTCAGATGCTGGACAATGCAGGGGTGGATGTGATCATTGTGGGCCGCGGAGGCGGCTCCATTGAGGACCTGTGGGCGTTTAACGAGGAATGTGTGGCACGGGCTATTTTTGAGTGCAGCACTCCTGTGATCTCCGCGGTGGGCCATGAGACGGATTTCACCATTGCGGATTTTGTGGCAGATCTGCGTGCGCCAACCCCTTCTGCGGCAGCCGAGCTTGCGGTGCAGGATTTCCGCTTGATCGTGGAACAGCTGCGAAGCTACGATGCCCGGATGCAGAGGGCTTTTGCGGGGCGCCTGGAGCTTTACCGGAACCGGCTTTTCCATTACCAGACAAAGCTTTTTTACCTGAGTCCGCAGAGCCGTCTGCGGGAGAACCGGCAGTATCTGGCAGATCTGGAGGAGCGGTTTGCGGAGGCTATGAAGGCACGGCTTTTGGAAAGCCGCCACAGGATTTCCTTGTATGCCCAGCGGCTGGAGGGACTGTCGCCGCTTCGGAAGCTGAGCCAGGGATATTCCTATGTGGCAGATGCCCAGGGGCGGGCGGTTACCAGTATCTCAAAAATAAACGAGGGAGATACACTGACGGTCTCCGTCACCGACGGAACCATAGAGACACAAGTGCGCAGCATCAGAAAGGAAGAGAGAACGCATGTCGGATAAGGAGAAGCAGCAGACGATCGAGGAAGCCTTTGAGGAGCTGGACGCGCTGGCTGCGAAGCTGGAGGACCGGGAAACTTCCCTGGAGGATTCCTTTGATCTGTATAAAAAGGGCATGGAGCTTCTGAAGAACTGCAGCCAGAAGCTGGATACCGTGGAAAAGAAGATGCTGCAGATGAATGAGGATGGAACATTTGTTGAATTTTCAAGAGGAACTGAAGAAGAAAACTGAAAAAATAGAGCGCTTGATAGGGAACTATCTCCCGGCGGAAACCGGGTTTGCGAAGCATATGGCAGAGGCTATGAACTACAGCATGACGGCCGGGGGAAAACGCCTTCGCCCCATGCTTCTGCTGGAAACCTATGAGATGTTCGGGGGACGGGAGCAGGCGGCAGAGCCGTTTGCGGCAGCCATGGAGATGATCCATACCCACTCCCTGATCCATGATGACCTGCCGGCCATTGACAATGACGATTACCGGAGAGGGCGCCTTACCACCCACAAGGTATACGGGGAGGCCATGGGCGTGCTGTCCGGCGTAGCGCTTCTCAACTGGGCCTACGAGACCATGCTGAAAGCTTTTTCCATGACAGAACATCCGCAGCGGGTGGTCTCTGCCATGAAGATCATGTCAGAAAAGACCGGCCTTCTCGGCATGCTGGGCGGCCAGAGCGTGGATGTGGAAAATGACGGCAAGCCGCTTACAAGGGAAATGCTTACCTATATTTATGAGAACAAAACCTCCGCGCTGATTGAGGCTTCTATGATGAGCGGCGCTGTTCTGGCGGGAGCGACAAAAGAGGAGACGGCAAAGATCGCCCGTGCAGCCGGAAATATCGGCCTGGCTTTTCAGATCCAGGATGATATTCTGGATGTGACAAGCACTGCCGAGACGCTGGGAAAACCTGTACACAGCGATGAAAAAAACAATAAGGTCACATATGTGACGCTCATGGGACTGGAGGAAGCGGCGGACCAGGTGGCAAAGCTTTCCCGGGAAGCCGTCGAAATTCTCGGAACCCTGAAACAAAAAAATGGATTCCTGTGTCTTTTGGTGGAGCAGCTTGTGAGCCGCAGGAAGTAAGGAAGTGTACCAATGATTCTGGAAAAAATCCAAAAGCCCAATGACATTCACAAAATTGCGCTGAGTGATTTCCCGCAGCTTGCGGCAGAAATCCGGGAATTTCTGGTGAACTCCGTCAGCAAAACAGGGGGTCATCTGGCATCCAATTTAGGTGTGGTGGAGTTGACGCTTGCGCTTCACAATGTACTGCAGTTTCCGGAGGATAAGCTCATCTGGGATGTGGGACATCAGGCGTATACACACAAAATCCTTACCGGCAGGAAGGACGGTTTTGCCCATTTGCGGCAGGAGGGCGGCATGAGCGGCTTTCCCAAGCGCAAGGAGAGCAGCTGCGATGCTTTTGACGCCGGACACAGCTCCAGCTCCATTTCAGCCGGTGTGGGATATGTGCGGGCCAGGGATCTGCTGGGACAAAAACACAGGGTGGTTGCGGTCATCGGCGACGGAAGCCTTACCGGAGGGATGGCTTATGAAGCCTTGAATAACGCGGCTGAGCTCAAGACGAATTTTATCATTGTCATCAACGACAATAACATGTCCATTTCCCGGAATGTGGGAGGGATGTCCTCCTATTTGGGCGCGCTTCGCACCGCGGAGACTTACACCGGAATGAAGCTTGCGATCACCAAAAATCTGAAAAAGATTCCCAAGGTAGGGACGGCTGTGGTAGATACGGTGCGGAAGACCAAGAGCAGCATCAAGCAGCTTTTTATCCCGGGCATGCTGTTTGAGAATATGGGACTGACCTATCTGGGACCGGTGGACGGCCACAATATGCGTCAGATGATGAAGCTGTTTAACGAGGCAAAACGGGTGGAAGGGCCGGTGGTGGTTCATGTGCTGACCCAGAAGGGCAGAGGCTATGTGCCTGCCTGTTCCCATCCGGACCGCTTTCATGGTATTGGGCCATTTGATATCAAAACAGGGGAGCCGCTGTCCAAAAAAACAGCCCAAACCTGGACCGATGCCTTTTCGGAGGCAATGGTGAAGCTTGGCAAAGAAAATCCGCGCCTTACGGCGATCACAGCGGCCATGCCGGAAGGAACCGGGCTTGCCGCCTTTGGGGAGATCTATCCGGAGCGCTTTTTTGATGTAGGGATCGCGGAAGAGCACGCCGTGACTTTCGCAGCGGGACTTGCGCTGGGGGGAATGACTCCCGTGGTAGCGGTATATTCATCTTTTCTTCAGCGCGCGGTGGATCAGATGCTTCACGATGTGTGCATGCAGAAGCTCCACGTTATTTTTGCCATTGACCGGGCAGGGCTTGTGGGCGCGGACGGAGAGACGCACCAGGGATGCTTTGACCTTTCTTATCTGACCATGATGCCAAATATGACGGTGATGGCGCCGAAGAATGCCTGGGAGCTTCAGGAGATGCTGCGGTTTGCGGCAGAGTGCGACGGCCCCTGCGCGATCCGTTATCCCAGAGGCAGCGCCTATCAGGGGCTGGAGGAGTTTCGCGGACCCGTGGAGATGGGCAGGAGTGAAATCCTAAGTAAGGGAAAAGATACCGCCGTGATCTGTGTGGGCAGTATGGTGCAGGTGGGAGAAGAGGTCTGCAGTCTGCTCCGCGAAAAAGGACAGAATCCCACACTGGTCAATGCCAGGTTTGTAAAGCCCATGGATACAGAGCTTCTGAAAGAGCTGGCCAGGGAGCACAGCCTGTTTGTGACGGTAGAAGAAAATGTAAAAAACGGCGGTTTTGGAGAACACGTAGCGTCTTATATGGAAGCCTGTCATCTAGGTGTGCGGGTGCTTCCGGTCGCGATCCGGGATCGTTTTGTAGAGCATGGGGCAGTGGAGAGTCTGCGGGCAAAGACCGGACTTTCCGCTTCCGGCATTCTTGAAGCCATAGAGGAGTACAGAGCTTGATTATGAAAAAACGACTGGATATTCTTCTGGTGGAGCAGTCACTGGCTCCTTCCAGAGAAAAGGCAAAAGCATATATCATGTCCGGAGATGTGTATGTGGACGGACAAAAAGAAGACAAGGCAGGCTCCATGTTTCCGGAGAATGCAAAAATTGAGGTCAGGGGCAATACGCTTCCCTATGTGAGCAGAGGCGGTCTGAAGCTTGAAAAAGCCATGAAGCTTTTTGACGTGGCGCTGTCCGGCAGGGTCTGCATGGATGTTGGCGCTTCCACCGGGGGCTTTACCGACTGTATGCTGCAGAATGGAGCAGTGAAGGTGTACTCGGTGGATGTGGGCTACGGTCAGCTGGACTGGAAGCTGCGCAAGGATTCCCGGGTAGTCTGCATGGAAAAGACCAACATCCGCTATGTGGTGCCGGAGGACATCGAAGAGCCGGTGGCCTTTGCATCCATTGATGTGTCCTTTATTTCTCTGACCAAGGTACTTTTGCCGGTGCGCAGACTGCTCACAGAGGATGGAGAGATCGTGTGTCTCATCAAACCGCAGTTCGAGGCGGGCAGGGAAAAAGTAGGCAAAAAGGGCGTCGTGAGAGATCCGGCAGTACACTGCGAGGTTATCGAAAAAGTGCGGGACTATGCCATGAGCATCGGCCTGGAGCCCTGTCATCTTTCCTTTTCTCCCATCAAGGGACCGGAGGGAAATATTGAATATTTGATGCATCTGAAAAAGCATCCGCAGGAGGACGCGGTGGGCGAAAGCCTTTCCCTAACCGTGCAGGAAGTGGTGGCAGAAGCGCACGGACAATTAGATTGAGGAACAGAGAAATGGAGCATTTTTGTATTATCACAAACAGTGATAAGGATTCCGGGTTTGCAATTACCGAAAAAATTGCGGCATATCTGAAAGCGCATGGCAGAAGCGTCAGTATACAGCAGGCGCTTCCGGAAAACGGGGGCGCCTACCATTATACCAATCCGGAGCGGATTCCCAAAGATACACAGTGCATTATTGTGCTGGGAGGAGACGGAACCCTGCTGCAGGCGGCCAGAGATGTGGTACATAAAGGCATTCCGCTTCTGGGAATCAATCTGGGAAATCTGGGATTTCTGGCAGAGGTGGACAGGAACTCCATCTACCCGGCGCTGGATCAGCTGATGGATGGAGATTATGAAATCGAGGAGCGCATGATGCTCACGGGAACGGTTTACCGCGGACAGGAGATCCTGGGCAGCAGCATTGCCCTGAACGACATTGTCATTATCCGGGACGGACACATGCGGGTGGTGCGCTTTAAAAATTATGTGAATAACGAATATCTGAATTCCTATGATGCGGACGGGATCATTATTTCCACTCCTACTGGATCCACCGGCTACAGTCTGTCGGTGGGAGGGCCGATCGTCTCTCCGGATGCATCCATGATCATTATGACGCCTGTCGCGCCTCATACCATGAATACAAGAAGCATTGTGTTTCCGGCGGAGGATGTGCTGACAGTGGAGATCGGTCAGCGTCGTCCGGGAGTCAGCGAAAAGGGACTGGCCTCCTTCGACGGGGATACGGAGATTCCCATGCAGGCGGGAGACTGCATCGTGATCAGCAAGGCGGCAGTCAAAACAAAGATCATCAAGCTCAACCATCTGAGCTTTGTGGAGGTTCTGCGGCAGAAAATGCGCAACAGCTAGGAGGTTTACCGTGAAATTAGCACGACATGAAAAAATAATGGAGTTGATCCACAAGTATGACATAGATACCCAGGAGGAGCTGGCGGCAAGGCTTAATGAGGCGGGCTTCAAAGTGACGCAGGCCACGGTTTCCAGGGATATCCGTGCGCTGAAGATGACAAAGGTAACCGGTAAGAACGGGAAATCGCACTATGCCATCCTCAAGGAAGCTCCCCATGCTTTGGAGGATAAGTACGCGCGGGTGTTGAAGGACGCCCTGGTCTCCATGGATGTAGGACAGAATCTGCTGGTCATTCGGACGGTGCCTGGCATGGCGATGGGCGTAGCAGCGGCGTTGGACGGACAGAACTGGCCGGAGATCCTGGGATGCATTGCGGGAGACGACACCATTATGTGCGCAGCCAAGACGCAGGAGCAGGCGGAGCATGTGATGGAAAAGCTGAGAGAAATCGTGGAGTAATGTCCCGTATATTTAGGAGGAAGCATGTTAGTACACTTGCACGTAAAAAATCTTGCCCTCATAGAGGACATTGCGGTGGATTTTGGGCCGGGTCTTAATATCCTTACCGGTGAGACCGGCGCTGGAAAATCGATTCTTCTGGGCTCCATGCAGCTGATATTGGGAGCAAAGCCGACCAGAGGCATGATTCGGGAACATGCGGATTACGCGCTGGTGGAGCTTCTTTTTCAGGTGGAAAATCCGAGAACGGAAAAAGCACTGCGGACACTTGATGTGGAGCTTGAGGATTCCCAGGTGCTTCTTTCCCGCAAAATCATGGATGGAAGAAGCGTCAATAAGATCAATGGGGAGACCACAACCGTTGGGCAGATGAAAGCGGTTGCTTCCTGCCTTCTGGATATCCATGGGCAGCATGAGCACCAGTCGCTTCTCTATCAGGACAAGCAGCTGGAAATTCTGGATGCCTATGGGAAAGAGCGGATCCTGCCGGTCAAAGAAAATGTAAAGAAGTGTTTTGAAAAATACCGGGATTGCCGGGAAGCTTTAAAAGCCCTGGATATGGACGAGGAACAGAGAAACAGGGAGATCGCTTTTCTGGAGTTTGAGATCGGGGAAATCGAAAAGGCTGCAATCGTGCCCGGCGAGGATGAGGAACTGGAGCGTCGGTACCGGAAGCTTACCAATGCCCGAAAGATCGTGGATGTGATATCCGGCGTTCACGGTATGACCGGATATGACATGCAGGGAGCCGGAGACCTGGTGGGAAATGCTCTCAGAGAGATGTCACGGGTACTTCCTTTTGATGAGGAGCTGGAACCGCTTTCCCAGACATTGAGTGAAGTGGACAGTCTTCTCAATGACTTTAACCGGGAGCTTTCTTCCTATATGGACAGTCTTACCTTTGACGAACAGGAATTCTATGAGACAGAGCAGAGACTCAATCTTATCAACAGCCTGAAAGCAAAGTACGGACAGCGTCTGGAAGCGATTCAGGAGTATCAGGCAGCACAGCAGAAAAAACTGGAAAAACTTCGCAAATATGAGAAAATTTTCCAGAATTCTGTCAAAGAACTCCATACAGCGGAGGAAATTCTTGCAAAAGCTTCGTATGAATTGACAGAAATCCGGAAAGAATATAGTAAACAGCTGGAAGCAGAGATTATAGAAGGCTTAAAAGAGCTTAATTTTCTCAACGTGGATTTTGCCATTGCTTTTTCAAAGAAAAAAAGCTGGAGCGCAGACGGATGCGATGCGGTGGAATATGAGATTTCCACCAACCCGGGAGAAAAGAAAAAGCCTCTGGGCAAGATTGTGTCCGGCGGTGAGCTTTCCAGGATCATGCTTGCGCTCAAAGCCATTCTCGCGGACAGGGACGACATTGAGACACTGATCTTCGACGAGATCGACACCGGGATCAGCGGGCGCACAGCACAGAAGGTCTCCGAAAAAATGGCGGTCATCGGGCGCCATCGCCAGGTGCTGTGTATTACCCATCTTCCCCAGATCGCGGCCATGGCAGACACGCATTTTGAGATTGAAAAGCATGTGGAGGGACAGGAGACCACCACACAGATCCGCCCGCTGGAGGGCGAAGCTTCGATTCGCGAACTGGCGCGTCTTCTGGGAGGAGCTGAGATCACCGGCGCAGTGCTTTCCAATGCAAGAGAGATGAAAGAATTGGCACAGGTACATAAAAATACAAGAGTGAAATAAGCACTTTGTCCACATACTAGGAGAGGATATTCCGAAAGGATATCCTCTCTTCTTTATGTAATGGGAAATTACGCTGTAAGATTTCCATTACATAAAAACGCTCTGCGAAAATGCAACCAGATGTACGGGGAGCAACCAGAAAACATGGGACAAAGGATGTGGCAGTGTGAGCAGTGAGAATAAGAAAAAGTACAGACGTTTTCTGCTGTGGTGTGCGGCGTTTTCTTTGACTGCGGCAGTCTGGCTGGGATACCGTTATTATGACCGGAAAATCCCCGATGAAGTGCAGGTGGCAAAGGGAGAAGACCAAAACATCCGCAGGCTTTTTGACGATCCTTTTTTGCGCTTTGGGGAAGCCGTGGCGGTATCGGCAGACGGAAGCTGCGCCCTGCCCTGCAGCGTAATGGGCGTCATTCCCTTTAAGGATGTGAAGATCACTCCTGTGGAGAGAAAAAATCTTATGGTAAGCGGAAGCACAGTCGGAATCTATCTGGAAACAGACGGTGTGCTGGTGGTGGATACCGGGGAGATCCTTTGCGACAGCGGAGACCTTTTGGAGCCGGCAAAAAATATCGTGCAGCCGGGGGACTACATTGTGGCGTTCAATGAGCAGAAGGTGACAAGCAAACGGCAGCTCATGGATGATCTTTCAGGTCTTGATTCCCAAAAAGTCACGCTGCGCGTCCAGAGAAACGGTGAGGAGATTCCCCTTTCTGTGACGCCGGTCAAGGACACGAACGGAGACTATAAGCTTGGATTGTGGGTGCGGGATGATACCCAGGGAATCGGAACCCTGACCTATGTAGATGAAAAAGGCGGTTACGGAGCCCTGGGGCACGGGATCAGAGATGTAGATACCGGAGAGCTGCTCTCTATTGATGAGGGAGACCTGTATCGGGCAGAAATCCTGAGCATCCGAAAAGGGGGAAAAGGAACGCCGGGAGAGCTGGCCGGTCTCATTCGGTATGAGGAATCCAATGTGATCGGCAGCATTAGCGGCAATACGTCCAACGGCATTTACGGCACCCTGAATCCGGTGGATGAGAGTATTTCCTTAAAAGAAATGCCCATTGGCTACAAGCAGGAAATGGAAATCGGTCCTGCGTCCATTCTCTGCAGCCTGGGAGATGGCGTGCAGGAGTATGACGCCGAGATTACCAAAATCGATATGAACCATGAGGACACCAACAAAAGCTTTGTGATCCACATTACGGACGAGGAGCTTTTGGAGAAAACCGGCGGGATCGTGCAGGGAATGAGCGGCAGTCCGGTTCTTCAGGACGGCAAGGTTGTGGGGGCAGTGACTCACGTCTTTGTGCAGGATGCAAGTACCGGGTATGGGATTTTTATTGAGACGATGCTGGAACAGTAGGAGAGCCGAAAAAAGGATACGAACGCCGGGAGGCGGGCGTATCCTTTTTGTGCTGCTGACTGGAAAAATTAAATTTCAGTACAGCATCAAATTCTGCAGGGGATGAAAAAGTTTGATGTTTACAAAGTTTTTCGTCAAAAGACATCGGATGTCTGTTATAATTATAGTACTTTATCAATACATGTAACAGAGTGTGCTTGCCCAAATCTGGGTCAGAAAAGCAATAAATTTCATTGGACGGCGCAGATTTGTCAGCGTGAAATTGATTATTTGTTGGGGAGAATTATTTAAATGACAGAACGAAAAGAAGTATTGTCCTATGGGTTAACCTTGCCAGATGTTTATGAAGATGCACCATTTCATGATGATAACTGGATTCTACTCAGATATAAGAAAAATAAAAGAGCATTTGCATGGACCTATGAGAGAAACAGATACATATGTGTCAATGTGAAGGTAGATCCAGAATGGCGCGATTTCTGGAGAAATGCTTATGAGGCAGTTCAGCCGGGATACCATCAAAATAAGGAACACTGGAACACGATTATTCTTGATGGAACAATTCCGGATCAGGAAATTAAAAAGATGATCGCGGAAAGCTATGATTTGATCGTGAAGAAAAAGAAATAGCTGTACAAAAGCAAGGAGAGCTGTTTATGAAAAAAGCACCATATACGGATCGAAAATTAACAAGTGAAGAGCAAGCGATTGCAGAGAATGGAATGACATACTCAGCGTTCCTTATATACAGGCGATAAAAAATATACGGATTATGAGCGATTGCATTGCTATTCCATAAAAACGATCATTCTGGAATCCTTGGATGGTGCGAAAGCGAATTATATAAGAAAAGTGACTTGTGCAAAGAGAAAAACGCAAGGTGGAAGCTTTCGTTTTGATGGAGTTGAAAACATCGAATATAAAGCAATCCCCATTGTTTGGGAAAGGATAATATCATTGGAGAATAAGGCTGTCAGTGATTTGACAACAGAAATGATTTTTGAAAGGCTGCAGGACGAACAGTAGGGAGAAATTTTGAGAATGCTTATAGAAGGCTATAAAAAATAGAAATACAGAAAAATTGGATATAAGCTATTATCGTTTGCGGAAAAATATAAATGCTATTTGCGAAGTGGTGAAAAAACAATATTTTAGGGAAAGATAATGAAAGCTTCGTACAGTCTCAAAAAAATGATTATGATGATACAGTAGAAAGAAGGAAGAGCTGACTTGAAATTTTAAATTCCAGTGCAGAGTTAAATTCCACATGGGTTTAAA
>CALBGI010000058.1 GCA_937893675.1 uncultured Blautia sp.
GGGGTGTGGCCGTAGGTATTATCACTCGGATCATCCGTCAGAACCTGTAAGCAAAACAATGCCAGGGGAGCAGATAAACCACTGCTCCCCTGGCTAATTTTTGTCCACAGTTTTGTTTCATATTGCACTTACTCAAGCGCAAGCAATACCTCTCCGAGTTTCTTCCACTGCTCTACCACAAAATCAAAAGACAGTGTATCTTCTTCCGCAAAAACATAGTTACGTTGCATATTCTGATAGTCCTTACGAAGTGCTTCATTATCAGAAAACCCTCTGAGCAACTGAAAATCAGAAAACTTCTTTTCCGCCAGATCACTGCCTGTTCTTCGGGTCTCTTCCAGTCTTTTATATCCCAGCATCTCAAGGAATATCTGCTGATTTTGAATCATTTCCTGAATCTGCTTTAAGTCGAACATGACACTGACATCGTAAAGATGTTTTGCCACATCAAAATACATCTTACGCTCATAATAGAATTCAGCAGCAAAAATCTTGTCGGCAAAAATCCTCTCTAACCGAATCGTGTTAATCATAAAAGGGACAACATCATATTGTGACCGAAGAATATTTCGCTGTTCTTCGGTGGCATAGGTGTAAAGTATCGGTTCAATTTCAAGTGGTGTAAAAGGCTCGCTGACAGTAAAAGATGTACCTTCTACTTTGACATATCCAAACCGTTGGAGCGGATCATCCGTGTCAATGCCTACAAGTGGAGTGTAATCATAGACAGTTGTGATACTACCTTTCCGATCATCTTCGAGATCCTTTCTGGATGTGCGTGGCAAGGCCTGATATTTCTTTGTTGCCATCTCCAGCCGTTTCTTAGCCTGGCTGTTACTGCAATTATCGATGCACACCGTCAAGTCAATATCCTCTGAAAACCGGCGGATACTTTTCTGTGCTTTATACAGGGCTGTTCCACCTTTAAAATAGGCTGGTAATGTTACCTGTTTCCCTGCCAACTCCCTCAACAGTAGCGTAACATAATAGTCCTTCTCCAAAATATCAGCCCGAATGCTACTATCCTCATGGATTAAATTGATAATATTCAAAAAAGCAAATTTATCCTCGTGCAGTTTCATAACTACCCTCCAACAAAATGTCTATGGTCCGAAGCAAAGTTTTTTGACCATAATATTTTCTGGCCATCAGAATCAACATCTCAGTTTTCAATGTAAATTCCTCAACAGTAGCTCTTACCACATCAATCGGCTTTGCAGTATCTACTGGCGCCATATCCAGTTCTCTGATTGCATCCAAAATTTGCAGATATCGAAAATTTCCAGAATTAACTACAATAGGCGGTTTCCGAATCTCAATCTGCATTCCTTCGGGAATTCGTTTTGTATGCAGGTTGGTTGCAATGCATCTCCTTTTTGGCATTTGAGAAACAAGACCAATACGATTTAATGCAGACAACCCTGTTTCATATCCAATTATCTCGTTTTCTTTCCGAAGTAACTGCTTACAAAAAAGTGTTTCTTTATCTGGAGTATAATATCCAAATGCTGTTTTTACTCTCCTGCAGTAAATTCCTTTGGTTAGGCGCATAATCTGCCCCTCTTTTTCAAGCCGAGCCATATTTACATTGACTGTCTTTTTTACCATCGCTGTATCAAGTAAAAGCCGTTCCGCCACATACTCTGCGACTTGTTCGGTTGTAATTGTTTGATCTGGCTCCAGAGCAGTCAGATACTGCATGATCAAATCCCGGTACTTTATCTTTTCCATACAGATCTCCTTTCTGTTGCGCTTGTTATTATAATACTCATTTTTCCTTCGTTTTATGTATTCATAATAACACTTTTTCTTGTTGCAGTCAATGGGAGGAAGAAAAACAGATATACTCCAAGACCAGCTTCTCATTTTCAGTTAGTTTTGTCGCTGTTGCCCCCTTTAGCACATACTATCAGTATATGCGTCTCTTTCTAAACTTCCCAATACATAATTTTATCTTCTATATGCGTTTATTTTTCACGAAAATACAGTTATAATATATATAATCGAGGATTTAGGAGGCAATTTTATGCTGATTCAGTTTCGTGCAGAGAACTTTCTCTCTATCAAAGGCAGTGTCGTATTATCCCTGCTTGCCAGTAAGGATAAAGAGCATCCGAAGCATCTGATTGTGAATGGAAGCAAACGGTATTTGAAGTCTGCCGGAATTTACGGAGCCAACGCTTCCGGGAAGTCCAATGTCCTTCATGCATTCTGGTTCATGGTAAATTATGTGCTGACTTCGCATAACCAGCAGCTCCACAAAGCCATCGAACGTTCGCCTTTCAAGTTTGACCGTGAAACACCCGTCCGCCCCAGCAGCTTTGAGGTCATCTTCACCGCAAATGGCATCCGATACGCGTATGGCTTTTCGGTAACAGACAAAGTTGTTATTGAAGAATACCTATATTACTATCCCAATGGCAGGCAGGCGATCATTTTTGAGCGGCAAAACACAAACGATTTTCGTTTTACTGTTGATGTCGATGAACAAAGCATGCTCAAAAATCGTACTTCACCTAACAAGCTCTATCTGTCTGTTGCATCAAACTGGAGCTATTCCAAGGTAATTCCTGTTCTGGAGTGGTTTGCTTCCTGCCGGATCATCACGAAACATTCTGCTGCAGATGCTTATGAACTTGAAGCAGAACAGCTCAAAGACGATGGCTACCGGCATATGATCGCCTCTATGTTGCGTAGCGCAGATTTTGGTATACAGTCCCTTCAAATGCGTGATTTAGAACCCGCCACTTCTCAGCAGGGCGATATTTTCACCAATATTGAGGCCATTCACACGGTACAAGACACAGAGGGAAATACTTCTTCCTACACACTGAATATGGCAGAGGAATCCGATGGCACCAACAGTTATTTCAAACTGATTGGTGTGGTAAAAAAGGTGCTGGATGAAGGAACACTCCTTATAGTAGACGAACTGGACGCTCATCTGCATCCCCTCCTGACAAAGCATCTGGTCTCGCTTTTTAACAGCGTGGAGTTCAATCCAAATGGAGGCCAGTTGATTTTCACATCACACAACACCAATCTTCTTGACTTGGATGTGCTGAGGAGAGATCAGATCTGGTTCACCGAAAAAGATGAACTGACCGCTGCTACCGATTTGTTTTCCCTCCAATCTTTTTCTATCCGCAAAGATACCAAAATTGAGAAGGGGTATTTGATCGGCCGTTATGGTGCGATTCCTTTTATTAAGGGTGGGCTGTAATTGGCACAAAATTGTCTCTACATTGGCACAGTCCTGCCCTTTCGCCGTAAATCCATATCTGTTATACTTGGTACAGTCAAAACTTTGCATAGCAGCCGCTCCGGTTTGGAGCGGCTGTTTTCAATTTCAGTAAAGGTGGTGGTTTCTATTCTCTTTCAAAAAGCCCGGAAGGTGCTGAACAACGAGCGGGGCGAGGCCAACTATTTCAGTACGGTGGTCTTCATCTTCATCGCTGTCCTGCTGCTGGCCTTCATTATTGACCTGTTCAGCATCATTTCCACCAAGCAGGAACTTGACCATGCCGCCGATCAGATGGTCAAACAGATCCAGCTTTCCGGCGGCGTCAACGGCGAGACCGATGAGCTGTTTGAATTTTTGAGTTCTCAGATCGAAGGAGCCGAAAATATTTCCTACTCCATTGACGCTACCTACACATCACCCAGGCCATCCGGTATGACAAATGCCATCCAGTTGGGCACCCCCTTCTTCATTACTATCGAGGGAGATGCCAAACTGGGCGGGTTCTGGAATTTTGACCTGGTAAACATTACAGTGGTTGCCCGCGGCAGCGGCGTCAGTGAGCACTACTGGAAGTGAGGTGACCTATGAAACGCATATTCCTGCGACTGAAACAGCCGCTGCGAAACGAACGGGGCGAGATCACCTTTTTCGCCTGCTTTTTTGTAGTAGGCATCGTGATGCTGATTTCCTTCCTGCTCCTGTACGCTTCCATACGGATCACCTGTATCAACATCCGCAACGGCGCTAAAATGGAGTTAAATAACCTTAGCGGCACGATTTATGCAGATACCTACCGTTCCCAGCGTGAAACCAACTTTGAAGAGTACCTAAATACCCTTTACTCCAGCAGTGACTATACCGACATGCTGGAGGCTACAGTGGCAGGCGGCCTGGACTCCAAGATTCCGCTTTCAACGGAGGATTACAAGGTTTCCGACATCAGCCTGGAGTTCAATGTAGAGAATGGACGGGTTGAGTACATCTTCTACTGTGATGTGGAATTCTATGTGCGGATGTTCGGTCACAGTTATCCGGCTATCACCCAACGGGTGGAGCTGACAGGCTACCACAACACAAAATTCTAACAATACTGTTGAAAGCCCGGCACGTTATACCGTATAGGCTTTATATAACAGCAAAAAAGGAGTGTATGTAAAATATGAAAAAGTTTTTCCAATCCAAAGGCTTTATTGTTTCCTCGCTGGCTCTTCTCTGCATCACTATTCTGGGCGTCTGCTGGTTCGTAAGCCGCGACCGTACCGGAGATTTCAGACCAGATGAATCCCCACCCAGCAGCGTCACCGGCGATTGGTCAGATGGCGGCACGCAGACAGATGGTGATAATGGAGCAGATGCTTATGCCCCCGGCCAGTCCACAGACGCCGAAGAGGAATATCCTAAAGTAACCTCCCAAACGGAGGATGAGGTTGTGATCGACTTTACCGATACCGAAAAGCCTGAAGACACGCCTCCTCCGGTACCGGAAGGTAAAACCGAAATCAAAGATCCTGGTCAGGAGCATGCTGTCAATCCCGACCCATCAGTTCCGGAAGTCACTGCCCCGCCTGCCGAGCAAACGCCGCCCAGCAATGAACCGGCTCCAGGCTCCAGCAACGGAAATGGAGCTGTATACGATCCGGTGTTTGGCTGGGTTGTTCCCGGAGATGTACAGCAGTCCACCGGTGACAGCGATGGCGATCTGAATAAACAGGTCGGCAATATGGGCTGATTTACTACAACTGAATATGGCACTACTTGGC
>CALBGI010000059.1 GCA_937893675.1 uncultured Blautia sp.
CATGCACCTCCATTCTTTATATGATATATGGTAAATCTCAAAAATCCCTCAACTTCCTTTGCTTTTGCGGATATTATAACAGGCAAATGTCTGCGAAATATTACAACGGACAGATTTTGAAAAATATATTTCTTTATAATTATATAGCAGGTTGACTTTTGCAACAAGATTTTATAAGTGTACATAAAAATAAATAACTATTTCATAGAGAAAAATGCACCGAATACAGAGTCGATAGGCATACTGTATCCGGTGCGTTGCAGACTTTTTAACCTTTCAGATAGTAATGTACATACACATTATAATCTCGACGCCTGGTAATCAGCCGCAGCCAGATATAAAAGTGAGCAGTTTCCGAATACAAATTGAATTCGGTGGGCTCGCTGGTGGGCTGGGCGTACCCTCGGCAGAACCGTGTCAGGGTGTCCAAATTCCGAAACTCCGGCAGTTGGAATAGCGCATCCTGGAAAGCATCAATTTCACGGGCAACTTCCAGAACAGGCGTATCCTTTTGGCACTGATGCCAAGTGGTCCACCATTTCCATCCATCATAATCAGAACGGGAATAGGCTATCTCGCTGGCAGGCCGGGAACCCTGCTGGAATAGATCTTCAAAGGTGCAGGAAGTAGTCAGCAGCGGAGCTTCAAAATCGGTCTGCTGCTGGCTCAAACCGTTTTTGACAGCTGCCCATTCTGTTAGAGGAAGTGGGCAACGGTTGGCATCACGCAGGGCTTCATCCATACCGCACGCCTCGCAGATATGGACATCTGCATAGCGGCTCAGGGCGTTGATGACCAGCCGGTGGTCCAGTGGCTGCCCACATCGAAGACACAGGGGTGGTTGCTCCGCTTCTGGGGTAAACAGCAGTTTGTCCTGCTGCCATACGGTTTCCAACATGGATTTGGGATAGATATGGATCTTCATGATGATGTCCTCCTAATTTTATTCCTTTAATATTCGTACCGTTTCCTCCGGTCTTCAGACCAGGGAGGGTAGACACGCAATTCTTCCTGAAACATGGCCATCAGCTCGGTTGCCATGTCCTCTTTACGCCGATAGATGCGCTGCTTCTCTGTACCATCTGCATAGAGGATGGTAGTTTGGAGTGCGGGACCTTTCTGCGTGAAGATGAATTTGCGGCCATGAGAAGGGTCAAATGCCTCGATCCAGAGGGGCAGGGTGGAGGAACTCCCATCCAGACACCGCCAGCCGCTGTAATCGGTGTAGCTGAATCCGTTGATTTCTCGCGCCAGTCTTCGCAGGGCGAGATACAGCCGCTCAAATCGGCGCCCAAGTTCGCCTTTCTGCCGCCGGATGTAGAGGGTGTGCCCCTCATGATCCAGAGCATCCAGTTCTTTGCCATTAAACAGGTATTCGGGGTAAAGGCAGCCATCCGATTCAAGAATTTGCCCGGTAGGTTCCGCAAGGTGATTGTCTGACAGCCAGACTGGAAAAAGTCCGTCTGCGGCTTTTATATTGATGAAAGCGCAGTAGTCGGGCCGGATTCCGGTTAAGTTGGTGGTAAGGGTTTCCCAAAAAATCAGGATGCCGTGATCCTTTTCATAAAGCTTGATGGCGAGATTGCCGTTGGGATAGGTACTGATTTTCAAAGTCAGCTGGGATCGGTATTCGCCCAGCGTAAATGCGAGAGTATTCATAAGCGTTTTCCTCCAAAGAAGCACCGGACGTCTGCAAAAATGCAGATTTCCGGTGCTTCTTAGTGTGTGTTCCGGACAAGGAAACCGGAGCAGGGAGAGGAATGCAGTTCCTCTCTGGTCATCGTCAGCTACACAGCCAAAGTTTTTGACTCGAACTGATAGCGCAGAACTTGAGCCAGCTTTGTCCTGTTTTCACAAGTAATGCGATAGGTAGGGCCATAGTTGTGCCGCTGTTCATCCATCCTTCGAATGGAAATGCTAAATCGGGTGCCCTCCTGAGTGATCCACAGACGCCTGCCCGTGGCAGCATCTTCAGCAATAATCCATAAAGGGCACTGCATGGTCATGTAGGTCTGGGGGTAAGCACGCCAGCCGCTGCGGTCATGGTAACAGAAACCGGGGGTAGTCTGCCGCCTTTCATTCAGTACATCATAAATTGCCTTATATTTCATGCGCTGCACCGCCTTTCAAAGTTTTTCAGGTAGCCTGCATACCCTTCCGGGTCCAGCTCCTGCAGCCGGTTGGCACGAAAACGATATTCAGGATAGGTGCAGAACCCACTCTGCATGGTGCGGCCGGTTGGGATAGCCAGACCATGTCGGATGAGCCAGGTGGGAAATTCCGAATCGGCATTGGTGTCGATAAAGGCATGGTCTTTTTGCCGTTGGCCGGGCAGGTTGACGGTGAGAGTCGCCCAGGGTTCCGGGTCGCCGCTTTCCCATGTCACCATTTGTATGGCAAGGTTTCCATTCAGGTAGGAAGTCACCTGCAGCTGGATGGGGTGCGTGGCGCCAAATTTCTTGTAAGGCAAGGTAACAGGTGCCGCATCGGTATCAGGTTCTTCGTCCTCCACGCCCAGTTCCCAACTAAGGGACAGAATCTGGCTCTGGCTCAGCGTGCGGGCATATTTCTTTGCGTATTTTGGCTTGAAGAGCAGGGCCCCGTCCTGCAGGAGCAGTTTTCCTTCTTTTTGTTCCTGGATACAGCGCAGGCCATGCAGACGGGGCTTTGCGCGCTCCACCGCATCGTGGATCTTCGGATGGTCAAACCATATGGAATACTGTACGGCTACATGGAGATGGGGATGCTCCTGAAAGCGTGAGCATAGGAGCTCCAGCACCTGTTGACAGACTTTTTTTCGTTTCTCCAGCGTCTGACGCTCGTTAAAGGTCAGCGTGAAATATGAGAAATCCCGTTCGGATGCGTCTGCGGCGCCGTTAAAGGGATTACACCAGAAGTACAGGTCCCATCGGTCGCTGCCATAGGACACAGGGATATTTTCGTCATACTGGTAGCAGACAAAGTCCTGTGCGATAGCTTCCATGACGGGTTTCATTGCTGCGCTGCTCTCCAAACTTGCTTGGCGGATATACTGATCCCATTCTTCGCGGGTGTGGCTGTCGTAAAACTGTTTGTTGGCTGCTGCCTCTGCTTCGGTGCATAGAGACTGCAGGCGCAGGGAGTGGACATCTTCTTTGATATAGCCTTTTTCAAACCATCTGGTATCAATATTCATATGAGAACGATCTTCGTGAATTTTCATTTTGCATCCTCCTTGTGTATAGTTGCTGCATTTTTTGACGCAGTGTGGTCATTGGTCTTTCCAGTCATAGAGCAGTAGGTCATGTCCGGAAGATTTGGCTTCGGCTCTTTTGTCCCGGAAACGGTAGTTGGTAAACACAAAGCCGGTGGGCTTGTGGGTATAGCGGACAGCCAGAATGTGGAACTGACTATTTAGCCATTCAGCTGAGTCTACGGCTTCCTCAACGGTGTTCTCAAAATCGGTGGCAAAGAGCCAGTTTTCCCAGTACCAACCATGCCCAACCGTTTCTCTGGCATCCGGCAGGGAGAGCAGCTTTTCCCTTAGTGCTTCCTGATTCTGCAGGTGCGGATATTGTGTATGAACGGACTGCACCAGCGATTGGCGGAATTGGCAGAAAGGTACGAAGGGTTTCTTGCCTTCAAAGTTACCATTGCCGTCCAGTGCACAGACTACGCCATCTGCAATCACTTCAAAGATGAGGTCTTCCCGGATGAGACTGCCATTTTCATTCCAGTCCGGTGTAGAGCTGTACCATGCGCCGCTTTCGGTATCCCGGTTGTAGTAGCGTACCGGTTCTGCAATGGTGCAGAATACATCTATACAGAATCCGGGATCTTCAAACAGAAAAGATATTTGTCGTTTTATCATCAGGTGTTTCCTCCTAAATGAAAAAAGGACCGGCAGGCCGCTAAATGCAGTCTGTCGATCCTTTCGGTTATAAGCCGCAGGTAATGCGGCAGGGTTCCTCGTTAAATCAAAGAGATAGGCACGATCAGATTGTTCTGATCAAAAGCGCCCAACTGGTCAGCCATGCACAGGATAGCACCAGTGCCGCGCTGCAGTGGGGACTTGTCGATCAGGTCAAATACCTTCGTCAATTTCTTTGGCGGCGAGGCCATCTTTTTGATCTCGATGGGAAACAGTTTTCCGTCCCGCTCCAGGATCAGGTCGATTTCTCTGGCATCCTTATCCCGGTAATAGTACAGGAATGGCTCCTGACCGGCGTTCTGATAGGTCTTGATGATTTCCGCTACGGTATAGTTTTCCAGTAGTGCGCCGCTCATGGCTCCTTCCATGGCTGTCTCCGGACTGCTCCAACGGGTCAGGTAGCAGACAATGCCGGAGTCGTAGAAGTAGAGCTTGGGTGTGGATACGGTGCGTTTGAGGACATTATTGGAATAGGGCTCCAATAAAAAGATGATCCCCAGCGCCTCCAGAACATGAAGCCAGTTTTTGGCCGTGGTCTGGTCGATCTCCGCATCATCGGCAATGCCCTTGTAATTGACCTGCTGGGAAGTCCTGGCGGCGACAGAACGCAGGAACCGCAAAAACTTCAAGCTGTCAATGTCATTGGACAGCCGCCGCACATCCCGTTCCATGTAAGTGTCAATGTAACTGGAATAGAAGATGGAGGCATTGGAATAGGTTCCTGTGACCAGGGCAGGCATCCCGCCCTGATGGATACGCTGAAAGACCTCTGGCGTGTTCAGCATTTGGCGTCCGTTCTGCCGTTCGGACAAAAGAGGCAGCTCCAGGCTGAACGGTGGTTCAGGAGGCCGTTTCATGATCTCACTCTGGGAAAGCGGTGAGAGGTGGAGCAGAGCCACCCGGCCTGCCAGAGATTCCTGTACGCCCTCCATCATCTTGAAAAGCTGAGAACCCGTCAGCCAGAAATCGCCGGGCTGATGGCGTTCATCTACCATGATTTTGATATATGGGAACAGTTCCGGTGCGTATTGCACTTCGTCAATGAGCAGCGGCGGCTGATACAGCTGAAAGAACATCTTTGGGTCCGTCTTGGCGAGTTCCCGCAGCGTCAGATCATCCAAAGAGACCTTTTTGCGCCCCTTGCCCTCGACCTCTATCAAATGTTCCAGCATGGTAGTTTTTCCAACCTGCCTTGGGCCGGTAAGCAGAAGCACAGGATACTGTTCATTCAGCTCCATCACCGGTTTCTCCATGTGTCGGGTGATATACACAGGCGTTCCTCCTTTCTTAATTTCGGCTGATATATTATTATATACCTATTTTAGCCGAAAAAATCTGATTTTGCAAGTAGGCAGTCTGCAAAGTAAATTTCAGTAGCGATTTTAAGGGTCATTCCTGCGCAGCGGAGGGGTTGATCATTTCCTTCAGACTGGCGATATACTGCCTCCATGCCTGCCTGGATTCCTCAGCACGCTTCAACTCGGCAAGCTGTTCTTCCGGAGACAGGGCTTCAAACTCGCATTGGCGGCAGTCTCTATCAATATCCTGAAAGATACGGTTCAGGATGGAGAGAGCCAGTTCTGTAACAGTGGGGCTGTGTTCATCAAGTGCCCTGCGACCTTGACGGAACAATTCCAGATAGTGCTCATACTGCTGTTCACTGATGAATTCCCAGCCGTAGGCTTCCTGGATGTCGCTTTCGCTATGGTATTGCATGGCCGCTTCAAATTCTGCCTCGCGGTCTGCGGCTTCCTTTTCGATGTGCCGCCTGAGCTTGGCGCGGATGCGCTCCAAGTCTTTGAGCAAAAGCTTGCAGGCTTTGGCCTCCATGAGATAACCGTGTGCTTCGCTGTTTAGATATTGCTGAGATGTTTTTTTCATGCGGCAGCTTCCTCCTTGGATTTGGATTGGACAAAGAGCAGGAACCCTTTGCTGGTATCCTCCAGAAGCTGCCATGTGCCATCCCGCCAGACACAGGCGGTTGCATCGTTGTAGACTTCCGGCGTCTTGGGTGGGTCGTCAAAGCATTCCGGCGTCACATAAAGGCACATATGTCCCATATAGAAGGGCTGTAGAGCTGCGTCTATCTCTTTGCGCAGGGCAAGGGCGAGTGATTCGATCTCGTCAATATCCTGACGCTGGAAGGCAGCATCTGAGATCTGTTTGAGCCGCTTGGTTTGCTTCACAGCTGCATCAATATAGGGTACGGCCTCATCAAAGTATTTGTGTTTGATCCGCATACCGTCGAATACCAGAAAGCGGGTATAGGCGGTAGCGGCTTTACAGATGTCTTGCCGCAGGGCATCAAATGGTTTTTTGTACTTGGTTTTCAGCACCTCCATGGATACGACCTGCAGATTGCGCCGCAGGGTTTCCAGATGGTTCACTAAAGTGGTGCGTAGTTCATCTCGTTCCATAGGCATCCTCCGTGGGTAGCTTCAGGGCGGTTATCCGCGCCGGAAGTGGCGGCAGTGCTTATGCACATTGGCGTGGGTAAACGCAAAATTCTTGCAAGCCAGCAATCGGTTCCGTTCTCTGGGGGATTGTCGGGCAACGCTTGCATGATACTTTTTAACAGGTGTTTTTATATGGTTATTCGAGTTCAGGTTCCCAAGGGGTATCTTCCTCATAAGGCGCAGCCTCCTTTTCATTGTCAGCGGACTTGCCGGCAGCCCGTACCGTCAGCAGAAGGGCATCTTCCCCGACATCGTTGCTGTGGGACTTTCTGGCTCGTTTCTTTTTGCATCTTTCCACGGCTTTGTCATAGTCGTAGCCGATACCAGCTTGCAGTTTATCCGCAATTTTACGCAGTTTTTCTGCATGGTACTCGTAGGTAGCACGATGGAATCCAGTCAGCTCCCACTGATCGCACACCGATTCCAGAAGCCGGACATAGTCCCGCAGTGCATTGACCGTTTTGTAGATATCGCCATAGCAGGTAGTAAAGGTATGGGCGCCATCAAGATCCCGAAAGCAAAAAGTCAGTTCTTCCCCTAAAAACTGTTCCAGTTGGACTGATTGCGCGATCATTGGCCGAAAAGCTTCCTGGGGCAGTTCGGGCAGTCTGTTTTCATCCATTATTATCCTCCCCATGTTCCGGTACTGGCGGCTGCGGGCCTAAGCCTGCCGCAAACATCTGCACAGCAGTACGGTAGCCAGAGGCGTATGCCTGTTCTAATACAGCAGAATTGCGGCATTGTACCGCATCCTGATACTGTTCAAAAGCGATGGACGCTTCGTTGGAGAGCAGCGGAAGCAGAGCTTTTTCTTTCTGCTGTACTGCCTGATTAAAAGGCGAGAGGCGTTTATCGGGCTTGAAAACATCTGCTTCATATTCACCATAATAGAGCGAAGTGAGAAAGTGTTGGTCTGCCGGAAAGGATATAGCAGATGGTGCAGGGCGGGAAAGCGCCGCCGCAATGTCTTTGAGTGTGTTGATCAGTGTGGGGAGCTGAACATTAAAAAATCTTTGCCCCATCGCTGTTTCGTGTAAATTCATAAAATAAGGCCCCCTTTCTAAAAGCCATTTGCCTTTTACTGTTCCCTGACAATCCGGTGCAGGTCTGCTAACAGATGCCGGTTATTCTGCTCATACTGAGGCTGAAAAGGCTGGTCTAAATCAAAATTGTAATAGCGGTAGTAGAGCACCTTGAATACAATGCCTGGCCGCATGGCAGGATCAATGGCGCGCATCAGTTTGCCCAGTTCGGTAGCGATCTCATATTCCCGCTTTACATATTCTTTGTCTTCCCTCTTAAAATTCTGATACAGCCAGTCCTTGACGGATACCCGGCTGCCGGTAAAGTGGCTCCGGTGCCGGTCCAGACACAGGCAGTATTCAAAATCACGGCCACGCTCCCCTGGACCTACGGTAAGAGGATAGATACGGCAGGTACGGGTACGGGCAGGGTAGACGGAACAGCGCCCATCCATAAGGAAGATACAGGAGCCGTTTGGGGCTTTTGTCTTGAGCATATAGATAGGGAAGCCTTCTTCGGTCAGAGGTTCCGGATCGCAGTAGCGGAACAGAAAATCCTCTATTCCTTCGATGGACTCACCCTTTGTTCGGAGATAGCGAGCCAGACGGTAGGCATCCAGACTTTCCACCATTACACAGCCTTCGATATTGCGGCAGCACGCCCCGCATTGACGGCAGGAAAAGGTGAACTGGTCTTTGGGGCGGACTGATTGGATATCATTCATGATTTCTTCATTCATTTTGTTCCTCCATAAAAAGAGCCGTGACGGAATGGTATCCGCCACGGCCAAAACTTGTGGAATAGTCAGCGGGAGCCGGCTGTTCCAATCCATTTACAGCCCCTTCACGCACATGCGGCCAATCTCACAGGGAGCGGACTGACAGCCGCCAGCGGAAAAGGGGACATGGAGAGATGGTAGTGGGAGTTCTGCGTTTCAAAACGGACGCAATCCTCCGACTCCTCCAGAATTGCTACCACACGCGAAGTGTGGTAGATGTTTCCTCCGGCGTGCAGAAGCGCACCCCGCCCAACAGACAGTGGACGCAGCAGAGAACCATTCAAAACGATCTGTTTCTTTTCTTTCTTCATTCGGTTTGACCTCCAATCTTTTTGAAAATGTGGATGTAAGGGTATTTCTTATCTGTAATGGGTTCATCCATAGCAAATATCCAGCAGCACATCATGGACTTCAGCCAGCAACTCTTTAATGCGCCGCATAGGAACATTCTGGGTGCGGGCAATCTCACGGATGCCATAGCCGCCCTGTTTCAGATGCACAATATCCATTTGCTGCTTAGAGACTCTGCCGGCCAGCTCGTGGAGCAGAAGATCCATTTCCAACTGCTGCATGATTGGGTCATGGGCAGGAATGGTATCTTCTAAAGGCGCACCATCGGGATATAATCCGACATGAATACTGAGAACCTCCATATTGCGCTTGCGGCGCTCCTGGGTGCGGAAGTAATCATAGAGCCGGAATTTCATTTGTCGTGTGGCGATTGTGCTAAAAGAGAATTTTTGTGCAGATGGAGAGTTGAAGTAATCTTTTACTGCCTTTAAGTATGCGAAAACAACCACATCATAAAATTCATCTTCCGGCAGATGGTTTTCATTCAGGAACTTGTAGACCAGTCCGTGATGATCAGTGGCAAATGCCTGTTGTTCTTTGGTTAATGGTACTTCACATAACATTGTGTTTTCCTCCTTAAATAAAAAAAGAGGGATACCTCCGGTGTGTTAAACCGAAGGCATCCCTTTGTTCATGTGTCATGTGGCGCAGGCCACATCAGAATACTTATGCGGGCAGCTGCTCGCAGTCACCATTGATCTGGCTGACAGTATAGTGACCGTCTGCCGGCTCGTTGGTCATGGCGCCAGGCTCGATTACATAATCGCAGCCGGTGTCGCGCTGCTCCTCAGTGATCTCGGCACGCTGCTGGAGCAGGAGTTTGATCTGCTCCTTAAAACTGTTGGCGTAAGCCTGGATCTGAGCCAGCTCCTCGCCCTGGAAATCCTGCAGCAGTTTGAAGGTAGCAACACTGTAGTCATTGGTGCCGTTGTTCTCACGCTTGAGACCAATCTGCACGATACTGCCGTAAGTGGCGCGGCGGCGGAGCATAAAGGCCCGGTTCAGAAATTCCTTGAAGGGCTTGATGCTGGTAGGAGGCAGATTTACCTGCAGAGGCATGTACTCACCACTGCGAAGCAGGTAGAGCACACGCATATTTTTACAGGCTTTTCCTTTGCTGCCATCAGGTGCAGAACCAAAGCGGTTCATCACGCAGGCAGCACAGGCGCCTCCGGGAGTGCCGATGCCAACCTTGCCATCCACAGAAGAACAAAGCGGTGTGGTATCGTCGTCATATTCGCTGCCAGCCGGCCAGTAGGCGCAGGTGGCGTGGTTATGCAGAATGACGCCTACCAGATTCTTTTCATAGTCGGGATTGTCCGGATCATCGGACGGCATCTCAAATTGGAGTGTGCCGCCGGCGGGAATCTTGACACGCTGAAAGCTCATCTGCAGACCATCGGCGTCCTCAGCCAGTTCCTCGGCGCTGAAATCGCCTTCGATCATAGTGGGGAGCATGAATTTTTCCTGTTTCATCAAATCGTTGTTCTGATTATACATAGTGGTTCCTCCTTAAAAATTGTGATGGTTGCAGATGGTCAGGCGGCCATCTGATTGATACGGTTCCACTGCTGTCGGGGCATGGACAGGATATTGTATCCGATCCCCTCCAGGGCAGTGGCGCGGTCATAGCTGTCCACATCCTGACTAAAGCGTGTTACGGCATTGGATAGCCCATAGAGGGTCAGATCTTTGCCTTCAATCAGACGCTGCAGAACGCCGGTGCTTTCTTCCTCGGTGATATTGAAATCCTTGCTTGCCAGACGGACAACGCCGGGAATATCAGTGGTATTCATCTGAACGGTTGTGGCTTCACGCATCATGCCAACTACCCGTGTAAACCGCGTTTCATCCACGGCAGCCATCACGGTATCTTTGATCTTCATGGCAAATGCGTGGTCATCAGCGGCCAATGTCTCCTGTGAGAACAGTTGGAAGTTTTCATCTGCCTCATTGACCCGGCCGATGTGAGTGCGGCGAGTCTGGGCATCGTTGACGACCATGCCGTTACTGCATACCAGCCGATAGACCAAAGGCTGGATGTTGACGGAACCCAGTCCAACTTCACTATTGCTGATGATAACGCCGGACTGTACGATGTCACCGGGTACAACTTCGGCTTCAAGCCGCTTGTTGACTACCTTGATGTACATACGGCTGTCCGTGATCTGGCAGCTTTCAAAATAGGCATCCTCCATTTGCTGAATGACAGGGAGGACGATCTCTGCAATGTCCAGATTGTCAATGCGGCGATAGCGGTTGCTCAAAAACGCCCGTACAGTGCCATCCAGAGTACGGACCATACGCTGGGTCGGTTCCCGCTGGAACCAGGAATTCACATTCTCCGCCAGCAGTTCCGGATAATCGGAAAGCATACGGTCATAGTAAGCAGCCGGAATCTTCAAATGTGTGCCGATCTGCCGGTGGGCGATCTGGTTGATCTCCAGTGGCTCCACCAGTGGGTCATCGTGGTCATCAAAGGTATGGAGATAAAGTTGAGAACCAAAAGGTTCTACTTGAAGCCGACGGGTATCAAGCAAATAGTCTTGCTTGAGTTTGGATTGGCGTTCAATCTGCTGTGCCATTTCCACGATGGTAAGTCCTGATTTCATTCGTCAAGTTCACTCCTTTCTCTGTGTTCCTTGGCATCAGAAGCATTACCAGGACACCTGAATGCCCTGGGCAGTGACTTCAGCAGCCAGACCATTGCTTTCCAGAACCTCTGCCAGACGGGGCCAGTAGACCTTCTGGGGAAAGTTGTTCAGATGCTCCTGAGAAACAGCATCTTCGCC
>CALBGI010000060.1 GCA_937893675.1 uncultured Blautia sp.
TCATTATGAGTTTAAAAACGTAGACAGTAAAGCTACCCAAGATTTAAGCGCTTACAATCCATTTCCTATATCCGCAACCTGGGAATCCGTAATCTGAAATCCCAAATGGTCATAAATCTTCAGAGTATTGTCATTGTGCTTGTTGCAGGTAAGCCAGATCCTATGAAGCTCCCGGTCCTTGCAAAGCTCTTTGAGAAAATCCATGGCCTCAGTCGCAAGATGTTTTCCCCGGAAGGACTGGCGGATATACAGTTTGCTGAGAAAAAGGCAGTCTGTTTCCTGGTGTATCCCTGTATAGCCCGCAAGCTTTCCCTCACAGAAAAGCCCGAAATATTCATACCCGTCCTGATGGATCTGCTTTTTCAAAGCTTCATAGGACTGAAATTTGTTTACCATATAGTCCACCTGCGCTTTGCCGATGATCGGAACAAAATGCTGATTCCAGATTTCTTCGGCAAGATCCGCAACCGCATGGATGTCGCTGTCATTTTTGACGGGATGGATGTAAAAATCTGTGTTCATTTGTATTGATACCTCCTGTGTGTCACGCATCGTAATTTTGCAAAAACTATCTCTTCACTTCTTTTTTTCATCCGGCTGCTGCCCGTCATGGGCTTTCCACTGACATTCCATAAACGCCATATTGGTAAAAACAGCCTGAAATGAGGAATCCTCCGGCGAACAGGCATAAATGCCAAACCGAACCCTTCCTTTGCCCTTATGCATGTGGCAGACGCGCATCTGGCGAAAGCTTGCGCCATCCTCCGAACACTCTATACAATAGTCGTCTTCCCGGCGGCTAAAACGGTACCACATGGATTTTATGTCTGCCGGAATGGCGGTCGTTGCCCAATCAGAATAACCCAGATTTGTTACAACACTGCCCAGATGCTGAAAGGCTTCATTTTCGTATTCAATGGAGCCCTTTAACCAGTTTTCGCTGTCCAGATACATCACGATCCCGCACTGGTCAAACCGATGATGACTTTCTGAAAAATCCGTCTTTACTACAAAACTGAAGAATTCTTCCTCTGTTTCCATTTGCAGTACCGGAGCATTGTCGTTCTGGAAATGATAGTAGGTTCTCTGCCATAAATCGGTATGCGGAGCGGTAACGATCTCCACGCGGTCTTCACCAATACAATAGCTTTGAGGCTCCCTCGTCCATTTAAAATCCTTCATATTCATAAACATTCTCCCCTTCCTTCGCTATCTAATGTTGAGCCCTCTTTTCCAATGACAACAAATTTTTTCTTTATCACTTTAACCATTCTATACTACCTCAAATTCTTATTTATCCGTTTCTTATGCATCAACAGTACATCCGTTCCCCTATATCTCCACGATAAAAATCCCAATATGCACTACTATACCTCCCTGGACTTCAATTTCATTTTCCATCTTAAATCATCTCTCACCGCAATAACTCCATTTCATTGTTCATTTTTACAAATCCGTACTTTTCATATAACGGCCGCCCCATATCCGTTGCCTCCAGGAAAATTGCCGTGATGCCTCTGTCTTTACAGTCCTTAACCAACATATCTAACACTTTATAGGCAATTCCCTTTCTCCTATGATCGGGAGCTGTATACATATTCATTATGTATGCTTTGTTGCCACTTGGATTATGGTAAGTCGGCATGACTTGAAAGAAACTGACGGCACCGGCACCAACCAAACAGCTTTCATCAAAAACCAAATACGCAATGTGAGAACCGTCACGAAGTGCTCTTCGATAATATTTGTAGGATTGTCTTTCCACCTCATTCATATCAGTATCATACGAAAGCTTATTCGCTGCCCGAAGCACCTCTATTCTGGTTTGTGTCAATAGATCGATATCTTCGATCGCTGCTCTTTTATAAAATAAATTCATATGTTGCCCCTCTTCATAAATCCATTTTCAGACATCTCACGCAGAATTCCCTGTTGTCCAGCACCACTGTGCGATCCGTTTTATCAGATCAACATCCACATTTCCATATGGGATGCGTATCGTTCCTTTACTTGCACTATACTTTTTCAGTTCCTCTTTGAATTCTTCCACAGCCTCCGATCCCGGATAAAATCCTATATGCTTTTGAGCTGCAGCAAAATGGAGAATATTGTGTTTTTTCCAGTATGTCGGCATCCCCCAGGAGATCCGTTCCTCTGCTTCTGGAAGCGCCTGCTGCAAAACGGTTCTGATAAGAGAAAGAGCTTCCCTCTTTTCCTCATCTTGAAACATAATGTATTCTTCCACTGTTTTAGGTTTATTTCCGCAATAATGGCTCTGATTTGTATTTTTAAATTCTCTTCCACAATTTGGACATCTCCACATATTCTACCTCATCTTATTGTTTTCGCCATTTTTATACAGGCAGTCTTAATCCCAAAGAATCTCTTCCTTCCAAAATCATCCTCTGTCTGTTTTCAAATATATTTTCTACAATGAGATCCTTTGTAACCTGGAAATTATTTTTCTAATACTCGCTTTAAATCCCCAACAAATTGTGCTTGCTGTTTTCTTAAATATGATTTTACAAAGGGTTTCATAATTATTTTTTTTGCTGTTACATATTCTGTAAAATCTATTTGAGTTTTATTTCCTTTGGAAGTAAAAATGCCAGTCCAATGTCCTTTTATATTACTGTTTTCCATATCAAATTCCCAACGCTCATATGGCTCTTTAACAGTTATAGTAAAGGTAGTAGGAAAGCCGTCTTTGGTATATTCAGTAAATTGTTTTTCATTTATTACTTCCGTTTTACTTAAATCACTTCGCCATTGACCATATTTTTCAACTGCTAAAACAGTTTCCCAAACCTTATGAATATCACTATCAATAATCTCTTTTATATTTGAAGTTGTCATTTTTACATTTCCTTTCAAATTGGAATTTTGTCATTCAGATTTATCTTTGAAAAATCCAATCAAAATCAAAGCGATACCCAGAATTGCTACTGGAATATAAATAACATTAGGTATGTGATATACAAATCTATCAATTCCAGATATAATAATATAAATCATAATTCCTATACTAATTAAAATATTCTTATCTTTCATAGTTGATTTCCCCTTCAAACTGAAATTTACAAACTACTTTTTAACAAGTTTTAGCTCTATATTTCTTCTA
>CALBGI010000061.1 GCA_937893675.1 uncultured Blautia sp.
CCTGCTTTTTTGCACCCAAAATTGAATATGGAACTCTAAGGCACTTGCTGTTTTCGTTTTGAAAATGACAGGTGCTTTTTTCGTTTCAGGAAAGGAGTCACATGAATGTATTTGAAGTTGTAAAAGAAAATGTTACTGCCCGACAAGCCGCAGAAGCCTATGGCTTGAAAGTGGGTCGCACAGGTATGGCGTGCTGTCCGTTTCACTCGGATAAGTCCCCCAGTATGAAGCTGGATGAACGCTATTACTGTTTTGGCTGCGGAGCAACCGGAGACGCTGTTGATCTGACAGCGAAGCTATTCGGTATCGGGCTGAGGGAAGCTGCTGTCAAACTTGCTGAAGCTTTTGGTCTTAACTATGACAGCCGACAAAAGCCCAGTGTCCGCCCTCGTATTCGTGAGCCGACACCGGAACAGAAATATCAAAAAGAAGAAAATCATTGCTACAAGGTGCTGACAGATTATTTTCATCTTCTTAGAGAATGGGAAAAGAAATACGCTCCCAAACAGCCGGATGAGGAATGGAATCCCCTGTTTGCAGAAGCACTGCATAAGAAGAACTATATCGAATATCTGCTTGATATTCTTCTGTATGGTTCATTGGAGGAACGAAAAGCACTTGTGGCAGAACAGAGAAAGGAGGTGTTAAAACTTGAACAGCGAATTGCAGAACTGTCAGCAGACAGAACCATGCACAGTAGAAGAAATCCGAAACAGCTTAGAGCAGAGCGAGAAAGGTAAGGTTTATAATACTGCCGCAAATTATAAGCGTGTTCTGCAATATGACCCACTTTTGAAAGGGGCTATCCGAAAAAATCTTCTGACCGAAAGAATCGACATTGTGAAGCCCCTCGGCTGGTATCGTGACAGCCCGACATTGACGGATGTGGATGTGAAATATCTGCTCCTATATTTTGAAGAAAACTATGGTTTGACCGTAGAAAAGAAAATCATAGACGCAGTTGCGGTTATTGCCAACGAAAACCGTTACCACCCTGTCTGTGATTTTCTTAATGCCCTGCAATGGGACGGAACGGAACGCATACGCTTCTGTCTGCACCGCTTTCTCGGTTCTGATACAGATGATTACACCTATGAAGCATTGAAGTTGTTTCTGTTGGGTGCTATCTCACGAGCCTTTCAGCCGGGGTGTAAATTTGAGGTAATGCTCTGTCTTGTAGGCGGTCAGGGAGCCGGAAAGTCCTCTTTCTTCCGTTTGCTTGCGGTCAATGATGATTGGTTCTCTGATGACTTGAAAAAGCTGGATGATGAAAATGTGTACCGCAAAATGCAGGGGCATTGGATTATTGAAATGTCGGAAATGATTGCAACCGCCAACGCTAAGAGCATTGAAGAAATCAAGTCCTTTCTGAGCCGCCAAAAGGAAACCTATAAGATACCGTATGAAACACATCCGGCAGACAGAAAACGACAATGTGTGTTTGGAGGTTCTTCTAATACCCTTGACTTTCTTCCCCTTGACAGAACAGGCAACCGCCGCTTCGTTCCGGTTATGGTCTATCCTGAAAGGGCTGAGGTTCATATTTTGGCAGATGAACAGGCTTCCAGAGCGTATATCAATCAGATGTGGGCAGAAGCTATGGAGATTTACAGAAGCGGCAATTTCCGTCTGAGATTCAGTCCGGCTATGAACGCTTATCTGAAAGCCCACCAAAAGGACTTTATGCCGGAGGACACTAAGGCAGGACAGATTTTAGACTATCTGGAACGCTATTCCGGCAGCATAGTTTGCTCCAAACAGCTTTACAAAGAAGCACTGGGGCATGATTATGACGAACCGAAACAATGGGAACTGCGAGAGATCAATGACATTATGAATAACGCTGTCACAGGCTGGAGGGCGTTCAGCAATCCGAGGTATTTTCCAGAGCCTTACCGCCGACAAAAGGGCTGGGAGCGTATCAGGAACGACAACGAGCCTGACAACAGCATGGATGATTTTCAAGAAATCCCGACAGAGGAAATGGAACAGTTAGGGCTTCCGGAAGAATGGTTGAAGCAAAAATAAAAGCCCGTTGTCGCTTCGGTTGTCGAGCCGGTTGTCGGTCTGGTTGTCGGGCAAAAATCCCGAAAGCCTTGATATTGCGGCATTTTCCCCTCTCTGACAACCATGACAACCAATATTATAAAGAAAAAGGAAATAGTAAAAAGATAGTATCGCCCGATAAAGAAAAAAGGTTTTCTGATGTCCGTTGTCGGAACTTCGTTGTCAGACCTTTCCTTGTCGGGCTTTTTTCATTTAAGGAGGAATATCGTATGACAAATATTGTGAACAGTACACTACCCACCCCAAATAACCATTCGGAGAAAAACAAACCGGATGGAGTTTTTGTGATTAAGCAAGGCAAAACAAATTATAAAGTCAAAGTGTTTTTTGACCATAGTAGCGGTTTGACTGCTGAGGACAGGTTGAAACGCATTATTCAGGCAGAAGCAGAGAGAGAATCTGCGTAAGTAATACGAAAAATATCCACGCACCCCCTTGACAAAAGCTTTCAGAAGACCTTCTGCTTTCAGCGATGGAGAGTGCCAGCTCAGATGAATTCCCGGCTGGCGTAGAGCGAAAAGGCATCGGAACACCGGCCACACGCGCTGCCATCATCGAAAAACTGGTGCAGAAAGGCTTTATCGAGCGCAGAGGCGATAAGAGAACGAAATACCTTTGCTCTACGGATAAGGGAAATGCGCTGGTGACGGTGGCGCCGGAACAGATTCAGTCCCCCTCCATGACGGCAGACTGGGAGGAAAAATTGCTGAAAATAGAACACGGCGAGTATGACAGCGATGCCTTTATGGGCGAAATCAGCAGCATGGTCAGCGGACTTGTAAAAACCTACGAGGCTGTGAAAGGTGCCGATGTTCTGATGCAGTCGGAGCGCAAAGTTATTGGTTCCTGCCCGGCCTGCGGCAGTGATGTCTGCGAAACTGGAAAGGGATGGTTTTGCAGGGATAAGAGCTGCAAATTTGCGCTCTGGAAGGAAAACAGATTTTTTCAGACACTGGGAAAGCAGATGACGGAGGAGCTGGCAAAGCAACTGGTAAATCAGGGAAAAGCACGGCTTATCCATTGCTATTCCAAGAAGTCAGGACGTTACTATGACACAACTGTTCGTGTAGAGACCGGCGAGGACGGTGCAGCAGCATTTAAGTTGGAGTTTGGAGGTAAAAAATGAGCATGAAAATGATGAGAGCAACTTATCTGGTGGATAATGCGGCGCTGCTTTCCTTGCAGGAAAAGCAGGACGGCGTGGAGTTCCATTGCTTTGATATGGACAGCAAGGTACAGATTGCCGAGGGACACATTGGCTGGGATGTGTTGGAAAAACAGCCGTTTTCTACTCTGGAAGAAAGCGCGAGGATGGCAGCACTCCAGAAGATTCCCCAGCTTGCAGGTCTTACCGTTGCGCCGGTAGCTCCGGAGATGCTGGAGCAGGTACGCGGCGGCAGAAAGGTTCTTTGTCAGATGAAAAAGGCTGATCCTGAGCTGGAGAATGCTAAAAATATCCGGTTTATCACCAGCAGCTACGAAGATCGGTTCAAAATTCCGGATGGCAGTGCGGTGGAGATCGAGTATCCGAATCGGAAGTTTTCGGCTCGCTGCGAATATATGGACGAATATCATCTGCGCCTTGGGTATGATGTTCTGCACATCTGCCAGCTGGCAGAAATGCTGGAACGCGGCGGCGGTACATGCCGCCCTGAGCCACTGATTACGGAAGAACGCAGCGCATGGGATTTGGGAAGCAAGGGCTTTCTTGCCATTCAGACCTGTGAGGACGGTTACGACTATACCTTATATCATAAGGACTTTACGGAAATTGATGGCGGACAGATCGACAACCCGGAAATCAGCATGAATGTAGCCAGAGACCAGATTCTTTCGGATTATGGGTTCGGTGGTCGTACCATGACGCGGATTGACTATGATGAACTTTGTGATCGTGCAGAGGATGCAGAAATCAGCAGACGGGAATCTGTGCTGGGTAAACTCTCGGATTTATCTTCCAGAACGGATACGCCGGTGAAAGCTGCCAAGGCGAAGGAGGCGGAGCGATGAAGTACAAGTTCACGAAGGCGGAACAGGAAACAGTCATCAATTTTGACAATGAACTGGATACCGCCAGTGTTTACACCCATGACAGCCGCCTGATTAAGAAGCTCCGGGAACTGCGAAAACAGTATCCGGAGCAGTTTATTTTGGAGCGTCGGGAGCATGGGTCGGTCACGTATACGATTCCAAAACGCTGCGTCGGTATCCGACCGCCTTACAGTGAAAAGCGTCGGGAACAGCAGCGGCAGGAAGCAAAGGAAAACGGCCTGCCGTTTATGGAGAAGGGAGAAATGAATGATGGCAAGAATTGAAAAATGGGATGAAGTGCATGGGAATCAGGCACCAGATGAGAAGATGATGGCATTTCTCGACAGTTTTACCGACCAGTATGCGATTTTGCAGCTTCGCCGCAGTGAGGATACGGTATATGAACGCTTTTCGTCTATGCGCGAACTGGAACGAATGGGGCTGGAGCCGAATATTGACCATTATGAAGTGGTTTATACGGCTCCGCTGCTTCCCTACAAGGATCAGAATACGATGTTGGAGGAACTGTATGCGAAATTCAATGTTTCACGCCCTAATGATTTTACTGGGCATAGTCTTTCTGTGTCTGACATCGTGGCTTTACGGCAGAATGGTGTTGTAAGCTGTCATTATGTAGATTCCATCGGCTTCCAGGAACTGCCCGGATTTTTGAAACCAGAGAATTACCTGAAAGCCGCAGAAATGGCAATGGAAGATGATTACGGCATGATTGATGGCGTAATCAATAACGGAAAGAAGGAAGAACCGACGGAGAAAGCATCGGTTCTGGAACAGCTGAAGGAAAAGCAGGAGGCTGTGCCGCCTGTACCGCCTCGCAGGTGCTGCGAAGAAAAGGAGTTATAAATGCGTTTTACGGATGACGAATGGATGCTCATGATGCTTTACAGCCCTGGCACACGGACAGGGCTGATCAAAGAGCTTCAAAAGATGCAGAAAAGTCTGACCGGCAGGGACAGAAGTCTGCGCAGGTGGACGGCCTCGCTGCTTGCGAAACTGGCAGAGATGACGGATGCAGAATATGAGGCACTGGAATTATATCCGGACGAATAATGGAGAGGAGGAAAAAGACAGATGATGACGAAAACGGCTTATTATATGCAGATGGCACAGGAAGCTGCGGCACAGATCACTGGAAGCAAAGAGCAGTGGACAGCGTTTCTGACCACATCCGCACGGCTTTATAAGTATCCATTTGCGGAGCAGCTGATGATCTATAAGCAGAGACCAGAAGCAACGGCCTGTGCAGAGTACGATCTCTGGAATGACCGGATGAACCGCTATGTAAAGCGCGGCTCCAAGGGCATTGCCCTTTTGGATATGCGCGGGGAGCAGCCGAAACTTCGGTATGTATTTGATGTGGCAGATACCGGAGAACGGAAGAATTCCCGTCCGGTACAGCTCTGGAAAATGAACGCAGAGCATGAGCAGCCGATTATTCGAGCACTGGATGCAGCGTTTGATGTTCCTGCCGGTGCCGGGTCTCTGGAAAATCACATTATGGAAGCGGCGGAACACCTTGCAAGGGATTACTGGGAGGAAAAGCGCAGGCAGATCAGCGACATCGTTGCAGATTCCTATCTGGAAGGGTATGATGAACTCAACATCGGAGCTTCCTTTAAGAGAGCTGCCGCTGTCAGCATCGCATATTCCGTCTTTACCCGGACGGTGGGCAATGCAGATGACTATTTTGAACACGAGGATTTTCTGGACATCTTAGATTTTAATACGCAGGCTGCCGCCAATGTGCTGGGAACTGCGGTCAGCGAAATGTCCAGCCAGATCTTTCGGGAAATTGAACGCACGATCCGAACCTATGAAAGAGATAAGCAGGCAGAAAGGAGCCAAAATTATGATGGAGCTGAATTACACGAAGAACGGCGATTACCTGATTCCGGACATCCAGTTGTCGGTGCAGGAACAGAAGCCCCTGGGCAAGTACGGGAGGATGCGCAGAGCGTTCCTGCAGGAGAACAACACGCTGCTGTACAATCACCTGATCCTGACCGAGAAGCTGTACCCACACCTGTGGGAGATTCAGGAGACCGCGACCGCACGGATGGAGCAGATGATGGCGGAGCTTCTGAAAGCGAATCCGGCACCGGACAAGAAGCAGAACCAGCTTCTGTGGGTGCAGCACATGAACATGTTGAAAGCGCAGGCAGAGGAAGTTATTCTGACGGAACTTATCAACAGCTAAACTTTATGAGCCTGTTTCAGTCCGAAGCAGAGCAGATTCAGAAAATTGATGCAGCGGCAGAAAATGCAGCCATAGAAGCGGAGAGCGAAAAGCCCTCCGCTTTTGTCATTTCTGAGGATGAAATCGACCGGATGCTGCGGACAGGTTCTAATTTTGAAGGTGGAAAAATCCGTATTTATGCGCTGTATCAGCAGCAAGGGGACGCAAAAGAACGAGCTGCATTTCTGAAAGCGGAATACGGTCTTGGCGGTCACAGCTATACCTTTATGGATGGCAGTCGTGGTTTTGCCGATTATAACGGGAAAGGCATTCTGCTTCGCAATTATGGCCATGACCGGGAAGTGCGCCTCACATGGGCAGCGGTAGATAAGCGGTTAGACCGGCTTGTGGAAAATGGTCAGTACCTGACTGCGCTGGAGATGGAAGAGTATCGGAAGCTGGAGCAGGAATATGGTGCGCCGCTTCCTATGCCGACTGCCGCCCATGTATTTCCGCCAACGCCACCGGAACACTACGATACCGGAAATGAGCATGTAGACAATATGCTGAATACTGCTGCGGATGTCTATGCCCGGAGTGAGCTGGCAGCACCACAGCGTTTTACCGTGATGGAGACAGACGATGGCTATGCGGTCTGGGATGATATTCAAGACGGCATTCATGTAGAGCCGGATGGTGTCAGCGAGGAATTTACCAGCGAATGGGAGGCAGAGACTTACCGTCAACAGCTGATTGAAAAAGTCCAGGAACGGGAAGCCAAAGACTGGCTCTACGTTGAGCAGAGCAAACAGGATTTGCAGCAGGACATTCCATTCCCGGATGTGGAATCTGAAGAAGTACAGGAACCAGATCACGCAGAGGCAGATCCTCTGGTGCTGGAAATGAAGGAACATGCCAGAGAACTTGCCAGAGAGTCAGGCTATGCACCGGATGAACGATTTGTAGTCACGATGACCGGCGAGAATTTCCCGGATTCTAAAGATGCGTTTGCCATCTGGGATTATGTTAAAGAAGAGTATTACGGATATTCGAACGGAAAAGTGCAGACATTTGCCGATTATGTGAGTGCGTCAGAGGCATTGCAGGAGATTCGCGGCAGAACTATGGAGACTGAAAAAGAGCCTGCAACTGTGAAGCCAGAACCCGCAGCTCCGGTGCGGCCGGATTATCGTGTCGGCGATACGCTGTATCTGGACGGAAAGGCATTTACGATTGAAAAAGTCGGGCTTTTTGATGTGGAACTTCGAGACCCGGATTCCGTGTATCCGATCTTCCGCTCGGAAAGCAAGGAAAATCTGGCAAGACTTTTGGAGCATGAGGATAATATTCACCTGCATAATCAGGTGGTTGATCTGAATTCTGGAAAAGAAGCAGTGTCAAAAGATATTGAGAATGCAGGTACTGTATGGTCGGATGAAGCCTTGGATCAGCTCCCGATTACAGCTGTGATTGATGGGAGAGTTCAAACATTTCCTAATGCAGCAGAGGAAGAAGCGTTCCGGGCAGGGCATGAAGCAAAACATGCAGAGAACTATCGCATCAACAGCTTTCACCTCGGTGAAGGCAGTCCAAAGCAGAAATTCCGTGCCAACATGGATGCCATCTATACGCTGAAAGCCTTGGAAAACCAGAACAGGAACGCGACACCAGAGGAACAGGAAACACTGGCCAATTATGTCGGCTGGGGCGGACTTGCAGATGCTTTTGATGCAGAGAAAACTGCCTGGGCAGGCGAATATAAGGAGCTGAAAGCAGCTCTTACGGAAGAAGAATATGCCGCGGCCAGAGCTTCTACTCTGAATGCGCATTACACCAGCCCTACCGTGATCCGTGCAATCTATGAAGCATTGGACGGTATGGGATTTGAAAAGGGCAACATTTTGGAACCGTCGATGGGTGTCGGCAACTTCTTCGGTATGCTGCCGGATTCCATGTTGGAAAGCAGACTGTATGGTGTGGAACTGGATTCCATCACCGGGCGCATTGCGCAGAAGCTGTATCCGCAGGCAGAAATCAAGGTGGCAGGCTTTGAAACCACCGACCGGCGCGACTTCTATGATCTGGCCGTCGGCAATGTGCCCTTTGGCAACTACCGTGTCAGCGATAAGCCCTATGATAAACTCGGCTTTTCTATCCACAACTATTTCTTTGCCAAGGCATTGGATCAGGTTCGTCCCGGTGGTATCGTGGCCTTTGTTACCAGCCGCTATACGATGGATTCCAAGAATCCGGACGCACGAAAGTATCTGGCACAGCGGGCAGAACTGCTGGGAGCCATCCGACTTCCAAACAACGCATTCCGTGCCAATGCCGGTACAGATGTAGTGTCGGATATCATTTTTCTGCAAAAGAGAGACCATCCCATTGATATCGAGCCGGATTGGGTGCATCTGGGGCTGACTTCGGAGGGCATAACCCTCAACAGCTACTTTGTTGACCACCCAGAAATGGTGCTGGGTGAGATTACAACGGAAAGTACCCAGTACGGCAAGGAAGAATGTACGGTCATTCCGATTCCAGAAGCAGATCTGGGAGACCAGCTGCATGAGGCTGTGCAGCACATCGGCGGTCACTATGAAGCGCAGGAGCTGGCACCGGAGGAAGAACTGTCCTTGCAGGGCGAAACCATTCCGGCAGACCCCAATGTAAAGAACTTCTCCTATGCAGTAGTGGATGGAGATGTCTACTTCCGTGAGAACAGCATCATGCGGAAGGCTGACCTTTCTGCGACAGCCACCGGCAGGATCAAGGGTATGGTGGAGCTTCGTACCATTGTGCAGGAACTGATTGACTACCAGCTGAACGACTATCCGGAGGATGCGATTGCCCAGAAACAGCGGGAACTGAATGTAGCTTATGACCGATTCGCCGGTCAGTATGGACTTATCAATTCCCGTGCAAATGCGCAGGCTTTTTCGGAAGATTCATCGTATTATCTGCTCTGCTCTCTGGAAAACGTAGATGAAAACGGCAGGCTGGAATCCAAGGCAGATATGTTCACCAAACGGACGATTCGACCGGAACGGGCTGTTACCAGTGTAGATACTCCGGCTGAAGCTCTGGCAATCTCTATCGGAGAGCGCGGCAGAGTGGATTTGCCCTATATGTCGGAGCTTTTAGGTACACCGGGGGAATATGAAAAAATCCAGCAGGAACTGCAGGGTGTCATTTTCAAAGACCCGATGGCGCAGGGTAGCGAGGAAACCGGCTGGGTAACAGCTGATGAATATCTGTCCGGCAATGTCCGGGAAAAGCTCCGGGTGGCAGAACTGGCTGTAGCCTCTGACCCTGCCTTTGCGGTGAACACAGAGTATTTGAGAAAGGCGCAGCCGAAAGACCTGGATGCATCGGAGATTGATGTGCGCCTTGGTGCCACATGGGTCAATCGGGATTATATCCAGCAGTTCATGGAAGAAACCTTTGAACCGCCGTTTTACCTGCGCCGGAACATTGAAGTGAAATTCTCTCCCATGACGGCAGAGTGGCAGATCACCGGTAAGAGTACACCGAGCCGGAATGATGTTCATGCCTATATGACCTACGGCACCAGTCGAGCCAACGCCTACCGGATTCTGGAGGATACGCTGAATCTGCGGGATATTCGTATCTACGATACCGTGGAGGATGCAGACGGTAAGCAGAAGCGGGTTCTGAATAAAAAGGAGACCACCCTCGCTCAGCAGAAACAGCAGGCCATTAAAGATGCGTTCCAGAACTGGGTGTGGAAAGACCCTTATCGCCGTGCGGAACTGGTGGAAAAGTATAACGAGCTGTTCAACAGTACTCGTCCCCGTGAGTACGATGGTTCCCATATCCGCTTTGGCGGCATGAACCCGGAGATCCGGCTGCGGGAACATCAGCAGAATGCCATTGCTCATGTGCTGTACGGCGGCAATACGCTGCTGGCTCACGAGGTAGGTGCCGGTAAGACCTTCGAGATGGCAGCTTCTGCTATGGAGGCAAAACGGCTGGGACTGTGCCAGAAATCCATGTTCGTCGTTCCGAATCATCTGACCCTTCAATGGGCAAACGAGTTCTTGCGCCTGTATCCGAGTGCAAAACTGTTGGTAGCAAGCAAAAAGGACTTTGAAACTGCCCGCAGAAAGAAGTTCTGCGCACGAATTGCCACTGGCGATTACGATGCGGTTATCATCGGGCATTCCCAGTTTGAGAAAATCCCGGTGTCCGCAGAACGGCAGGAGCGGATTTTGACTGCTCAGATTGATGAAATCGAAAATGCCATTGCTGAGATGAAATCCCAGAATGGCGAACGTTTCTCTATCAAACAGATGGAAAAGACCCGGAAAGGATTGGAGGCGAGATTGGAGAAACTCCGGGCAACCGACCGAAAAGACGATGTGATTACCTTTGAGCAGCTGGGCGTAGACCGACTGTTTGTAGACGAAGCACACGCGTTCAAGAACCTGTTTCTCTACACAAAAATGCGCAATGTCGCAGGCTTGTCCACATCGGAAGCGCAGAAATCTTCGGATATGTTTATGAAGTGCCAGTATATGGACGAGTTGACAGGCGGGCGCGGCATCATCTTTGCGACCGGCACCCCGGTCAGCAACAGCATGACGGAGCTTTACACCATGATGCGGTATCTCCAATACGGCACATTACAGCAGAAAGGACTGACCCATTTCGACAGTTGGGCTTCTACCTTTGGTGAGACCACCACGGCTATCGAGCTGGCACCGGAAGGAACCGGATACCGGGCAAGAACAAGATTTGCAAAGTTCTTCAACCTGCCGGAGCTGATGAACATGTTCAAGGAAGTGGCGGATATCAAGACTTCCGATCAGCTGCATCTGCCGGTGCCGGAGGCAAAGTTTGAAACTGTGGTAGTGCAGCCCTCGGAGCATCAGCAGGCGATGGTAGCAGAGCTCTCGGAACGGGCGGCGGCTGTGCATTCCGGTGTGGTAGACCCATCGGTCGATAACATGCTGAAAATCACATCGGACGGCAGAAAGCTGGGACTGGATCAGCGGCTGATGAATCCGCTCTTGCCGGATGACCCCAACAGCAAGCTCAACGCCTGTGTGCGGAATGTGCTTCGGATTTATGAGGAAGGACAGTCGGATAAGCTGACCCAGCTGCTGTTCTGCGACCTCAGCACGCCGAAGAACGATGGAACCTTCAATGTCTATGAGGATATCCGCGCCAAACTCATCCAGTCCGGTGTACCGGAGGAAGAAATCGCATTTATCCATGATGCGGATACCGAGGCAAAAAAGAAAGATTTGTTTGCCAAAGTCCGTACCGGGCAGGTGCGGCTGTTGTTAGGCTCAACACAGAAAATGGGAGCAGGCACGAACGTGCAGGATAGGCTGGTGGCCGTGCATCATCTGGATGTGGGCTGGCGGCCTGCGGACATGACCCAGCGAAATGGTCGTATTATCCGTCAGGGCAACAGAAACAAAGAAGTGCAGGTTTATCAGTATGTGACGGAAGGAACCTTTGATGCCTACCTCTATCAGACACTGGAGAATAAGCAGAAGTTTATCAGTCAGATCATGACCAGCAAATCTCCGGTTCGTTCCTGTGATGATGTGGATGAGCAGGCACTTTCCTATGCGGAGATCAAGGCACTTTGTGCAGGAGACCCGCAGATCAAGGAAAAAATGGACTTGGATGTAGATGTTGCAAGGCTGAAAGTATTGAAGGCAGACCATCAGAGCCAGCAGTACCGATTGGAAGATAAGCTGATGAAATATTTCCCTGCGGAGATTGAGAAAACGCAAGGGTTCATCAAGGGCTTTCAGTCGGATATTCGGACGGTGGCGGCACATCCGCTGCCGGAAGAAGGGTTCTGCGGTATGGAGGTGAATGGCACACGATTTACTGAAAAGGCAGAGGCCGGTGAAGCAATCCTTGCGGTCTGTAAAGCCAATCAGAGTTTGGAGCCGGTGCCGCTTGGCAGCTATCGAGGCTTCAAGATGGAGCTGGCATTTGACAGCTTCCAGAAAGAGTATCAGGTGCTGTTGAAAGGCGAGATGACCCACCGGGTACCCATCGGAACCAGTGCTGCGGGTAATATCCAGCGTCTGGACAATGCTCTTGCCGGGATTCCAGCAAGGCTGGAAAAGGCAGAACAGCAGTTGGACAGTCTTAGGAGCCAGCAGGAAGCTGCGCAGGCCGAGCTTGGAAAACCGTTTCCCCAGGAGGCAGAACTGGCAGAGAAGAGTGCAAGACTGGCAGAACTGGACGCACTGCTGAATATGGATGACCGTGGAAACGATGATGCTGATCGTGAGAGAACAACGGAAAAGCCGTCTGTCCTGGCAGAGTTGCGTGACCGTGCCGGTCGCATTCCGCCGGTGACACATCGAGATGATGAGGAGGTGGCACTGTGAGTGTTCGGGAACACTGGATCAATGTCCGGGTAAACCCGGAAGAGCTGGCGAGGATTCGTGAAAAGCAGAAAGAATTGGGTATTCGGAATACCGGTGCCTATATGAGAAAAATGGCGATGGACGGATACTGCGTAAATCTTGATTTGTCGGATGTGGTGCAGGTATCCACCCTTCTTCGGCGATGCAGCAACAACCTGAACCAGTACGCAAAACGCGCCAATGAATCCGGAAGCATCTATGCGGAGGATATCCGGGATTTGCAGAAGCGGCTGGATGAACTCTGGGAGATGCAAAAGCTGATCTTAAAGAGGCTTTCTGGTATTCGATGACGGCGCAAACGTGCGGAATTTCTATTGCACATGGCACAGATGAAACAGTCTGTGTCATTACATATTTTTTGCAGGTCTTCCTGTTGACATCGTGGTGTTTGACAAGCGGGTACGATAAAATGAAGATGAAAAGAAAAGCGAAGGGGTGAAATCCATGAAGATCGTATGTTTTTTGTTGAAGCTGGTGCTGAAAATCCTGTTGCTGCCGGTTGCGTTTCTGCTGCGATTTCTGTGCTTTATCTGGAATCTGCTGATGCAGCTATCCCTGTGGGTACTTTCGCCGGTTATGCTTTTCGTTCTTGGCTGCGGCATTTATTCTGTGGTTCGGGCGAGCTGGACGGATGTGTTCCTGCTGACCCTGATTGAGATGGGACTGTTCGCAGCTGCGGTTGGAGCGGGCGGCATCATGGAACTGATGGAACGGCTGTGCGAGTGTGTAGAGGATGTTTTGACAATTTGAGTTCAGGAGGGATTAGATGGATATTCAGTTTATGAAAGATTATTATGATTTACGGTACGAGGAAACAGATGGAGAGAATCATTTTGTGGAAGAGACAGCTTATCAGGAAAAACAGTCTGAGCAATCGAAGATGGAAGACCAGCTGATGGAAATGGTGGGAGGCAGCGAATCTAATGTGTGGAAGCTGTACGAAAGCATTATGTGCGTCTATTTCGATATGGAAGAAATCATCAAGCAGGCCGTTTATTTGCAGGGGGCTTATGACCGAGAACGGATGTTAAAATGAGAATAGTAGATTGGTAAGAGCTGCCTTCGGGTAGTTCTTTTTAGATGGAGGAATATGAAAATGGCGGCTACAAGACTAATTGCGCTGCATATTAATAAAGGAAAGACGGTGGCGCAGTGTCTGGCTGACCGTACTGATTATACTGAGAATGCAGCAAAGACGGAAGATGGAAAATACATCAGCGCGTATGCCTGTGATGCAAAGACCTGTGATGAAGAATTTCTGCTTTCCAAACGGCAGTATGAGCATATCACCGGTAGAACCCAGGTGCATGATGTGATCGCATATCAGATTCGGCAATCCTTTAAGCCCGGAGAAATCACGCCGGAGGAGGCGAACAAGGTTGGGTATGAGACAGCCATGCGATTCACCAAGGGAAAACACGCGTTTATCGTGGCTACCCATGTTGATCGCGCGCACATTCATAACCATATTATTTTTAATTCAACTACATTAGACTGCACCAGAAAATTCCGAGATTTTCGCTTATCCGGTCTTGCACTGGCAAGGCTCAGTGATATCGTCTGTCTGGAACACCGGTTGTCGGTCATTATCCGGAAGCCCTATGGAGAGCGGCAGAAGAGAACGGAATACCCGGAGAAAAAATCGCAGCGGGATGAAATCTGCGAGGCCATTGATGCAGCATTGGCAAGAAATCCAAAAGACTTTCGGGAACTGATTGAAATTTTGCAGGAGGCCGGATACGAGTATAAAGATGGAAAACAGCCTGCCCTGCGGGGAAAAGGCCACGCCAGATTTGCTCGTTTCCGCTCTCTTGGCAAAGGATATTCGGTTGAAGAACTCTGCGAAGCGATTGCTGGAAATGCGGTTCATAAAAGCAAATTTGCAGAGAAAAATCGTACAAACGCACGGTCAGCACAGGTGCATCAGAAGGCAGAGCTGTCGTTCCTGATTGATGTCCGTGCCAAAATGCAGGCGGGCAAAGGCGCGGGATATGCGCGTTGGGCGAAAGTCTTTAATCTGAAGCAGATGGCAAAAGCTATGATGTTCATGGAAGAGCATGGAATCAAGAACTATGCAGAGCTGAAAGAAAAGGCAGATGGAATTTCTGAAAAATGTGATGCGCTGCTGGAATCTGTAAAAGCAGATGAGGCACGGATGTCGGAAGTGTCGGTACTGAGGAAGCATCTAATCAATTATGCCAAGACAAAAGATGTTTTTGCTGCGTATAAAGCATCCGGCTACGACCGGGAGTTCTATGAAGCCCATCGGGATATGCTGGCCTTGCGCAGCGCAGCAAAAAAGGCGTTTGATGCCTATAAGAAAGAGAACGGTTCTGACAAAAAGCTCCCGCGCATCAGCGAGCTGAACGCAGAGTATGCGATGCTTCTGGAACGAAAGAAAAGCTCCTATGCAGAGTACCGCAAGACCAAATCGGAAATGCAGGATTGGCTTGTGGCACAGAAAATCGTGCAGGAAATCCTGAAAGAGGACGAACAGAAGAAAGAGCAACTGCATGAGCAGGAAGTGCGGCAGGAAGAAGAAAATAGACAGAATAGCAGATGATGGAAAGCCCGGTGCAGTGTGAGTGTTATGCTCATGCTGCACCGGGCTTTTTTTCTTTGGCAGGAACTGCCGTTAAAGCATCCGGAACGGATGCGCAGCTCGATGCCGCAGGCAGCGTTCTATGGGGATTGGGGAGTTTCCCCAACAAGCAGAAAATCGCTTTCGTGTCACGAAAGCCCTGCTTGCAGAAGAGTGGATTCTAAAAAAATCGTTCAAAATTTGGAAGAACTTTCGATTGATTTTGTTCGTTTCTTGGAGTAGAATATAAATGAGAAATTTTAACTTGCTGCGAGTGACTTTAGACATCGAAAAAGAGGTTCCTTATGGATTTCATGACGATTAAGCAGGCTTCTGAAAAATGGGGCATCTGCACAAGGAGAGTACAGACATTATGCACAGAAGGGCGAATTGATGGTGCCGAGCGTTTAGGCCATCAGTGGGTCATTCCTATTAACGCCGAAAAGCCGAAGGATGCCAGAATCAAAAGCGGCAGATACATTAAAACAAAATCCGGAAATGGAGAGAACGAAAATGGAAAGAAAACCGTATAGTGCCGGAGCCGTGAAATTTTCGTTCTGGTTCATGGAATTTCGGAAAACCGTGCAGCTTTTGAGCGAGGGTAAGAGCTTTGCAGATATTAAAAAGTTGAATGAAGAGACAAACATCTATGGTGCACCGACAAAACTACGAGCGCAGCAGATTTATTCTACCGTAACAGCCCGTATCAAGACATTAGATGAAAGCTTTTATCCAATCTTTCTGAGCAGTGATCTTGCTACACAAAAATTATTTGTGCTGACTGCGGCTCTTTTGCATGACACGCTGTTCTTTGATTTTGTGTATGAAGTAGTGCGGGAAAAAATGATTCTTGGTTCCGATGAGCTGACGGATGCAGATATCCGGATATTTTTCAAAAATAAGCAGGAACAGAGTGAGAAAGTGGCTTCTCTTCAAGACTATACGCTGCGCCGTCTCGGTTCCTGCTATAAGACACAGCTTTATGAAGCAGGACTTTTAGAAAGCAACCAGGCAAACAGCACAAGAAAAATACTGAAGCCAATTCTTGATATTGCATTTGAGCATTGGCTTTATGACCATGACCTTGGCATCATGGTAAAAACACTGACGGGGGTAAGATGAAATGGATTTAAGCCAAAGACTGGACGAGATGGAGCTTGCAATCCATAAGCCGTCTTTCCGAAAAGGAACAGGCCGCGCAAATGAGGTCAACTATTGGGTGTTTGATTATCCACCGGAAAAGGAACTGGAAGTTCGGGAGCGTGTAGAGTATCTGAAAAATAAGAACGACCGGGGCGATGATGATTTTGAGCTTGTGGTCTTTGACCTGTATGATATCATCATTGACTTTTTGGAAAAGAAAAACTTTATGGAAAAGTGCTATGACTTTGAAAAAAAGCGAGGAATCGAGCGTATCGTCAAGGCAGTGACCAACTCCATGAAGGTGAATGACGATGACAGCCTGATCGTGCAATATATCAAAGAACATACGCCGGAGAATGCAGTTGTGTTCCTGACCGGTATCGGCAAGTGCTATCCGATTTTGCGCTCCCACAAGGTGCTTAACAACTTGCACCAGGCGTTTGTGCGCTGCCCGGTCGTGATGTTCTTTCCGGGAACCTATAATGAGCAGGAGCTGATCCTGTTCAATGAGATTAAAGACGATAACTATTACCGGGCATTCCGACTGGTAAAGTAATGGATGGAGGAAACAGTTATGCAGATCAAGGACATGTTCCGAAAGAAAATTGACCGTGAGATACAGGGCGTTATCATTGTCGGTCAGGGTGAAGAAACAAATGTAGCGCAGGAGCTGGAAGAGTATGTTGTGACCCGTGAGCTTCAGCGTCATTTTGCGGATTTCTTTGCAGCATATAAAAAAGGTATTCAGGGAACCACACCGAAAATGGGTGTCTGGATTTCCGGCTTCTTTGGAAGTGGTAAATCTCATTTCCTGAAAATCCTGTCCTATCTGCTTCAGAATAAACAGGTCGGAGACAAACATGCCATCGACTACTTCATTGAGGATCAGAAGATTACCAATCAGATGGTGCTGGCAGATATGCAGCTGGCAGCAAACACCCCATCGGACGTAATTCTTTTCAACATTGATTCCAAAAGCGATTCGAATGGCAAAGAAAATAAAGATGCCATTGTGAACGTATTCCTGAAGGTCTTCAATGAGATGCAGGGCTTCTGCGGTTCCATGCCGCACCTTGCCGACCTGGAGCGCAGGCTTTCCGAGGAAGGTCGTTTTGAAGAGTTTAAGGAAAAGTTTGAAGAAGAGTATGGAGATCCGTGGGAAAGCTCTCGCCAGGACTTCGATTTCATTCAGGATTCCGTTGTCGATGTTCTTTCTGACATGGATTTCATGAGCGAATCGGCTGCCCGTAACTGGTGTGAGAAAGCAACCGAGGGCTACCAGATCAGTATTGAGGATTTCGCCAAGCGTGTAAAGTCCTATATTGAGAAAAAAGGTAACAACCACCATGTGGTTTTCCTTGTAGATGAGATTGGCCAGTACATTGGTGATGATTCCAAACTGATGCTGAACCTTCAGACAGTGACGGAAGAACTGGGCAAGGAATGCATGGGCAAGGCTTGGGTAATCGTAACGAGCCAGCAGGATATCGACTCCATTACCAAGGTGAAGGGTAACGACTTCTCCAAGATTCAAGGACGTTTCGATACACGTCTTTCTTTGTCCTCTGCCAATGTGGACGCTGTTATCAAAAAGCGTATTCTGGATAAGACCGAGACAGCAGCACAGAGCCTGCGTCTGCTCTATGACCAGAAAGCAACCATCATCAAAAATCTGATTGTCTTCAACGACGGCGTGGAGAAAAAACTGTACGCCAACGCAGAAGACTTTGCAGAGGTTTATCCTTTTGTTCCATACCAGTTTAATTTGCTTGCCAGCGTGCTGACCAGCATCCGTACCCACGGTGCATCCGGCAAGCACCTGTCTGAAGGTGAACGTTCCATGCTGGCTCTGTTCAAAGAATCTGCCATGCAGCTGATGGACGATGAGATGGGGGCAATCGTGCCGTTCTATCGGTTCTATGATGCATTGGAGAACTTCCTCGACCACAGCCACAGCAGCGTGATCATCCGCGCTTATGATAACAGCTACATCAACCCGGAAAAGAAGGAAAAAGATGTCTTTGCCATCAATGTGCTGAAGACCCTTTTCCTGATTAAATATGTTCTGGAGATCGAAGCCAACGTGGACAACATCGTCAGTCTGATGATTACCAGCATTGACGATGATCGTATTTCTCTGAAAGCACAGGTGGAGGATGCACTGAAAGTGCTGATGCGCCAGATGCTGATCCAGAAAAATGGCTCCATCTATGTATTCCTGACCGATGAGGAACAGGAAATCAACAACGAAATCGAAAAAGAAAATGTGGAGATGCCGGAGGTCATCACGAAGATTGCGGAGATGATCTATGAGGACATTTTCTCCAGCAAGAAGTATCAGTATCCAAGCTTTGGTGGACGGTATGCGTTCTCCTTCAATCAGACAGTGGATGACCGCCCCTATAAGGCAAACCAGAATTACGATATCGGCCTCCGTGTGTTGACCCCGTGGTATGAGGGTGGCACCGATGATGGTACGCTGCGCCTACTCTCTGGCCAGGGCAAGGAAGTCCTTGTGGTTCTGCCGAATGATGATGCGTTCCTGACGGAAATGCGAGCATACTTAAAAATTGAGCGGTTCCTGCGCAAGAATACCTCTGTGCAGCTTGCCAAGTATGAGACCATTAAGGAGGCAAAGCGCGTGGAGATGCGGGAACGCAACGGTAACGCCAAGCTTTACCTGACGGAAGCTCTGAAAGAGGCTACCATCTATGTCAATGGCGATGTGCTGCACACTTCCGGCAAGGAAGTGACCAGCCGCATCAACGAGGCAATCGGAAGATTGGTGCAGACGGTTTACCACAAGCTGTCCTACATCGACGCAGCGATGGGCGAAGCAGACATCCGGAAGATGTTCAAGACCAGCAATCAGCTGTCGCTGGCACTGGGAGATACCGGAGAATCCAATGTCCACGCGCTGGATGATGTGCTGCAATTCGTGGCAGGTAACTCCCGGATGCACATGAAAACTTCTATGAAAACGATCAAGGATCGCTTTATGAAAGCACCCTATGGCTTTGTGGAAGATGACATCCATTGGCTGGTGGCACGTCTCTTTAAGCGTGGAGATCTGTCCTTTACGGTCAATGGTGAGAGTGTCAATCTGAACAACCGCTCCGAAGAAGAAATCATCGGCTACATCACGAAGAAGCAGTTCGTGGATAAGCTGCTGACGGAAGTGCGCGTCCGTGTGCCGGAAAACCAGAAAAAGGCCGTCCGCACCGTGATGAAAGAGCTGTTCAAGGTGGCACCGCCTGCCGATGACGAAGATACCATCATGAAGAACTTCCAGCATTACTGCGAGAATCGAATCACTGAGATTGAGCGGCTGGAACCGAAATATGAGAATTACGCCTATCCAGGAAAGGAACTTCTGGAAAAGGGCAAGAAGCGGCTTTCCGCACTGGTGCAGATTCAGGCACCGCTGGAATTCTTTAAGACTGTATTTGACGAGCAGGACGATCTGATGGATTTTGGCGAGGACTATGAGCCTATCCGTGATTTCTTTGGCAGTGAGCAGCTGACCATCTTCACCCGTGCGCTGGATATGCTGAATATCTACGAGGACAGCAAGACCTACATCGTGGATGCAGAACTGGAAGACGTGGTGGCTAAGATGCGCACCATCGTCCGGATGGCGAAGCCCTATAAGGAGATTCCGAAGCTGCCGGAGCTGCGCGAGAAGTTTATGAACTGCTATATGCGCATTCTGGAAGAGCAGGCAGAGCCGGTCAAGGATTCCATCAATCAGGATCGGAACCGTGTCTTTGAAGTGCTGAACACCAAGTCCTATAAGGATGCGAAGTTCAACCGTTATCTGGAACTGTTTAAGGAGATCATGGACGGTGCGGAGCACTGCAACAATGTCTCCACTCTGCGTAGCTATGCAGATAAGGCGGAGGCACTGAAGCTGCGCCTGCTCAATGAGATGAACGCAGAGGATATCCGTCTTGTGCAGGAAGCTGCGGCAAAGGCCGAGGCAGAGCGCAAGCGTCAGGAAGAAGAGGCGAAAAAACGCGGCGAGACCGTGAAACCGGCAGAAAAGGTCGCAGAACCGCAGCCGGTATATAAGGTGCGCACCACGAAGAATGTTTCCATCAAGACGGTTGCCAAGACTGCATCGTGGCGGTTGGAGAGTAAGGACGACGTTGATAAATACCTTGCCGCATTGCGTGAAAATCTGCTGAAAGAGATGGACGAAGATACAATCGTCAACATTGAACTATAAATGACAGGAGGATTGGCTCCATGAACAAGACAGCCATAAAGAATTTTGCGATTTGGGCGCGGAATAAGCTGATTGCAGATGTTAGCTATGATGCCCGCCTGATCGGTATTACGGAGGACGGCATTGCCAAGCCGCTGCCGCAGAGCTTCGGCGGCACTCAGTTCTTCGATATCGGCACCGCAGAACCGTATTCGATTTCCGGTGAGGCCGTGCGCCAGCGTGACAAGCTGATAGAGGTCATCCAGCAGAAGGAAAAGGATACCGACTACAAAACCGCATATCAGTATGTGATCGAGGAGGTTGCCTATACATGGTTTAACCGCCTGATCGCCATCCGTTTCATGGAGGTCAATGACTATCTGCCTTCCCATATCAGGGTGCTTTCTTCCGAGAGCGGAAAGCTGGAGCCGGATCTGGTCACAACGCCGTTTGACGCAGAGCTGCCCTTTACTGCGGAGGAAGAAGCTCAGATTTTCCAGCTGAAGCAGGACAACAAGCTGGACGAGGTGTTCCGTATCCTGTTCCTGAAGCAGTGCAACGCCTTGAACGAGATTCTGCCGGCTCTGTTTGAAAAGACAAAGAACTACACCGAGCTGTTGCTCAGCCTGTCCGTCATTGACCAGGATGGCGTGGTTTATCATCTGATTCACGATATCCCGGAGGATGACTTCAACATCGAGCGCGGTGGTCAGGTGGAGATCATCGGCTGGCTGTACCAGTATTATAACACCGAGCCGAAGGCCGCTGCCTTTGCAAAGAACGGGAAGATTACCAAAGAGGAAATCCCTGCCGTAACCCAGCTGTTCACCCCGGACTGGATCGTTCGTTACATGGTGGAAAACAGCCTTGGCCGTCTGTGGGTGGAGGGACACCCGGACTGCGGCCTGAAAGAAAACTGGAGATACTATCTGGAAGAAGCACAGCAGGATCCGGAGGTGCAGGCAAAACTCTCGGAAATTCGTAAAGAGTACGCCGCCCTGAACCCGGAGGACATCAAGCTCATCGACCCCTGCATGGGTTCCGGTCATATCCTGGTATATGCCTTTGATGTGCTGATGCAGATTTACGAGAGTGCCGGTTACAGCCAGCGAGATGCGGCAAAGAGCATTCTGGAACATAACATCTACGGTCTGGATATTGATGATCGTGCCTATCAGTTGGCGTACTTTGCCGTGATGATGAAAGCACGGCAGTACAACCGCCGTATCTTAAACGGTGAGAACACCTGCCATGTCTATGCCATTCAGGAGAGTAACAGTATCAACCGTGCGCACCTGAAGTATTTTGGCGCGGGGATGGACGATATCGAGAAGAACGCTGCTAAAATGCAGCTGGAAGGTCTGCTGGACACCCTGACCGATGCCAAGGAATACGGCTCTATCCTGAATGTGGAGAGCTATAACTGGGATTTGCTGCGCCGGTTTGTGGCAGCGGAGAACACCGATGGCCAGATCAGTATGGACAGCGTGGGCGTGGAAGATACCGCTGAACAGCTGAATCGGCTCATTGATATTGGCGAGACCATGGCGCAGAAGTATTGGGTGACTTGCACGAATCCGCCCTATGCCGGAACCAGTAACCTGAGTGCAAAGGTCAATAATTTTGTCAAAAAGAATTACCCCGACAGCAAGGTTGACCTGTTTGCTGTGTTTATTGAGCGTTGCCGCCAGATGACTGGAAATAACGGTTTTCAGGCAATGATTACACAGCATAGTTGGATGTTCCTTTCAAAATTGGTGAATTTGAGAGTGAAGATTCAAAGAGATACGATTGTTAACTTAGTACACCTCGGAGCGAGAGCGTTTGAGGAGATTGGTGGAGAGGTTGTACAAACGGCCAGTTTTGTATTTGCTAAAAATAGAATTAAAGGTTATCAGGGAAAATATTATAGACTGGTAAACTATTCGATTCCTGAAGATAAGGAAAAGGGATTCCTGAATCATGCGAATGAGTACATTGCAAAACAAGAAAATTATCAGAAAATACCGGATGCACCAATTAGCTATCATCTGAACCCAGAAGTATATTCGATTTTTGAAAAAAGGCAGTATATTGGAGATGTTGGAGCAGCTAAACAGGGGCTAGCCACATCCGATAACAATAGATTTCTGAGATTTTGGCCGGAAATTAACTTTGATAAAATAGGTTTTGGAATTTTAGGTTGTGAAAAAACAGTAGATAGCCCATCAAAATGGTTCCCGTACATAAAAGGTGGAACATTCAGAAGATGGTACCCTAATAAAGAATATGTGGTGAATTATCAAAATAATGGATTTGAAATTAAAGCTGCGGTCATGAAAAAATATCCGTACCTTAATAATCCTGATTTTGTTGTAAAAAATACGTCTGCGTATTTTCATGCCGGAATTACATGGAGTGACGTTGCAACAGGAAAATTTAGTGCAAGATGGGTTAATGACGGATATATCTTTGCAGATGCGGGGCCAATGCTATTTGTTCAAGTTGATCCGTATGTCAAAATGGGGTATATGAATACGCCCGTATTTCAAATGTTTTGTGATTTGATATGTCAGGGGTTACACTACAGTACAGGACAGATTCCTCAAATTCCATATTTGCAAAATATAGAAGATAAGAACTTTATAACCGCTTCCGTTGATGAAAATATACAGCTTTCAAAAGAAGATTGGGATTCTTTTGAAACCTCTTGGGACTTTAAGAAGCACCCATTGCTCCGCAATGTCTCAACGATTTCCGAAGCCTTTAACCAGTGGCGGACAGAATGCGATGACCGTTTTAATCAGCTGAAAGCCAACGAGGAAGAACTGAACCGCATTTTTATTGATATTTACGGCTTGCAGGACGAACTGACCCCAGAAGTGGAAGATAAAGATGTGACTGTGCGCAAGGCTGACTTGCAGCGAGACATCAAGAGCCTGCTAAGCTATGCCGTGGGCTGTATGTTTGGCCGCTATTCTACTTATAAGGATGGCTTGCTTTTTGCGGGAGAACCGTATTCCTTGCAGGCATTTGTGGATAAGATGAACGAACGCCCTGGAACGATTTCTGCTGAAGAGTTGGAACGCGCATACCGCAATGAGGGTATTGTGGTGGATGAAATGTTCTTCCCAGATGCCGACAATGTTATCCCCATCACCGATGAAGAATATCTGGACGATGATATCGTATCTCGCCTGTGTGCATGGCTGAAAGCAGTTTACGGTGCTGATACGCTGGAAGCAAACCTCGACTATGTCGCAAAAGCCCTTGGCAATAAGGGCAGCACCAGCCGGGAGATCATCCGCAACTACTTCCTAAACGATTTCTTCAAGGATCACTGCCAGACTTACTCTGTCACTGGTTCTGGCAAGCGTCCGATCTACTGGCTGTTTGACAGCGGCAAACAGAACGGTTTCAAGGCACTGGTTTACCTGCATCGCTATACGCCGGATACCATCGGTAACCTGCGTATCGACTACCTACACAAGATGCAGCGCGTATATGAATCCGAGATCAACCGGATGCAGGATATGATGGATCACAGCGAGAATGCCCGCGAGGTGGCAACAGCCTCCAAGCGTAAGGATAAACTTGCCAAGCAGCTGAAGGAATGCCGGGAATACGATGAGAAGATCAGCCATCTGGCACTTTCCCGTATCGAGCTTGACCTTGATGACGGCGTAAAGGTCAACTACCGCAAGCTCCAGACCGCCCAGGACGGCAAGTTCTATGAGGTGCTGGCGGACAGCAAGAATATCATGGTGAAAGAAAAGAAATAAGAAAAATGACCGGAGGGAGTGGGAAAATGCAAAATCACTGGACAAAGGATGATGTCGCGGCGGCATGGCAGCATTTTGAACGTACATATGCCCATGATCCGGTGGCATACCGCTTCCTCTGCGGTCATTGTATTCAAGATGAAACCGATGAAGATGCGTTGGATTACAATATCATTGGTGTCTGGCTTGTCTGTCATAGAAAATATCGTGACTGGTCAACCGAGAAATCCTATGATCTGGCATGGATACTGGAATTTATGCAGGCGTATCACATGACGATTCCACGGTACATCAAAAGAACAAAGTTCTACCGGAAAAAGATGAAGCTATTGCTGAGTTCTCTTGTAAGAGATAAAGACCAATCACAGGAAAAAGGACAATGATATGGCAGAATTGAACCTGAAACAAATTATAGACCGCCTGAATGCGGAATTTACCGGAGAGACCCGGAAACTGGTTTTCTGGTACGATGATAAGGCAGAATTTGCCGAGGATATGGAGACAGTTGAGCTTCAGAATGCGAAGATCTACCATCTCCAGCCGGATAACCAGTTCTATACAAAGTATTTTCTGGAGCGTGTGGATAAGACCACGAATTATCTGATCTATGCACCGTTTCCGAAGCCGGATGTAAGGGACAACCATCTGGAAGACACAATGCTGTATTCCAGACGGTTCTTTGCTGACCGTGCCTCCCTGCTGTCGGTTGACCTGGGTATTGAGGAAAAGTACAAGCCGGTTATTGAGAAGCACATCAAGTTTTTCGCCAACAAAGAGCGCACTCAGCGGTTCTATGATTTGGAAATCGAAAACTTCAATGAAGAAAATATCCTTGTCGGTCTGCTAAGTGCAGTCTGCAAGGCGCGTACCTGCTCTTTTGAGGAAGTCGTGCGCATCGTGTTGACAGATGGCGAGTTGGTGGACAATGCTTTCTTGCAGGAGTTTGAAAAATACGACCTGCTGTCTGCATTCTGGCAGCTCTGTGAGCAGCATTTCGGATACACCGATACAAAACCGAGTTTGGAACGGCTGCTGGTAACATTGTTCGTTACTTATACTGGGCGATATGTGCAGGCAGAGCTTCCGGCAGCATGGAGGAGCTTTGTCTCCTACAAGTCAGGCAATATCATCGCATTCCTCGATAGCCTGATGAACAGCGTCCTGTACCGGGATAAATACGACGCTTTGTCGGCACATGTTGCCAAAGGGCTGAATGTTTTTTCGGCATTTGCAGGAATGCGAGTGGACGATTTGGTGGAGTGCGACACTTTCCTTGCCGTGGATCAGGTGCTGGTAAAGTGGCTCATTAGCAGACTTGTTTCGGAAGATATCGGTGCAATCGTAAACGGATTTACCATTTCGGAACTCTGTGAAAAACGGGCTAAAATGCACTTTGGCAGAAAGACTGGGAAGACCTATCAGCTGCTTTCCAGTGCATACAGCATGGTGAAGGAAGCGGATTACCATGCCGCAGATGGCTTAAAGCCAATTATCGACCGATATCTTGCTGCGGATTACAATATGGATCAGCAGTATCGGAAATTCTACTATTATTACGACCAGCTGGAGAGCACGGAAAGCTTTGAGCCGCTTCGGGAACTGGTGGAAAATATCTACACGAACGAATATCTGGCTCGCCTGCTCCCTGCCTGGAATGCTGGAATCCAGCAGGATGCCGCATTTTCTGCAATTCCGTTGCAGCGGGAGTTTTACAATGCCAACCTGCGCTATACCAAAGAACGCACCGTGGTTATCATTTCGGATGCCATGCGTTACGAGGTCGGACAGGAGTTGTTTGCCAGAATGCAGGATGACCCGAAATGCACGGCAAAACTTTCTGTACAGTTGAGTGTCCTGCCGTCTTATACAAGGCTCGGTATGGCAGCACTTTTACCGCATAAGACACTGGAAATGACGGATGATTTTCAGGTACTGGCAGATGGTATCCTTTGCGATAATCTGGCCGGTCGGCAGCAAGTGCTGCAAAGCTATAACCCGGATAGTGTCTGTGTACAGTTCGATGATATCAAAAATTTGAAAGTAGCAGAGCTGCGAGATGTGCTGACAAAGCGTCAGATTATCTATGTATATCATAATCAGATTGACGCGCGCGGAGACAAGGCAAATACCGAGGATGAGGTGTTTCATGCGTGTGAGGAGGCCGTTCAGGAAATCATGGACTTGATTCATCGAATCTCCGTCAGCGGCAATACCTATCATTTTATCGTTACTGCCGATCATGGCTTTATTTACAAGCGTGATAAGCTGACAGAAAGTGACAAAATCTCCGGGAAAAGCGCGGACAAAGCATTTGTCAATCGCAGATTTATTGTGTCCAAGGCGGCACTGGAAGACGACGGCATCGATCATATGAGCATGGGACGCGTTCTGGGGAATGAGGACAGCAAGGTGGTGTCCTATCCAGTCAGCAGCAATGTCTTTAAGGTGGCCGGAGGCGGTGCTAACTATGTGCATGGCGGTTCCTCACCACAGGAAATGCTGGTTCCGGTGCTGGAGTTTAAGATGGAGCGCGGTCACATGGAAACAAAGAATGCAGAGATTGCTCTGGTCAGCATCGTCCATAAGATTACGAACCTGATCACTTCCATGGACTTTATCCAGTCGGATGCCGTTAGCGATACTGTAAAAGCTGCAAAATACCGCATTTTCTTCCTCTCGGAAGACAATGAGAAAATCTCGAACGAAAACAGTTATGTGGCGGACAGTCGTGAGGAAAATGCGCAGAAGCGTATCTTCCGGATGCGTTTCACATTCAAGAATAAGAAATACGACAAGGACAAGCAGTATTACCTTGTGGTTTATGACGAAGAAAGCGGTCTGGAGCAGTGGAGGCAGCCTGTCATCATGGACATTGCCTTTGCAGATGACTTCGGATTCTGATACAGAGGAGGCAGGAATTCCGTATGGAAATGATGGACATGGCGGCAGACGATACCCGTGAAGAACTGCGCCGGAAGCTGCGCAGCAACTTTGACGGTCGGATCGTCCGCAAAGACCTGACAAAGAAAATAAAAGAAGGAGCGAATGTTCCGGTCTATGTGCTGGAGTTCCTGCTGGGTCAGTATTGTAGTTCAGACGATGAGACAATCATTGAGCAGGGCGTTCAGAATGTGAAACGCATTCTGGCAGATAATTTTGTCCGCCCGGATGAGGCTCAGAAAATTCTCTCCCAGCTGCGCAAGAACGGGAGCCATACCATTATTGATATGGTGACAGTGCATCTGGATATCAAAAAGGATTGCTTTTTTGCAGAGTTCTCTAACCTTGGCCTCACCAATGTGCCGATTACAGATGATTATCCGGAAAAATATGACCGGCTGCTTTGCGGCGGTATCTGGTGCATCGTGCAGCTGGAATATGAGTCTGAGGGAGACAGCAGCTTTGGAATCACGGATATAGATGGACAGCCGATTTCTTCAAAACAGAAAAAGCAGAAGGATATCTCTCCCATCAGCATCCATAAGCTGACTCCGATTCAGATGCCCCATATCGACATTGAAGAAGTTCGAGAGGGACGCAAGGCATTCACACAGGAAGAGTGGATGGATGTTATGCTGCGTTCCTGCGGATATGAGCCGGAACAGTTGAACAATCGGGAAAAGTGGCTGCTGCTTGCGCGTATGTTACCGCTGGTGGAGAACAACTTCAATCTCTGTGAACTGGGGCCGCGCAGCACCGGTAAATCTCATATCTATAAAGAAATCAGCCCAAACAGTATCCTGGTATCCGGTGGTCAGACAACCGTTGCAAATCTGTTTTACAATATGGGGCGCAAAACCGTAGGTTTGGTAGGCTTATGGGACTGCGTTGCCTTTGATGAGGTTGCCGGAATCAAGTTTAAGGACAAAGACGGCATTCAGATTATGAAAGACTATATGGCTTCCGGCTCCTTTGCCCGCGGCAAAGAGGAAAAGGCAGCATCGGCATCTATGGTCTTTGTAGGAAATATCAATCAGAGCGTGGATGTGTTGCTCAAGACTTCCTCTCTGTTTGATCCGTTCCCGCCGGAGATGGGAACGGACACAGCCTTTCTTGACCGTCTGCATTGCTATATTCCAGGCTGGGAGATTCCGAAGTTCCGTCCGGAGCATTTCACCAACGACTACGGCTTTATCACGGATTACTTGGCAGAGTTTATCCGAGAACTGCGGAAAGAACAGTATGGTGATGCGTTGGATAAGTATTTCCGCCTTGGAAAGAATCTGAACCAGCGCGATACGATTGCTGTTCGTAAGATTGTAGGCGGCTATGTGAAATTGCTTTATCCGGATGGAGAATTCACGAAGGAACAGATTGAAGAAATTCTTGTATTTGCGCTGGAAATGCGCCGTCGTGTCAAGGAGCAGCTGAAAAAGCTGGGTGGAATGGAGTTCTATGATGTGAACTTCAGCTATATCGACCTTGATACCTTTGAAGAAAAATTTGTCTCTGTGCCAGAGCAGGGCGGCGGCAAACTCATTCCTGATGGTATCTGCAATCCGGGACAGGTATATACCGTAAGTCAGGGCAAGTCCGGCATGATCGGTGTATTCCGCCTTGAAAGCCAGATGCTGCCCGGCAACGGAAAATTTGAACGCACTGGCCTTGGCAGCGACCGTGACTGCAAGGAATCCACGAATACGGCGTTCAATTTCCTGAAAGCTAACGGAAATCGTATCAGTGGCAGCATCAGCACCACGATGCGGGATTACATCATCAACTATCAGGATTTACAAGGCATTGGCATGACCGGAAAGCTGGCATTGCCTACATTGATTGCACTATGCAGCATCGCTCTTGGGCGGCCTACAGTCAGTACACTTGCCGTGCTGGGAGAAATCAGCATCAGCGGCACGATTCTGAAAGTGGACGAGCTTGCCAATAGTTTGCAGGTGTGCCTCGATAGCGGAGCAAAGAAAGTGCTGCTTCCGATTACCAGTGCAGCAGACCTTGGCACCGTGCCGCCGGAGCTGGTAGGGAGTTTTAATCTGATTTTCTACAGCAGTGCGGAAGATGCGGTGTTTAAGGCGTTGGGGGTAGAGTAACAGGTCTCTGAATGAAAGAAGGTGTTTTTGCTTATGCCGTATAAGGTGCAATCTTCGGAAAAATTAAGAAAATCAGGTGCTGACTTTGAGACAAAGGCGATGCTTTATCTTTTGAATTTTCGGGAAGATAGTTCGCAAATCAACTATTTTGTCGTGGATTTTTTTAATGATATTACAGGAATGGACAGAATGGCAAGAAAGCTTTGGGATGTCCAGTCAAAGGCATCAAAAACCGGTTCTGCGAAAACAATCGGTCGGGAGCTTGTTACTCTATATAAAAACCATGTGAGCGATTTTGATTTTTTTACATATATTATTTTTTTAGGTGGCGTTCCGGATACTTTCAGGATTGATGCTAAACAGAATGTCTTTCAGTTCACCAATATTACTCCTAAGGCTTTGAAAAGCGTACTTTCAGGTCTGAAAGAAGAATGCACGGAAAAGGAGTATATCGAATCAGATAAGATAACGGATGAATCATTAGAAAAGTTTCTAAAGTTGGTTTGGTTTGTTGTGGATGATAAAAAACCGGCGGATTACATTAAGGCGATTATTAGTAACCATCCCAAAATAGTTCCATCAGATTCTGAACTGATTGCTATTTTTAATGAAATCAGGAATAAACAATCAGAAAAGAAAAATACGATTGTTGAAGGAGTTGTGATAGATCATATTGATGAAGTGCTTTCGTATGGTCGTCACCTGACAACATCAGAAATCAGATTGCTTGTTCTACAAAGAATTATTAATAGTAATCCTCTTGAAAGGGGAGTTCCTACACCGTTTATTGAGATAGTTTCAAAATTTCCTGAAGAGCAGAGGCAATCAATGATTGAACAATGCCAGCGATCTTTATGTATGGCGTTATTCAATAATTCCGCTGCACAGGGGTTTTGGAAATTATTTGAAGAAATATATACTTTGCTTATGAAATACCCGAACAGGAATATTGACTTTATTTTCCAGCGAATTGATGGTGTCGTAATTGATGAATGTCCTAATTTCGATGTGTTATCACTCAAGTATTTTATAGCAAAGATTAAGGAGGGATTGCTTCCATGAAAATTATTAAGGTGGGGCTGGGAAATACTGATGAGGCATATATCGAAAGCAAATTATCTGATGGGATCAATATCATATTTAGCGACGAAAACAATAAGGGAAAAACGATAGTGATTCAATCATTGCTGTATGCTATCGGAAATAAACCGATATTTCCGAGTTCATTCAACTATAAGGAATACTATTATTATTTGGAATTTGAAGAAAATAATAAGGTCTATATTGTAGTGAGAAGAGGCGATTCCTACATCGTATCTTGCGCAGGTGATATTAGATTTTTTGAAGATACTGCTGAATTCAAGAATTTCTGGAACAACAATGTGTTTTCGTTACCTCAAATATCTGTGAATGGCAACAAGAGAATTGTTGACATGGAACTATACGCACAGATGTTCTTTGTTGGGCAAGATGGAAAAGATACATCAACAATTTTTAATTCCGGATTCTATCATAAGGATAACTTCAAGGATATGGTTTGCTTCTATGCGGGAGAGACTGAATCTTCGCTCTCGGCTGATGAGATAACTCGACTAAAAAATCAAATTAAGGAATTGGAAGCAAAACGTAAGGAACAGCTGGAAATCAGTGAATTTTATAAAACATCGACACCGGCGAAAGAATATTTGAGCCGAATTCAAGACAAAGTAGCATTTCAAAATAGAATATGCGAAATGGAAGAAATAACTGGCAAAATATCTGATTTGCGTAAAATGAGAAACAAGCTGGCAACAAAGAGAAGCTTATGGAATGGAACATTAAAAGAGCTTCGTTCCCTTAATCGTAATATTGAGGTAGGAGAACTCCGTTGTATGGACTGTGACTCTACGCATATTGCATATAAAGGCAAAGGAAAAATTACATACTCGTTTGATGTGTCTACCCCTGAAATGAGATCGCAGATAATTGCGTCTATTGAAGAACGGATTAGTGCGTATACTGAAGAAATAGAAAAGTATGATTTTGAAATTTCTTCTATGCAGCAACGAATTGAAGAGATAATGCAAGATGAAGACATTACAATCGAGAACATAGTGGCATATAAAAATGGCTTTAGTAGTATTGCTGAAATTGAAGAAAAGGTACAAAAACTTGATGAAGCCATTGATGATATAAAGCAAAAAGTTAAAGCAGGAAAGAAACAGACAGAGGATTCCAAAAAGGCACAGCAAGATTTTTACGAAGCGATAGTAGAAGAAATGAATCAGGTGAAGGGGAAAATAGATATCGAAAGCAAGCAATTATACGATGATCTGTTTACCAAAAGAGGCTCAGTTGTATCTGGAAGTGAGGAAACAGTATATTACATTGCAAGATTGATTAGCATTGCTAAATTAACGAAGCATTCTTGCCCAATTATAATGGATTCTTTTCGTGCAGAAGATTTGTCAACGGAGAAGGAAGAACGTGTTTTGGCGTTGCTATCTGAACTAAAACGTCAGTGCATTTTAACGACAACACTAAAGGCCGAAGAAAAAGATAAATATGTAAAAATGGCTGGAATCAATGCGATTGATTATACAGGTCACCACTCTAATAAAATATTAGGAACAGAGGGATTGCCAGCGTTTATGAAGTTATTAAGCGGATTAGGTATTAGTCTACAATAATAATCCGAACGGGTATATTTTTGTTGCACGAGAGTTTGTGAAAGGGGGATTATTATGACCGATGTTAGAAGAAAAGCCTCTATGTCGCAGGTGCTGGCAGATATAAAGCCTTACATAACGAAAAAGTTCATGGCGGCACCGTGTATTAAGGAGCAAGACATTCAGGCTATCTGTCAAATCCTCCTGCCCAGATACAAGAATGTGCAGCTCATGCAGGGATTGGCCAACAACAAGCCGGATTTCAGAATTCAGGTTAAAAGTTTGTTCGGGACAGAAGAGAAACGGTTTGAAGTGGTTGGTGGTGATAAGAAAAGGTCAGCAGCAAAGAAGAAATCTGACTTGGGCTGGATTGATAGGCTGGAAGAGATTGATGCTGCGCTGGATGATTTCTGACATCAATGCAGCGTGGAGAGTTATCTGAGGCAAGAATTTGTGCAACAGGTTGTTGCACAAAACCACACATAAAACAGCGGGGAAGCGATGGAGTGACACGACAAGAATTATTTACATGGATACGTCAGCAGTACGGCACAGAACCGGAATATCCCTGGCATGACTGGAATGCAGTGCTGCGGCACAACGACAATAATAAATGGTATGGTGTGGTTCTGGAAGTATCTGCTGATAAGTTGGGATTGCCGGAGGTAGGCATCATTGATGTACTTAATGTGAAAAGCGATCCGCTGCTGATCGGCTCTCTTCGCGGGCAGGACGGCTATTTTCCGGCCTATCATATGAACAAAGAAAAATGGCTCAGTATTCAGCTCGGCAAACCAGAACTGGATGATGCCATCAAAGACCTGCTTTCTTTGAGCCATGAGCTGACAGCACCGAAAAAGCGAAACAGAAAGTTACCAGCAAATAATCCGGGAGATTCCGCAAATGGCAAAGAAAAAGAAACTGACAAAGGCTGAGCGAAAGGAAGCACGCCTCCGAAAAGGCAAGCAGTGGCTGCTCACCTATACCGGCTCACCGAAAAAGATGAACAAGCATTATCGGGAACGCTTTCATGTGGATGTTGTGACTGCCGCTAAAGATTTGCAGGAGCTGGGGGTCAACTATACACAGGAGCAGCTCGACCAGATTAAACAGGCTGAAGAACAGCGGCTCCGGCAGCGGAAAATGGAGCGGGAAGCGAAAGAACGGGAACAGCTGGCAGAACGGTATGAGGACTGCGATGGTCGTTTTGCTTTTATCGCCGGATATACAGATGGCGGCGCACCGTATGGTGTGATGTGGGAAGAAGTAGGCATTGATCCGAGACTGCCTTTCGAGGAAAAAGTGAAGCTCTATCACATGCAGGTGTTAGACTGATAATTGTGCAAGCACCGCCTGCACAATTCGCAACAAAAAAAGAGGAGCCAGTCCAGGCTCCTCAAATGTACATTATTTCAAAAAGTTGCTCTTATGTTCCAGTGCGTGCAGATTATAGCCAAGTGTTGCCAGGTGCGCTACCTTCAGTGCAACCAGATTGATGTCAGTGGACATCGCACTGGCGATCTGCTCGGCTGTGTATCCATACTCATAGATGTAACGAAGGACTTCGTTGCTGTCCATCAGGATCTCCGCTGCTACGATGTTCGCTTCATATTCCGGTTTGGATTTCATGTCGTAGAGCATGAACTCATGAATCGGGGTGGTTTTCGCCATATTCCGGTGAAGCTGGTCATGCCCTAATTCATGTGCGCACACGATGCGCAGCATATTTTCATCCAGACTGTTATTCAGGAAAATAAAACGATTTCGCTTAATCACCCGGTACATTCCCTTCAGGGAACCAAAATTTTCGCAAAGCATGACATTGATACCAAGCTGCCTTGCAATTTCAAAAGGGTCTCTGGAACCGCAGCGTTTTACCAGTTTCTCACCGACCCGTGAAAGCTGTTCCGCATTCATCATACCACCTCCAGTTTACAGTATAGCGAAAAGTGTGTACGATAAATATCACTGATCGGATTTTTTACGCCTCGTTTTCGGGGCGTATTTTTTATTGTTCTCCTTGGCAATCCAGTAGGCATCGGTCAGAGCTTTATAAGCTCCTTCGATGGCATCTTCGCTTAATTCGCCGCCAGCGAACATACCGGTCACTTCGCTGACCAGTTCTTCAATATCTTTCGCTGCTTTTGCGCCGCCTTTTTCATGAGCTTCTACGACATAGGTGCCGCTGCTTCCCAGCAGGTACTCAGTAGTAGTATTCAGCGCATCCGCAATCTTCTGGATCGTGACCATATTGGATGGTTTACGGCTGCCAAGCTCATAATTCTGAATTGTGCGGGCGGTTACACCGGCCTTCTCTGCAAGTTCTACCTGAGTTAAATTGGCTTCTGTTCTTTTTTCTTTCAACCTTTCTTTGAAGACCATAGGAATACCTCTTTCTTTTTTAATAACAAACACGAACACTTTTTCATAAAATCCTATTGACACGAAAAACTGTACTTGCTATAATGACGATGAAAACACGAAATACAATTCGTGTAATTATAGTATCACAAGAAATGCTGTGTGTCAATGCGTTCGTGAAAAGTTGTTCGTGCTTTCACGAACGGAGAGGAGGAATACGAGATGCAAAGAGTGATTCTTCATTGTGATATGAATAATTTCTATGCCTCTGTCGAGTGTATGCTGAACCCGGAACTGAAGAACAAGCCGGTGGCAGTGTGCGGTTCTGTGGAGGAACGGCATGGCATCGTACTTGCGAAGAACTATGCAGCAAAGGCGTTTGGCGTTTCCACGGGAGAGGCAATCTGGCAAGCAAAGCAGAAGTGCCAGGATCTTGTGATCGTGGAGCCGCACTATGAGCAATATATGAAGTTTTCAAAGCTGGCTCGTGAAATATACGGTCGCTATACCGATCAGATCGAGCCGTATGGGATGGACGAATGCTGGCTGGATGTGACCGGAAGCGGCTGCATGGGAACCGGATTTGAAATTGGAGATGAAATTCGCAGAACGGTTAAGTTTGAATTGGGACTTACGATTTCCGCAGGAGTGAGTTTCAACAAGATTTTTGCCAAGCTTGGGTCGGATATGAAAAAGCCGGATGCGATTACCTGCATCGAAGCAGATTCGTTCCGGGAGAAGATTTGGTGTCTTCCCGCCTCTGACTTGCTTGGAGTCGGCAGAGCGACCGAGAAGGTTCTGTCCGGTTATGGGATTCATACCATTGGAGAGCTTGCTGCAACATCGGATGATTTCTTGAAGTGCCGCCTTGGAAAGAATGGACTGGCGATTAAGAAATATGCCAATGGACTGGATGATTCGCCGGTTATGCGTTCCGATTATGTCTCCCCAGTAAAGAGCATTGGGCACGGGATAACGACCATGCAGGATTTGGAAAATAACGCCGAAGTCTGGTGTGTCATGCTGGAGCTGGTGCAGGAAATCGGAACTAAGCTGCGAACGCATAAAAAGAAAGCAGGCGGAATTGCGATTTCCATCCGCAACAATGAGCTTTTCACGAAGGAGTGGCAGTGCCGGATTAGCATTCCGACACAAAGCCCTACCTATCTGGCGAAAACCGCATTTTCTTTGTTTGCAAAGAATTATCAGTGGGAACACCCGATTCGTTCGGTGACGGTTCGGGCAATCAATCTGTTTGAAGAGGATTGTCCGATACAATACGACCTATTCACAGATGTGAAATCACTGGATCGCCAGGAACGGCTGGACGCAGCGATTGAGCAGATTCGATTCCGATTCGG
>CALBGI010000062.1 GCA_937893675.1 uncultured Blautia sp.
TGGTAAGTCTATCTTACATCAGTTTGAAGGTTTACACAAACTTTGGGATACTCCCAATAGTATTGTTAAATGGCAGATAAAAATTGTCATTGTCCGATCGCTCCTTTATCAGCACACCGGTCAGAAGTTGCTTCGTGCTTCGTATTTTGTTTTTTCCATTCTTTGTAATCGTTTTTGGTTTCTTGCTGTCTTCTGACGTCAGCGACTTTTTCCAAAATACTTTCTACATCCGGTTGGCTGTGTTGTTCCGATAGAGAATAGAAAATAAGGTCAGTATCATTTGCATATACTGAAATATTAAAAACCAGGTCACTTTCTATAATTTCCTGCATGACACAGGCAATTTCTTCAGCATATTCTTCCTCTGTTTTTCCAGCATTCAGATATATGTGTGCTTCTATTTCATACTCTCTTTTTTTCAGATATTCTTCTACGCTTTCCGTACCATTCCATTTTGCGGTGGTTTTATGTCCCTGTACGTCCAGCTGATAATCGCTTATAAAAGGTTTATTTTGAAATAGAGGATTGGCAAGGTATTTTATCTTCTTTGTGCTTCTTCGCTGGAGTGAAAATCATGCGAATAACCGCCGCAGCCATTTAACAGTCCTGTACAAAGCACACTTGCTATAACGGCCGATCCCATTTTTTATATCGCATAATCGTCACCTCCATGTGATTTTGTGATTTGACGCAGTTTTACAAACGGGAAGTTATCTCACTCCTGTCAAGATAAAATTCATTAACTGCTCTACATCATCAAAATCATCATAATCTCCGTTTATGCCATCTCGATGATACACAACTCCATTTTTCTCATTTCTCTCTAAACAGTCTAAAAGCCTTTCTTCTCCATATTTTTTAGCAAATAAAGTAAATGTGTATGGTTTGATTTTGCCCAATAATCCTTTCTTGCAATTTTCTTCACACTTATAACAATGTGTCAACTCTTTTGAAATCGAACATCTTTTATTTTCACAAAAATCATTATCTGGGCAACCGTTTGAGCCACATCCATTACAATCAGCATTTTCTGTGCATAAGCAACACGCAAGCCCACATCTGGCAAGCCCTAATTCTCGTTTCATAAGGCACCTCCACAACTCCTGATTTATCGTTATTTCTTTAAAACATTATATCATAAAAAATTAGGCAGTCATTCTTTTTCGGTTATCGAATTTGAAAAATATCATATATGAGTATCTGAACAGGGAAGGTTTACATTTTGATGCGCTTTTTCGGATAAGACATGGTACCATAAGCGATAGAATCCAGCAGAGGGGGACTGAATGGAGATCAAATATCCGGATAGCTTTGGCAGTGGTAATTCCCGACACCGGTATTTTGCTACCGGTGCGGGACTTCGAAGATTTTCGATTTTTGCTATTGATGCCAGAGACGGCACGATTGTGCAGTGATGGGAAAGCTCATGTTGGATTATTTGCGGTATACGAACGCCGGAAGTCCGTCCGCACCCAGGGGTACCTCCACACGTCCCTGTACCAGCGGGCGGGCATAACGGATGAAATCCTCTGTGACATCACAGCCGTCTGCTGTGATCCAGGACAGGGGAACCGTTTTTTCTTCATTACAGATAGAGTTTACATCTTCAAGACCGCAGACCATGGAATAGGCTCCGTCTGCGGTTTCTTCACGCACAAAGGATACCATCATGCCGGTTGCGCCTTTAAGGGCGGCCTGCACGCCGTAAATTCCCGCGGAGGCAGCCTCCTGCTGGTCGGTGGCGGAAAGCATGGAAGAAGAACAGCGCTGGCTTACGTTAAATTCTACGGAGCGGGCTTTGACGCCAAGGCGGGAACGTACCAGGTTTTCCAGATATTTTCCGCAGCCGGCCAGCATTTTGTGCCCAAAGGAGTCTGTGCCCACACTGTTGTCATACTCGCAGATAAAGGTGCCCTTCGCATCGTGGATTCCTTCGGAGACACAGACAATGACATTGCAGTTTTTTTCAAAGGCCGCGCTGACCTGTGCAAGAAACTGCTCCGTATCAAAGTCTGTTTCAGGGAGATAAACAAGAAGAGGATTGTCTCCCTCATATCTGCGGGCCAGGGCGGAAGCGGCGGTGAGCCAGCCGGCATGACGCCCCATGATCTCAATGATGGTGACGGATTTTTTTTCGTAAACGTTAGCGTCAAGAACGATTTCACGAACCGTGGAGGCCACGTACTTTGCCGCGCTTCCGAAGCCGGGCGTGTGGTCGGTATGCACCAGATCGTTGTCAATGGTCTTGGGAATGCCGATAAAGCGGATGTCGCTGTCAATCCGGGCTGCATAACGGGACAGCTTGCTCACGGTATCCATGGAATCGTTGCCGCCGATATAGAAGAACCAGCCAATGTTCATTTCTTCAAATTTTTGGAACAGCCGTGGATAAACTTCGTCTGTGAGCGCTTCTGGAAGTTTGTAGCGGCAGGAGCCAAGATAAGCTGCCGGTGTGTGGGCAAGAAGCGTAAACTCCTCCCCGGAAAGTGCTTCCTTAAAATCCAGCACGGTATTGTTTAAGAAACCTTCTATGCCATTGATCATACCGTAGACGTGTCCGATCTTGTCCGGGTGGCGAAGTCCTTCCGAGACCACGCCGTAAAGACTGCTGTTTATGACGGCGGTGGGACCGCCGGACTGTCCTACAATCAAATTTTTCTTTGCCATGAGTAACCTCCTGATGAATTGATATGGTTGTTGCATTTGGATACCATTATACTATGAATGGAGGGCGGTGGGAAGAAGAATTATTGGGCTTGTCCGGAAAGGGGGCAGATGTCGAAACTTGTCGATGAAAAGTTCTTTACAAGACAGAGAAAGTATTGTACGATTTCTATACAGCAATTCCGCTGTTTCTGTTTATTTGTCTGATATCCGGCCGGTCGCCGGAGGCTTCCATTTTATTAAGCATTTTAGATAAATTCTTCGGGGGAGATTTGGAAAGGGGGTTTTGACATTCCCTTCTGCCTGCTTTATAATTGAAAGGGAATCATACTTTTACAGAAAAGGAGAATGCCTATGACAGAGAAGAAACCGAAAAAGAAGAAAAAAGCCGGCGATATCATCCTGACACTTGTGCTGGTAGTCGCTATTGGTGTGTTCTGCTATGCGGCTTACAATCTGTATCATATTTATACAGAGTACAAGAAGGGAACGGACGAGTATAACAAAATTGCGCAGATGGCGGTGACAGAGCGGGCCCCGGACGAGATCCAGGAGGAGCTTCCGGGAGAGGAGACTGGTCAGACGCTGACTCCGCCTATGAATATTGATTTTAATGCCCTGAAAGCAGTCAACGAAGATGTCATTGGCTGGATTTATGTGGAAGGGATTCCGGATATCAATTATCCGGTCGTACAGGGAGAGAATAACGATACATATCTCCATACCACCTATGAGAAGAACTATAATTTTGCGGGCGCTATTTTTGTGGATTATGAGAACAGTCCGGATTTCAGCGACTGCAATACCTTGGTATACGGACATAATATGAAGAACGGTTCCATGTTTGGCAAACTGAAAGAGTTTGTGAGCAAGCCGGAGATTTATGCGAAGAGCAAATATTTCTGGATTTTCACCCCCAAGGAAATTTACCGCTATGAGATCATTTCCGCTTATACGACAGCGGTGGACAGTATCACGTATACGCTGTTCAAAGGCCCCGGAGAGGAATTTGAACAGTATCTTCAGACCATAAAGGGATATTCAGAGCTTCAGACAGACCCGGTGGAGACCGGGGTAATGGACAAGATCATTACCCTGTCCACCTGTACCGGCAATGATGCCACACGGTTTGTAGTGCAGGGAAAGCGCACAGATACCATTTTGGCACAGTAAGTGCAGAGAAGGTGCAGCAGGAAAGGAGGACTTCCATGAGCAAAGAACTGGAAAAGCTTCAGGAGATCATTGACAGTCATGACAACATTGTGTTTTTCGGCGGAGCCGGAGTTTCCACGGAGAGCGGGATTCCTGATTTTCGCAGTCAGGATGGACTGTATCATCAGAAATATGATTATCCGCCGGAGACGATTTTGAGCCATACCTTTTTTATGAGACATCCGGAGGAATTTTACAAATTCTATCACGATAAAATGCTCTGTGACACGGCAAAGCCGAACGCAGCTCACAAAAAACTTGCGGAGCTGGAGGCGTCCGGGAAGCTTAAGGCCGTCATCACACAGAATATCGACAACCTGCATCAGATGGCGGGAAGCAGGCGTGTCCTGGAACTTCATGGAAGTGTACATCGCAACTACTGTATGAAATGTGGAAAGTTTTATGATTTTTCCTATATGAAACAGGCGGTGGGCGTTCCGCACTGCACCTGCGGAGGCGTCATCAAGCCGGATGTAGTGCTCTATGAGGAAGGGCTTGACAACGATATTCTGCGCCAGTCGGTTGCGGCCATTGCCGGCGCTCAGGTTTTGGTGATCGGCGGTACGTCCCTGGCAGTTTATCCGGCAGCCGGTCTCATTGACTATTTTCAGGGAGAGCATTTAGTGGTTATCAACAAATCGCCTACTCCTCGGGACAGCAGTGCAAGTCTCCTGATAAAGGAGCCGATTGGCCAGGTGTTTGCCGGGATTTGTGTGAGAGGAGCAGAAAAATGACATACGTGTATGAGGTAGGCGATGTGGTAACCTTGAAAAAAGTACATCCCTGCGGAAGCAAGGATTGGGAAATTCTCCGGGTGGGAGCGGATTTCCGTCTGAAATGCACCGGCTGCGGGCATATGATCATGGTACCGCGAAAAATGGTGGAGAAAAACACCAGAAATTTGACAAAAAAATAAAATAGTGCTTTACAGCTGCGTCTGATTATGCTAGAATCAAAAATTGTGATATATTATCATATCCTTGCTCTCTGAAGAGCAGAGGGCCAAAAGACCACAAGGAGGTAAAACAAGCATGAACAAGTACGAGTTAGCATTAGTTGTGAGTGCCAAGGTTGAGGACGAAGTACGTGAAGCTGTTGTTGAGAAAGCAAAAGGCTACATTACCCGTTACAACGGCAACATCACAGAAGTAGAAGAATGGGGTAAGAAGAGATTAGCTTACGAAATTCAGAAAATGCACGAAGGCTTCTACTACTTTATTCAGTTTGAAGCAGACGCGCAGTGTCCGGCTGAAGTCGAGAGACATGTACGCATCATGGACAATGTACTGAGATATCTTGTTGTTCGCAAGGACGCATAGATTTCAGGCGCTGCCTGATATGGGCAACAGTTATTGTAGCTGTTTGAGCACCATTAGAAACCCGTTCAGGACGACATAAGAGAGGTAAGAAGAATGAACAAAGTAATTTTAATGGGACGCTTGACAAGAGACCCTGAGGTTCGCTATTCCGCAGGGGAAAACGCACTGGCTATCGCCAGATATACCCTGGCAGTAGACCGGAGATTTCGCCGCGACGGCGAAGCAAGCGCTGATTTTATCAGCTGTGTATGCTTCGGACGAAGCGCAGAATTTGCGGAGAAATATTTTCGTCAGGGATTAAAGATTGCGGTTACCGGCCGTATCCAGACCGGAAGCTACACCAACCGTGAGGGACAGAAAGTGTATACAACAGAGGTGGTTGTGGAGGATCAGGAGTTCGCAGAGAGCAAAGCTTCCAGCGACAGCTATGCTGCATCTCATCCCCAGAACAATCCGGCACCGTCCATGCCCAGTCCGGGTGCAGCAAGTGCAGACGGCTTTATGAATATTCCCGACGGAATTGACGAAGAGCTGCCGTTTAACTAGAGCACTTAGCGAAAGCAAGCCGCCAGGCGCAGCTTGAGGTTAGTGCGAAGTTAGTTCGAAGGAACTTAATGAGGACAAGCTGTGGCGCAGTCCGAATTTAGTGAATCGAACTTCCTTGGGACAACTTAGCGAAAGCAAGCCGTCAGGCGCAGCTTGAGGTTAGTGCAGATTTAGTACAAGCACTTTGAAATAACTGTAATAAACTGAATAAATAAAACAGGAGGAAACCATCATGGCATTCAATAGAGGTGAAAGACCTGATTCTCCCATGAAGAGAAGAGGCGGACGCAGAAGAAAAAAAGTTTGCGTATTCTGCGGCAAAGAGAATAATGAAATCGACTACAAGGATGTAGCAAAACTGAGAAAGTATGTTTCTGAGAGAGGAAAAATCCTTCCCAGAAGAATTACCGGAAACTGTGCAAAACACCAGAGAGCTCTGACTGTTGCGATCAAGAGAGCACGTCATCTTGCTCTGATGCCGTACATCCAGGACTAATATGCAGTACCAAAAGCCGTTGCCCTTCGGGCAGCGGCTTTTTTGCGACAGGAAAATTCTTTTGTTCCTCTGGTAAAAATTCTCTGTATCTGTTATAATGTATAATGATTCTGTTAATTTTTATGAAGAATGGAAGAAGCTATGGATGAGAAAATAAAATTTCACGGTGCAATGAAAAGATGGCTGCGCTGGCCGCTGTATTTTGCGTTATTCATTTTGCTGGTGAATATCGCGGTTTATTTTGTGGATATCAAGGCCGGATTTGTGGCGACAGCCGGATTGCTTTTGTATGCGCTGGCCGCATGGAGGATTTTTTCTTATTATCGTCCATTGATCCACAGGGAGATGACTGCTTTTGCCAGTCAATATGAAACACTGGAAAAGCAGATGCTGGAGGATATGAATCTGCCCTATGCGGTCATGGATATGGACGGCCGTCTTGTGTGGTACAATCGCATGTTTGCACAGCTTACAGGAAAGGAAAAATGCCCGCACAAGAATATGAGCGGTATTTTTCAGGAGCTGACGCCTGCAAAGCTGGCAGAAACCGTTAAGAATGGAAGCGGAGAGCTTCTGATTTCTTTCGGAGAGCGGATTTATCGAATGTATATGCAGTGTATGGCTGTGAATAACCCTCTTGGGCAGTCGGATATTGTGGAGAATGCCGAGGCGGAGATTCAGGTGATCGCTGTATATTTCTATGATGAGACGGAACTGAAGGCCTACATCAAGAAAAACGAGGATGAGAGGCTGGTTGTGGCGCTGGCTTATCTGGATAACTATGAGGAAGCCCTGGAGAGCGTGGAGGAAGTGCGCCGTTCTCTGCTGATCGCGCTGATCGACAGGAAGATTTCTCAGTATTTTGCCAACTGCGATGGTATTGTGCGCAAACTGGAAAAAGACAAATATTTTCTGGTGATGCGCCAGAGTTCTCTGGAAAAATTAAAAGAGCAGCGATTCCATATTTTGGATGAAGTAAAAACCGTCAATATCGGCAACTCCATGCCGGTTACCTTGAGTATTGGCATTGGTCTGAATGCGCCAACCTATCTGCAGGCGTATGAGTATGCACGGATTTCCATTGAGATGGCGCTTGGAAGAGGCGGCGATCAGGTGGTGATCAAGAATGGAAGCAACATTACCTATATCGGCGGCAAGGCGCAGCAGATGGAGAAGACCACCCGTGTGAAGGCCCGTGTCAAAGCGCAGGCGCTTCAGGAGTTTATGGCGACCAGAGACCGTGTGGTTGTCATGGGTCATAAGATCACAGATGTGGATGCTCTGGGTGCCGCGATTGGAATTTACCGCGCCGGAAAAACCCTGGGAAAACCGGTGCACATTGTGGTAAATGACCCGACAACATCGATCCGTCCCCTTATGGCAGGCTATCTGGATAATCCGGATTATGAGCCGTCGATGTTTGTGGACAGTGATACAGCAAAAGAGCTTGTGGACAACAATACTGCACTGGTGGTTGTGGATACCAACAAGCCCAGCTATACAGAGTGTGAAGAGCTGCTTCGGAAAACTAGGACGATCATTGTTCTGGATCACCACAGAAGAGGCAGCGAAGTGATTGAAAATGCGGTTCTTTCCTATGTGGAGCCCTACGCTTCCTCCACCTGCGAAATGGTTGCTGAGATTCTTCAGTATTTCGCGGATGATCTGCGTCTGCGCAACATCGAAGCAGACAGTATTTATGCGGGAATCATCATTGATACCAACAATTTTACCACCCGCGCCGGTGTGCGTACTTTTGAGGCGGCTGCATTTCTGAGAAGAAACGGAGCAGACGTTACCCGTGTGCGCAAGCTTTTGCGGGACAACCTGGATTCCTATAAGGCAAGAGCGGAAGCAGTGCGGAACGCAGAGATATACAGGAAGTATTTTGCTATTGCTGTCTGCCCCAGCGAGGGCATTGAGAGTCCTACCGTGGTAGGCGCCCAGGCAGCGAATGAGCTTTTGAATATTTCTGCTGTGAAGGCATCGTTCGTCCTGACAAGCTACCATGATACCGTATATATCAGCGCGCGGGCGATCGATGAGGTCAATGTGCAGGTGCTCATGGAAAAACTTGGCGGCGGCGGACACCTCACCGTCTCCGGCGCACAGATCAAAGCGCCTGTGGAAGAGGCAGAGAAAATGCTCAAAGAGGTAATTGACAAGTTTTGTGAGGAAGAGGAGAAGAAAGAATGAAAGTAATACTTTTGGAAGATGTGAAATCTCTCGGAAAAAAAGGGGAGATTGTGAATGTCAGCGACGGTTATGCCAGAAATATGATTTTGCCCAAAAAGCTGGGAGTGGAAGCGACTCCGAAGAATCTCAATGACCTGAAGCTGCAGAAGGCAAATGCGGAAAAAGTTGCGCAGGAGAATCTGGAGGCAGCGCAGGCTTTTGCAAAAGAGCTTGAGAGCAAAGAGGTAATCCTTACTCTGAAAGTTGGAGAAGGCGGAAAAACCTTCGGCTCTGTTTCTACAAAGGAAATTTCCGAGGCAGCAAAATCTCAGCTGCAGTTGGAGATTGACAAGAAGAAGCTGGTGCTTCCCAATCCCATCCGCAGCCTTGGCGTGACCCAGGTGCCGGTGCGCCTTCATCCCAAGGTGACCGGGAGTCTGAAAGTATGGGTGAAAGAGGCGCAGTAACCGGAGGTACATGTTATGGAAGAAGCGCTGATCAAAAGAATACTGCCCCACAGCATAGAGGCGGAACAATCGGTTATCGGCTCTATGATCCTGGACAGAGACGCCATATTGGTGGCTTCGGAAATTCTTACCAGCGATGATTTTTATCAGAAACAGTACGGCATTATTTTTGATGCGATGGTGGAGCTTTGCAACGAAGGCAAACCGGTGGATCTGATCACACTGCAGAACCGCCTGAAAGAAAAAGAGCTTCCGCCGGATATCAGCAGCATGGAATATGTGCGCGATCTGATTTCTGCTGTGCCCACCTCCGCCAATGTAAAATACTATGCCAACATTGTCAGCGAGAAGGCAGTTCTCCGCAGACTGATCAAGGTAAATGAAGAGGTGGCAAACACCTGCTATCTGGAAAAGGACAGCACCACGGTGATTCTGGAAGAAGCGGAGAAGAAGCTGTTCAATATCCTGCAGCGCCAGACGGGCGGAGAATTTGTGCCGATCCAGCAGGTTGTATTAAACGCGATCAACAATATTGAAAAGGCTTCCAAGACAAAAGGCTCCGTAACAGGGATTCCCACAGGATTCGTGGATCTGGATTATAAAACCTCCGGGATGCATGCTTCGGATCTGGTTCTGGTGGCTGCCCGTCCTTCTATGGGAAAAACAGCCTTTGTCCTGAACATTGCCCAGTATATGGCGTTTCGCAAGGATGTGACTGTGGCGATCTTCAGTCTGGAAATGTCAAAGGAGCAGCTTGTAAACCGACTTCTGGCCATGGAATCCCATGTGGATTCCCAGAATATGCGAACCGGTAATCTGAAAGATGAGGACTGGGCGAAGCTGGTAGAAGGCGCGGATATCATCGGGCGCTCCAATCTGATCATTGACGATACTCCGGGTATTTCCATCGGAGAGCTTCGTTCCAAATGCAGGAAATACAAATTGGAGCACAATCTGGGCGTAGTGATGATCGACTATTTGCAGCTGATGACCGGAAGCGGAAAAAGCGATTCCCGTCAGCAGGAAATTTCAGATATTTCCCGTTCGCTCAAAGCCCTTGCCAGAGAGCTGAGCGTGCCTGTGATCGCATTGTCACAGCTGAGCCGTGCGGTGGAACAGCGTCCGGATCATCGGCCTATGCTCTCGGACCTTCGAGAGTCCGGAGCCATCGAGCAGGATGCGGACGTGGTAATGTTTATTTACCGCGACGATTATTATCACAAAGATACCGAGAAAAAAGATATTGCAGAGATTATCATCGCCAAACAGCGTAACGGCCCGATCGGTACCGTGGAGCTGGTGTGGCTGCCAAGATACACTCAGTTTGTAAACATGAAAAAGTAGAGCCGTGCACAGACAAGCGGAAAAAAGTCCGGAGGAATGCTTGCATTCCAACGGACTTTTTTATGATTGGCTGTATAGGGCGAAGCCCGTCACCGAGCGTTCGAGGGACGCGAGGTGGAGCACGGCGTGAAAGTATCAGGGGCTGTATAGGGCGAAGCCCGTCACCGAGCGTCCGAAGGACGCGAGGTGGAGCACGGCGTGAAAGTATCAGGGGCTGTATAGGGCGAAGCCCGTCACCGAGCGTCCGAGGGACGCGAGGTGGAGCACGGCGTGAAAAGTATCGGAACGGCTGTATAGGAACAGCTCACGGAGCTGTTCCTGTCGCTTTATGTCAACCGATTTTCATTGCGTTCTCTTCTTGCAGTGGTATAATAAAAGAGATGAATTTCATAAGGAGGGGTCGTATGGATAAACATTACACGGTCAGTCAGGCAACGGAAATGACTGGGGTGAAGGCGTATGTCCTGCGTTACTGGGAAGATGAAATGGAGCTTCGGATCGGGAGAAACGAGATGGGGCACCGCTACTATACTGCATATGATATTCAACTGTTTTTAAATATCAAAGAACTGAAAAACCGGGGGCTGCAGCTTCGGGCGATCAAAGAGCTGATACCAAAGATTGCCCAGACGGCGCCTGGAAGCACAAAAAGTAAGGTAAAACTTCTGGGGGACAGCGAGATTTCCAGCGAAGAGACTGCTTCTGCGGGGGAGACCGAGCGGGAAACAGCCCCTGCAAAAGAAGAAAATAATAAAATTTTGGAATTTCAGCAGATCCTGGAGCGCTTGATCGCGCAGGAAATGCAGCTTCAGAATGAAGAAGAGGAACGCTGCCGTTCGTTGGATGCAGCGATTCGGAGACAGCAGCTTGCCAGAAAAGAGGCGGCTGCGGCTTCTGAAAAGCGCACGAAAAAAGAGCGAAAGCTTTGCAGAGGACGATTTTAAGAGTGGGGACTGTTTTGGAAAAAACCAAAGCAGTCCTTTCGTTCGTGTGGAGAAATGGATATGGAAGCAGATAAAAGGAGCATTTTTTGCATTACCGCTGATGCTTTTGGTTTTTGGGTTATATCATGGATATTTGATTCCACATAGAGTAGACGTGAGCATACAGGGAACGGAACGTCCGGTGCTGCTGATAGCTATCATTATTGTGAGTGTATTTTTGCACGAAGTGATTCATGGCATAGGCTGGCTGTTTTTTGGAAAAGGACGTGCATGCCGGATTGTATTTCAGAGAAAGGGATTTTTATTGGTATGTAAATGTCGCAGTTTCCTGGGAACATCCCATTATCTGGCGGGAAGGCTCCTGCCTCTTTGGACAATGGGAACCGCAGGGATTATAGGATTATTTATCTGTCCGGGAACATGCTCGCTTGCAGGCGCGGAGTTCATCTTCTACCTGTCTGGAATGGATATTGCAGAAGCGTTTTCTATACTCAAAATGCGAATTTATTCTTCCACGCAATGAAAAACTTTCCGCGCTACCATCCGAAGTGCACTTTTGTTTTCCTCAATGTTGCAATCTGTTGCGCAAAAAATGCGCAAAAAAATTCAAAATTTTCTTGACTTTCCAGTGTATTGAGAGTATAGACTAAAAGCAGCAGCAAAGATGCGGCTATCACCAGAGAAAAGGAGGATGTGACATGAAAGGGAAATGGACAGCTTATGTGGCTGCGGGGATTGTAGCAGCAGGAATACTGGGAGGCGGGCAGGGAGCCTTTGCTCCGCTGACGGCCTGTGCGCAGGAAGCGGCGGATACAGAAACGGAAGCAGAGACACAGACGGCATTTGATGCGGTGGCCTATGCAAAGCTTTTGTGCGGCGGAGATACAGCCAGGCTGGAAAGTGATTATACGTACACCGAAGATTTTATGAATGCGATCGAGGCATCCGGCGGTTTTGCCGCACTCCAGGAATCGCTGAAAGCGTTGGGAGCGCTGAAAGAGACGGAAGAGCCGGTGACAACGGAGGTATCCGGATATGCGGTCTATGAGGTGCCCTGCAAATTTGAACAGATGAATCTGAATCTGCAGATTACCTTAGACGGCGAGGGAAAAATCGCCGGAGTCGTCACTATGGAATACCAGGGAGAAGAGGCGGAATCTCTTCCCGAGGGCTTGACGGAGACGGAACTGAACCTTTCCGTGAGCGGACAGGAAGGCTGGGTGCTTCCGGGAACCCTCACCATGCCGGAGGGAGATGGTCCTTTTCCGGCGGTGGTGCTGGTACATGGCTCCGGTCCCAATGACCGGGATGAGACGATAGGACCCAACAAGCCCTTCCGGGATCTGGCATGGGGACTGGCACAGCAGGGAATTGCAGTGTATCGGTATGACAAACGCACTATGGTCTACGGACAGGAGATGGCAGCGGACACAGGGCTGACACTGGACGAGGAAACCGTGGAGGATGCGAAAGACGCAGTGGCGCTTCTTCGGAGCCAGGAGAAGATTGACACAGAACGGGTTTATGTGCTGGGACATTCTCTGGGCGGCGAAGCTCTTCCAAGAATTGACAGCGCTCTTGCTGACGGCGAAAAAGCGGCCGGATATATTTTTATGGCAGCGCCGGCGAGAGATCTGGCGGTTATGACACGGGAGCAGTATGATTTTCTGTATTCCTTTGAAACAGAGCTGGATGAGGAGGCAGAAGCGCAGAAGCAGGCAATCTATGAAGCGCTGGATAAGCTTGATGACCTGGAGTCGCTTGGAGATGACGAAGCAGTCATGGGAGCCTACAAAGCTTACTGGGAGGATCTGAAGAATTATGATCCCGTTGAGAGTGCGACGGATATGACGGCGCCCTGTCTGGTCCTTCAGGGAGAAGAAGATTACCAGGTGACTATGGAAGATTACAACCTGTGGAAAGCGGCCTTTGGGGAAAAGGAAGGCTGGGAATTCCACAGCTATCCGGGAATTACCCATCTTTTTATGGCCGGAGATCTCGAGAATGGAAATGCGGATTATATGAAGCAGCAGAAGGTAGACGAGGCAGTGATAGCGGATATCGCGGCATTTATTAAGAAATAACCTCGCAAAATGATGTGAGCGGGCGCTGTAGAACAGGGTTGCTGACCTGTTTTACAGCGTTTACAGCGCCTTTTTTGATTGATTAAGATTTATTTTTCTTTTGTTTCTTTTTGCGATATTGTTTTTCGGTAATATAAATCTCCTCATACAGCTTATGGTTTGTGATCTTTACATATTTCCCCTTTACCCCCTGGGATTTGGTACTGATCACCCCTGCGGCCTCCAGCTTTTTCAGGGCGCTGGATACGGTGGAGTGGGTGGAAAAGCATTCCTCGGCAATCTTGTTCAGGAAGATACACCCCTCACCGCCGTCCAGCTGCTCGAGAATTACGGAAACCGAGCGCAGCTCACTGAAAGAAAGGGAGCCTACCGCCAGTTTTACGGCAACCTGCTCCAGGGATTTCTGCTGGATATCCAATTGTTTTTGCTGGAAGAGTTCCAGACATATGATCGCGCTGGCATACTCGCACAGAATATTGTCGGTTTGAGAAAAATTTGTGCCATATCGGATCAGCAGGATGCCGGCTATTTTTTTGCAGTTTAAATAAATCGGATATAAGGAAAAATATCGGTCGTTAAATTCGCAGACTTTTACGTTTGCGTAGGTACAGACCGGTATTTTTTCGTATTGTCCGGTCATGGAGGTTTCCATGGTATTGAACAGATTAAAATAATAAGAGGGAAGCTTTTTCTCCTGCAGAGAAAGCTCCGTATAGGGGCACTCAAATTTGGAGGCAATGGAATAGGCAATAATATTGCCTTCCAGGTCAAAAACATAGATATTACAGCCGATGATATTGCACATTTGATCACAGAGTGCGGCCAAATGTGTAAAGGCGGTTAAGGATTTATTGAAGATCGAATTCAAACTTTGAATTTTGGATAAAAGTGTTTTGATAATAATTCTCCTTTCTTTAGTCAGACAGAGCGAGAATTCTGAATTCTTTTGCCTGGGAAGTCAGAACAGCTGCTGTTTTATGCAAAGAAATAGCTTAATATGCAGAATGTATTCCCAAATTTCAAAACATAATGAGAAAAAAAGAGCATGAGAATTCTGAATTCTCGACATTTCTAAACATTGATTATTTATATGATATACTTAAAAACAACAAAATTCAACTTTTTCTTTTATACAAAATTGACATAGGGAAGAAGAAACGGGGAGGAATGATGAATAACAAAAATTTACAGCATACCGTCGAAACCGTATATCAGAACTGTGATGGGAAGCGGATTCACAGAATTGTAAAGCAGATTGCACGCTTTCACAGAATTCAGGCATCGGAAGGATATCGCCAGGCGGCGTTTACCGCCGGTCAGATATTGGGGCAGCTGGGGGTAAAACACCAGATTCGCACCTATCCGGCGGATTTAAAGAAAAAATGTTTTACGCAGACGATGTTTCGGGAATGGAACTGCAGTGAGGCGTGGTTAGAGCTGGCAGCTCCATGGAAGGAATGTCTTGCAAACTATACGTTGGAAGAGATGTCTCTGATCCAGAGAAGCGCGGCAGGGGATTTTTCAAAAGAAGATATTCCGGTCGTGTATATTCCCGATGAGATTTCTCCGGAAGAGTGGACGGAGGATATAAGAGGGAAAGCCATTTTTGTGGAAAATGGTTTTGAGCGGTGGACAGAAAAAATGATACGCGAGCAGGCGGCTGCCATCATCACGGTTTCCATGCCGGAGATCAGGCCGGTCCGCGTCAATGTCAGCGAGGATGCGAAGCTTTGCAGAGCCCATGCAAATTTGAGCTTTCACCATTATACAAAAGAGTCGGAAAGTCGGCTGCGCGGATTTGCCGTCAGCCCGGAGGCCGGCAGACGATTAAAAGAAGTCTGTATCGAAATGCAGAAAGAGAAAAAGCAGCCGTTGGTACGATTTAAAATAGCTTCTGAGATCAAGGATGGAACCCTGGAAAATGTGGAGGCCTGGATACCGGGAGAAACGCAGGAAGAGGTTCTGATGACCGCGCATTTGTGCCATCCGCGTTCCAGTGTAAATGATAATGCTTCCGGTGCAGCCAGTGCAATAGAGGCGATGGGCGTCCTGCAGTCACTGATCGACGAGGGCGTGCTGGAAAAACCAAGGCGGACCATTCGATTGCTTTTGATACCGGAATTTACCGGAACCTACGCATATCTGGAGGAACGCCAGAAGGAGCTTTCAGAAATCGTGGCAGGCTTTAATATGGACATGGTTGCAGGAAAACAGGGAAAAGATGCAGGTCCGCTGATCCTGGTGGACACCCCGGATTGCGCGCACGCCTTCTCCGGCGATCTGGGAGAGGCGATTTTTCAGGCGCTGTCCAGAGAATGCGCCTTTGGAGGCGATCAGGTATTTGTGCCGATGTTTTCCTCTGTGCGGGTTCCCTTTGTGTTTGGAAGCGATCATTATATTCTTTCAGATCCCACCATCAATATTCCGACAGTGGCTCTGACGCAGTGGCCGGATAAAACCTATCATACCAGTGCAGACGATGAGGCCCATGTGGACGAAGGCATGCTGCAGCGGGCGGCAGCGGCAGCGGCGGCATTTTGCTACATCTATGCAGCCATGAATCTGGAATATGCGCAGGAATTGCTGCCGGTTACGTCGCAGAGATTTTTCCGGCGGATAGACGCGCTGAGAAGAAGCGACTGCAAGGAGAAAAGCGCCCGGGCAGCTTATCTGAAAGAGCTGGCCGAGGAGACGCTGAGACGCTATGAGAGACTGCTTGCGCAGGAAGCAGGCGCAGCAGAGGAAGTGTTTTTGGAAGAGCGGAAGCTATACAGCCGGCTGCTGTCTGAATTTGAACCCTGGGAAGCAGCAGGAGAAAGCAAGACAGGGATTCCGGCGAGGACATTTCGCGGACCAGCTGCCATGCGCTGTATTCTGGCAGAGATGGATGACGCGCAGAAACAGCAGTATCGGAAATTCACAGAAAAATATCCTCTGGCAATGAAGTGCATGGATTATATTTTTTACGAGACAGACGGCACAAGACCTTTGGAAGAGATTTCCAGACGTGTCCGGTATCAGACGGATATAGAGTGTATGGAATTTCTGCCGGAATTCTATGAACTGTTTGAAAAATTGGGACTGGTGGAATGGAAGGTTTCGCCGGCTTGCCAATAAATATTTAAGAAAGCAGCAGGAAAGGAAAAAATGACATGGTAACAGAAAAAATGATACCTGCTTTTCAAAAAGCGGAAGGCGGTCTTTTTTCAGCAGTAGAAAAAGCGGATGTGGGAGATGCGGTGGCAAAAATGAGCGAACAGGGAGTCGCTCTGATGTCCTGGGCCGATCCTTTTTATCCGGACCCGTCCATGCCCAGGCATGTTGCGGATGCGATGATCGATTCTATCAACAGTGGTTTTGCAAGCCATTACACCACCCCCATTGGAAACAGTGAGCTGAAGAAGGAGATCGCAAAAAAGTTAAAAAAAGTAAACGGTCTGGATGTGGTTCCGGAGCGGAACATCATTATCACGCCGGGCTCAGATGCAGGACTGTTTTTTGCAATGGTGCCTTTTATCAACAGCGGGGACGAGGTCATGATCATTGACCCAAGCTATCCCAATAATTTTCAGAACACGGAAATTCTGGGAGGAGTTCCGGTTCGGATTCCCGTTTATGCAGAAAACGGGTACCAGTTTGAGATCAGGGATTTTGAAGAGCGTCTTACACCAAAAACAAAAATGATCGTGCTCACAAATCCCAACAATCCGACGACGGTCTCTTACCGAAGAGAAAAGCTGGAGCAGCTGGCCGAATTTGTGGTGAAAAATGATTTGATCGTCGTAGTGGACCAGGCTTTTGAAGAACCGGTGTTTGACGGGATTGAGATGGTCACCATCGCAGCGCTTCCGGGAATGTGGGAACGAACGGTGACCGTATTCTCTATTTCCAAGGGAATGGGGCTCAGTGGATTAAGAGTTGGCTATATTGTCGCAGACGATGTCATTATGGACAAAATGTACGGCACCGCCGTTTCTGTCATTGGCGCGACCAGCACAAGCGCACAGATGGGAGCCATTGCGGCGCTGAAGGACTGCGGGTTTATGGAAGCATATTTTGAGACCTTTGACCGGAGACGCAAAATTGTCTATGAGCATTTGCACGACATTCCGGGAGTGTCCATGAAGGTATCAGAATCCGGCTTTTTGTCCTGGGTGGACGTGTCAAAGCTCGGGACGGAGAGCGAGATCATGGCGTACCTTGGAGAACACGCGCAGGTTTCCATTAATTCCGGCCTGCCCTATGGAGAAAAAGGAAAAGGGCATATCCGCATTGTGCACGGCGTATTTGCAAGCGATGAAGAACTGGAAACAGCCATTCTGAGAATGCGGGACGCTTTGCTGAGATTTTCCAAAGAAAAAGGCATTTGTGAGGAGGAGTGAGGAAATTGTCAAAATATATTGGAAAAAGACTTTTGATGATGGTACCGGTTTTGCTTGGCGTAATGGTTATCGTATTCTCGATCAATTATTTCACCCCGGGCGATCCGGCAAGAATGATCCTGGGCGACGGCGCGACGCCGGAAGCACTGGAACAGGTGACAGAAGAGCTGGGACTGAACGATCCATATCTGGTACAGCTCGGACGGTACATAGGAAATGTTGTGTTCAAGCTGGATTTTGGCGAGTCCTATATGACCGGAAAACCGGTGATCGAGGAGATTGCATCCCGTTTTCCGACCACTGTGCAGCTGGCGATCCTGAGTGTGACCATTTCGGTGCTCGTGGGAGTAACCGCAGGTATTATTTCCGCGACAAAACAGTATTCGATCTTTGACCGGATCGCCACATCCATTTCACTGTTGGGAGTATCCATGCCCACCTTCTGGGCCGGCCTGATGGCGGTGCTGATTTTTTCCGTACAGCTTGGCTGGCTGCCTGCTTCGGGCTCCTATGGGCCGGAGTACTGGATTTTGCCGGCGTTTACCCTGGGACTTCACTCCTCGGCAACGGTTATGCGTATGACAAGATCCAGTATGCTGGAGGTGATCCGGGCAGATTATATCAGAACAGCAAGAGCAAAAGGACAGAAAGAGAGCAGGGTCATCATTTTTCACGCGCTGAAAAATGCGATGATTCCGGTGGTAACTGTAATCGGTATGCAGTTCGGCGGACTGTTGGGCGGCTCTCTTTTGATCGAGACGGTATTTGCCATCCCGGGACTTGGAAAATATATTATCGACAGTATCAGCACCCGTGATTATCCGGTCGTACAGGGCGGCGTGCTTCTGCTGGCGATCTCCTTCAGTATTGTAAATCTGCTGGTGGATATCCTTTACGCATATCTGGATCCGAGAATTAAATCACAGTATAAGCTCGGCAAGAGAAAAAAAGGAGGCGAGAAGAATGCGAAAAACTAAAGAGCAGACGGTAAAACCTGTAAAAACCGGATTCTGGCGCGATGCGTGGCGCCGGCTTCGTAAAAATAAAAGTGCAATGCTGGGGCTGGCAATTTTGATCCTTATGATTCTGTGTGCGGTTTTTGCAGACTTGATTGCGCCTCATCCATATGATCTGCAGGATTATTCACATACCTTTGAAGGACCCAGCGCAGAGCATCTGCTGGGCACGGACAATTTCGGACGCGACATTCTGAGCCGTATCATCCACGGGGCAAGAATTTCTCTGTTGGTAGGCTTTTCCTCCATTATCACAGCGATCATCGTGGGCGGTCTTCTTGGCGCGATCTCCGGATATTATGGCGGCAAAGTGGACAACTTTTTGATGAGAGCCATGGATATCCTGATGTCCATTCCCGGTATGCTGATGGCAATTTCCCTGGCGGCAGCCATGGGGCCGGGGCTGACCAACATGGTCATCGCCATTGCCATTGCAGATATTCCCGGGTATGCCAGAGTTGTCCGCTCCTCGGTTCTGACCATTAAGGATCAGGAATATATTGAGGCGGCGCAGAGTATCGGCGCTTCCGATGCAAGAATTATCTTAAAGCATATTATTCCAAACTGTATTGCTCCAATCATTGTCCAGGCGACACTTGGTATGGCCGGTGCGATCCTTTCTGCGTCTTCTCTGAGCTTTCTGGGACTGGGCATCCAGCCGCCGACACCGGAATGGGGCTCGATGCTTTCCGCAGCGAGACAGTACATCATGAATTATCCGCATATGTGTATTTTCCCGGGTATTGCGATCATGGTCACGATTTTTGCATTAAATATGCTGGGAGACGGCCTGCGGGATGCGCTTGACCCACGTCTGAAAAACTAAGAAGAGGTTGTAAAGCTATGGAAAATATTCTTGAAATAAAAGATCTTTCAATTCAGTATCGCGCAGATAAAAGAATTGTAGAAGCAGTAAATAAATTAAATTTTACATTAAAGAAGGGGGAAAGTCTTGGTCTGGTAGGAGAGACCGGCGCCGGAAAAACAACAACGGCGCTTGGCATTATGGGGCTGATCCCCAATCCCCCGGGCATGGTTACGGAAGGAGAGATTCTGTTTGAAGGAGAGGATCTGCTGAAGCTGAACAAAAAGAAGCTTCGCGAAGTCCGCGGAAAGAAAATCTCCATGATCTTTCAGGATCCCATGACTTCGTTAAATCCGGTTATGACGGTGGGCGACCAGATCGCAGAGAGTATCCGTATCCATGAAAAGTGCTCAAAGGCGCAGGCGGCGGCCAAGGCAACCGAAAGACTGGAAATGGTAGGGATTCCGGGAGAACGCTATGGGGAATATCCGCATCAGTTTTCCGGCGGTATGAAACAAAGAGTTGTCATTGCCATCGCACTTTCCTGTAACCCGGATCTTCTGCTGGCAGACGAACCCACAACCGCGCTGGATGTTACCATTCAGGCACAGGTGCTGGATCTGATCGTCAAATTAAAAAAAGAAAAGCAGACGTCCATGATACTGATCACCCATGATCTCGGCATTGTGGCGGAGGTCTGTGATAAGGTTGCCATTATGTATGCTGGAGAAATCGTGGAGTTTGGTTCTCTGGAGCAGATTTACGGCAATACCTGTCATCCATACACAAAAGGACTGTTTGGTTCGATTCCGGACCTGGAATCTCATGCGAAGCGGCTGAATCCCATTCCAGGGCTGATGCCGGATCCGGCGAATCTTCCGGAGGGCTGCAGCTTCTGTCCCCGATGCAACTGTGCCTGCGAAAAATGCAAAACAGACAATCCGGGGCTTGTGGAAGTGGAGCCGGGACATTATGTGAAATGCTTTAATTTTGGAAAGGAGAAGGAAAATGTCTGAGCTTTTGCGAGTGGAGGGGCTGAAAAAATATTTTAAAACACCAAAGGGACAGCTCCATGCAGTAGATGATGTTTCCTTTTCTATTGAAAAAGGAAAAACACTGGGCGTTGTAGGTGAATCCGGATGTGGAAAATCTACTCTCGGACGCTGCATCATTCATTTGTTGGATACAACAGATGGAAAAATTTATTTTGAGGGCCAGGATATTACAAACCTGGACAAGGAAAAATTAAAAGAAGCCAGAAAAGATATGCAGATGATCTTTCAGGATCCCTTTTCTTCCATCAATCCGCGTATGACGGTAAAGAGCATCATTATGGAGCCCATGGTGATCCATAAGATGTACGGCGGCGATAAGGCAAAACAGGAAGAAAAGGTTCTGGAGATCATGGATACCGTAGGACTTGCAAGACGTCTTGCGGATTCCTATCCGCATGAGCTGGACGGAGGACGCCGTCAGAGAATCGGAATTGCCCGCGCCCTGGCGCTGGAGCCGAAATTTATTGTATGTGATGAGCCGGTTTCTGCGTTGGATGTTTCCATCCAGGCACAGATTTTGAACCTGATGCAGGATCTTCAGGAAGACAGAGGTCTGACCTATATTTTTATCACCCATGACTTGTCCGTGGTAAAACACATCTCCGATGAAATCTGCGTGATGTATCTGGGAACCATGGTAGAAAAAGCTTCCGCGGAGAGATTGTTTGAAAAGCAGTGCCATCCCTATACCCAGGCGCTTCTGTCGGCAATTCCGGTTGCCAAGCTGGGCGCCAAGCGGGAGAGGATTTTGCTGAAGGGGGAGATCACTTCTCCCATCAATCCGGAACCGGGCTGCAGATTTGCGCCAAGATGTCTCTATGCGAAGCCTGAGTGCTTTAAGAAGCAGCCAGAGCTGAAGGAGATTGAACCGGAACATTTTGTGGCGTGCCATTTGTTTTAGGCGGCCCTCTGGAACCATGTTCATGAAATGGTTTGTGCCAACCATTTTCTGAAAATAAAAAAATGAAAAGGAGAACAGGCAAATGAAAAAGTTCAAACGTGTAATGGCGCTTCTTCTTGTCTTTGCGATGCTGCTGGCAGCGGGATGCGGCAGCAAAAAGGAGGAAGCAGCGCCGGAAGGAAAGGCAGAAACAACGACAGAAAAAACAGAAGAAAAGTCAGAAACAAAAGATACCCTTACGATTGCACAGAGTGCAGATCCGGTATCCCTGGATCCCTATGGAACAACAGACACACCGGCTATTCGTGTAGCCAGCTGTATGTTCGAGACCCTTGTGAGATTGGACGACGAGGGAAATGTGGCTCCTGCCCTTGCAGAATCCTGGGAGATCGTGGATGACTGCACGTATGTATTCAAACTGAGGGAAGGTGTGAAATTCCACAATGGAGAAGAGCTCAAAGCAAGTGATGTTGCATTCTCATTCGCAAAGATCGCAGAATCACCTCATGCAAGCTCTCTTCGCGCAACCATTGATTTTGAAAATTCCAAGGCAGTAGATGATTACACCTTTGAAATGAAGATGACAGAGCCCTTTGGCCCCATTCTGAACCATCTGGCGCATCCGGTTATGGCGATCGTGAACGAGAAGGCTTACACAGAGGCTGGGGATGCAGTCGGACAAAACCCGGTCGGCACAGGCCCCTACAAATTTGTGAGCTGGGAAGCAAGCGACCGTATTATTCTTGCCAAAAACGAAGAATACTGGGGAGAAGCTCCTGCCATTCCCAACGTGATCTGGAGAACCATTCCGGAGGTTGCAACCCGTTCCATCGAAGTAGAAGCAGGCGGTGTTGATATTGCAGTGGATATTCAGGCAACGGACATTGCACGTCTGGAGAATTCCAAAGACGTTAAAATTTTCAAAAACGTGGCATCTTCGATCAACTTTATCGGTTTGAATACAACCATGGAGCCGTTCAATGATGTAAGAGTAAGACAGGCAATTAACTACGCCATCGACAAATCGGCAATCTACAATGTGGTATATCAGGGAACCGGAACCATTGCAGAAGCACCCATGAGCCCGGTTGTATGGGCATACAACGATGAGCTTCCTCAGTATGAGTACAACATTGAAAAGGCAAAAGAGCTTCTGGCAGAGGCCGGATATCCGGATGGCTTCAAAATGACCATGACGACAGATGAAAGCCAGCAGCGTCAGGATACTGCAGAAATGGTACAGTCCCAGTTGGCAGAAATCGGCATTGAAGTAGAGATCAGACCGCTGGAAAGAACCACCTATATCGGAGAAGTGTGTGCAGGCAATCTGGAAGCATTCTCCCTGGGATGGTCTTCCGATACCGGAGATCCCGACTACGCATTATATGCAAGCTTCCATTCTTCACAGCATGGAGAAGGTGGAAACATGTCCTTCTACACCAATCCGGAGGTTGATAAACTGCTTGAAACCGGACGTACTTCCACAGATCAGGAAGTACGAAAAGAAGCTTATATGAAAGCACAGGAAATTGTATGGGAAGAAGTTCCCTGTATCTTCCTGCAGTGCCCGGAGGATTTGTACGCATACAATGCAGATCTGAAAAATGTAGGCGTATATTTTGACGGACAATTGAGAATTCCGGAAATTTCATTTTAATTTTTCATAGCGGAAGGTCGTTTGGATTGCGGTGGGGGCAGATGTTGCCTCCGCCGTAATTATTATAAGGAAAGCTGGAGAGGGGTTACATGATGTCAGAAAACCGGACAAGAAAAGTGCAGGAATGGATAAAGGAGCAGGGACTGGACGCAGCGCTTGTGTACAGCCCGGCGAACCGGAGATATCTTTCCGGATTTGCGGGCAGCACCGGCTATGCGCTGCTCACAGAGCATGAAACATATTTTCTGGTGGATTTTCGGTACTGGGAGCAGGCCGGCCGGCAGTGCCCAGGCTGGGAAATCGTAAAGATTTTTCAGGAAGCAGATGTGTTTGCCTGGCTGAAGGAGCATCAGATACAACGGCTTGGCGTGGAAAAGGAGTTTATGACTCTTTGCTTTTTTGAGCGTCTGAAGCAATTCTGTGGCATAATGGATACAGAGCCAGTGGACAGGCTTCTGACAGAGCTCCGCATGGTAAAGGATGAGGAAGAGATCAAAAAGATCCGGCGTGCCTGCGAGATCACAGATCTTGCGTTTGCGCATGTTTTGACAAAAATTGCGGAAGGCATGAGCGAAACGGACATTGACCGCATTCTTCAGGATTATATGCGGCAATATCCGGAAGTGGACTGCATGGCAGACCGTTTTATTGTGGCCAGCGGAGCGCATGGCGCCTTGCCTCACGGAATCGCCGGAGCCAGGAAAATCTGCAAAGGGGATTTTATTACCATGGATTTTGGGTGTAACTGTCAGGGCTACTGGTCCGATGTGACAAGAACCGTGTGTCTTGGAAAGGCAAGTGAGACACAAAAAGAAATCTATGAAATTACTTTGGAAGCGCAAAGGGCGGCAATTGCAGCAGCTGCACCGGGAAAAACGGGAAAAGAGATCGACGGGGTCGCCCGCGATGTGATTTCCAAAAGAGGATATGGGGAATACTTCGGACATGGCCTGGGACACAGCTTTGGCCTGGAGATCCATGAAGCGCCCAGATTCAGCCAGAACCAGGCGTGTGACATTCCGATGGAACCGGGAATGATCATGACCGTGGAGCCGGGGATTTATCTTCCGGGATTTGGCGGTGTGCGCATTGAAGATGATATCCTCGTGACACAGACAGGCTGCGAGAATTTGACAAAAGCGGCAAAAGAGCTGATCGAGCTATAAAAAATCAGGAAAGGAGATTGCAGTATGTATCAGCAGGTGATAGAAAAAATGAAGCAGAAACTGGAGGAGGCCGGCTTATATCCGCTGCAGAAGCAGGCGGAGCTGAGCACCAGAATTTTGGAGGAGCGTCTGGAAACCGTGCTTCCCTGGGCGATGGAGGAATCCGGGATGGATTTCTGGATGGTGCTTTCCCGTGAAAACTGTGAAGACCCCATCATTCATACGCTGTTTACCTGGGACATGCCGGAGGCGAGACGGATCAGTGTTCTTCTTTTTCACAGAAATGGAGAGGGAAAAATTCGGAAAATGGCAGTGGGAATGCACTCTCCCGAAATGAGCCATATTTATGAAAACGTCCAGAAAAAGGAAGAGGATGTCTGGCAGACGGTGAAACGTGTGGTGGAAGAAATTTCACCGGAAAAAATCGCAGTAAACCGGAGCTTTTTGTACGGCTTTTGCGACGGACTTTCCTCGACCTTACTGGACCAGCTGAAGGAGGCATTGGGGGAGACCTATGCAGAAAAAATCTGCGACGGAGAGGAACTGACGGTTCGGTGGCTCCAGCGCGTCTGCCCTCTGGAAAAAGAGGCCATGAAGGTTTTGACCAGCGTGACCCATGACATTGTAAATTATACGTTCAGCAGAGAATTCATCGAACCGGGAGTTACCACCACAACAGACATCGAATGGTGTATGCGGAACATGATCAGCGAAGTGGGATATCTGTACTGGTTCGGGCCGGATGTGGATCTCCAGAGAAAAGGAAGCGATGTCAGCAGAATGTTCGGAGAAACGATTTATCCCGGCGATCTGATCCACTGTGACATTGGACTGAACGGCGTTTATGTACATCTTCACACAGATATGCAGTGGGTTGCCTATATTTTGCAGGAGAACGAGCAGGAAGCGCCGAGGGAGCTGGAAGCTCTGCTGGACAAAGGCAATCGTTTCCGTGAAATCGTGATGGAAGAAATGAAGGAGGGGACTCTGGGAAATACCGTTTTTGAAACTGCGGTTGCCAGGGCGAAGGAAGAAGGCATCCAGCCCATGCTTTATACACATCCCCTGGGAACATTTGGACACGGTGCAGGGCCAAGCATTGGTCTGTACAGCAATCAGGGATTTGTGGAGGGAACAGGAGAGCGTCCCGTCGAAGATAAGACCTGCTATGCCCTGGAGCTGAATGTCTTTGACAACATTGCAGTCTGGGATCAGCAGCAGGTATTTATGTATCTGGAGGAAGACATCTGCAAGGATGGAAACGCAGAATATCTGGACGGACATCAGGAAAGACTGATGCTGATCTAGGACAGGGGAACGCCTGCAAGAAATTCTGGATTCATATATCCCCCTCAAAACAGCTGTGCGAAAAAGAAGAATTTCCGCTTTTTGTCGGGTTTGAAATTTCGCCGAGGCATTTTACAATGGATACAATGAATTCCCGGGAAGGAATTTTAGTACATGTAAAAATAATTTATTGACAGGAGGGGCTTGTATGGCATTATCACTGGATTCAAAAATCAAAGAAATTATGAGATCGGAAGAAGGAAGAGCGGTTATGGAGAAATATGCGCCAGGTTCTACAAAAGATCCCAGAATGAAACTGGTCGGCGCATTGACATACCGGAAACTTTTGAGCTATCCTGAGTCTGCAGAAACGGCAAAATATGCGGATCAGATAGATGCGGATCTGAAAGCGTGCTCCAGATAAGAGCCGAAAATAAAAGCAGCAGCTGTATGTGATGATTGCATACAACTGCTGTTTTTTATTCTTTTTTCATATTTTTTTCCAGAAAAAGAGCCTTTAATATAATTTGAAGCTGTAGCCTTTGATCTGGGTCACTGAGATTCAGGGAAAGTTGCCCCTCGATTCGAGAAATCCGTTCAATCAATGTGCTGCGATGGATAAAAAGACGTCTTGCCGCACGGGAGTAAGACATGTTTTCCTCCAGAAAAACAGCCAGAGTTTCCAGGTAGGAGACGTCTCCTTCTGAATCGTGAAGAAGAAGTCTTCGAAAACCGTTGGGCAGGTAGGCGTCAACAGGAAAGCTTCCGAAAGAGTTTGCAATCAGTTCAGACAGTGCAAATTCTGAAAAAAGGTAAACTTTTTGTTCCGGATGATATAACAGGCCGTTTTCTATAGCGGCTTCTGCCTCCTGATAATATGTGCGGAGCAGGTAAAGGTCAGAAAAATCGTTGCTGACACCAAGACACAGCTTCATTTCTTCCAGCAAAGTGGAAATTTTTTGCTCTATTTGTGAGGAGAGAGATTCATCTTTGGAAAAATTATCAAAAGGAATCAGTCCCAGAATGGTATTTGCTTGTTCAAAAAAGATGCTGTCGGCAAACCGTTCTTCTAATACAGAACAGACATAATTGGCAGGCAGGGCGGAAAATTTTTTAACACAGTGAATGGAGATGCAATAGTAGTCACGATTTTGGTTACAGGTTTTTAACAGAAGTTTCTGATTGCGGTTCAGTGGCATTTCTTTTAAAAGTGTCTGAAGAATCTGTTTCAGAGAGCTTTGCTCATTATTTAAAAGGGCGGGAATTCTTTCGGAAACGTTGGTTATGATGTCCGCAAGGTATTGTGCCAGAAATTCATCTCCTTTTATGTAGGTCTGCTCACTTAGATCGATATACATACAGCCAATGTAGTCATCATTGGAATTAAAAAGATTGGTGCAGAGAAAAGTGCCCGTTTCCATTTCCATCAGGAAGGTACCATGCGTATCCATACGCAGGTCTTTTTCTTTTAAAAAGCAGAGGAAATCCTCAGAGGAAAGTTTGACTGGGGAGGCAGGATGTAAATGACTCTGGAAGCCGGAGGGAAAAACAGAAGCTACAAATTGAAATGACGCGTCCAGAACGTAAATGGGGCACTGAAAAACAGGATAGGAACAATCCAGGATATCCTGAATGGAGGCTGGATTCATAAACTCTTTTAAAAGGCGGCTTTCCCAGTTGTAAAAAACCATATAAATATCCTGAAGCTTTTGAAACACATCAAAAAAATCCACTTTTTTTTGAATAAGAAGAACGGTGGCATGTTCTTTGTAATAGGACAGACGGGGACTGTCACCAATGCAGACCAAAACAGCATTTTTTTCTATGGAAGGGCGATGGGATAAGTGCTCTGCTGTAGCCAGATATACATGGCAGGAATGGAGATAGGGTGAATTGTCCATATAAAACTCAGGAGCCAGCAGATCCATCTTTTCGGAGGTGTCCCCATACATTTTGACAGGGAAGTAGAGGGATAAACGTTTTTGAATGATATATGCGTTAAGTTTCATATGCCTGCCTCCTTTTTCTTTTTATTATACGGCAAAAAGAATATCCGTCAATACAGCCCCTTATTTTTAAGGGGGAAACAGAAGAAAAAACATATATTTCGAAGGATTAAAAAAGTATTTTTTTTATTTCATAATTAAGTAACAGTAAAAAAAGAGTGATCCCGGGAGTGCAGAAGCGAGAAACAGATATAAAAAGAAAGGTGGAAAAAAAGATGGATTTCGATATGAATGCGGCGAATATTGCGATGCTGAAGAATTACGTGAAAGAAGCAAGGTCAATGGAAGAGATGTTTTCTGTAAAAGGAAAAGTTGCAATTGTAACAGGAGCAACCTCGGGCCTGGGTTTTAATATTGCGCTGCGGCTGCTGCAGGGCGGCGCTAGGGTTGTGATTGCAGGAAGCTCTATAGAAAAGGGAAATTATACTTTGCCGATTTTGGAGGAAGCCGGGTTTGGAGCCGATAGGGTGGTTTTTTGCCAATGTAATGTGAGAGAGGAAAAAGATGTGGAGAATCTGGTGCAGACGGCAGACAAAATCTTTGGTTCTCTGGACATATTTGTAAACAGCGCAGCAGTCTGGAGCTATGCGCACATATATGACCTTCCGGCAGAGGAGTTCAGACGTGTGATTGACACAAATATCAGCGGTGCATTTTTGGGAATCAAGCATGTGAGCAAGTACATGATCGCACACAAAATAAAAGGGAAAATTACATTGATTTCTTCGAACTCCGCATGGCTGCCGTATCCGGTATTCGGCGGATATCCTCATTACACTGCTTCAAAGGGTGGTGTTAACGCTCTGGCGATAGAGGCAGCAAAAGAATTGAAACGCTATGATATTATGGTAAATGTGGTGGCGCCGGGAGGAATGGTGACAGCAGGAGCAGCCGGGAATCTATGTGCGGAAGGATTACCAGAGGAAAAGCAGGACGAATTTTATGACGAGCTGATGGTATGGCAGAATGACGGAACTCAGGCAGTAGATACGGTTGCTATTGTAGCCTATGCCATGAGTACGCCTATGTCTGACGGTATGACCGGAGAAATTGTGGTTGCAGATGCAGGTATGTCTCACAATATTGTGAAATATCAGCCGGCGATCGAACAGTACCCGGAAACATTCGAGGAATGATGCGGTGATTTTTAGTTTGGAAAGGCCAGGTGAAAAATATGAGCAAAAAAATAGATGAGAGAATTCCAAGAGAGAGCGGAAAAGGCTCTGGTTTTGAAACTTTTTATGGGGTTCAGTCCCCGTGGAATAAGGTGTACTCCTATCAGGAAGCCCTTCATTATGCAAGCCGCTTTGAAGCTGTTTTAAGTGCTGCTGTTACGCAGGCGCTCCGGATCATGGTTCCTGATTATGAAGAACGTGCAAGAATGATGTGTGAAGAAGCGTATCAGAGACTGTATACAACGGGAGTATACTACGGTGATGATGACGGATTTGGAATTCATCCGTTTTTCTGTGGACAGTTTGCGGGGGCTTTGATTGGAGACAAGGGAGATGACGCACTTCTGATGTGTGGAAGATGTCAGGATTTTGGAACCTACAGAGCAGAAAAAGAACTGGATGTGTGTGATTGGGATATTTGCGGTTCAGAGCTTTGCAGGGCTACCACAATGTCTCTGCAGGGACAGGCAGCAGCGTCTGCAGAACGGAGAAGAAAAGGTCCGGATATGGACTATATGATGGTAGAAGCAAAAGGCTGCGGTGACAGACACTGTCGTATCATTGCGGAATCGAGAGAAAAATATCCGGCGCCGCCTCATGAATTATGGCAGAGTTTTGGCCCTGCTGTAACAGACGACTACAAAAAAGATACCCGGGAAGAAGATTGTATTTCCGAATCCATGATGTTCCGTGAGGAATGCGATTATCATTTTGTCAGTGGAACAAACAATGAGACAGATTCCGGCAATCAGATGATCAATATGTCAACAGGGGCGTCTTTGTATCTTCTGCCAGCGATTTCCGAGGCTGTAAAACGGGGGTATGTTACGCGAAAACAGGCAGATCATATCCTGAAATGTGTACTGGAAGCGGCAGGAAAAGCGATGTTTGGAGAACGATATGCAGTGAAGGCATGCAGAGACTGGCTGGGTGTTCCAGAGTATATAGGGGAGGACGGGCGCATTCTTGGCGGTTTGATGGAGGTGTTGCTGCAATCTCTCGTATGTGATTATCAGGTTGAGGCTTTTAATAAGGATGAAGTAATTTTGAGCATTGACAGGGGTGGACTTGAAATTACAGCAACCAAAGATGTTCCGGAAACCCATCTATGGATGTGGCAGGGAATGGTCAAAACATTGGTAAATGCACAGTGGTCTGTGTGGGAAGAGGATTCCCCGGAACGCAAGATGCGAATTAAGATCGCAAAAAAAGTTGACAAGTTTATGTAGTAGGAGGAGGGATGAGAATTATGTATAAGAATATATTTAAGTATGATGATATGAAACGTTCGGAGCATATGGCGGTCCGAACAACTGCAGGGTGGTATTTCTGGACACACCAGCTTTTGGAAATTACAGGACCTGACGTGACGGAGTTTCTCGATTACGTATTTCCGAACTCTATTTCTGATTTAAAAGTCGGAAGGGACAGATATACCACCATGCTGAACGAACAGGGAGAAATTATAGATGATGTAGTAGTTATGAGGAGATCTGAGAATGTATATTGGGTATCCACGCTTTATGCATCTAAGACAGACGACTGGTGGTATTTCCATCAGGGAGATTACGATGTGGAATGGAGCGAGATTACAGACGAATGGCAGATGTATGCGGTGCAGGGGCCAAAATCCAAAGAAATTTTAGAAAATATGGCAGGTGACACTGTAAAGGAATTGAAATTTTTCCAGCATATGGATATGGAAATCAGAGGAATTCCAAGTATTGTTAACAGGGGAGGCTTTACAGGAGAAAAATGGGGCTATGAAATTTATGTGAACTCTCAGGACAGAGACGCACTGGAGGAAATTCTAAAGACAGAGGCAGAAAAGGCAGGAGGAAAGGAAGTGACAGAATTTCAGGTAATGGCCTGGACACTGCCAACAGAAGCAAATTTTTATTATATGAGAGATTTGGCACACACCAATCCTCTGGAAGTGGGGCTTGATAAAAATATAAATTGGGATAAGGATTTTATAGGAAAGGACGCGCTTCTAAAAGTAAAAGAAGAAGGTGCTGCCAGAGAAATGGTGGGATTTGAAGTGCCGGAGGCAGATATTTATATTCGGGCAAAGCAGTATGGAGGACCTGGAGAGGCAGTCTTTATCGAAGGAGAGACAGAAGAAGTAGGACGAGTATCAAAGATGGTATATTCCTATGTGAAAGAGGTGAATAACGGATATATTTTGGCGAAGAAGGGAAAGCTGAGTGTCGGCGATAAAATAAAAATTCATGGATATGATGCCGTTATTACAGAAAAAAACTGGCTGACATAAAAAACAGACCGGCAATCTGCCGGTCTGTTTTTTATGTACGGAATTATTCCTCCGGGCTGATAGCCTCAGTAGGACATGCGTCTGCGCAGGTACCGCAGTCAACGCAAGCATCCGCATCGATCACATAATGCTCATCTCCCTGGGAGATAGCGCCTGCCGGACATTCGCTTTCGCAGGTACCGCAGCTTACGCACTCGTCAGAAATAACATATGCCATTGTGATATCCTCCTTTTGATCTCATTTGTGTCCCCCTGTAAGGGTTCTATCCACATTCTAATATATCTATCCGGTGATTACAAGTATAAAATTATAAACAAATTTTTAGAAATACAGCGGTTGTTTCCGGAGCGTTTTGGTATTATAATAAGAAAGCAGAGGCAATGCCCTGTATTGAAAATAAAAAGGAGGAAGTATCATGGCACAGGTTACCAAACAGATGCTGATCGGACAGCTGATCCAGCTGAATCCAAACATTGCACCGATCCTCATGAGAGCGGGAATGCACTGCCTGGGATGCCCGTCTGCACAGATGGAGTCTCTGGAAGAGGCAGCAGCAGTGCACGGTCTTGATGTGGACGTTCTCGTTCAGCAGATTAACGATTTTCTCAGTGAGGTGTAAGTCGTACCCCAAAAAGGGTATCACATACAGGAAGCCGGCATATGCCGGCTTCCTTGCGTATCACAGAAAAAACTTCAGAGCTGCTGAAGCTTCTGGAGAGCATCGGAGGCGATGAGCTCTCCGTGTTCCGCCAGATAGGCTTCTCCGGCAGGGGTAAAGGCTTTTCCTTTTCCATATTCAGAAAGAATATTGCAGATTTTATTGAATTCTTCCGGGGTATGGGAAGACTGGCGGATGACCAGCCGGTAATCCTGGGAAGCGCTGTCCTTATACAGCGTGTTTTCCCCGGAAAAATATCCGCCCAGACCTTGGGCTGCGGCAATGACGTCATCGAATTTTCGGAAGACATACAGCCGCACAAGATTTACGGAAGGTGCTTTTGCGGAGGGCGTCTCCTCCTGTTTTTCCGTTTGTGCATTCTGGGAAGACTTGGGGGAGATATTTTTCAGCTTAGCCTCCATCAGCTTCTGGAAAATATCGATGATGTTGTCCGCTCCGTCAAACTGGGTCGGGTTGGAAGAATCCTCTGCCTTATAAGGGGCAAATTTGGAAAAGCGGGTATCCAGCTCTTCCGGATCTTCTACCTTGGTGATGTTGAGGATGACACTGTCTGCATTGAGCGGGATGGCCTCGATCATCAGCGGGATATTGTCGGCTTCAAAGCCGAACTGAAGCTGCGCCTGCTGCATCATATCGCGGAAAAGCCGCTTGGCTTTTTCTGTGCCGTAGGCAAGCTCGCTGAGACGGATCTGGCGGTTCTCCAGATCTTCTCTGGTGAGCGTGCAGCGAATCTGGTTGTCGTTGATTTTTTCTATTTTCATGCGATCACATCCTTGTCAGCAACAATTGTATTAAGGCATAAATTCCTTCTTTATATGATTTTACACTATATATTATATAACATAATCTTATAAGATGTAAAGGAATTCAATTTTCCTATTTATAAAAAATATGGAAACAAAACGGAAAAAATTAGATAAAGTGCTAAAAAACTTGAAATCCTTGGAAGGACAACGTATAATAAAACACAGGAAAAGATATCTGGCCTGTGGTTTTGTGAAGGCAACCATTGACCAGCATAAACTCAACAATTATATGAATGATTTCTATTTATGTCATTGCCAGTTTTTTCGTGCGGCGTTCCTGCCGCGGCAGTGCACAGCAATTCCCACAGATATAAGATAAACAACAGCCCAGGTCTTCGTATCTTTTCTCAGATACCATGTATCGTGTTTTCTAAAAAATGAAAAGAAAGGAGGGGATATTACGCAGAATCCGACACGGGCAAAGAAAAAACAGGTGTCCCGCAAAATGTTGAAAAGAGAGCTTGAGTATTACCAGAATCAGGGAATCCCCCTTTACCTGGACGGTGAGCCAAGCACGCCGAAAACCATTGCAAAAGCCTGTCAGGTTGCCGAAAACGGCGTTTATATGCGGGACTATGCAGAAGATGAAGCAGGTCATATTTCCTGTGTGAGCTTTGATTTTGTCGGTGAAAGATAAAGAGATCCGGGGTGTTCCAGAATCGTTGGGCAGGCAGTTTGTCCATATTTCTCCGGTAAAGTGCGGACATCCCGGATTTTTGAAATGTAAAGAAAGTGTGAAAAGTCGAATTTTGTAATGCAATATTTTTGAAATATGTTATAATGTGCAGGATGCAATATTGTAAATACAGATGATACAGCAAGAAAACACCGAAAGGAAGAAGATTATGAAGAGAAGATACATGCCGGTTGTGGTAGTATGCCTTTTGATTTTTGTATTGGCGGTGGCAGGCGGTATTACCTTTGTGATTCAGCGGTATATGCCATCCAAGGAGTCCATGGATATGTATGAGTATTACGGACAGCCGTCAGAAGGAGAGGCGGTTCTGACTCTTGGAACACAGAAAATGGAGGAGCGCGCTCTCATGGTGGGAGAGCAGACCTACCTTCCGCTGGAGACGGTAAATACCTGGCTGAACCAGAGATATTACTGGGATGCAGAAGGGCAGCAGATCCTTTACGCAACGCCCTCTGAGCTTACCAAGACTCCGGCTTCCCAGGAAGCGGGCGGCGATGTATGGCTGAAGGACCAGGCGGTATACTTAAGCCTTTCCTTTGTACAGCGTTACACGGACCTGGATGTTTACGAGTACAGCGAGCCGGCACGCGTGGCGATCCAGTATGATTTTACGGACGTGAACGTAGTGACAGCCAAGAAAGACATCTATGTGCGTTATCGCGGCGGCATCAAGGCAGAAGTTCTGACAAAGGTTCCCAAGGGCACGCAGCTTCGGCTCCTGGAGGAGCTGGAGGAGTGGGTGCAGGTTGCGACTGCAGACGGCTACATCGGTTATGTGGAGAAAAAAGATGTGAGCGCGGCAGAGACGGTTTCTTTTGAGCGCACCTTCCAGAGAGAGGAATACAGCTATCTGTCCATGGAAGAGCCGGTGAACATGGCTTGGCACCAGGTGACAACGATGGATGCGAACGCGTATCTCACCGATACCATTGCCAACATGACCGGGGTGAACGTGATTTCGCCGACCTGGTTTTACATTTCGGACAACAGCGGCAACCTTGCAAACATTGCATCTGCAGAGTATGTGCAGACTGCTCATGAAAGAGGCATGAAGGTGTGGGCGCTGGTAGATAATTTTACCGCGGACATCAGCACCATGGAGGTTCTTTCCAGGACAAGCTCCCGCCAGAATCTGATCCAGCAGCTGATGCAGGGAGCGCTGGCAGCAGGCGTTGACGGCATCAATGTGGACTTTGAACAGCTGAGCGAGGACGTAGGGATTCATTTTCTGGAGTTTTTGCGTGAGCTGTCTATCGAGTGTCACAAAAATAACCTGGTGCTTTCCGTGGACAACCCGGTTCCGGAGGATTTCACCAGCCATTATGACCGGGCAGAGCAGGGACGCGTGGTGGATTATGTGATCATCATGGGTTACGACGAGCACTATGTCGGCTCTGAGGTGGGCTCGGTGGCTTCCCTTCCCTGGGTGGAAAAGGGAATCCAGGATACGTTGGCAGAAGTTCCGGCAGAGCGTGTGATCAACGCCATTCCGTTCTACACAAGACTGTGGAAAACAACGGCAGGCGGCGCGGTGAGCAGCGAGGCCATCAGCATGGATCAGGCACAGGAGGTCATTCAGAAATACGCAGTACAGACCTACTGGGACAAAAATACTTCCCAGAATTACGGTACCTACGAATCGGAGGGCTCCACGTTCCAGATCTGGCTGGAGGATGCGCAGTCTGTTGCAGAAAAGGTAAAGCTGGTTCCCAAATATCAGCTGGCCGGCGTGGCGCACTGGAAGCTTGGATTTGAAAACAGCAGTGTATGGCAGGTTATCTCTGATAATCTGAAATAAATCGAACTGCTAAAAGCACTCTCTGGCACATATATTTAATTGAATGTGCCAGGGGGTGTTTTTGTGTTTTCATTGAAGAAAAAGACAGACGGGGGAATCCGCGGGTGGGGCCGGCGGGCGCTGGAGCTTGCCATGGCCTGTATGCTTCTGGTTTGTTTCTATATTTTGTCCCGGGAGGCGGCGCTGACCGTGGGAAAAGCCCAGGATCCGCCGGTGATCCTTGTGGACGCCGGCCACGGGGGCGCTGACCCCGGAATGGTAGGCGTGGGAGGTCTGGAGGAAAAAGATCTGAACCTTGCCATTGCCCAAAAGCTGAAGGCGGATCTGGAGAACAGGGGGTACCGGGTCGTTATGACCAGGGAAACCGATGCCGGGTTATATGAGGAGAACGCCGGGAACAAAAAGCGGCAGGATATGGAGAAGCGTATTGCCGTGATAGAAAAAGAAAAGCCTGCGCTTACTGTGAGCATTCATCAGAACAGCTACAGCGATGCAGCGGTAAAAGGACCGCAGGTGTTTTATTACGCGGATTCCGTGGAAGGGGCACGTCTGGCAAAGGTGCTCCAGGAAAAGATGAATGCAGGACTTTCGGTGACCCGGCCCCGACAGGCAAAAGGAAACAACAGCTATTATCTGCTGAAAAAAAGCGCTGGAGTAGTGAACATTGTAGAGTGCGGTTTTCTCACAAATCCGGAAGAGGCAGCGCTTCTCCAGCAGGAAGAGTACCAGCAGAAAATTGCGGCTGTCATAGCGGAGGGGATTGTTTCCTATCTGAATGCGTAAAAGAAACATCTTTTATTTGAAACGCAATTCTGCTATACTGGGAATACAAAATCTACAAAGGAGTATTTATGTTTGGAATTTTGTACCTGCTGCTTGCGGCGGGAATGGGAATAAAAATAACAGAGGCATTTCTTTTTGAGAGAGACAGTGCCGAACAGGAGACGGGAAGCCGTCTCTGGCTTGTGATGCCGGCTTCCTTTGGAGTGGGCATCCTTTTGCTTACCTGGATGGTGTATGGGATCGCCTGGTTTTCTGATGTGTGTCTGGGGATAAAAGAGCCTCTTTTGGCGGGCAATATCCTGGCAATGACGGCAGCGGCGGCAGGGATCCTGTGTCATGGAAAATTGCGATCCAGAGTTCCAGCGGCACAAAAGCGTTCGGCGCGGGAATATGCCAAAACACTGGTGCAGGACAAAAAAGAGCTTCGCAGAGAGCTGGTTTTGTTCGGCGCGCTTCTGGTGTTTCTTACCTGGATCATGTTTTATGTCTTCCACATCAAAGACGGGATCCTGTATTCCGGATTTACCGTATATGGGGACTATGCGCCCCACACAGCCATGATGCGGTCCTTTTCCCGGGAAAACAATTATCCTACCCAGTATCCCCACTATGGCGGCGCGGATGTAAAATATCATTTTATGTTCCAGTTCCTTACAGGGAATCTGGAGTATCTGGGAATGCGGCTTGATATCGCCTACAATGTGGTGAGTATTTTGTCGCTGCTTGGCTTCCTCATGCTTTTGTACAAGCTGTGCAGGCGGCTGACCGGAAGCTTTCTGGCAGGAGCGCTCACCAGCGTGCTTTTTTTCTTCCGAAGCGGAACCGCGTTTTTTCGTTTCGCCTGGGAGCACCTGACGGCCGGGGATCTGTGGCAGACCTTATCCACCAACACCGCTTTTATCGGCTATACACCCAATGAGGACTGGGGACTGTGGTGCTTCAACGTCTATCTGAACCAGAGGCATCTGGCCTTCGGAATGCTCCTGGCTGCGCTTGCAGTCTGGGTGTATCTGGACTGGCTGAAGGCCGGAGCGGCACATGAAACGACCGGACTTTGCTGGATGAAGGAGCGGCTGCTGACAAAAGAAGCATGGAGAAGCCGCGACCTGTCAAAAGCTTTGCTTGTGGGAATGCTTCTGGGGCTTTGCTCCTTCTGGAACGGAGCCGCGGTCATCGGGGTTCTGCTGATCCTGGCGTGCTTCGGTCTGTTTTCGGACGGGAAGCTTGACTACGGGGTGACGGCCCTTGTGGCGGTGGTGTTTTCCCTTCTGCAGAGCAAGCTCTTTATTTCGGGAAGCAGTATGCAGCCTGCCTTTTACTTTGGATTTCTGGCGGAGGACAAAAACCTCTGGGGCGTACTCTGGTATCTGCTGCAGATCAGCGGATTTTATTTCCTTGGACTTGGGGTGCTGCTGGTGTTTATGAAGCGCAGACAGAGGCTTGCGGCGGTGAGCTTTCTCATGCCCGCACTTTTTGCGTTTTTTGTGTCTCTGACGCCGGATATCAATGTGAATCACAAATACATTATGATCTCCTATGCGTTTCTCACGATTTTCTGGGCAGCGGCCCTGGCTTTTCTTATGAGGGGAAAATGGTTTAAAAAGCTGCTGGCAGCGGTGCTTCTGCTATGTCTGACTGCCACGGGAATCTATGATTTTGTGGTGATACTGGCAGACAACAATGCATATCACCGGGTGGCGGTGAACATGGAAAGCGAGCTGACGGGATGGCTCAATGAGAATCTGGATGCGGATGATCTGCTTCTGACCCCGCAGTACAGTATGAATGAGGTGACGATGTCCGGTGAGATGCTTTACTGCGGCTGGCCTTATTATGCCTGGTCCGCAGGCTATGATACCAACTACCGGGCCGCCGTCGCGGTGGAAATCTACACGACGCAGGAACAGGAGCGGCTGGAACGTCTGGTAGAGCAGGAGGGGATTACCTACATTCTTTTTGAGGAGGGCTCGACCTTTGAATCACAAAACTGCCGGGAGGAGCTGATCAAGAGTACATATCCTCTGGTATATACTTCACAGGATGGGAGAATCAGGATTTATGAAACAGGAGAGTAGAAGCTGGATAAAAAAATATGGGATCACCGCTTTGACCGGAGGAATTCTTCTGGTGCTTTCTGCGGTGCTTCTCGGCAAGGATGTGTGGACCTTCTGGACCTGGTGGCTTTTGGCGCTTCTTATGGGGCTTCTGGCAATGCCGGTGACGGGAAGGCTTTTTGAGGGCTTTGCAGATAAAGGCTGGATGTTTTCCAAGGTGCTTGCCATCGGTATTGCGGGATTTCTCACCTGGTTTCTGGTGGCGGTGGAAATCCTGCCCTTTACCACCCTCACTTGTGTGGGTGTCTGCATTTTTTGTGCCCTGATTTGTTTTTGGCTGTTCCATCGGCAGACAAAAAAAGGAATTGAGGTGTTTCCGGCAGGAAGGCTTTCCCTTGTTGTGAAGGAGGAGCTGCTGTTTTTCGCGGTATTTCTTCTGTGGACCTATCTGGCAGGCTTTCATCCGCAGGCCTACGGGACAGAGAAGTTTATGGACTACGGCTTCATGGAGGCCATGATGCGCAGCACCACGCTGCCGGCAAGGGATCTGTGGTACTCCGAAGGCACCATAAACTATTACTATGGGGGACAGTATTTTGCTGTGTTTCTCACCAAGCTTTCGGGGAGCAGTGTAGCGCTTACCTACAATCTTATGCGGACCTTTGTGGCCGGGCTGGCCTTTGTCCTGCCGTTTTCCCTGGTGTATCAGATGCTGTCCGACCGCTTTTTCGGAAAGCTTCCGAACAAAAAGCGCTGGATTTTAGGCGCGGCCGGGATCACGGCGGGAACGGCAGTGTCCCTTGCGGGAAATATGCACTATGTAATTTACCGGTGGGTGCTTCCGCTGCTCTCAAAGCTTCAGGGCGTGGAAACCACAGAGAGCTACTGGTTTCCGGACGCCACCCGGTACATTGGCTTTGATCCGGATGTGCCGGACAAAACCATTCATGAATTTCCCTGCTATTCCTTTGTGCTGGGGGATCTGCATGCCCATGTGGTAAACATTATGTTTGTTCTTCTGGTTCTGGGTCTTCTTTATGCCTGGATGCAGTGGATGTGGAAACGGAAAAGTCTGGAAGACGTGGAGCAGAAAATAAACTGGAAGCGGGAGCTTCTGATGCCCCACATCCTGGTGGTGAGCGTGCTCTTAGGCATGTTCCAGTGGACAAATTTCTGGGATTTTGTCATTTATTTTGTGGTGGCCGGAGGCGTTGTGCTGTTTACGAATGCCGTGCGCTTTGGAAAACGTCCGGGCCGTGTGCTGGGAGTGACACTGGCACAGGGAGCGGAGGTGCTGGCGATCTCCTATGCCGTGATCCTTCCGTTTACGCTGAAGTTTGAGACCATGGTGCAGGGGGTGGCGCTGGCGCAGAATCATTCTCTGCCACATCAGCTTCTCATACTCTGGGGGCTGCCGGTTCTGGTGCTCCTGCTGTTTTTTGTCTCTCTGTTCCTGGAGCGGAAAAAACGGGTCACAAGGCCGGATCTGTTTGCCGTGATCCTGGGCCTGTGCGCCATGGGACTGGTGCTGATTCCGGAGCTTGTATATGTGCGGGACATTTATGAGAACGGAAACGCGAGAGCGAACACCATGTTTAAGCTCACCTATCAGGCGTATATCATGTTCGGCATCGCCATGGGGTATGTGATTTTTCGGCTGTTCACGGTGACCAGACAGAAAATTTTAAAAGTCCTGGCCGGCATCTGTCTGTTTTTCCTCACCTGGACTGTGGGATATTTCGGAAACTGTGTTTCCTCCTGGTTCGGCAATGTGTGGGAGGTATCCGCATACCAGGGGCTTGACGCCACCACCTATCTGGAAACGGATTTTCCGGCGGATGCCCCGGCCATCCGCTGGCTGAAAGAAAATATAGAGGGCGCCCCGGTGGTTCTGGAGGCGAACGGCGACAGCTACACAGGCTTTGAGCGTGTATCTGCATCCACGGGTCTGCCCACCGTTCTTGGCTGGTATGTGCACGAATGGCTCTGGAGAAATGATGTGGCGGATCTGAACCAGAAGAGCGCGGATATTGAGACGATCTACACCTCCGGGGATGCGGCTGCGGTGCAGAAGCTCCTTGCGCAGTATGAGGTGGAGTATGTGTTTGTAGGTTCCAAGGAGCGGGAAAAATACGCAGAGAGGCTGAACCACGAAACCTTGCAGTCCCTAGGAGAGGTCGTGTATGCCGACGAGGCTTCCGCGACATATATTCTTTGCATTCAACCGTAAAATCGTGTACAATAGAAAAAGAATGTAAATTTGGAAAGCAGGACAAAGAATGAAAGCAGAAATTGCGGTGATGACCGCAGAACAGATAGACAGAAAGGCCATAGAGCGCGGCGGCGCCATTCTGCGCGGCGGCGGTCTGGTGGCCTTTCCCACGGAGACTGTTTACGGTCTGGGAGGAGACGCCCTGAATGCGTCTGCCTCAAAAAAAATATATGCGGCGAAGGGCAGGCCGTCGGACAACCCTTTGATCGTGCATATTGCGGACAGGGCGGCTCTGTCGGCCATTGTGTCGGAGATTCCGCCAAAGGCGCTTGTGCTGGCCGACAAATTCTGGCCGGGGCCGCTGACCATGATCCTTCCCAAATCTGATCTGGTGCCGAAGGAGACCACGGGAGGCTTAAACAGCGTGGCTGTGCGTTTTCCAAGCGACAGGATCGCGCAGGAGCTGATCCTGGCAGCCGGCGGCTATGTGGCTGCGCCCAGCGCCAACACATCCGGGCGCCCGAGCCCCACTACGGCAGCCCATGTGGAGGAGGATCTGGGAGATGCCATTGATATGATCATCGACGGCGGAGCAGTGGGGATTGGCCTTGAGTCCACCATTGTGGATTTTACCGAGGAGATTCCCGTGGTGCTGCGGCCGGGCTATATTTCTCTGGAGATGCTTCAGGAAATCCTTGGAGAGGTGCGCATGGACAAGGGGCTTTTAAAGAGCGACAGCGGTGTGCATCCCAAGGCGCCGGGAATGAAGTACCGTCATTATGCTCCAAAAGCGGAGCTTTCCATTGTGGAGGGTCCCATGGATGCGGTGGTGGATGCCATTAACCGGTTTGCCCTTGAGGGAGAGGCCAAAGGGCAGTCCATAGGGATCATTGCCTCAGAGGAGACCAAAGACCGGTATCCGAAAGGTATTGTGAAATGTATTGGAAGCCGGGCAGAGGAAGAGAGCATTGCCCGTCATCTCTATCAGGTGCTCCGGGAGTTTGATGACTGCCAGGTGAGCGCCATTTATTCGGAAGCGTTTTTTACGCCGCGCATGGGAGCTGCCATTATGAACCGGCTTTTGAAGGCGGCGGGACACAAAATTATTTATCTGGAGGAAAAAATATGATAGCACTTGGTTCAGACCACGGCGGTTATGAATTAAAACAGGAGATTAAAAAATATCTGGACGAGAAGGGACTTGCATACCGGGATTACGGCTGCGACAGCACTGCGGCGGTGGACTATCCCGTCTATGCCAAAAAGGTAGCGCAGGCCATTCTGGACGGGGAGTGCGAAAAAGGCATCCTCATCTGCGGAACCGGCATCGGCATTTCCATTGCAGCCAACCGTTTTCCGGGGATCCGGGCTGCCCTGTGCACGGACTGCTTCTGCGCAGAGGCGACAAGACAGCACAATGACGCCAACGTGCTGGCGCTTGGAGGAAGAGTCGTAGGTCCCGGCCTGGCGGTGAAGATCGTGGATACCTTTTTGAACACACCGTTTTCCGGGGATGAGCGTCATGCCAGAAGGATTTCGCTGATCGAAAAATAAGATTTGAAAAGAGCACACTTTTTTGGTAAGGTAAGGGAGGTACGATTATGGAGAAGAGCTGTGAGAAACGGAGAGATTATCTTTCCTGGGATGAGTATTTTATGGGTGTGGCCATGCTTTCGGGGATGCGCTCCAAAGACCCCCACTCCCAGGTGGGCGCCTGTATTGTGAGTCAGGACAACAAGATCCTGTCCATGGGCTACAACGGATTTCCCATGGGGTGCTCCGATGATGAGTTTCCGTGGAACCGGGAAGGCGATGAGCTCCATACAAAGTACCTCTATGTAACACACAGCGAGCTGAATGCGATCTTGAACTACCGCGGGGGAAGCCTGGAGGGCTCAAAGCTTTATGTTTCTCTGTTTCCCTGCAATGAGTGCGCCAAGGCGATCATCCAGGCGGGGATCAAGACCATCGTTTATGACAGTGACAAATACGCGGATACCCCGTCTGTGATAGCCTCCAAGCGGATGCTGGACGCAGCGGGTGTGCGGTATTATAAATACACCCGGACAGGAAAAGAGATTACGATCCGGGTATAAGCAATGAGAGAAAAAGGAGAACAAGAATCATGGCAAAGGACAAGAAACTGGTAGAGGCGATCACCTCCATGGAGGAGGATTTCGCACAATGGTATACGGATGTGGTAAAAAAAGCAGAGCTCTGCGATTACACCAGTGTAAAGGGCTGCATGGTGATCAAGCCCGCAGGCTATGCCATCTGGGAAAATATCCAGAATGAGCTGGACAGACGGTTTAAGGAAACGGGAGTGCAGAATGTGTACATGCCGATGTTTATCCCGGAATCTCTGCTGCAGAGAGAAAAGGACCATGTGGAGGGCTTTGCACCGGAGGTTGCCTGGGTGACTCACGGAGGTCTGGAGCCGCTGCAGGAACGTCTCTGTGTACGTCCTACCTCTGAGACGCTGTTCTGCGATTTTTATCAGAAGGAAATCCAGTCTCACAGAGATCTGCCGAAGGTATATAACCAGTGGTGTTCCGTTGTGCGCTGGGAAAAAACAACACGTCCGTTCCTCCGCTCCCGCGAGTTTTTGTGGCAGGAGGGCCATACGGCTCACGCAACTGCCGAGGAAGCAGAGGAGCGCACCATTCAGATGCTGAACGTGTACGCGGATTTCTGCGAACAGGTTCTGGCAATCCCGGTTGTGAAGGGACAGAAGACGGACAAGGAAAAATTTGCCGGCGCAGAGGCGACCTATACGATCGAGGCGCTGATGCACGATGGAAAAGCGCTGCAGTCCGGTACCAGCCATAACTTCGGCGACGGCTTTGCAAAAGCCTTTGGCATTCAGTATACAGATAAAGAAAACAAGCTTCAGTATGTGCACCAGACCTCCTGGGGCATGACCACCCGTATGATCGGCGCGATCATCATGGTGCATGGAGATAACAGTGGACTGGTGCTTCCGCCAAGGATCGCACCGGTACAGGCAGTGGTGATTCCCATTCAGCAGCGCAAGGAAGGCGTTCTCGAAAAAGCGGACGAGCTGTTTGCCGCTCTGAAGGCTGCCGGTATCCGCGCGAAGGTGGACGATACGGACAAGAGCCCGGGATTCAAATTTGCGGAGCAGGAGATGCGCGGCATTCCGGTGCGTATCGAATGCGGCCCCAAGGATATCGAAAACGGCCAGGCTGTCATCTGCCGCCGCGATACCAGAGAGAAATATGTGGTTTCCTTCGAGGAGCTTCCGGCAAAGGTACAGGAGATCCTCGATACCATGCAGGTGGATATGCTGGAGCGGGCGCGGGCGCACAGAGACGCACACACCTATGTGGCTACGGATTATGAAACATTTAAGGACACCATCAACAACAAGCCGGGCTTTGTAAAAGCCATGTGGTGCGGCTGCCGCGAATGCGAGGACAAGATCAAAGAGGATGTGCAGGCAACCTCCAGATGTATGCCCTTTGAGCAGGAACAGCTTTCCGATACCTGTGTGTGCTGCGGCAAACCGGCGAAGAAGATGGTATATTGGGGACGAGCTTATTAATGAAGAAACTTGCCATACCAAACAAGGTTGGAAAAATCATCGGAATTCTGGAGCAGGCAGGCTTTGAGGCTTATGCGGTAGGCGGCTGTGTCCGGGACAGTCTTCTGGGAAGAACGCCGGACGACTGGGACATTACCACCTCCGCCACGCCGGAGCAGGTGAAGGCATTGTTTTACCGGACAGTGGATACGGGGCTTGCCCATGGCACAGTGACGGTGCTGATGGATAAGGAAGGGTTTGAGGTCACCACTTACCGGGTGGATGGGGACTATGAGGACGGACGCCATCCCAAAGAAGTGACCTTTACCGCCAGTCTGGCGGAAGACCTGAAGCGCCGGGACTTTACCATCAACGCCATGGCCTACAATCCACGGACAGGCCTTGTGGATCTGTATGAGGGTATCCGGGATCTGCAGGAAAAAACCATTCGCTGCGTGGGGAATGCGCGCGAGCGATTCAGTGAGGATGCGCTTCGGATTTTGCGGGCTGTGCGTTTTTCGGCACAGCTCGGTTTTTCTGTGGAAGATAAAACAAAAGAGGCGCTTTCCCAGCTGGCGCCGAATCTTAAATATGTCAGCGCAGAGCGGATTCAGACAGAGCTTTTGAAGCTTCTGGTATCGCCGCATCCGGATTACCTGCGGCTGGCCTGGGAGGCGGGGATCACGGCACAGTTTCTGCCGGAGTTTGACGCTTCCATGAAAACAGAGCAGAATACGCCGCATCACTGTTATACGGTGGGGGAGCATACTCTGCAGAGCCTTCTTTTGGTGCGGGCGGACAAGGTGCTGCGGCTCACCATGCTGCTTCACGACCTGGGAAAGCCGGTGGTGAAAAAGACAGACGAAACCGGGAGGGATCATTTTAAGCTTCACGGAGCAGAGAGCGAACGCCTGGCGAAGCTCATTCTGCGCCGCTTAAAGCTTGACAACGATACCATCGGAAAGGTCTGCCGCCTGGTGCGCTGGCACGATTACCGGCCGGAGCCGGAGATGAAAGCGGTGCGCCTGGCCGTGAACCGTATCGGGGAAGATCTGTTTCCGCTTTATCTGGAGGTGCAGAGGGCGGACGTCCTGGCACAGAGCTTGTACCGCAGAGAAGAAAAGCTTGGCCGCCTTGCAGCAGTGGGCCAGTGTTACCGGGAAATCTGCGAGAAGGGGCAGTGTGTATCCCTGAAAAACCTGGCGGTGACGGGAAAGGATCTGATCGCGGCAGGGATCGCGCCGGGTCCTCATCTTGGCGAGCTTCTGGAGGCGCTTTTGCAGAGCGTCCTGGAAGAGCCGGACTTAAATCAAAAAGAAACGCTTCTTACTCTTGTGTCCTCCCTGCAGTGAGCGGGGAGGACACGCGCATATCCTCCTTTTGGTGTACATAAGATAGAAGGTACAAAGACAAGAGGGGGATATTGTATTGTATGATTACGGATTGAGCACGCTGGAACAGTATCATTTGACCGCCCGTGCTTCCTGGCGCACCAGAGGCGCGCTTTTGTGTCAGACGGAAAAAGGGCTTCTGATCCTGCGGGAATTCAACGGCTCTGAAAAAAAGCTGGGAAGGCAGCAGGAGCTTTTGCAGAAGCTTCAGGACGCTGGATGCCTGGTGGATACCTATCTGGAAAACGCGGATGGAATGCTGGTGAGCAGAGACAAGGATGATATTGGCTTCACTCTGCAGAACTGGTACGAGGGACGGGAATGTGACACCCGGAATCCGGAGGATATCATAAAAAGCGTCTCCTTGCTGGCGAAAATGCACAAAAGCCTGCGCCTTGCACCGGAAGAGGATTACCGGGAAAAACCGCTGGGGGAAGAATTTTTGCGGCACAATCAGGAGCTTCGGAAAATTCGGAAATTTATCCGCAAAAAAGGAGCCTCCAATCTTTTTGAAAAGGAATTTCTGGGAAGTGTGGAGGAGTTTCTGAAAAAGGGTGAGGAAGCGCTGGAGCTTTTGCGGCAGTCTTCCTATGAAAAACTGCGGCAGGAGGCGATGCAGGAGGGGCGGGTATGTCACGGGGAATTTAACCAGCATAATGTGCTCATTTTGAAAAACGATACGGCAGCAACGCACTTTGAGCGGTGGAAATTTGACCTGCAGATTGGAGATCTGTACTGCTTTATGCGGAAGGTTCTGGAAAAATGTGCCTGGGATCTGCCATTGGCGCGCCGGATGCTTCTTGCCTACCACAGAGTCAACCCGATCTCAGAGGCAGAGTGGGAAAACCTGCGGGTGCGTTTTACCTATCCGGAAAAATACTGGAAGCTTGCAAATTATTATTATTCCCACAATAAAGCGTGGATTTCCGAGAAAAATATCGAAAAACTGAAAAAACTGAAAAAGCAGCAGGAGGTCTGGCAGGATTTTGCGCAGCGCTGCTTTGAAAAGTACCCCTATTAGAAAGAGAAATGGCTGTTTTTTCTTTCTTTTTTTATGGGTGTGTTATATAATGAAGAAAAATACAAATGTACAGGGAGGTATACGCTATGGATTATAGAGAGGTTTATCAGGAATGGCTTGAAAATCCATATTTTGATGACAGCACGAAGGAAGAGCTTCGGGCTGTGGAAAAGGACGAAAAAGAAATCGAAGAACGTTTTTACATGGATCTGGAGTTTGGAACCGCGGGACTTCGCGGGATCATCGGCGCGGGAACCAACCGTATGAATATTTATGTAGTGCGCCGTGCGACCCAGGGACTTGCCAACTATATTGCAAAGGTGAACAAACAGTCTCAGGGCGTGGCGATCGCCTATGATTCCCGTCATATGTCTCCGGAGTTTGCCAGAGAGGCAGCGCTGTGTCTGGCAGCCAACGGGATCAAGGCATATATTTTTGAGTCCCTGCGCCCAACGCCGGAGCTTTCCTTTGCGGTGCGTCATTTGGGCTGTGCGGCCGGCATCAATATCACTGCCAGCCATAATCCGCCGGAATACAATGGCTACAAGGTTTACTGGGAGGACGGCGCGCAGATCACACCGCCGCATGATACCGGGATCATGGCAGAGGTAAAGGCGATCTCTGATTGGAATACGGTCAAGACCATGGACAAAGAAGCCGCAGAGGCGAAGGGTCTCTACGAAGTCATCGGACAGGCTGTGGATGACGCCTACATCGCAGAGCTGAAAAAACAGGTCATTCATATGGATGCCATCGAGGCTGAGGGCAGGAACCTTAAGATCGTGTACTCACCTCTTCACGGAACCGGCAATATTCCGGCGAGAAGAATCTTAAAGGAGCTGGGCTTTGCGAACGTTTATGTGGTAAGAGAGCAGGAGCTTCCGGATGGAAACTTTCCAACCGTGAGCTATCCCAATCCGGAGGCGGCGGAGGCCTTTGAGCTGGGGCTTGCGCTGGCAAAAGAGGTTGACGCGGATCTGGTGCTTGCCACCGACCCGGACGCGGACAGACTGGGTGTGCGTGTAAAAGACAAAAACGGCGAATATCATGACCTCACCGGAAATATGTCCGGATGTCTTCTGGCAAACTATGAGCTGAGCCAGAGAAAAGCCACTTCAGGACTTCCGGAGGACGGTGCGCTTATTAAGACTATTGTAACCACCAATCTGGCAGATGCCATCGGCAAGGGATACGGCGTCGATGTGATCGAGGTTCTCACTGGCTTTAAGTTTATCGGGCAGCAGATCCTGGGCTTTGAGAACAGTGGAAAAGGAACCTATCTTTTTGGATTTGAAGAAAGCTACGGCTGTCTGATCGGAACCTATGCAAGGGATAAGGACGCCATTGTTGCGACCATGGCGCTCTGCGAGGCGGCTGCCTACTACAAAACCCAGGGCAAGACGCTGTGGGATGCCATGATCGATATGTATGAGGAATTTGGTTACTACAAGGATGACATCCAGTCTGTCACCCTCAAGGGAATCGAGGGCCTTCAGAAGATCCAGGAGATCATGGACACGCTTCGCAAAAATCCGCCGGCAGAATTTGCAGGACGCAAGGTTGTGGCTGCCCGGGATTACAAGCAGGATACCATACGGAATCTGGAGACAGGCGAGGTGAAACCCACCGGACTTCCCAATTCCAACGTGCTTTATTATGAGCTTACCGACGATGCGTGGGTATGTGTCCGCCCGTCCGGAACAGAGCCAAAGGTAAAATTCTACTACGGAATCAAAGGAAGCTCCCTCGCGGACGCAGATGAAAAATCTGCAAAAATGGGAGAAGCCATCCTGCAACTTGTAAATTCCATGCTGTAAGAGTGAAGCATCATGGAAACGTACACCTTTGAGGAATTTGTGGAAGTCGTCCGGCTGCTTCGTGAGAGATGTCCCTGGGACAGCGTGCAGACCCACAAAAGTCTGGAGAGCTGTCTGAAGGACGAAACAGAAGAAGTGCTGGAGGGAATCGCCATTCTTGAAAAAAATGGGGATGGCGATAACCTTTGCGAGGAATTGGGAGATCTGCTTCTGCAGGTGGTGCTGCACAGCGTGATCGCGCAGGAGGAAGGGCTGTTCACCATAGAAGATGTGATCACCGGGATCTGTGCCAAAATGAAATACCGGCATCCCAGGATTTTTGCGCCGGAAAATGAAGCGGCAGCAAAGCTGTCTTGGGAGGAATTAAAGCGCTTGGAAAAAGAAAAAAGAGCCTCTGGAAAATCATGTAAAAACTACAGTAATCTTGTCTGAAATCAAAAGGAAAATCCTTGACAGACAAGACAAAAGGGTATATAAATATAATGATAGCGTTCTGTCGCTTTCGACAGAAGCGAATATTAAGCATGAACATGATTAGAGGAGGAAACATCATGAATAAGACAGAATTAGTAGCAGCTATGGCGAAAGAGACAAATCTTGCGAAAAAGGACGTTGAAGCAGTATTAAAATCTTTCATCGATGTTGTATCTGAAGAACTGAAGAAAGGCGAAAAAGTTCAGCTGGTTGGCTTTGGTACATTCGAAGTTTCTGAGAGAGCAGCAAGAGAAGGAAGAAATCCGCAGACTGGCGCTACAATGAAGATCAAAGCTTCCAAAGCTCCGAAATTCAAAGCTGGAAAAGCTTTAAAAGACATGGTGAATGCATAAAAATATGAGTGGAAGGGGGAACGAAGGTTCCCCTTCTTTTTTTTGATGCCGGGTCAAAAGGTCATAAATCCGGCGGCATCATTTCGATAAATACAGAAGGAGGACAGGTTTATGCGTCTGGACAAATATCTCAAGGTATCCCGCCTCATCAAGCGGCGCACCGTTGCAAACGAGGCCTGCGATGCAGGGCGCGTTTTTGTGAACGGAACTGCGGCCAAGGCTTCTGTGCAGGTAAAAAAGGGAGATACCATTGAAATCCAGTTTGGAAGCCGCAATGTGAAGGTGGAAGTGCTGGATGTGAAGGAAACTGTCAAAAAAGAGGAAGTGGAAAGTCTGTACCGGTATCTTTAATGCCCGGGCTTATGGTCTATTTGCAGCCGGACAGTCATAGACTAGGAGTATAGTTATGGCGGGAGGCGGACCGTGGAGGAGAAGAAAACAGGTTTTTCCCACAGGCTGATTTTGGAGCGGCGAAGCGGCGGGACCATCACCGGGGTCAGGGATGTAAAATCTTTTGATGAAAAAGAGATTTTTCTGCAGACAGAAGAAGGAAGAATGCAGATAAAGGGCGAGCAGCTTCATGTAAAACAACTGAATCTGGAAAAGGGTGAGATTGAGCTGGAAGGAAGAGTGGACAGTCTCAGTTACCTGTCAAAAAATACGGAACCCAAAGAGGAATCACTGTTGAAAAGGATGTTCCGTTAGACAATGAGCGGTTACATGCAGTATGAAACCGCTCTTTTTTTTCAGTCTGCAGCCCTGGGAATGTTTCTGCTTCTGTGCTACGACATACTTCGGATTTTTCGGGAGGTTTTCCGATGCAGGCCGGGATGCGGGGATCTGCTTTTCTGGATCGCCGCGGGGATTTTTTCTTTTACAAGAATTTACAGAAATAATCAGGGAAGTCTGCGCGCGTTTTTGTTTCTGGGGATTTTTCTGGGAATGTGGCTGTATCATGTCACAATCAGCACCTTCCTGGTGAAATTTTTTGTCCGTCTGTTGGAAATACCGGCAGGTGCTGTAAAAAAGCTGAGAAAAGTGTTGCTATTTTGGACCGGAAGATGTAATATTTATATATGCGGTTTTGCGCGCAGAATTGCGGCGCGGCGCACGGATTCCGGGCGAACGAGGGGCAGTAAACGTGAGAAAGTCAGTAAAACGGTCACAGAAAAACAGAATAGCAAGTAATTATCTTGGAATGATTGCCATTTCTTTCATTGTACTGATTTTGCTGATCGGGCTGGTGCTTCAGGGACAGGGGCTCAAGGGGCGCCTGGCCGTGTATGAAGCAAGAGCGGCCGCTCTGGAGCAGGAGATTGAGGATGAGGAGAACCGCACCGAGGAGATCGAAGAATTAAAAGAGTACATGCAGACGGACGAGTACGCGGAGGAAATTGCCAGGAATCGTCTGGGTCTGGTAAAAGATAATGAAATTGTATTCCAGGAGGATAATTCGTAGAAATAGCACGAAAGATTTTGGAGATCTGTCGTGTGCGTTTGACAGATATTTCAGAAACACTCCCTTATAATATCCCTTAAGGATAGAACAGGGGAGGGGAGAATATGCAGGAATGGATCATTGCCATGCTCGTGATCAGCGTGCTGCTGATTGTACGGGACATGGCAAAAACTATTTTGTCCGGCAAAGGGGCAGACGCAGAGGAAATCATGCCCGCAAGCGACGGCAATCCTCAAAAAGAGCGGGCACAGCGTTATGCCCGTTCTTTTCAGAAGCTGGCAGACACTTTTTACGGGCTGCCGTACCGGAGAGATTACCTGAGCTGCGGTCAGGTGGAGCGCATCATCGCGGCAACCAACGAGCAGGTGTGTCGGAAGTGCTATCAGAAAGATGTGTGCTGGGGAAGCCATGCGGGGGAAACCTTTGCGCAGGCCAAAAGCGTTGTCCGAACTCTGGAGGGGGGAGATGAGGAAGCGCTGTTGGCGGCAAAGAGTGACTGGATGGGAGGCTGCGGGCGCTCGGGACAGTATCTGGACAGCGTGTATACAGGATTCCGGGGAGAAATGCAGGAGCTTGTCTGGGACAACCGGCTGATCGAGAATCGTCTGGCAATTGCCCAGCAGCTTTCGGAGGTTTCCAGGATCATGGGCGCCATGGCAGAAGAGATGTACGATATTTCGCCGGCAGAGCCCAAATTTCGGGAAGAGCTGGAAAAGGCGCTGAAGAAGCGGCATGTGGTGCTGAAACAGGCCTGGGTCATGGACAAGTCTGAGGGGCGCAGACAGGTGTTCCTCACACTCCGGGCAAAGAGCGGGCAGTGCGTGTCCGTGTCCGAGGCGGCGCAGTTTTTGTCGGGGGTTTGCAAGACCGCCATGATCGCGGCGGAAGGAAGCCGCAGCATCATCAACGGAGACTTTCACACCATTCATTTTGTGGAGGATGTGAGCTACCAGATGATCTACGGCGTGGCAAGGCTCACAAAGGAGGACGAGAAGGTTTCCGGAGACAATTACAGCTGCCGGAAAGAGGACGAGGGAAGATTTGTGATGTGCCTCTGCGACGGAATGGGCTCCGGTATGGAAGCCTGCCGGGAGAGCGAGCTTGTGGTGGAGCTTCTGGAGGAATTCCTGGATTGCGGACTGTCCCAGGAGACGGCGGCCCGCATGGTCAATTCCGCGCTGGTACTCAAAGGGCAGAACGGGGAATTTTCCACAGTGGATCTGTGCGCGGTGGATCTGTATACGGGAATCTGCAGCTTTCTGAAAGCCGGAGCCTGTGCGACCTTTATCCGGCGGGACCACTGGGTGGAGGCGATCGCTTCGGAGAGCCTGGCGGCGGGGCTGGTACAGCAGCTGGATTTTGAGAAGGCCTCCCGCAAGCTTTACCACGGGGATTATCTGATCATGATGACGGACGGTGTGCTGGACGCGCTGCCAGCAGGCCGGGAAGAGGAAACCATGAAGGAGATCATCATGGACATTCCGGAGGAAGCGCCGAGAGATATGGGGCGGGGGATCCTGGAACGGGCCCTGGGCTACAGCGACTATCGGGCAAGAGACGACATGACTGTGCTGGTGGCAGGTCTGTGGAAAAAATAGGAGAAAAGAATTGTATTGTCAGGTAAAAAAATACATAACAGAATACCGTATGATAAAGCCGGGACAAATGGTGCTTGCCGGGGTGTCCGGGGGAATGGATTCCATGGTGATGCTGCACATGCTGAAGCGTCTGGAACAGGAATTGGGATTTTCGCTGGCAGCAGTGCATGTGAACCACGGCATCCGCGGAGAAGAAGCCCTGAGGGATGAACGTCTTGTGGAGGAGACCTGCAAAAGATGGGGCGTTTTGGAGCAGTCCTTTTTTTATGATGTTCCAACGCTTGCCAGGGAGCAGAAAAAGGGTGTGGAGGAAGCTGCCAGAGAAGCCAGAAAAGACGCGTTTCAAAGAGCGTTTGAAGCGTTGTCCGCACAGAAGCGCGGGGAGCGGCCGGGCGGGGCGTGCGTGGCATTGGCGCACAACAGGGAGGATCTGGCCGAGACGATGCTTCATAACCTGGCAAGAGGAACCGGGCTTCGGGGGCTTTCCACCATGCGGCCGGCGGGAGACGGGATCATCCGTCCGGTGCTTTGCCTGGGAAGGGAAGAGATCGCGGCGTATGCAAAAAAACATGGGATCGTCAGCGTTACGGACAGCACGAATCTGTCAGATGCCTATACCCGTAACCGCATCCGGCATCATATCCTGCCTGCCTTGAAGCAGGAGGTGAACGCAAGGGCTGCGGAGCATATGGCGCAGACAGCAGTCTGGGCAGCCCAGGCGGAGGATTACCTCTCCCGACAGGGAGAAGCGCTTCTGGAAAAGACGCGCAGGGAGGACGGAAGCTACCTTCTGGATGAGAGGTTCTGGAAGGCGGAGGAGGTGCTGACCTCCTATGCCATTTTGGAGGCCTTTTACCGGCTTTCCGGGCAGAAGAAAGATTTTACGGCGCTTCACGTCAGAGATACCAGGGCGCTGAGAGAGAAGCAGCCGGGGCGCAGCGTCTGCCTTCCCAAGGGGATTTGCGCGCGGAGAGTTTACGAAGGCGTTTCCCTTGCAAAGGAAAATCCAAAAGAAGCGGCGGAGGGGATGCGGCACATGGAGCTTCCCGTGCCGGGAAGGTGCGCCGGGAGTCTTGGAAGCTTTTCCTGTGAGATATTTTTGTATCAGGGAGAGAAGATTGAAGAAAAAGCGTATACGAAATGGTTTGATTATGATAAAATAGTAAATAATCTGTGCATCCGTACCAGACGCCAGGGGGATTACATGGTGATCGACAGAAGCGGCAGCAAAAAAAAGCTGTCCCGGATCATGATCGACGACAAGATTCCCGGAGACAAAAGAGATACCTGCCCGCTTCTGGCATCCGGCAGTGAGGTTTTGTGGATGGTGGGCGGACGCATGAATGAAAGATACAAAATTACCCCAGAAACCGTCAGGATACTGGCGGTACACTACCAAGGAGGAACATGTTATGAGTGAGAGAATCAGAGTGCTTCTGACGGAGCAGGAGGTTGATGCCCGCATCCAGGAAATCGCGGATAAGATCAACCGGGATTATGAAGGCCGTGAGGTACACATGATCTGTGTCCTTAAGGGCGGCGTATTTTTTATGTGTGAACTGGCAAAACGGGTGAAGGTTCCGGTATCGCTGGACTTCATGTCCGTGTCCAGTTACGGAGATGACACAAAGTCAAGCGGCGTGGTAAAAATCGTGAAGGATCTGGATCAGCCTCTGGAAGGCAAGGAGGTTCTTGTTGTGGAGGATATTATCGACTCCGGCAGAACCCTGAGCTATCTTCTGGACATCCTCAAATCCCGCAATCCCAACAGCGTGAGGCTCTGCACGCTTCTGGACAAGCCGGAGCGCCGCGTGACAGATGTTTCTGTGGACTATTGCTGCTTCAACATTCCCGATGAGTTTGTGGTGGGCTATGGTCTGGACTACGCGCAGAAATACAGAAATCTCCCATATATTGGTGTGGTAGAATTCGAGGCAGAGTGAAAGGAGATTTATTTCAGTGAATAAGCAGCCAAGTAGAATCGGCCTGTATCTTGTTCTTATTGTAGCGCTTGTGGCGGGCTACCTGTATTTGAATGAACAGGTGGAAAACCAGAGCAGCTTTACCATGGAGCAGATGGAACAGGCTTTGGAGCATGACCAGGTAGTGGAAGCTGTGATCCATCAGAACAGCGAGGTGCCCACCGGTTATGTGTCCTTGAATATGCTGGATGAAGGGCAGAAACGGGTATATGTGACAGATGTGAAGGAGCCGGAGCAGCTTCTGAAAGAAGCAGGTGTTCCGGTAACGGTGGCGGACGTGCCGAAGCAGAATACGATTCTGACAACGCTGCTGCCGGTGCTTCTTACCGGCGGACTGATAATCTTTGTTATTATGATGATGAACCGCCAGATGTCCGGAGGCGGCGGAAATGCCAAGATGATGAATTTCGGCAAAAGCCGCGCGCGGATGTCTTCGCCGGAGGACTGTAAGATCACATTCAACAATGTGGCGGGACTTGCGGAAGAGAAAGAGGATCTGGCAGAGGTTGTGGATTTTCTCAAGGCGCCGCAGAAATACACAAAGGTTGGGGCGAGAATTCCCAAGGGTGTGCTTTTGGTGGGACCTCCGGGTACCGGTAAGACGCTTCTCGCCAAGGCCGTGGCGGGAGAAGCGGGCGTTCCCTTTTTCTCTATTTCCGGCTCTGACTTTGTGGAAATGTTTGTGGGCGTGGGCGCTTCCCGCGTGCGGGATCTGTTCGAGGATGGAAAACGCCATGCACCCTGTATTATTTTTATTGACGAGATCGACGCGGTTGCCAGACAGAGAGGCACCGGCATGGGCGGCGGACATGACGAGAGAGAGCAGACCCTGAACCAGCTCCTTGTGGAGATGGACGGTTTCGGGGTAAATGAAGGGATCATTGTCATGGCGGCGACCAACCGTGTAGACATTCTGGACCCGGCAATCCTGCGCCCCGGCCGTTTTGACCGCAAGGTGGCAGTTGGGCGTCCGGATGTGAAGGGAAGAGAAGAGATCCTCCGGGTGCACGCGAAGGATAAGCCTTTGGGCGAGGATGTGGATCTGGAGCAGATCGCCCGCACAACCGCAGGCTTTACTGGGGCGGATCTGGAGAACCTGCTCAATGAGTCCGCGATCATGGCGGCGAAAGAAGGCCGCGCTTACGTAATGCAGCAGGATATCAAGAGCGCCTTTATCAAGGTCGGGATCGGCGCGGAAAAGAAGAGCCGTGTGATCTCCGAGAAGGAAAAGAAGATCACAGCTTACCACGAAGCGGGACACGCGATCCTCTTCCATGTGCTGCCGGATATGGAGCCGGTGTACACCATTTCCATCATTCCTACCGGAATCGGCGCAGCAGGCTACACCATGCCGCTGCCGGAGCAGGACGAAATGTTCAATACCAGAGGAAAAATGCTTCAGGATATCATGACCCTTCTGGGCGGCCGTGTGGCGGAAGAGATCATTTTTGAGGACATTACCACAGGGGCATCCAATGACATCAAGCGGGCCACCTCTACGGCCAGAGCCATGGTGATGCAGTATGGAATGTCCGAGAAGATCGGCCTGATTTCCTATGGAGACGACGGGGACGAGGTGTTTATCGGAAGAGACCTGGCGCATACCAGAAGCTACAGTGAGGAAGTGGCGAAGGCCATTGACAGCGAAATCCACCGCATCATCGGGGAATGTCATGACCGTGCGAGGGAGATCATCCTGAAGCACAAGGAAGTGCTGCATGCCTGCGCGAAGCTTCTGATGGAGCAGGAAAAGGTGCACAGAGAAGAATTTGAAGAATTATTTTCCCTGGAAGCCCGGGAGAAAACGACAGAAACTGTATAAACTATACAAAAAAGTGTGCGCAAATTTGTGAACTTTGTGCACACTTTCTTCTTGCCCCATGGTATTATATACATCGTAAAAACCCCCCAATACATTATATAGTTTTTGCTACACCCCATAAGAAGAAATACCTTCTCCAAAAAAGGCAGCCAGTCCGGTTGCCTTTTTTATTTGACTTAACTCCCCTCACACTCCTCCTTCTTGGGCACCGCTTAAAGACAAGAAAGCAAGTTCCGGGGGTTTAGCGGCGGCCAACAGGGGAGCGCGAGGGGAGTGCGGCCTTCGCAACTTTGAGCTCTCCCCTCGCAAATAGTTGTATCTTTAAAAATTATGGGATAAAATAAACAAAGCGACACAATATCAATGAGACAGGAGCCAGACTACGTATGGAAATAAAATTGCAGCAGGTTTTCAATAAAGATGCACTGTTCAGCGACGGAACACCTTACTACAGAACGCCGGAGGAACCAAAAGCAGGAGATAAGGTAACCATACGTTTCCGCACACAGAAAAACAACGCAGAGGGAGTATATCTGGTGCATGAAGGCAAGAAGCAGCGGATGGAAGTGTACCGGACAGAGGGAGGATTTGACTATTACAAAACGGACATTGTCATGGGAACCTCGGTTTTTCGGTATCATTTTGAAATTCGTTATGGTTCTGAGACCTGCTTCTATGATGCGGGAGGTGCCTGCGGGCATCTGCAGGAGCAGCAGGAGCTGGAGATTTATCCGGACTTCCACACCCCAAAGTGGGCCAGAGGCGCAGTCATGTATCAGATTTATGTGGACCGCTTCTGCAACGGGGATGTTTCCAATGACGTAGAGACCGGGGAGTATTTTTACCTGGGGGATGTGAGCGTACAGGTAACAGACTGGGATAAAATCCCCGCAAGCATGGGTGTGCGGGAATTTTACGGCGGGGATCTGAAGGGCGTATGGGATAAACTGGACTATCTGAAGGAACTGGGAGTGGAGGTTCTGTATCTGAATCCGGTGTTTGTTTCTCCCAGCAATCACAAATATGACTGTCAGGACTATGAGTACATTGATCCCCATTACGGAAAAATCGTGAAAGACAGCGGGGCGTGTCTGGCACCCGGAGATCGGGACAACGCTCATGCGTCCCGCTATATCTGCCGGACAGCGTCCGGAGAAAATCTGGAGGCCAGCAACCGCTTTTTTGCGGAATTCATCGCGGAAGTGCATCGCCGCGGGATGAAGGTGATTCTGGACGGAGTATTCAATCACTGCGGCTCTTTTCACAAATGGATGGATCGGGAGCGGATTTACGAAAACCAGGAGGGCTATGAAAAAGGGGCGTTTGTATCAGCGGACAGCCCTTATCGGGACTACTTTTATTTTTCTGAGGAAAACAGATGGCCCTATAATCCCGGGTACGAGGGCTGGTGGGGACATGACACGCTGCCGAAGCTCAATTATGAGGCCTCCGAAAAACTTTGGGCGCACATTCTGGAAATCGGAAAAAAATGGGTGTCTCCGCCGTTTTGCGCAGATGGCTGGAGACTTGACGTCGCGGCGGATCTTGGGAAGAGCAGCGAGCTCAATCACCGTTTCTGGAAGGCGTTCCGCAAAGCAGTAAAAGAGGCGAACCCGCAGGCTGTGATATTGGCAGAGCACTATGGAAGCCCGCGGGACTGGCTTTGGGGAGATGAGTGGGACACGGTGATGAATTACGATGCCTTTATGGAGCCGGTAAGCTGGTTTCTCACGGGAATGGAGAAGCACAGCGATGAGTACCGGGAGGACTTGTACGGGAACAGCGAAGCCTTTATCGGCGCCATGAAAACGCACATGCGGGCGCTTCCCATGACCTCTCTTTACGCGGCGATGAACGAGCTTTCCAATCATGATCACTCCCGTTTTCTCACCAGAACCAACAGAAGAGTGGGGCGCGTCTCCGAGGCGGGAGGAAACGCGGCTTCGGAAGGCATCAATCCGGCGGTGATGCGGATTGCTGTGGCCGTGCAGATGACATGGCCGGGAAGTCCGACCGTATATTACGGGGATGAGGCCGGCGTCTGCGGCTTTACGGATCCGGACAACCGGAGGACGTATCCCTGGGGCCGGGAAGATCAGGAACTGCTGGCTTTTCATAAGGCGGTTATTGCCATTCATAAAGACTATGCCTTTCTGAGAGACGGCTCTCTGGAGTTTTTGTGGAACGATCATCAGGGACTGAGCTACGGACGTTTTTCCCATGAAGAACAGCTGGTGGTAGTGATCAACAATCTGGATAAGGAGCGCAAAGCAGAGGTTGCTGTGTGGAAAACCGGCATCAGCGCCGGGGAAGACGGTGCCATGACGCGTATCCTGCTTTCCCACAAATACGGATTCACGAAAGAAGAAGCGGAATATGGCGTTCACGGAGGCATTCTGACCGTGCAGCTGCTTCCCTACAGTGTGTCTGTTTTTTATCACAGGAACGGAAAAAACGCGGGATTTTACGAAAAGTGCACTGCTTTTTCGCAAAATACTGGACGAAATTATGACAATCTGTTAAAATAACAAGTATCTGGAAATTGGGAGGAACCATATTCCAAGAAAAATTCAGGAGGGATTTATCATGTTAGTAAGTGCAACAGAAATGCTGAAAAAAGCAAAAGCAGGACATTATGCAGTAGGGCAGTTCAACATCAACAACCTTGAGTGGACAAAAGCGATTTTGCTCACCGCGCAGGAGAACAACTCCCCGGTAATCCTGGGCGTTTCCGAGGGCGCTGGAAAATATATGGCAGGCTATAAAACGGTTGTGGGAATGGTGAACGGAATGCTGGAGGAGCTCAACATCACAGTTCCGGTAGCGCTTCATCTGGATCACGGCAGCTACGAAGGATGCCTGAAATGCGTGGAGGCAGGCTTCTCCTCCATCATGTTCGATGGCTCTCATTACCCCATTGAGGAGAACGTGGCCAAGACAAAAGAACTGGTTAAGATCTGTGCAGAGCACAACATGTCTCTGGAAGCAGAGGTTGGCTCCATCGGCGGCGAGGAAGACGGCGTTGTGGGCATGGGCGAGTGCGCAGACCCCAAGGAATGCAAAATGGTTGCAGATCTGGGAATCGATTTCCTGGCAGCAGGTATCGGAAACATCCACGGCAAATATCCGGAAAACTGGGCCGGCTTAAGCTTTGAGACTCTGGATGCAATCCAGCAGCTGACCGGCGATATGCCGTTGGTTCTTCACGGCGGTACCGGAATCCCGGCAGACATGATCAAAAAAGCCATTGACCTCGGCGTTTCCAAGATTAACGTAAATACAGAGTGCCAGCTTTCTTTCGCAGCAGCAACACGCGAGTACATCGAAGCAGGCAAAGACCAGCAGGGCAAGGGCTTTGACCCGCGCAAGCTCCTGGCACCGGGCTTTGAAGCGATCAAAGCAACCGTAAAAGAAAAAATGGAACTTTTCGGTTCCGTAAACAAAGCCTGAGAAAAAGCTATAGATTGCCAAAGGCGTTGTTAGATGATAAAATAGGAGTGACCTTTACAAAGGGTGACTCCTGTTTTTGTGTAATAGGAAATTATGGGTGAGGTATCAAGCATGGATAATTTCGAGAGGGACAGCTATTATTTCAGCAGTTACATTTACGGGGAGAATGAACAAAAAAGAGAAGAGGCTCTCAAAAATGCCAGGGAGAGCGGCGCGGCAGCGGCCTGGGATAAGTGGCGGTGCGCCATTTTGGTGGAGACAGAGCGCAGCTTTTTTGACACCGTGAGAGATACCCTGCCGGATGAGATCCGAAAGGGGACAAGGCGAAAGTTTGATTATTACAATTTGAATTCCTGGCAGTCTGTACTCCTGTTTTCCGATGAGCACTGTGATTATCAGCTGGTGGCAAAGCAGCTGTATGTATTTCTGAAACGCCGCTATACGGATACTCTGCATCTGGCGGTGAGCAGTCGTTTTGAAGGCTGTGCCTCCCTTCCGGAGGTTTTCCGGGGGCTGGACCGCCAGATGGAGGAGAAGTATTATCATCCGGATATCCATGTGTTTACGGACGGGGAAGATGCATACGGGACGATCAAGGAAGAGGTGCAGGACTCCCGGCTTCTGGAACTGATCTCCGGAGATATCAGCCGCAAGAATGTAGAGAAGCTCTGCAGCCATTTTGAATGTCTGGTCAACAAATACCAGAACGATATCCGGTATTCCGGCATGTATGTGAAATTTGTGTTTTCCAGTGTCATCCAGGAGCTTTTCTGGGAGCCGGAGTTTGCGAGAGATCAGAATCTGAAGGAGGAGATCGATAAGCTGTACAGCTGCGGCAGCGTTTCCAAAATTCTCGAAGTGGCGAAGGAAAACATTGAGAAATACTGCAGCTTTATCAATGAGACCATGGAGGAGACCAGGCAGAAGATACATGCGGCCAAAGACTATATTGCAAAAAACTGCAGTCAGCCGCTGGATATGAAGATGATCGCCGGTCTTGTTGGAATGTCTCAGGGATATCTGGGATATGTTTTTCAGAAGGAAACCGGAATGAGCATCCAGCGCTACATCCGTGTCTGCCGCATGGAGCTGGCGAAAGAGCTGTTGGGACAGCCGGAGCTTACGGTGGAGCAGGTAAGCGAAAGTACCGGATTCTTCAATGTCAACTATTTCTGCAAAAGTTATTATGATTTTTATGGAAGATTGCCAGGGGAGGGGGAGACAGAAATCTGATATGAAGAAAAAAATGCTTTTTATATTCAACCCCAAGGCAGGAAAAGGAAAGATAAAGACCAGCCTTTTGGATATCGTGGACGTATTCAACAAGGGCGGCTATGAGGTGATGATACGGGCGACGCAGCATCCCAGGGACGCGTACGAGCAGGCCAGAGATTATGCGGAAGAAATGGATCTGATCGTGTGCAGCGGGGGAGACGGCACGCTGGACGAGGTAGTGACCGGTGTGATGGAGAAAAAAAGCTCGGTTCCCATTGGTTATATTCCCGCGGGAAGCACCAACGATTTTGCAAACAGCCTGTTTATGCCCAAAAACATGGTGGCAGCAGCCTCCATGATCATGGAAGAACAGCTGTATCACTGTGATATCGGGCAGTTCAATGAGCAGGTGTTTGCCTACATAGCGGCCTTTGGCCTGTTTACCGATGTCTCCTATGAGACAGACCAGGATTTGAAGAATATTCTGGGGCATGTGGCCTATCTTCTGGAGGGGATGAAACGCCTTCTGGACATCAAATCCTTCCATATGAAAGTGACAGCCGGAGAGCTGTGCGTGGAGGATGATTTTATCTTTGGCATGGTGACGAATTCCCGTTCCGTCGGCGGCTTCAAAAACCTGACCGGCCGAAACGTGGATATGAATGACGGGCTTTTTGAGGTGACCCTTATCACAAGGCCCAGGAATCCCTTGGAGCTTCAGGAGATCGTGGGAGCGATGCTGAAAGCGGAGGACAATACAGACCTGATCCATTCCTTCAAAAGCGCCCATCTGGTGCTGGAGGCGGAGGAAAGCGTGCCCTGGACCCTGGACGGAGAGTTTGGCGGAAACCACAACCGGGTAGAGATTACCAATCACCATCAGGCTTTGAACCTGTATTTAAAAAGCACAAAAAAATTGTCGGACTCCCAGAGGGAGATTGCGGATAACATAAAGAGCTGAGGAAGAGGAGAGAGAGAATGGGAGAATATATCAATGTGACGGAGACTTTTGGATGCGACGTGTTTAACGATTCCGTGATGCAGGAGCGGCTTCCCAAAAAGGTGTACAAAGAGCTGAAGCAGACCATTGAGGAGGGCAAGGAGCTCTCCATGGAAATTGCGGATGTGGTTGCCCACGAGATGAAGGAGTGGGCCATAGAAAAAGGAGCAACCCACTACAGCCACTGGTTCCAGCCGCTGACCGGCGTGACGGCAGAGAAGCACGATGCCTTTATCACAGCTCCCATGGAGAACGGCAAGGTTCTCATGAGCTTTTCCGGCAAGGAGCTCATCAAGGGGGAACCGGACGCGTCCTCCTTCCCCTCCGGCGGATTAAGAGCGACCTTCGAGGCGCGGGGATACACGGCATGGGACTGTACCTCACCGGCCTTTGTCCGCCATGACGCAGCCGGCGGAACGCTTTGCATTCCCACGGCCTTTTGTTCTTATACCGGAGAGGCGCTGGACCAGAAAACTCCCCTTCTGCGCTCCATGGAGGCGATCAATGTACAGGCCCTTCGTCTGCTCCGCCTGTTTGGAAACACAACCTCAAAAAGAGTGACGCCGTCTGTGGGAGCAGAGCAGGAGTATTTCCTCATTGACAAGGAAATGTGGCTGAAAAGAAAGGACCTGATCTATACCGGACGTACCCTGTTCGGCGCCATGCCGCCGAAAGGCCAGGAGATGGACGACCATTACCTGGGCACGATCCGACAGCGGATTTCCGGATATATGAAAGAGGTCAACGAAGAGTGCTGGAAGCTGGGAGTTTCCGCAAAAACACAGCACAACGAGGCAGCGCCTGCCCAGCATGAGCTTGCGCCCATTTACGCGCCGGCAAACATTGCGGCGGATCACAACCAGATCATGATGCGGATCCTCAAAAAGGTTGCCAGCCGGCATGGCCTGCGCTGTCTTCTTCACGAAAAACCGTTTATCGGCGTGAACGGAAGCGGCAAGCACAACAACTGGTCTCTGATCACAGATGACGGCATCAACCTTTTGGACCCGGGAAAAACACCCCATGAGAACATTCAGTTTCTTCTGGTCCTCACCTGCATTCTCAAAGCGGTGGATGAACATGCGGACCTTCTCCGGGAATCTGCGGCAGATGTGGGCAACGACCACCGTCTGGGCGGCCATGAGGCGCCCCCCGCGATCATTTCTGTTTTTTTGGGCGAGCAGCTCTCGGATGTGCTGGAGCAGCTGATCAGCACCGGAACCGCTACCCACAGCATCAAGGGCGGCAGACTGAAAACCGGAGTTACCACCTTGCCGGACTTTATGAAGGATGCCACGGACCGGAACCGTACCTCCCCCTTCGCCTTTACGGGAAACAAATTTGAGTTTCGTATGGTGGGAGCAAGAGATTCGGTTTCCTCCTGCAATACCGTGCTCAATACCATTGCGGCGCAGGTGTTCAAGGAGGCCTGCGACCGTCTGGAGCAGGCGGAAGATTTTGACATGGCGGTCCATGATCTGATCAAGGAATTTGCCACAGAGCATCAGCGCATTGTCTTTAACGGAAACGGATATGCGAAGGAGTGGGAGGAGGAGGCCAAAAGAAGAGGCCTGCCCAATCTGCCGTCCATGGTGGACGCCATTCCCGCGCTGACAACAGAAAAATCCGTAAAGCTTTTTGAGGAGTTCGGCGTATTTACCAGAGCGGAGCTTGCCTCCCGCGCGGAGATACAGTATGAGATTTACGCAAAGGCCATTAACATCGAGGCAAAGACGATGATCGATATTGCCACAAAGCAGATCATCCCGGCGGTCATCCGCTACACGACGGTTCTTGCGGATTCCATCAATGCCATCCGCAAGGTGGGCCCCATTGATGTGAGCGTGCAGCTGGGACTTCTTCAGAAAGCGTCCGGGCTTTTGAAGGATACCAACGAGGCCATGGCAGAGCTTGGAAAAATCGTGGCGCAGATCACGGAATATCCCGAAGGCCATGACCGGGCAAGATACTGCCGCGACAGAGTGTTCCCGGCGATGGAGGCGCTGCGCCGCCCGGTGGACGAGCTGGAAATGATCGTGGACAAGGATATGTGGCCCATGCCGTCCTATGGAGATCTGATTTTTGAAGTATAACTGGAGGAATACCATGGAAGATTTGAAATTTTTGGAGGAGCAGGGAGTTTCCCCGGAGCTGATCCGCCAGACTGCAGAATTCCGGAAGGCCCATGAGGTGCCGGAACAGGCGGCGGGGCGGATCGTGAAGCCCTCCATTCCTTTCTACGGAAAGGAGATTCTGGAAATGGCGATCGCGGCTCTTCTGAAGGGAGAAAATCTTCTCCTGGCAGGTCCAAAGGCAACCGGAAAAAACGTGCTGGCGGAAAACCTGGCCTATCTGTTCGGAAGACCCTCCTACAATGTGTCGTTTCATGTGAATACCAACAGCGGAGATCTGATCGGGACCGATACCTTTGTGGACAACGAGGTGCGCTTAAGGAAGGGCAGCATTTACCAGTGTGCCGAGTACGGCGGCTTCGGCATTCTGGACGAGATCAACATGGCGAAGAACGATGCGGTTTCCGTGCTGCATGCAACCCTGGATTACCGCCGTTTTATCGATGTGCCCGGCTATGACAAAATTGAGCTTCATCCGGCGGCGCGTTTTATCGGAACCATGAACTACGGCTATGCGGGCACGAAGGAGCTGAACGAGGCTCTGGTCTCCCGTTTTCTGGTCATAGACATGCCGGCACAGACACAGGAATCCCTGACCTTTATTTTTGACAAAATGTTTCCCAACGCAAAAAAAACTGCAGTAGAGCAGTTCTGCGGCGTATTTCTTGACCTGCAGCTGAAATCCATGAACAGTGAGATTTCCACCAAGGCGCTGGACCTGCGGGGGCTTCTGGCGGCGATGAAAATTGTGGAGACGGGTCTTTCTCCCTGGCAGGCAGTGCGCATGGGTGTGATCAACAAAACCTTTGACGTGTTTGAAAAAGAGATTGTGGAGGATGTGGTGAGGACAAGAATTCCCTCCCACTGGACAAGGGAAGACGTATATGAGAAATAAAGCAGAAATGCCGGAGCTTGATGATCACAGGCTTGACATGGAAAACCGAATCCGAAATCTGCTTTGGACAGTAAGCGGCGATTATGCTCTGGATGTGAAACCGGACGTATCGCTGTTTCTGCGTTCCAGGGCCATTGCGCTCTATGACGGCATCAAGCAGGGCGCGTTTGCCCGGTATTTTGACAAGGAAGCGTTCAGTCTTTATCTGGTGAAAAAAATCTTTCTTCAGGCAGAGGAACAGGAGCTCACGAAGGTGGCGCAGCTTGTCATTGAGGAGGCCATCGGGGACCGGATATGCGCGGAGCGTCCCGGAGTGCGGGATATGCAGAGGGAAGCCTGCAGCGATATCCTGGAACAGGAATTTGAGAGGATGCCTTCCCCGGGGGATCTGCTTGACCGTCTGAGGCTGGCGGTGCTCCGGGACAAAGTGCGGGGCGGGGAGCAGGCGCTTGAGGAGCGCCTCGACAAATTCCGGCGTGTCCTTTACGGAGCCAGGACTGCAAGCGATACCATGGAGCTTGTGCGGCTGACAGATCAGCTTTACAACACGCTGGTGGATGTGGAATTTGAGCAGAAGAAAGGCGCGCTTTCGGATGTTCTGGCAGTCACTATGGAGGAGCTGGCAGAATATGACTGGGAGGATTTTTGGGGCGAGGAGCTTTATGAGGAAGCCCTGGAGAGCTATACCCAGCAGCTCGCCGACCGTATGGTGGGACTGGAGAATGCGGCTGTGACAGAGGAATTTCAGAACAGACAAAAAGCAAAGCACAAGATCACCGTGGTTTCGCCGGAAGCGCTGGAGAAAGCCCACACCTATGTGGAACTGAACTTTGGGCTGTCCTATCTTACAGAAACCGAGGAAAAGCGCATGAATCATCTGATGTGCCGGGGAATCCACAGCGACTGCAGCCTTTACTTTACCGAGGGGATATTGAAGAACCCCGCCAAGCGGAATTATCAGTATGAATACGCCAAGCGCCTGAAAAGCAAGAATATCTGGATGTATCACGACAAGCACCGCATTGTGAAGCGCAATATCGCGGAGCTTTCGGACACCCTGCGGAAATCCCTGGTGTTACGGAATGAGACGCAGGAGGTGCTGTCCGACCGGGGCAGCGTTGTGCCGGCCAGATTGTGGCGCATCGGCCGAAGCAGGGATGCCCGGGTGTTTGTGCGGGAGCTGAAATCCGACAGCGCGGATTTTGTGGTGGATGTACTCATTGACGCCAGCGGTTCCCAGATGGGACGTCAGGGAGAGGTGGCTCTTCAGGCGTATATCATCAGCGAGGCTTTGAGCATTGTGGATATTCCGCACAGAGTGATGAGCTTCTGCACATTTTGGGATTATACGATCCTTCACCGGTTCCGGGAATACGAGGAGCCGAGGGAGGCCAACGAAAATATTTTCAACTATGTGACTTCCTCCAACAACCGGGACGGGCTTGCCATTAAGACCGCGGGGTTCGGGCTTTTGCAGAGAGAAGAGGAAAAAAAGATCCTCATCGTCTTAAGTGACGGCCGTCCCTACGATGTGATCGTCAACCGCCCAAACACAAGAAACCCTGCGCCCTATCAGGGGAGCTACGCGATCGCGGACACTGCAACCGAGGTACGGCGCCTGCGAAGCCAGGGGGTGAGCGTGCTGGGCGTGTTTGCCGGGGAAGAGAAGGACCTGGCGGCGGAAAAAAAGATTTTCGGCAAGGATTTTGCCTATATCCGGGAGATTTCCGGATTTTCCAGAATGGTGGGAAGGTACCTTTCCAGGCAGCTGGATGCGGATGGGCAGTGAGGAAAATTATTGCAAAATATACCAAAAACCCGCCGGATTTCCCACCGTTCTTCCCAAAAAATCACAAAAATGCTTGCAAAACAAAGTGATCCACAGTATAATACATACTTGAGATTTATTAAAATTTCATAAAAAATTTAAAAAAGGAGAGGAAAGATGAACGACAACAAAGAGTTCAAACCGTATATTCCGGCCGAAAAAATCACCCCGGAATTTACCGTGACATCCATAATCATGGGTATCATCCTCGCAGTTGTATTCGGCGCAGCAAACGCTTACCTTGGCCTGCGCGTTGGTATGACTGTATCTGCTTCCATTCCGGCAGCAGTTATCTCCATGGGCGTTATCCGCGTCATCATGAAGAAAAACTCCATCCTGGAGAGCAACATTGTCCAGACCATCGGTTCTGCCGGTGAGTCTCTGGCAGCCGGTGCGATCTTCACCATGCCTGCATTATTCCTGTGGGCAGAAGAAGGCTTATGCGATATGCCGAGCCTTGTGGAGATCACTCTGATCGCGCTTTGCGGCGGCGTTCTCGGCGTACTGTTCATGGTACCCTTACGTAACGCACTGATCGTAAAAGAGCACGCAACACTTCTCTATCCGGAAGGAACTGCATGTGCAGAGGTTCTTCTGGCAGGCGAAGAGGGCGGCTCCAACGCAGCGACAGTATTTACCGGTATGGGACTTGCAGCTGCATTCAAATTCGTTGTAGACGGCCTGAAAGTTATCCCGGCTGACGTTACCATGGCGATCAAGTCCTTCAAGGGCGAGATCGGTATGGAAGTGTATCCGGCCCTGGTTGGTGTCGGCTATATCGTAGGACCGAGAATCGCTTCCTTCATGTTTGTAGGTTCTATCGTTGGCTGGCTGGTAATCATCCCGCTGATCTGCCTGTTCGGACCGGATATGGTTATGTACCCGGGAACAGACACAATCGCAAACATGTATGCGGCAGGCGGCGCATCCGCAATCTGGAGCAACTATGTAAAATACATCGGCGCAGGCGCTATCGCTACCGGCGGTATCATTTCCCTGATCAAATCCCTGCCGCTGATCGTAAGCACCTTCCGTGATTCCATGAAGAGCATGAAGGGCGGCAAGAACACCAGCACAGAGAGAACTGCGCAGGATCTTCCCATGAACCTCATCCTTCTGGGAATCGTGATCATGGTATTTGTGATCTGGGTAGTTCCGGCAATTCCGGTAAATCTTCTGGGCGCAGCGATCATCGTTATTTTTGGTTTCTTCTTCGCAACCGTATCTTCCCGTATGGTTGGTCTGATCGGAAGCTCCAACAACCCGGTTTCCGGTATGGCGATCGCAACCCTTCTGATTGCAACCTTTGCTATCAAGGCAAGCGGTGACACAGGCATCAGCGGCATGACCGCAGCCATTGCCATTGGTTCTGTTATCTGTATCGTAGCTGCTATCGCAGGTGATACTTCTCAGGACCTGAAGACCGGTTACCTTCTGGGCGCTACACCGAAGAAGCAGCAGATCGCAGAGCTGATCGGTGTTGTCGCAGCTGCATTTGCCATCGGCGGCGTGCTGTACCTTCTGAATGCGGCATGGGGCTTCGGCGGAGCAGAGGTTCCGGCACCGCAGGCAACTCTGATGAAGATGATCGTAGAGGGTATCATGGGCGGCGAGCTTCCCTGGAACCTGGTATTCATCGGTGTATTCCTTGCTCTTGGCCTGGAGATCCTGAGAATTCCGGTAATGCCCTTCGCAATCGGTCTCTACCTTCCGATCTACCTGAACGCAACCATCATGATCGGTGGTGTGGTACGTATGTTCATGGATGGACGTAAGAAAGTTGACGCTAAGGTGAAAGAGCGCCAGACGACAGACGGTACCCTGTTCTGTGCAGGTATGATCGCCGGCGAGGGTCTGATCGGTATCCTTCTGGCAATCCTGACCGTTGTTGGTGTAAACCTGAGCCTTGGAGACAAGTTCTTCTTCGGCAACATCGGCGGCGTGGTACTGATGGCACTCATCGTACTCAGCCTGCTGAAATTCTCTCTGTGGAAAAAGAATAAAGATTGATTAAAGATTGATGAGAAAAAAGAAAAAAAACGAACCACAAATTAATTATCTGGATCTGATACCGAAGCAGAACAGCGAAATCCGCTGGCACAGGGACCTGAAGCAGCGTGTGATCCTCGAAATCGAGAACACAGGCGCCTTCAACACCATTGCGCAGAAGGTATTCGGGAAGCCGAGATTCACGAAAGTGCATCTGGATCCCAACGGAAGCTTTATCTGGCCGCTCATTGACGGCGAGAAGACAGTCTCAGAGATAGCGGTTCTTGTCAAAGAACAGTTCGGCGAGAAGGCTGAGCCCCTGTATCCCAGGATTGTCAAATACTTCCAGATAATGGAAAGCTATCATTTTGTGAGTTTCATAAATAAGCCTGGAAAATAAGGCAAACATAAGAACGGGGGCAGTCCTTGGACTGTTGCCCGTTCTTTGCTTTAATTCGCTAAATAAAAAAAGTTTGCATATGGAGAAAAATATGAAAATAAGTGGAAAGAAACCATGGTACGTGGAATATCTGCTCATTGTCATCGGAACAGGTCTTATGGGCTTCGCCATTACTTCGGCTTTTGACGCGGCCGGCCTGGTCACCGGAGGGTTTTCCGGCGTGGCCATTATTGTAAAGGCATGGACAGAAAGCTTTATCGAGGGAGGCATTCCTCTGTGGATGACCAATTTTTGCCTGAATGTTCCGGTCTTTCTTCTGGGAATTAAAATCCGCGGATTTGCGTTTGCAAAAAAAGCGTTTATCGGAGATATGTGCCTTACGGTGTGGCTGGCGGTTCTGCCCGGCTTTTCCATTGCGGGGGACGATCTGCTCCTCACGGCTGTGTACGGCGGAATTTTCCTGGGAGCAGGCATCGGTCTGGTGTTCCTGGGACGGGGCACCACAGGCGGAACGGATATGATGGCGGCTCTGATCCAGACCAGGCTGCGCCACTATACCATTGCCCAGATCATGCAGATCATCGACGGAACCATTGTTCTTGTCGGCGCGTACGTGTTTGGGATCCAGAAGGCGCTGTATGCGATCATTGCAGTGTTTATCGTGACCAAGGTATCTGACGGCCTGATCGAGGGTCTCAAGTTCTCCAAGCAGGCCTATATCATCACGGAAAAGCCGCAGGAGATCGCAAAAATGATCATGGAAGAGATCGACCGGGGCGTGACCGGGATTTTTGCCCAGGGAATGTATTCCGGCGAGAAAAAGATGATGCTGTACTGTGTGGTTGGAAAAAAACAGATCGTTCTTCTGAAGGAGCGGGTCGATGAGATCGATCCAAAAGCCTTTGTCATCGTCTCCGATGCCCGTGAAGTGCATGGCGAGGGCTTTATAGAGAAGAAATAGGAAATTTTGAACAAAAACTTGTAAATTTTTTTACCTTTCCTCTTTCATTTTTGGTGATTTTGTATTAAAATAGACATGTATTTAAAAAAAATTGTGAGTATGTTCAAAACTTCCTGAATAAATATGCAAAAGAAGGGACGGGGTGGAATGGTTTCAAATCAGGTACTGCAGAATACACTGGAAGGTCTGAAGGAGATATCCAGAACAGAATTTTGTATTATGGACGCAGAGGGCAAGGTGCTTGCGTCCACCTTTGCAGAGCTTACTGTGGAGCCGGGAGATATCCAGGCATTTGTGGAGTCTCAGGCAGACAGTCAGCTTGTGAGAGGATATCAATATTTTAAGGTATGTGACGATTATCATCTGGAGTATGTTCTCGTGGTTCACGGGGATGATGAGGATACCTATATGGTAGGGAAGCTTGCGGCATTCCAGATCCAGAGTCTGATCGTGGCTTATAAGGAGCGGTTTGACAAGGACAGCTTTATCAAGAATCTGCTTCTGGATAATCTGCTGCTGGTGGATATCTATAACCGTGCGAAAAAGCTTCATATTGACGCGGACAGACGCAGGGTTGTTATGATCCTGGAGCTGAAGCAGGAGAAGGATCACAGTGCCATGGAGAGCGTCAAGGCTCTCTTTGCGGGAAAGACCAAGGATTTTATTACTGCGGTGGATGAGAAGAGCATTATCATTGTCAAGGAGCTGGAAGACAATGAGAATTATCCGGAGATGGATAAACTGGCCTACAGCATTCTTGACACCCTGGATTTGAGCCATGACGGAAGAACCCATATCGCTTACGGAACCATTGTACAGGAGCTCAAGGAGGTTTCCCGTTCCTACAAGGAAGCCCGCATGGCGCTGGACGTAGGCAAGATCTTCCTCGGAGACAAAGAGGTGATCGCGTACAGTTCTCTTGGAATTGGCCGTCTGATCTACCAGCTTCCCATTCCTCTGTGCAAAATGTTCATCAAAGAAATTTTTGAGGGAAAATCTCCCGATGACTTTGACGAGGAAACCCTTGTCACCATTGACAAGTTCTTTGAAAACAGCCTGAATGTGTCCGAGACTTCCAGACAGCTGTACATCCACAGAAACACGCTCGTGTACCGTCTGGACAAATTGCAGAAGAGCACAGGTCTTGACTTGAGAGTGTTTGAGGATGCCATTACCTTTAAGATCGCGCTGATGGTTGTGCGCTACATGAAATACATGGAGCCGCAGGAGTACTAAAGAAAAGCTACATAGCAGAACAGCAACGGCCCGTCAGGTTCCTGTGTGGGAGCCAGCACGGGCTGTTTTGCGCGGCAAAAAGGTAATCGAAAAAAATACTTGCAATCTCAGAGATAATATATTACAATAATGTTACGAAAAAATTAAAAAGCAAAATTTTTATGCCTTTTCCCGGAAAGGGAAAAGACGGGAGGATTTTCATGATTGATTTGGTAGATGTAAGCAAGTCTTACGGTCCGGGACTTCCGGCTGTAAATCATGCCAATTTGCATGTGGATAAGGGAGAGTTTGTGTTTGTAGTGGGCAGCAGCGGTTCCGGAAAATCCACATTGATAAAGCTGTTGATGAAGGAGCTGGACAGCAGCTCCGGACAGACTATAGTCAGCGGAGAGCATCTGGAAAAAATGAAGCGCAGACGGATCCCCAAATATCGGAGAAAGCTGGGCGTAGTATTCCAGGATTTCCGGCTTCTGAAAGACCGGGATGTGTATGAGAATGTGGCGTTTGCCCAGCGTGTCATCGGACGTCCCACCCGCGTGATCCGCAAGCGTGTACCGGAGGTGCTGCAGGAGGTTGGTCTTGCCAGCAAATACAAATCCATGCCGGACGAGCTTTCCGGCGGGGAGCAGCAGAGAGTGGCGCTTGCCAGAGCCCTGGTAAACCGGCCGGATATTCTTCTGGCGGACGAGCCCACCGGCAATCTGGATCCCAAGACCTCAGATGAGATCATGAAGCTTCTGGAGCAGATTAACCAGAGGGGAACTACCGTGCTTGTAGTCACACACAACAAAGAAATCGTAAACGCCATGAAAAAGCGCGTGGTTACCATGCATGACGGCGTGATCGTCAGCGATGTGAAGGAGGGCGGATACCATGAGGCCTAGTACGATCTGGTATGTCCTCAAACAGGGCATCAAAAACATTAAAAGCAACTGGATGTTTTCCATGGCTTCCATTCTCACGATGGCGGCCTGCATTTTCCTGTTCGGTATTTTTTATTCTATTGTAAACAATGTGAATTACCTGACCAAGAAAATGGAGCAGGAGCTGCCGATCACCGTGTTCTTCAACGAGGGAACTTCGGAGGAAGCCATTGCGGCTGTGGGTGAGCAGATCAAGGCACGTCCGGAGGTGGCGCGTGTGGAGTATGAATCTGCGGAGGAAGCCTGGGAAAAATTCAAAGAAGAATATTTTGACGGATCAGAAGCGGCGGAAGGCTTCAAGGACGACAATCCGTTGGTGAACCATTCCAACTATCAGGTGTATATGAAGGATATTGAGAAACAGGGCGAACTGGTGGCTTACGTGGAAAGCCTGGAGAATGTCCGGGTGGTTTATCAGTCCGAGCAGGCTGCCAATACCCTTGGTTCTATCAACCGGGTAGTTTCCTACGTATCCGTTGCAGTGATCGTCATTTTGCTGGCGATTTCCGTCTTCCTCATCAGCAATACCGTATCTGTGGGGATTGCCGTGCGAAGCGAGGAGATCGGGATTATGAAATTCATTGGGGCAACGGACCGGTTTGTCAGAAGTCCCTTTGTGCTGGAGGGCATCGTCCTGGGCGTCATCGGAGCGGCGATTCCCCTCATTGGACTTTACTTTGTGTACAATACGGTTGTGCACTACATTCTCACAAAATTCAATGTGCTCAGCGGAATTGTGGAGTTTATCCCGGCGGGACAGATCTACCAGACGCTGCTGCCCATCGGGCTGGCGCTTGGCGTGGGCATCGGCCTTGTGGGAAGCTTCTGGACTACAAGAAAGCATTTGCGGGTATAATTTGCCATTGAGGAAACTATAATACAACTATGAAGAACAAAAAATTTTGGCAGGGAGCAGCAGCGGGCGGCGCAGTTACAGCGCTCCTGCTGCTGTTTGGGATTCGGATAACGGTCGGGGATGGGGTATTGGCAGACCCCGGCGTAATAAAGAAACTGTCCTATCTGGAACAGGTGATAGACCGGAATTATCTGGAGGAACCGGAAAAAGAAGAGCTGGAGGAAGGTCTTTACGCAGGCCTTCTCTACGGTCTGGGGGATCCGTATTCCTATTACTACACAGAAGAGGAGTACGAGGAGGAAAGCTCTGCGACAGAGGGCGCTTACGTGGGAGTCGGCGTGGCGCTGCAGAAGAACCCCGAGGGCGGCGTCCGGGTAGTGGAATGCTACGAAGGAGGGCCGGCAGAAAAGGCGGGAGTGAAGGCAGAGGATATCATAAGCGCTGTTGACGGCGTGGATGTGACAGAAATGGAAACCTCGGAGGTGGTGGACCTTGTGCAGGAGAGCAGCAAAGAAGCCGTCACGCTTACGGTGCACCGCCAGGATGTGGAAGAACCGCTTTCTTTTTCCGTGGAAATCACAGATGTGGAGCTTCCCACGGTCTTTCCGGAGATGCTGGACGAAAATACCGGCTATATCCGTATCAGCAGCTTCAGCGGAGTGACCTGCGAGCAGTATCAGGAAGCGTTCGCGCAGCTTTCCGAGGCGGGAATGGAGCAACTGATCATAGACCTGCGGGGAAATCCGGGAGGCCTTCTGACTTCAGTCTGTGACATTTTGCGGGAAATTTTGCCGGAGGGGCTCATTGTGTACACCGAGGATAAGTACGGCAACAGGGAGGAATATACCTGTGACGGGGAACATCCTCTCGGGATGCCGCTGGCAGTGCTGGTAAACGAGGCAAGCGCCAGCGCCTCCGAGATTTTTGCAGGCGCAGTGCAGGATTATGGCATTGGAACCATCGTGGGAACGAACACCTACGGAAAAGGCGTGGTGCAGGCCATTCTTCCGCTGGAAGACAAAAGCGCGGTGAAGCTGACGGTTTCCCGCTATTATACGCCAAAGGGAAACAGCATTCATGAGAAAGGGATCGCGCCGGATGTGGAGGTGCGGCTTGACAGCGAGCTGCTGAACAAAGAAGAAATCAGCCATGAGGAAGATAATCAGCTTCAGGCTGCCCGGAAAGTTCTGGGCAGCTGAGGCTGTTTTTTCTTGCATTGAAAGGGACAAAATGGTATCATTTAAGGCGGAAACACATTGACAGAAAATGGAGGGAGTCCAAATGAGAGATTATGTGATCACCACGGATGACAATTCAGATCTGCCCCAGGAATTTTTCCGGGAGCATGGCGTAGGATGCGCATATTTTAGTTACTATATTGACGATAAGCATTATACATACGGCAATTTTTTACCGGTGAAGGAGTTCTATGACCGTATGAGAAATGGTTCTCTGCCCACAACGGCCCAGGTGAATCCGGAGGATGTGAGAAATCTGATGGAGCCTTACCTGAAAGAGGGAAAGGATGTGCTTCACATTGCCTTTTCTTCCGGACTGAGCGGAGGATATAACAGCGCGCGGATCGCGGCGGAGGAACTCAGAGAAGAGTATCCGGAGCGCACGATCACAGTGGTAGATTCCCTGGGAGCATCTCTGGGGGAGGGGCTTTTGGTCTATCTGGCGCAGATGAAAAAAGAGGCCGGCGAGGACATGGAGAGCGTGGCCAAATGGACAGAGGAAAACAAGAACCATATCGTTCATCTGTTTACCGTAGATGACCTGAACCACCTGCACAGAGGCGGACGCGTGTCCAAGACCACAGCCGTTGTGGGAAGCATGCTGAACATCAAACCAGTGCTTCATGTGGATGAGGAAGGCAAGCTGGTTGCCATCGGTAAGGTGCGAGGCCGCAAAAAAGCGCTTCTGGAGCTGGTGAAGCTCATGGACGAGCACATTGGAAGCTACAAGGCAGGCTGCGATACCATTTTTATCAGTCATGGAGACTGTCAGGAGGACGCAGAGTTTGTAGTGAATAAAATCAAAGAGAAATATAATCTGAAAACGGTGATGATGAATTATGTGGGCGCAACCATTGGCTCTCATTCCGGACCGGGAACCGTTGCCCTGTTCTTTGCGGGTGATGTAAAATAAAACCCTCTGACTGTGCAGAGGACAAAAAAGCGAAGTGTGAAAATTCACACTTCGTTTTTTCGTTCTATCATATTTCGGATGGACTGCATACGCTCGTCCAGAGCGGCGCTTACCTCGGCACATTCCCAGAGCTCCCGGGAGGTTTTCTGAAGGATGTCTTCCTCCACATTTTTTTTGTAACGCATACGGTGTTCCAGGTTGGCCCAGAATTCCATGGCAATGGTGCGAAGCTGCACCTCCACCTTCATGAGCCGTTTCTCATTCTGGAGAAAGATCGGAATCTGGATGATGAGATGAAGGCTGCGGTAGCCGTTGGGCTTGGGATGCTTGATGTAATCCTTGGTCTCCAGAAGCTCAATGTCATCCTGCTGGATGAGGCAGTCGGCCAGCATGTAAATATCGTCCACAAAGGAACAGATGACACGGACACCTGCCACATCGTTAAGGTTGTTTTCAATAGAGTCGAGGGTCAGGGGCAGTTCCCGGCGCTTTAATTTTCCACGGATGCTTTCCGGAGATTTGAGCCTTGTCTTGATGCTCTCGATGGGATTGCGTTCTTTTTGGAGAGAGAGCTGTTCGTCCAGGACCCGGAATTTTGTTTCCACCTCCATGATCGCACAGCGGTAGCGAGCCATCATTTCCTGCGCGGAGGCCAGCTGTTCCTGTGCGTTTTCCAGAGAGTTGCAGCCTAGAATTCCCAGCAGCTGTGCCGGGAAGAAATTTTCTTCTTTTTTCATGGGAAATCCTCTTTTCTGATGTCAGTCGTTTATTTTGCCCGTTCGGCCGCAAGGGCATCCTGCGCCAGAGAAAGCTGCTCAAGATCCAGAGTAACCTTTCCTTTGCGAATGCCGATGAGGCCGTCGGATTTTAGCTTGGTAATGGTACGGTTGATGGTTTTGACCGTCATGCCCAGTTCTTCGCGGATCCCCTCCCTTGTCTTTTTGAGGGTGATCTCTCCCAGATGGTCAATGTCGTGGCTTAAAGCGTATTTTACCAGATAATCCAGGAAGAGGAAAGTGGGCGGATAAAAAAGTTTGGCTCCCCGGTTGTAGGAAGAGCGGTAAAGCTTGTAAGCGATCTTGTGGGAAACCAGGCGCAGAAAATGGATATCCCTGGAAATCCACATTTCAAAATCCGCTCTGGAGATCAGAAATACCACACACTCTGTCAGCGTTTCAATGGTGACAGAGGTTTTTTCTTTGCCGGCAAGGATCGTAACCTCGCCGATAAAGTCGATGGCTTCGTTTTTTTCGATCATGAATACGTTGCCGTTTTCAAATTCGTTGATCACCCGGTGATCGCCGCTGCAGACAATGCCAAAATAATTGAGGGGATAATCCTTCTGGTGAATGATGGTTCCGGGGGCATAGGTGCGGATCGTGTAGCGGTTATGAAGCTCCGGCGGCATGTATTCAAAATAGGTTTTTACATCGGGAAAGCGCGCGATCAGTTCATCCAGATTCATGGAAGGCCTCCTGCGGGGTGTTTTAAATTCCTTAAGTGTCTTTTATAAATTCACACGAAATTCATTCTGCGCCTTTGGCTTGAATTCATTAAGTGTCACGGGAAATACCGTGGACACTAAGCTCGGTGTTCGCATCGATCGACCTCGCTAAGTGTCCAGGTATAAATTCACACTAAATTCATTCTGCGCCGTTGGCTTGAATTCATTAAGTGTTCATATTATACCATATTTTTTTGCTTTTTTCTGCAAAAAGCGCCATTTGTCCTTTTTTCTTTTGCGGAAATTTTTTATCATAAGCACAACAGGAAACCTCTCCTGAACGAAAAAGGAAAGAGCAAAGGAGGACAACATGAAGCAGGAAAGTTATCTGTACACCGGCCTTGGGGAAAGGCTCAGAAAGGAATGGAAGATCTATTTTGCCGCTTTTTTGTTTATCATCATTGCGGACGGCATCGGTCAGATCAAAATTCCCATGGGGCCGGGAACGCTGATCTTATTTCCCATTTTTTATTCGATTCTCATGGGGATCATCACTGGTCCGCAGGTTCTGAAAATTTTTAAAAAGCCGCAGGTGAAGGCTGCGTCAAAACTGGTCATCGTGTGTATCTGCCCCTTTATCGCAAAGCTTGGGATCAACGCAGGTGCGAGCATCGAGACAGTGCTTTCGGCAGGGCCGGCGCTTCTTCTGCAGGAGTTCGGAAATCTCGGCACCATCTTTTTGTCTCTGCCCATTGCCATTTTGCTGGGAATGAAGCGGGAGTCCGTGGGGGCCTGTCACTCCATCAACCGGGAGACGAATCTTGCGCTGATGCAGGATATGTTCGGGCCGGAAAGTCCGGAGGCCAGAGGAAGTCTGTCAGTCTACATCATCGGCGGCATGGTGGGCACCATATTTTTTGGCTTTATGGCAACGGTAGTGGCTTCTACAGGGCTGTTTCACCCTTATTCGCTGGGAATGGCTTCCGGTGTGGGTGCGGGGATCATGATGGCGTCGGCTACGGCAAGTCTCTCGGAAATGTATCCTGCCATGGCTACGGAAATCGCGGCTCTGGCAAGTACCAGTGAAACCATTTCCGGTATTGACGGGATCTATATGGCAATGTTTATCGGCGTGCCGTTGTGCAACTGGCTGTACAGAGTGTTGGAGCCGCGTCTGGGCCCGGTTCATGACAGACTGGCACAGAAATTCAGAAAATCAGGGAAGAAACAAGAAGATTCCCGGGAAGCATAAAAATCAGGAGGAACAGCGATGCGATATGTTGAGTGGATTGTAATGTTTGTGGTGGCAGGGCTTGGAATTGCGCTGGCAAATTTTGTGGGCTTTCAGGTGAGCTTTATGGATTCTCTTCCGGGAATCGCGATCCTGCTGCTGATTTCTCTCGCAGCAGTAGTGGTCAGCAAGGTCGTTCCCATCAAGCTTCCGGTGATTGTGTACTGTTCTCTCATAGGGCTTCTTGTGGCCTCCCCGCTGTGTCCGGCGCGGGAGTATGTCATCGAGGCGGCGGGAAAGATCAATTTTACTGCGCCTCTTACCATGGTTGGAGCCTATGCGGGAATTTCCATCAGCGACAAGCTGAAGGAGTTTGTGCGTCAGGGCTGGAAAATGCTTCTGATCGCGGCTCTTGTTATGGTGGGAACCTTTGTGGCTTCCGCCACCATTTCTCAGATAACCTTATCTTTGACAAATGTAATTTAAAGGCGGTTTGTTATGAACAGCAAAATCAACTGTGATGTATGGATACGGCATACCTCCTGCCTTATGGAGGATATGACGGTGGCTGCAGATATGGCGCTCGTCATAAAAGACGGAAAAATTCTGGCTGTGGAAAAAGAGGGACAAAACAGCTATGAGGCTGCAGAGACTGTGGATGGCAGAGACCGGCTGTTCCTTCCGGGACTGGTGGACTGCCATATGCACACCGGGCAGCAGCTTCTGAAAGGCGCTGTCCTGGACGAGCTTCCCATGATATGGACGAGGATCATGCTTCCTTTTGAGAGCACACTCACACCGGAAAAAATGAAGCTGAGCGCCTCCCTTGCAGCACTTGAAATGATAAAAAACGGAACTACGGGCTTTGTGGAATCCGGCGGATATTTTATGGAGGAAGCAGGAGAGGTGTATGCAAAATCCGGGCTTCGCGGAGCGCTGTCCTGCTCCGGTATGGACAAAGGAAACCTTCCGGATTCCATACGCCAGGGAACAGAGGAGGTGCTGGCATCAGAAGAGCGACTGTTTGAACGCTTCCATGGAAGGGGAAATCTCAAGGTCTACTATTCCCTGCGGGCTCTTATGAACTGCAGCGAAGCGCTGATCCGGGAATCATCCGCTGAGGCGAAACGGAGGGGAACCTTTTTGCAGGCCCATATGAACGAGTATGCAGGAGAGGTGAATTACACCCTGGAGCAGTACCGGAAGCGTCCGGTGGAATATCTGGAGGAGCTGGGGGCTTTGGGCGCACATTTTGTGGCTGCTCATGGAATCCTGCTTTCGGCGCGGGAACAAAAGCTTCTGGCGCAGGCAGGCGCCAAGGTGGTGCACTGCCCTTTCAGCAACTGCGGAAAAGGAGTTCCCGATACGCCGGGGCTTCTGGAGCGCGGTGTCTGCGTAGGTCTGGGGACGGACGGAGCAGCCCATGGAGGATTAAGTCTGTGGAATGAGATGCGGATTTTCCGTTCTGTGATGAATGCGGTGCGGGGTGTCCAAAATGCAGACCCTGCTGTGATGCCTGCAAAAACCATTCTTTCCATGGCAGCAAAAAACGGTGCGGAAATTCTTGGGGAAGCGGGACGCCTTGGGGTGATAAAAGCTGGATACCATGCGGATCTGATTTCCATTGACTGGACAAAGCCCCATCTTATGCCAACGGCAAATCCGGTCAATACTTTGCTGGAATGTGTCACCGGGGGAGATGTGGCGGATGTTATGGCTGCGGGAAACTTTCTTATGCGAGACCGACAGGTGCTGACTCTGGATGAGGAGCATATTTTGTGGCAGGCAAAAAAATATATGGAAACAGGGGAGGTGGGCGCATGAGCGGACTGAGTGCGGCGGTTCTTGCAGTGATCGGCCTGGCCAACGGCGTGATCGGTGCCTGTATCGGCATCTGCGGCATTGCGGGATTTCTGCTTCCCATGCTTTATACGGGGGCCCTGGGGTATGACGTAGACCGGGCGCTGGCCTACAGCTTCCTTGCCTTTTTGGTTTCCGGCTGTATTGGCTCTTTTTATTATCATAAACAGGGAAATCTGGATGTGTCCATGTCGGTGAAGCTGGGGGCAGGAAGCCTGATCGGTGCAGTGCTGGGGGTGTTCCTTCAATCCTTCATTGCCAAGGATACAGTGAAGGTGATTCTCTATGTGGTCGTGCTGTTTTCCGGTTTGTCCATTCTTCTGCGGATGTGGAAGGAAAAGAAGTCCGCAGAGGAGACGCTGGACGCAAAGCAGGCCGGGGGCGGGACGGAAATCATTATAAAACAGAAGAAGCTTACGGATTCCATGGTCTTTCTTGTGGCACTGGGCGTGATAACCGGAGCCATCTGCTCTCTGTCAGGAGCCGGCGGTCCGGTTCTGGTGATGCCGCTTCTGGTGGTGTTCGGCGTGTCGGCCAGAGCTGCCGTGGGCGTTGCGCTTTTTGACTCCGTGTTTATTGCGGTTCCGGCCTGCGCGGGATATCTTTCCCGCATTGACTGGAAGGCTGCTTTCGGAGTATTGGCACTGATCGTGGCAACCCACGGCGTGGGTGTCTGGATGGGAAGCCGCGTGGCCTCCAGGGTGCCGGTGCGGGCACTGAAGCTGTTTGTTGGCGTATTTTCTGTGGGGCTTTCCATATATATGCTGGTATTTTGAAAAAGTTGTTGCAATTTACAAAGGATGCTTGCGTTTTCTTGACAAAAAATATATAATTTAAAAGACTGAAATGATAGAAACATAAATGAGGTGACAGACTATGAAAAGAGAAAAAACAGCATGCCATTGTAAAAATATCAGCTATGGAATGATAGAAGACGCGATCCTTGCAGGGGCCGGAAGCTACGAAGAGGTGCAGGAGAAGCTGCGGTTTGGCACAGGATGCGGAAAATGCCGGGAATTTATCGGATATTTGATCCGGGATATTCTGGAAGAGCAAAAAGAAAAATAAGAATAGCATATAGCATAGGCATCCGTACAGAGGACTCCTGGGAGGTTGAGAGACTTTTCCCGGGAGTTTTTTTGTATCATAGGAAATTACGACCAAATGTTCCTGTGATACAAAAAATGTTTTGCGCAGGTTGCCAGATTTTCTGGGGTGAAGAGTATATATAATCTCTTCATAATGGTCTGTAAAAATTTCCTGTAGGATATTCATAAGACTATTATGCAGGAAAAATAACAAAAAGAAACTCCTCCCCTCAAGATTGAGGGGGGAGGGGAGTTGAACAGGCGAAGCCAATTCGTTGCTGTCATTTACTGTTGTTTCTGGGATAGGGATTTTTTTCATCTGTTAATCCGGCAAGGTAATCCATGCTTGTATTAAGCGCAAGGGCAATCTGCTTACATTGTTCAAAAGAATAATAGCGCTTTCCCCGCTCGATTTTAGAGTAGTCGCTTTGATCGATTCCTGTTAAATGCTGCATTTTAATCTGTGTATAACCGCGTTCTTTTCGTAAATCTTTAAGTCGTGACATTTGAGCACCTCATTTTTGAATGATTATGGGGGATTGACCTATTGACAATAGGGTGAAATTGACCTATTATTTAAGGAGAGTACTTGGTGTTCTATAAATAGGAAAGAATTAGGCTGTATTTATTATGGATATAACAAAAGAAGTATATGCAAAAATTATCAGAGGAGTTACAGGCGCTGCATATGAAACCGGAGGTATTCTTGGAGAAAATGCTGGAGTTGTTTATGGAATAATGAAATTCTTTCAGAAGGTGATTTGCGTTATATGAAAAGTTATGTTCGAAATGCCGGGGACAGTTATAAAATCGTATGATTCCAGGTAGAAGGAACAAGAGATGGAAAGGAAAGAGATGGACGACAGGGGAAGATTTTTATGTGAAAAAGGTGATGCTTATTTTAATGGGGAAGGCGTCAAACAAAATTACGAGGAGGCCTTTAAATACTATACTGCTGCGGCAAAACTAGGGGAGGCAACAGCTATCAAAAATCTTGGCTTATGTTATGTCGCGGGAAAAGGGACAGAGGAGGACGCTAATAGGGCAGTATCAATGTTTCGTATGGCGGCAGATTTAAATAATAAAGAAGCCTGTCATAATCTGGGGAAATGTTACTCAGAAGGAATTGGAGTAGAGGTAAATGCGCAAAAAGCATTCGAGTGGCATTTAAAAGCAGCGGAAATGAACAGTTCAGATGATCAGCAGATTATTGCGATGAACTACGAAGATGGCGAGGGAGTTCATCAGAACTACACTGAGGCTGCAAAATGGTATAGGAGAGCGGCAGAACAGGGAAATACATATGCTCAATACAAGCTTGGCTGTTTTTATCGGGATGGAAAAGGTGTTGCCATAGATATTCAAGAAGCTAGAAGATGGTTTCGCTGTGCGGCTGTAAAGGGAGATGTCAAAGCGCAAACAGCGCTTGGGATAGCGTTGACTCAAAGCGATGGCAAAGTTGAAATTGATTTCAAGGAGTCTTTTGAATGGATAAGAAAAGCAGCAGAGCAAGGCGATTCACTTGCAGAATATACCTGGGGAATATACTGTCTTTCTGGGATTGCGGTGCCGGAGGATCGTCAAAAAGCAAGGCAGCTTTTGAAAAGCTGCGCTTTCAAAAATGATGATGTATCAGGCATGGCCATGGAGAAATTAGTAGAGTTAGGCTTAGAAGATTTGCCTGAAGTAAAAGAAACGAAGAATAAAGGGAGATTTTTTAGAAAGCAATCTGGCAGAGGGGATAATATGTTGGCGGAAAAGAAAGATCGGATGTTTTGGTGGTTGGTAGCAATAATAATGAGTGGAGGCATACTTGCCTTTTCTTATATTATGCTATTTCAAAATATTCCTGTTAGATTAGTTGAGATTGAACAAGAAATCCAGCAGTATGAAGGTGCTGATCTATCGCTTCTGCCGGATGATGAATTAATTTTTTTTAATCCGACCCCGGAAGAATATGATGCATTTCAACTTAGGAGTGCATACAAAAAACTTGAAGCAACAAAGCAGAGCAAACAGATATGTGGAATCTTAGTTATTGTTTCAATTATCGGTTTAATAGGTTCCTGTATAGGCATGCTGCGAACAGTCAATAAAAATTAAAGGGGGAAAATTATGGCAAAATATTACAAAGATGGAGAGAAAATACAAGGTACGGATGGAAAGAGCGGTTATGATTTAGGTAGCCATATAGTTTTTGATGGAAAAACTTATTACAGACAAGGTGATAGTTGGTATTGCCCAAGTGATGGAAAAACATATCATCGGGAAGGAGATATTTTCTATTGCCCGGAAGATGGGAATAGAGGATATATAGATGGAGATTCCTTATATTTCAATCAAGAAAAAAATAGTGAGAAGAATTGTTATTCTACAGGAGATACAACATATACAGCAAGGGAAGCGAAAGGGATAGTTATTTTGATTATTTTTGCTTTCATACTAAAAATCGCCAGCGAATTTATGAATTTGTATTTTCAAGACGGTTTAGAAGATGTTTTTGGTATAAACTTACCGGGCTTTATTGTGACAATAGCTATATGGATTATTGGTTCTTTTTCTAAAAAACTGGCGGTGCTGATAGCGTTAATAATTGTTATGGGAGCATTTATTGTGGGGGCACTTCATAATAATATTTATTTTGCTCAATTTGAAAATGAAAAAACGAATGCTGAACAATTTATTGCGCAGGAGGTTGTCCCTGCGGAAGAGAGGAATGTCTTTAATAACTCGATTATAGCATACAATACTTCCGTAATACGCAGAATCAGTGAAAATTATTAATCAAAAATATCTATGATAAATAGGTGATAAAGCAAAGGAGAAGAATGAAATTGAAACGAAAAGGAACTGCCGGGGGAGCTGTGTTGTCCGACGAAACCTGGCAGTATGTAAGTAACGGTGGTCCAGCACATGGAACCTGGCAGCTTACAGAAGGCAAGGACAATGAAATTCAGATGCCGTCAGAATCAGGCTTGGGAGAAGATAGACGACATGTAGGTGGCGTACGGGAATATTCCATTGACGGAGATATTCTGACGCTGGATGGAGTTGGAGAATATGAAAGAGAATAACAGCGCATTGTAAATAGCAAACAGCTCAAATTTTCTGCATCGATAATGGATTTGGCATGAAGGTTTGGGCTTTTATTTTTGCAGGGAAGGAGGACGGAATGGGAAAGATCGTGTGTAAGAAATGTGGTCATTTAAATGATGAAACACAAATTTTTTGCGCGAATTGCGAGGCAGTATTGAGCGATTCTGCATATGGAAAAAAATACCTTGGAAAATTGCAAATATGTGGTGATTATTGCAGGGGTAGAGTATAGGATTTCGCTTGAAGAAGCAGAAAAGTGTGTTGAAACATTGAGACGTATGAAAAATACTACGGAATCATAAAGGGATATTTTTGAGGGGATCATACAAATGAAAAAGAACCATTTTTTATGGCTGTTTATATTAGCGACAGCAATTTTCGCAAGCTATATGTTTTTGTGGACATCCGGCAGACGCGTGGAAGAAAAACCATATGAGGGAGAAACAACGCTGACGACAGCGAGCTCGTTTGATGAGTTTTCCAAAGAGGTTGTAGATTTAATAAAGCGGTATGATGGAAACAGCATGGATTCTGAGGCCACTTCCATGCCTTTCTACTCAAGACGGCTTATTGTGCAGGGAACGGGAGAAGCTCTTGATTTATCTTCCTATGGAGCCAAAGAGGTCATACAGGGCATGGATAATCTGTATGTTATGCAGTTTACAACGCAGGAAATGGCAGAACAGGCCTGCGAAATATTAAGTAATATGGAAGAAGTTGAGTATTGCGAACCAGATCAATATGCACAAGCAGCAGAATATGAAGAACCTGAGGAAGCCATGTCCTGGGGCGTTTCGCGCATCGGAGCGGACGCTTATGCAGAACGTGTCAAGGCTATGACAGACACAGAGATTACAGTTGCGGTGGTAGATACTGGCGTATATCAACATTCCTTTTTGAAAGGCAGAATCGCGGACGGGGGAAGGGATTTTATTGATGATGACATGAATCCGAATGATGAACATTCACATGGTACTCATGTTGCAGGAACCATTGTAGATTGTACACCGGGTCTGAATGTGAAAATTCTTCCGGTAAGAGTTCTCGGAGCAGATAATCGCGGCAGCAATCTGGTGATTAGTCTGGGAGTTCGCTATGCGGCTGAACATGGAGCAGAGATTATCAATATGAGTCTTTATGGAGGAAGAAACCAAACTGTGGATAACGCAGTTATTTATGCGGTCAACAGTGGGTGCACCGTGGTAACAATAGCCGGAAACGATAATAGCAATACGGAAGATGTATCGCCGGCGCATCTGGAAGAATGTATTACTGTCGCGGCAGTGAATGATCAGCTGGAAAGAGCGGATTTTTCTAACTGGGGAGAAAGCGTGGATTTTGCGGCTCCGGGAGTGGATATTCTGAGTTGTGTGCCGGAATTTTTTCTGGGGATCCCCTATGGAGATGCAGAAGAAATTATGGGTGGAACGTCCATGGCAGCGCCGCACATCTCCGCGCTTGCAGCTATGATCAAGTTGGAAAATCCTTCTGTAACATCCGAGGAAATCCAGAATATCATGATAGAACACTCTATAGATTTGGGAGAAGAAGGCTGGGATTTTGACTATGGATGGGGAATGCCGGATTTCTCAGAAGAAGAGGAGACACAGGAAACAGATTTTGTGACATGGTATGAGGAGATTTTGGCGGAATATAAAACATTGGCGGAAAACAGATTTGATTACAACCTGCGGGAGCAGATCCGGTATGCCAATGAGGGAGTGTGGAACTTCAGCGGCTTAGAGCAGTATGAGGTTTATTACAGGCTGGCGGATCTTGCAAACGACAGAATTCCGGAGCTGTTGATTTCGGTAAATGAAAAAGGAGCCCCCAAAAATATTGTAGATATTTTCGGGATACAGGACGGAGTTCCAACTGCCCTGATCGAAAGTAATACGTCCGTGGGCTATCGTTCCAAATACTATATTACCACAGATAATCGTATCAAAAATGTAGGGGACGGCGGGGCGTTAAACAGTGCTGTCAATTATTATACATTGTCCGCTGACAGTGCTTTTCCGAACCTGACAGAACAATATGTTTATGACGGCTGGAATGGAGATCAATATACTTATATCAATGAAAATGGAGCCTCTGAAAATATTTCTTTAGAACAATATCAGGCTGTATTATCGGAGGCAGATGTTGACACGGTAAGTGAATGGACGCTCTTGTATGAGACAGAGGCGGAGCCGGAAGAAAAACCAGAGGAAAAACCGGAGAATACGGTACCTGCCTATCAGGGGATCTTTATGAAGGAAGACATATATATCAGCCTTCCGCTATATACTTCATATGAAGCCGGGGCGATTGGAATTGTCTATCGTGTATCAGAACCGACGTGGGGAGAGTATGGGGTGGACAGTGATATACTGGAAACAGTCGGCGAAATATATGCAGATGGGTATGGGAACTCGTATCAGATCATAGGAGACGCCGGTTCCTGCCGGCTGTTTTATACAGAAGGCGGACTTGTGATTCAGGGCGGATCCGAATACGATGGGAGCTATGTTCAGGTTTCAAACATGGGAGCAAATACGGAGCTTTCTGAAATGTGGCTGGATATTCCGGGACAATCGGAAAATGAGACACCGGATGTGCCGCAGTCTGTCAGTACGGTGGAAAACGAAACAGAATATATTTTTCCCAATAGTGATTCCGTTGAGATAACGGAAGAACAGTTATCTCAGCTGACCGCAGAGCAGCTGATGCTTGCAAGAAACGAAATTTATGCAAGACATGGGCGGCGATTCGACACGCCGGAAATACAGCAGTATTTTGACTCAAAATCCTGGTACGTGCCAAAATATACGCCGGATGAATTTGCGGCGATCCAGGATGGGATTTTCAATGAGACAGAACGGAAGAACATTGAGCGGATTCTCCAGGCAGAAAACTAATATAAAGGAAAACAAAAAAGGCATTTCGCAGGAGATGTCTTTTTTGTTTGGCATATGATTTTGAAAGGAGCAGAGAATGTGCCGCGGAACATCTTCGCGCAGAGCGACTTTTAGATAAAAAAAGAACTCCGGTCTCCCGAAGTTCTCATCAGAGCGATAGACGGGGCTCGAACCCGCGGTCTCGACCTTGGCAAGGTCGCGCGTTACCAACTACGCCACTATCGCATTTCCCTGTCGCAAAGGTGTTACCTCAGCGACAAGATATATAATACAATAAAAGATAAGGATTGTCAAATGTTTTTTTGAAAAAATTTCAAAAATTCACCAAATTTTACCGGAAGCCTTGTTTCAGCCCTTTGGGTGATAGTAACGGAGCACATGCTCCGGATAGCGCTGGTCACCGTAGGCCCAGGGACCGGCCGCTTCCTTCAGAGGATCGGAATCCTCCCGGAGAGTATTTCCGCTTGCCATCTGAGCGAAGGCCTCCGCACTTTCCTGGCTCCAGACATCTTCCCGATTTTCCTCCATGTAGGAAAAGTATACGTCAGCGCCGAAATTATAGCCCTGGAGAGCAAGACGGATGCGCTCCATATCCGTGGGGCTTTTGACGCCGGCTTTTTCCATGGAGTATTTCAGTTCCTGGATCCCGCAGGAAATGGAGTAGGCGGTGTCTGTGATACCGTTTGGTTTCTGGGGATAGAGCTTATTATAAGCGCCTTCGGAGGACTGCATGACATCCGGACCGATACCGGAGCTCTCCTGCATCATAAGCGCCAGTATCAGATCCACATAGTCTGACATGCCGTATTCTGCCGCCTCCTGCTCCACCTGGGTGCGGTAGCTTTCGCAGGCTTCGTTGATCGTGAGGCGCTCAGCCGGTTTTGGCCGAAGCAGAAAAAAGCCCAGAAGGGTGAGGCCGAGAAGAAGAGCGGCTCCTGTTCCGGCCAGAAAGAATTTCTGCCGCCGTACCTGCCGGATGCGCTGTTGTTTTTTCTGTTCTTTTGTTGATTTCCTGTTCATCTTATCTGTAGTATCCATAAAACTATTGTAACGAATTTGGCCGGGTTTGAAAAGGGCTGATACTGTTTATAATTCTAAAAAAACAGTGAACAATGCCAGGAAAATTGCAAAGACAGAAAGGCTGTGTTATGATAAAAGCAGTTCTTTAGGGTCAGCAGAGGTGAAAAATATATGAAAAGAAGCTTGGCGGCAGCAGGAATCGCGCTGCTTTTGATGTTCCCGTCTGCGGTGTGCGCACAGGAGGAAGGCACAGCGGCGGTGGGACAAAGAATCACAGAGGAACAGATCCGCGAAAGCCCGGAATTTCAGGAGCTGTCGGAGAGGGTAACGGTTTTGGAGGACTGTGAGGTGCTGGATTTTCCGGGGCGAAAGGACGGACAGCCGGTAGGAGAGATTCTGGAGATGGATGAGGTAGAGCGTACGGCCAGTATCCAAGGAGACTGGAGCCGTATTACTTTTTCCGATATGGATGGAGCAAACAAAACAGGCTATGTGCCAACTGCGGTTCTGGATGTGGAATTGCCGGAGACAGAAGGAAATATCACAGAGGTGGACGGGGATATGGCCGGAGCCCTTTCTCCAAGCAGCGGGGAGGGGATTTTTGCGCAGGCGGCAGAGAGCGTCACAGGCGGAGTGTCGGAAGAGAACGGAGTGCAGGTAGGAACGCCGGTGGCGGCTTCCTCAGATGCTTCTCTTGTGCCGCTGGGGACGTTTCGCATTACTCATTACTGTCCCTGCAGCATTTGCTGCGGTCCCTGGGCAAACGGCATTACCTCTACCGGAGTGACGGCAACCACAAACCACACCATTGCGGTGGATCCCACGCAGATTCCCTATGGTTCGCAGGTGGTGATCAACGGGCAGGTGTATGTGGCGGAGGACTGCGGCGGCGCCATCAAGACCAACTGTATTGATATTTATGTCGCCAGTCACGAGGAAGGCGAGAGTAAGGGCGTTTACTATACAGATGTGTATCTGGTACAGTAAGAAAAGCCTGGCGCCGCCGGGGCTTTCCTTTCAGAATGAGTTTTCAGGCCTTCTCAAGTGCCTGCGCCAGATCTGCCAGGATATCATCCACATGCTCGATTCCAATGGACAGGCGGATCATTCCCGGGGAGACACCGGCCTCTGCAAGCTGTCGGTCGTTCATCTGCCGGTGGGTGTGGCTGGCCGGATGAAGCACCATGGTTTTGGAAGCAGCCACATGGGTGGCGATATTGGCAAGCTGTAAGCTGTCCATAAAGCGCACGGCAGCCTCCCGTCCGCCGGTAAGCTCAAAGGAGATGACTCCGCAGGTACCGTTGGGCATGTATTTTTCTGCCAGCGCATGGTATTTATCGCCGGGAAGCCGGGCATAATTGACAGAAGATACTTTTTCATGGCTGTTCAGATATGCGGCAACGCGGTCTGCGTTGAAGCAGTGACGCTCCATGCGGAGAGGCAGAGTCTCCAGTCCGATGTTCAGGAGAAAACAGTTCATGGGGGAGGGCACGGAACCCAGATCCCGCATAAGCTGCGAGGTTGCTTTTGTGATATAGGCTTTTTTGCCGAACTGTTTGGTGTATATCACGCCGTGATAGGATTCGTCCGGCTGTGTGAGGCCGTGGTATTTGTCACCGCAGGCTTCCCAGTCAAAATTGCCGCTGTCCACAATGGCGCCGCCCACCTGGAGGGCATGACCATCCATGTATTTGGTGGTGGAATGGGTTACAATGTCCGCACCCCACTCAAAGGGACGGCAGTTGACAGGGGTTGCAAAGGTATTGTCCACAATGAGGGGAACCTGATGCTCGTGAGCCACTCTGGCAAATTTTTCGATATCCAGAACCACAAGGGCAGGGTTTGCAATGGTCTCCGCAAAAAGAGCCTTGGTGTTGGGCTGAAATGCCGCGGCGATCTCTTCCGGGGATGCGTCTGTGTCTACAAAGGTGCAGGAAATCCCCAGCTTCTGGAAGGTAACCGCCAGAAGATTAAAGGTGCCTCCGTAAATGGTGGATGCGGCAACTACATGGTCGCCGGCTTCGCAGATGTTAAAGATGGCATAGAAATTGGCTGCCTGTCCGGAGGAGGTGAGGAGCGCGGCCACGCCGCCTTCCAGAGCCGCGATTTTGGCCGCTACGGCATCGCTGGTGGGATTCTGCAGCCTTGTGTAGAAATAGCCTTCTGCCTTCAGGTCAAAAAGCTCGCCCATTTCGTCGGTGGTGTCGTATTTGAAGGTGGTGCTTTGCACAATAGGAAGCGCACAGGGTTCGCCCTTGGAAGGGGTATAGCCTGCGTGCAGACATTTTGTTTCCGGTTTGAATTCACGCATGGTATTTTGTGTCCTTTCAGAGTATTCTGAAAAAATGGTATCACAAGGGATTCTACTTTTCAATAAAAATATTTTGATGACAACAAAAAAATCTTTTGTACGCGGACAGATGTCTTTTGCAGATTGACATATTTTGGCGAATCCGTTATAATTTTTTCTAACGTTATCCGGCAAAAGGAAAAGGAGGGTACATCATGTATTCATTGGATGAAATCAGAAAAACGGACAGTGAAATTGCGGAACTGATAGAGGCTGAGGTTGCCCGTCAGAATTCCCATATTGAGCTGATTGCTTCTGAAAACTGGGTGAGCAAGGCGGTTATGGCAGCGATGGGAAGCCCGCTTACAAACAAATATGCGGAAGGCTATCCGGGAAAACGGTTTTACGGCGGCTGCGGCTGTGTGGACGAAGTAGAGAAGCTTGCGATTGAGCGCGCCAAAAAGCTGTTTGGCTGCGAGTATGCCAATGTGCAGCCGCATTCCGGGGCACAGGCGAATATGGCTGTATTTTTTGCCATGCTGAAGCCGGGAGATACCGTTCTTGGCATGAATCTGAATCATGGCGGACATCTTACCCATGGAAGCCCGGCCAATATGTCCGGCACTTATTTCCATGCGGTTTCCTACGGGGTCAATGACGACGGCGTTCTTGATTATGAGGAAGTGCGGCGTATCGCAAAAGAATGCAAACCCAGACTGATCGTGGCGGGAGCCAGCGCTTACGCCAGAACCATTGATTTCAAAAAATTCCGGGAGATTGCAGACGAGGTGGGCGCATATCTTATGGTGGATATGGCGCACATTGCCGGACTTGTGGCGACAGGACAGCATCCAAGCCCCATTCCGTACGCCGATGTGACAACAACCACCACCCACAAGACACTGCGGGGGCCAAGAGGCGGACTGATTCTTTCCAGTGAAGAAAACGCAAAGAAATTTAATTTTAACAAGGCAGTATTCCCGGGCATCCAGGGCGGTCCTTTAATGCATGTCATTGCGGCAAAGGCCGTGTGCTTCAAGGAAGCGCTGGAACCGGAATTTCAGGAATACGGCCGGCTTGTGGTAGAGAATGCTAGGGCGCTTTGCGAAGGCCTTAAGAAACGGGGGATCGACATTGTTTCCGGCGGAACAGATAATCACCTGATGCTGGTGGATCTGAGAAATCTCAATGTGACCGGAAAACAGATGGAAAATCTTCTCGATGAGGTGAACATCACCTGCAACAAAAATGCCATTCCCAACGACCCGCAGTCACCCTTTGTCACCAGCGGCGTCCGTCTGGGAACACCGGCTGTTACCTCCAGAGGCATGAAGCCTGAGGATATGGACCGGATCGCAGAAGCCATTGCCCTTGTGCTGACGCAGAAAGACCGTCAGGAAGAGGCAAAGGCAATTGTAAAAGAGCTGACAGAAAAATATCCCCTTGTCGGATAAACAGAGATTGCGGAAAACAGAGGCTGCTGCGGCAGCCTCTGTTTGATTTTTGCGGGGAAACGTGCTATGATATCCTACAAATATACGCAGTGGAAAACGAGGATTTCATGAAGATTTTACTGGCAGCGTGCAACGCAAAATACATACATTCCAATCTGGCGGTCTACAACCTGATGGCCTATGCAAAAAAGTACAAAGACGTTCTGGTATTGCGGGAATTTACCATCAACCAGCCCAGAGATGAGATTATGAAACACATTTACAGAGAAAGGCCCGACATCGTGTGCTTTTCCTGCTATATCTGGAATATTTCCTTTGTGAAGGAGCTGGCGTCAGATCTGGCCCAGGTGATGCCGGAGACCCGGTTCTGGGCCGGAGGGCCGGAGGTGAGCTTTGACGCAGAGGGCTTTCTGAGCGAAAATCCGGCATTTACCGGCATCATGGTGGGAGAGGGAGAGCAGACCTTTCTGGAGCTGGCGGAGCATTATGTGGAAGGCAGCCGGGCGCTTGCAGATATTTTGGGGCTTGTGTACCGGGATGGGCAGGAGCTTTTTTCAACCGGCTGGAGGGAGCCTCTGGATTTGAGTCTGGTGCCCTTTGCCTACGAAACTCTTTCGGATTTTAAGAACCGGATCATCTATTATGAGAGCAGCCGGGGCTGTCCGTTTTCCTGCAGCTACTGTCTGTCCTCAGTGGACAAGAGGCTCCGTTTCCGAAGCCTTGACCTGGTGAAAAAAGAGCTTCAGTTTTTCCTGGATCATGGGGTGCCGCAGGTGAAATTTGTGGACAGGACCTTTAACTGCAAACATGATCACGCCATGGCTGTGTGGACCTACATCCGAGACCACGATAACGGAATCACCAATTTTCATTTTGAGATTTCCGCGGATCTTCTGAGGGAGGAAGAGCTTGCGCTTCTTGGCACCATGCGCCCCGGGCTGATACAGCTGGAGATCGGCGTGCAGTCCACCAACAGAGAGACGCTTGGGGCCATTTCCCGAAGCATGGATTTCGGGCGGCTTTGTCAGAATGTAGAAACCATTCACGGCTTTGCAAATATCCACCAGCATCTGGACTTGATCGCAGGGCTTCCCTATGAGGATTATGACAGCTTTCACCGTTCCTTTAAGGAGGTGTATGCGCTGAAGCCGCAGCAGCTTCAGCTTGGCTTTTTGAAGGTTCTGAAAGGCTCTGCCATGGAGCGGGAGGCCGGCGGATACGGCATCTGCCACAAGGCAAAGGAACCCTACGAGGTGCTTTGCACTAGGTGGCTTTCCTATGAAGACGTGCTTTTGCTCAAGGAAGTGGAAAGCATGGTGGAGATTTATTACAACAGCGGACAGTTTGTTCATACGGTGGCCTATCTGGAAGACTTTTTTCCGGATGCTTTTCTGTTCTATGAGGCGCTGGGCCGTTATTACCGCAAAAAGGGCTATGGAGAGATCTCGCATTCCCGCATCCGCAGATATGAGATCCTCCTGGAGTTTGCGGGAGTATATCCCGGGATAGAGCGGGACGTGCTCATCGAAAAAATGCTTATGGATCTGTATCTGCGGGAGCATTTAAAGAGCCGTCCGTCCTTTGCGCCCTATCCAGGAGAGTGGGAGGCGGCTGTGCGGGAATACCGGAGAAGAGAAGGCATTCCCAAGACCGCCCATATCGAGGTATTTTCGGACGGAAGAGCGTTGCTGTTCAATTATGAGAAACGGGATGTGTTGCATCACAATGCAGAGGTGCAGGAAATTTTGATAAAAAAGACAGAGGTGAAGTGAAATGGGAATTTTTGACCCGAAGAAACGAAAGATCATTACAGCGGTAATCGCCATAATCCTTGTGCTGGCTATGGTAGTTCCGACCCTTGTATCCCTTCTAGGGTAAGGAGGGACTGTGCGGTTGGGAAGCGCAGCGCTTGCGGCGCTGCAGGCAGAGATTACAGGCAGACTGAACGTGGGAGACGAGCTGGTGGTTGCAGGGGATATTGCCCTTTTTGGAACAGAACGTCTCATAGAAGAAAATCAGGAAAAACTGAAGGACCGTTTTTCTGCGGGATTCTTAAACCAGAGTCTTCGGACCTGCCGGGAGAGGAGGGCAGTCAAGGCAGGGGAGACTCCACAGACAAGCAGGGCCTGGAAGATGGCGGAGGCGGCAGGCGCCAATGCCCTTTACGCCATGGGGGAGGGCGGCTTTTTGAGCGCCCTGTGGAAAATGGCGGAGGCCTCGCAGACAGGGCTGACGGCAGATTTGCGCCATGTGCCCATAAGACAGGAAACCATTGAAATCTGCGAGGAATTCGATATCAATCCCTATCGTCTGCAAAGTGAAGGAGCCCTGCTGATCGGCCTTGCGGGGGGGCATGCCCTGGCAGAAAAGCTTCGCCGGGAAGGCATTGCGGCAGAGGTGATCGGACAGACGAACGCTTCCAATGACAGGCTGCTTTACAGCGGAGAAAACGCCCGGTTTCTGGAGCGTCCGTCAGCAGATGAATTGTATAAAGGACTGGAGAATAGGATATGGCAAGAATAAACATTGTACTTCATGAGCCGGAGATCCCGGCCAATACCGGGAATATCGGAAGAACCTGTGTAGCCACAGGGGCAAGGCTCCATCTCATTGAGCCCTTGGGCTTTCTTCTCAACGAAAAGGCCATTAAGAGAGCCGGGATGGATTACTGGCAGGATCTGGATGTGACAACCTATCTGAATTATGAGGATTTTCTGAAACGGAATCCGGGAGCGAAAATTTACTATGCCACAACCAAGGGCCCGAGGATTTACACGGAAGCAAAGTTTGAGGATGACTGCTATATCATGTTTGGAAAAGAGAGTGCCGGAATCCCGGAGGAGATTCTTCTGGAAAATCAGGCCACAGCGATCCGCATTCCCATGCTGGGAGACATCCGTTCTCTGAATCTCAGCAATTCCGTTGCGATCGTGCTTTATGAGGCGCTTCGGCAGCACGGGTTTGACCATATGGAGCTGTCCGGGCACCTTACAAAATATGACTGGAAATAAATAAGGAAGAGGGTATTTTAAGCAGAAGGAGGGATGTACCATGGAACTGGAAAATTACCGGAAACATTCCAAAATGGCCCGGGGCCTGGAAAAAGCAGAGCTGGTGTTCAAAAATGCCAATGTTTTTATGGCGCATACAGGAGAGTTCGTCTCCGGGGATGTTGCTGTGGCAGGGGGCGTGGTTCTTGGAGTGGGAAGCTATGAAGGGGAGACGGAGATTGATGTGGGGGGCAAATATCTCTGTCCGGGCTTTATTGACAGCCACCTGCATCTGGAGTCCACTCTGGTGACACCTGGGGAGCTGATCCGTCAGGCGGCACAGTGCGGGACCACCACCTTTATTGTGGATCCTCATGAGTCAGCCAATGTATCGGGAACTGCAGGCATTGACTATATTCTGGAGCAGACGGAGCAGGTTCCGGCCAATGTGTTTGTGATGATGCCTTCCTGCGTGCCTGCCACATATGTGGACGACAATGGCTGTGTGCTCACGGCGGGCAAGATGAAATCCTATCTGGAAAATCCGAGGATTTTGGGACTGGGAGAGGTGATGGATGCGCATTCCGTCATCAACGGCAATGTGTCCATGCACGAGAAGCTGGGACTTTTCCGTTCCCGGGTGCTGGACGGACATGCGCCGTTTTTGCCTTCCGGGGATTTGAGCGCCTATGCGCTGGCGGGAATTTCCACGGACCATGAATGTGTGGACTATGCGTATGCTATGGAAGAATGCCGACGGGGGATGCAGGTGCTGATCAGAGAGGGCAGCGCTGCCCACAATCTGGAGGCAATCGTAAAAGGCATCGTAGAGCACCATACAGATACGGACAGCTTCTGCTTTTGCACGGATGACAAGCACATTGAGGAGATCCGCAGGGACGGACATATCAATTATAATGTGCGTCGTGCGGTGGAGCTGGGGCTTCCTGTGGAGAAGGCGCTGAAAATGGCTACCATTCAGGCGGCCCGCACATACGGGCTTTCTCATCTTGGGGCAGTAGCCCCCGGATATCAGGCGGATTTCGTGATACTGGATAATCTTAAAGATTTGCGGGTTCTGGATGTGTATTTTAAGGGTGTGCGCATTGTGAGAGATGAAACGGTGGAGATCAAGCCCTGTGATCCCCAGCTTAAGAATACCGTGCACATTCTGGATTTTAAGAGAGAGCGGCTTTTGCTTCCCCACCCGGGAAGACCGGCTTATGTCATCAAAATGGAGGAAGGGCAGATTACGACCAGGCTGGAAATGGAGGAGGTTCCCTTTGAAAAGACGGAAAAAGGCTGTTTCTTCCGGGCCGATGAGACCTTCCAGAAGATCGCGGTCGTGGAACGCCACAAATACACCGGCAAAATGGGAGTGGGTATTGTAAAAGGCTTCGGTATCCGCGGCGGAGCCATTGCCTCCAGTGTAGGACACGACTCTCACAATGTGATCGTGGTCGGTGATAACGACAGAGATATGGAGCTTGCTGTAAAAGAGCTTGTGCGTACTCAGGGCGGCTATACAGTGGTGGAAAACGGAGCGGTTTTTGAGACGCTTCCGCTTCCTGTCATGGGATTGATGAGCGACGCCGGATATGAGACTGTGAACGAGACGCTTTCCCGCATGCTGGAAAAAGCCCACGGGATGGGGATTCCCGCAGGCTTTGATCCGTTTATCACATTATCGTTTTTGGCGCTTCCGGTGATTCCCGAGATTCGAATGACCCCCAGAGGCATTTACCTGGTGGGCGAAGACCGGATGCTTCGGGATCCCTTCCAGAATTAAAACACAACCGATTATTTTGATTTTTCCAGAGTAAAAATAAACTCTGTGCCAACGCCCTCGGTGCTGATGACATTGATCGTCTGCCCGTGGGCGTTTATGATTTCACGCACAATGGAAAGCCCAAGTCCGCTTCCCTTGCGGTCGCGCCCGCGGGAGGTGTCTGTTTTGTAAAAGCGTTCCCAGATTTTGGGAATGCTTTCCTTGGGAATGCCTTCTCCCTGGTCCTTGACGGAGACGAAGACCCGCCCGTTTTTCAGTGTGGTTTCCAGAGTGACCGTGGAATTGGGACCGCTGAATTTCAGGGCATTATCCAACAGGTTATAGACAACCTGCTGAATCTGTTCCTTGTCTGCATAAACAAAAAGCTCTGTGCCCGATAAAAGAAGCTTCAGAGAAATTTTACGCCGGGTACCGATTCCCTCAAAAACAGCCGCTGTGGTTTTCAGAACATCATTGATGTCGAAGGACTGCGGATGCAGATTCCGTTTGCCGGAATCCAGGGCATTGAGGGCAAGGAGGCTTTTGGTGAGCTTTTCCAGGCGTTCCGTTTCGTAGGAGATCACGTTCAAGTATTTTTCCTGCATTTCCGGCGGAATTGTCCCGTCCAGCATGGCGCCCACATAGCCTCGGATGGATGTGAGCGGAGAACGGAAATCGTGGGAAACGTTTGAGATAAACTCCCGTTGATACTTGCCGCTCTGATTGAGCCGCTCTGCCATATAGTTCAGTGTCTGAGAAAGGTATCCAAGCTCGTCATCCGAATTTACGGGAATGGTATAGGCCAGATTTCCGTTGGCATATTCCGTACATCCATGGGCAATCTGCCGCAGGGGCTCGTTTACGTATTTGCGGAAAATGAGAAGCATGAAAAAAGAAAGTCCGTACACAAGGGTCACGATCATCAGCATGATTTCCTGGATGCTGCTCCGCCGCTGATAAAGGTTGGTTGTCAGATAATGAATGGCAACGTACCCGTCCTGTCCATCGTTGATGGGGGCAAGAACGCTGATGTGCGGGTTTTGGAAGCTTCCGTAAAAATCTCCGGAGCAGTAGGTGCTGTCCTTCCAGTCTTCCGGGTCAAACTCCTTGAGAAGACGGGGATGCAGGTGGCAGTTTGGATCAAGGCTGTCAAGGATCACCCGGTTGTTTTCGTCAATGATCCAGATATCTGCATCCAGGGCAGCCGCTACAGAGCTCAGATAAATGGCAATGCTCTCCGGCGGAGCCTCGGGAATGTCTTCCCGGAGAAATTCCTCGGAGGCAATCTGCTGGGCTCCTTTTTTCAGGGAGGTAGCGACCAGCTCTTTTAAATGCTTTTCCACAAGAAAGGAGCCTCCCAGGGCAGTGATGAAAAGTCCGAGGATTCCGATGAGAAGGTAGACCAGAAAAAAACGGCGGTACAGTTTGTGCTTCATCGATTTTTTACCTCGAATTTATAGCCGATTCCCCAGACGGTAGCCAGCGACCACATGGGATGGTCTTTGATCTTTTCGCGGAGCCGTTTGATGTGCACGTCCACCGTGCGGGTGTCACCGATGTATTCATATCCCCAGATGTGGTCCAGAAGCTGCTCTCTGGTGAAAACCTGGTTGGGGGATGCAGCAAGGAAATAGAGAAGCTCCAGCTCCTTTGGCGGCATGTCCACCTGGTTTCCCATGTAGGTGACAGAATAGTTGGTGAGATTGATGGTGAGATCCGGGTAGCTGACACATTTTTCTCCGGGGACGGAGACGGGCTTTTTGCCCTGAAAGCGGCGCAGCACGGCGCGGACTCTGGCGATGAGCTCCTTGGGGTCAAAGGGTTTGATGATATAATCATCCGCGCCAAGTTCCAGGCCAAGAACCTTGTCAAAGGTTTCCACCTTGGCGGAGAGCATGATGATCGGAACATCGGAGGAGTGGCGGATTTCCCGGCAGACCTGGTAGCCGTCCATTCCGGGCAGCATCAGATCCAGAAGGATCAGATCCGGGTGAAACTGGTAAAACTGTTTCAGCGCCATTTCTCCGTCATTTACAATTTTTGTTTCAAAGCATTCCTTTGTCAGATACAGGGCAATGAGTTCTGCGATGTTGTTGTCATCATCTACAATGAGAATTTTCTGTTTTGCGACCATAAGATGTCTCCCTTTTATTTTTTGAATTCCACGATGGTGACGCCGGCATCTCCTTCGCCGAACTCGCCCAGGCGGAATGAATCTACATGTTTCTGGCGCTTCAGATAATTGTGCACACCCTTCCTTAAGGCGCCGGTGCCTTTGCCGTGGACAACGCGCACGGTTTTTAGATGGGCAAGATAAGCGTCATCCAGATATTTGTCAAGCTCCGCAATGGCTTCGTCCACAGTTTTTCCGAGAAGATTGATTTCTGTGGAGATGGCCGCGGATTTTGACATCCGGATCTTGCCGGCGCCGGTGCGCTGCAGAGTCGGTGTTTTGATCACGGTTTCGTCTGCAAGCTCCAGATCTGAGATGTGCACCTTGGAGCGGATGATGCCGGTCTGCACAAAGAGGAAGCCTTTGGAGTCCGGACGGCTGCTGACGGTTCCCTTGAGATTCATGCTGAGGATTTTTACGGTTTCGCCCAGCTTTAAATCCTTGGCTGTCAGCTCTTTTTTGGGTTTCTTCGCCTGTGTGTTCATGGACATGCCCTGCTCGGTGCGGTTCATGCGCTCCCTGAGCTTCTGGCGCTCTTTTTCCACAGAGGCCGTGTCCACGTGATCTTTCTGGAATTTGTGGAACAGCTTCATGGTCTGGTCCGCGTATTCCTTGGCTTCCCGCAGAATGGCGTGAGCATCCTCATTGGCCTGTCTGAGGATCTTGTCTCTGGTTTCGTCCAGGCGTTCCTCCTTGGCGGCCAGCCGCGCTTTGAGGCTTTCGGCCTCCTGCTTGTAGCGCTCCGCTTCCAGACGTTCGCGCTCCAGGGTGACGCGGCTTTCCTCCAGAGAGGTCAGAACGTCCTCAAAGGATTCGTTTTCTTCGCTGATCTGTTCTTTTGCTTTTTCGATGATGTAGTCCGGAAGACCAAGCTTTGCAGAAATGGCAAAAGCATTGCTCTTTCCGGGAACACCGATCAGCAGGCGGTAAGTGGGCTGCAGGGTTTCTACACTGAACTCGCAGCAGGCATTTTCAACGCCCGGGGTGGAGAGCGCATAGACCTTCAGCTCACTGTAGTGGGTAGTTGCCATGGTGCGGATTCCCTGCCCGTGAAGATGGGAGAGAATGGAAATCGCCAGGGCGGCGCCCTCAGTAGGGTCGGTTCCAGCGCCAAGCTCGTCAAAGAGCACCAGGGAACGGCGGTCCGCTTTGGTAAGGAAGGAGACCACGTTTGTCATGTGAGAGGAAAAGGTACTTAAGGACTGCTCAATGCTCTGCTCATCTCCGATATCTGCGTACACTTCGTGAAACAGGGCAAGCTCTGAGCCGTCTCCCGCGGGAATGTGAAGGCCGGCCTGTCCCATGAGCGTAAGGAGTCCGACGGTTTTGAGGGAAACGGTCTTGCCGCCGGTATTGGGGCCGGTGACAACCAAAAGATCAAAGTCCTCGCCCAGACGGATGTCAATGGGAACGACCTTCTTTTTGTCAATGAGGGGATGACGCGCTTTTTTCAGACGGATGCGCCCCTCCTCGTTGAAAGCAGGCTCCGACGCGTTCATCTCCATGGCAAGAGCCGCTCTGGCAAAAATGAAATCAAGAGCCACCATGATATCCAGATCCATGCGGATATCCTGGTGAGCCAGCGCGGTCTGGTTGCTTAAATCCGCAAGGATCACCTCGATTTCCTTCTGCTCTTGAAGCTCCAGCTCACGTATGTCGTTATTCAGCTTCACCACAGACATGGGTTCGATGAACAATGTGGAGCCGGTGGAGGACTGGTCGTGGATCATGCCGGGAACCTGTCCTTTGTATTCGGCCTTTACCGGGATGCAGTACCGGCCGTTTCGCATGGTGATCACCGCGTCCTGAAGATAATTGCGGGCGCTGCCGTTTACAAGGCCGGCAAGCTGGGTGTGGATGCGCTCGTTGACGGTTTTCATGCTTCTCCGGATCTGGCGGAGGGAAGGGCTTGCGTCATCGCTGATTTCCTCTTCTGAGAGGATGCAGCGCCGGATTTCCGCTGTGAGCGGCGTCAAGGGCTCCAGGCTGTCAAACATGGGGGAAAGAGAGTCCGGTGTCCCGTCGCTTCGTTCGCTGCGGCCGTAGGCCTTCACACGGTTGACATTTTCCAGAAGGGAGCAGATGGCCAGAAGCTCTCCGATCCCCAGGGTACTTCCGATTTCCAGACGTTTCAGGGAGCCGCGCACGTCCTTGACGCTTCCAAAAGAAAGGTTCCCTTTCTGAAACAGACGGGTGAGAGCATCCCCGGTCTGGGTCTGCATGCGGCGGATTTCAGAAATTTCAAGAGAAGGCGTGAGCTTTCTGCACAGCTCCTTTCCCATGGAGGAAGAGGCCTTTTCGGTAAGCTTATCGATGATTTTGTTGTATTCTAATGCTTTATATGCTTTTGGGTTCATAATATCTCCTGCGAATGCTGTTTTTGGAGGCAGGGCTGCCGGAGGGGGGTGCTTCCGGCGCCTGCACATCCATATTCATTCTACATGATTTCCGGCATATTGAAAAGGAAAATATCTTTGCTTATTCATAAAAAGTTCATAAATTCCTGCTAAAATAATTACCGCTTGCAGTTTAGTGCAGGCAGAGGATAAAATGATTTCAGAAAAAAAGAAAGGCAGAAATTATATGCGTTTTTTAAATGAATTACACGAAGGGGATCGTATCAGCGGTATTTATCTCTGCAAACAGAAGACAGCGGCTGTGACGAAAAACGGAAAACCCTATGAAAATATTATTCTTCAGGACAAAACCGGCGTCATGGACGGCAAAATCTGGGATCCCAATTCCCTTGGCATTGATGATTTTGATGCGCTTGATTACATAGAGGTTGTGGGGGATGTGACGAGCTTTGCCGGCGCCATGCAGCTGAATATCAAAAGAGTGCGCAAGGCGGCGGAAGGTGAATTTGATCCCGCAGATTATCTGCCGGTGAGCGAGAACAGCACGGACGACATGTATCGACAGCTTCTGAACCTGATTGAGAGTATCAAAAATCCGCATCTTGCAGCGCTTCTTCGGAAGCTTTTTGTGGAGGACGGTGAGTTCCGGAAGACATTTGAGGGACACTCTGCGGCGAAGACAGTGCATCACGGGTTTATCGGAGGGCTTCTGGAGCACACGTTAAGCGTGGCCCGTCTCTGCGAGTATATGGCAGGCGCGTACCCCATCATCAACCGGGATCTGCTGCTTAGCGCAGCGCTTCTTCACGATGTGGGCAAGACCAGGGAACTGTCTGCTTTTCCCATGAACGATTACACGGACGAAGGACAGCTTCTGGGCCATATTGTCATTGGCTCTCAGATGGTGCACGATCTGGCGCGTGAAATTTCCGGATTTCCGACAGAACTGGAAAACCAGCTGGTGCATTGTATTCTGGCACATCATGGAGAATTGGAGTTCGGCTCGCCGAAAAAACCGGCGCTTGTGGAAGCGGTGGCGCTTAACCTGGCGGATAATACAGATGCCAGAATGGAGACGCTGACGGAGATTTTTGCAGCAGACAAAGGCAAAAAAGAGTGGCTGGGCTACAACCGCCTTTTTGAATCGAATTTAAGAAGAACAGGAGATTTCTAAAGCTTATGGAATATCGTAAAAACGATATGGTGACGCTGGAAATCACAGACTGTGGTGTAGACGGTGAAGGTATCGGCAAGGTGGATGGCTTCACCGTTTTTGTAAAAGACGCAGTCATCGGCGACACTGTGGAGGCAAAGATCCTCAAGGCAAAAAAGAATTATGGCTACGGACGGCTGATGAAAGTGCTGGTGGCTTCCCCGCACCGCGTGGAACCGGCATGCGCATTTGCGGCGCCCTGCGGTGGCTGTCAGCTGCAGGCATTGTCCTATGAGCAGCAGCTTGCTTTTAAGGAGAGAAAGGTGCGGGGACACCTTGAGCGGATTGGCGGATTTACACAAATTCCCATGGAACCCATCATCGGGGCGGAGCAGGTGCTTCATTACCGCAATAAGGCACAGTTCCCCATTGGAAGAAGCCGGGACGGGCGAATCGTAACCGGCTTTTATGCGGGACGTACGCACAGCATTATCGAAAATAGGGACTGCGCTCTGGGTGTGCCGGAAAACCGGGAGGTGCTGGACAGAGTCATCGCCCATATGGAGCAGTTTTTTATTGAACCTTATGATGAGACCAGCGGAAAAGGGCTTGTGCGTCATGTGTTGGTACGAAAAGGCTTTCATACCGGGGAGCTGATGGTCTGCGTGGTGATCAACGGAAAAAACCTTCCAAAATCAGAGCGGCTTGTGGAGGCTTTGCGGGAAATTCCCGGCATGACCAGCATTTCTCTGAATGTGAATCAGGAAAAGAGCAATGTGATCCTGGGGCGGGAGCTGAAGCTTCTGTGGGGAAAACCCTGCATTACCGATAAAATCGGAGAGATTTCCTATGAGATTTCGCCGCTGTCCTTTTTCCAGGTAAACCCCGAACAGACGGAGAAGCTCTATGGCAAAGCCCTGGAGTACGCAGACCTTAACGGCGCGGAGGAGGTGTGGGACCTGTACTGCGGCATTGGCACAATCTCCCTTTTCCTGGCGCAGCGGGCAAAATTTGTCCGGGGTGTGGAGATCATTCCGGCAGCGATTGATAATGCCCGACAAAATGCAAGGCTTAACCGTATGACAAATACCGAGTTCTTCGTGGGAAAGGCAGAGGAAGTCCTGCCGGAATATTATGAAAGGTATGAGCGGGAGCATCCGGGCGAGAACGCCCGGGCGGACGTGATCGTGGTGGATCCGCCCCGCAAAGGCTGCGATGAGATGCTTCTTCGCACTATGGTAAAAATGCAGCCGGACCGTATTGTGTATGTCAGCTGCGATTCTGCGACCCTGGCGAGGGATCTGAAGGTCCTGTGCGGGGAAGGGTATGAGCTAGAGAAGGTGTGTCCGGTGGATATGTTTCCGAATACGGTGCATGTGGAGACGGTCTGTTTGCTGTCAAGGAAAGATAAATAAAGGCTGAAAAGTGGCGTGTTTCCGGGCTTTTTGTAAGGTTAGCATCATCAGAGAAGCCTTGCGGAAAGCTCGGCTTTATTATATGGAAACATATCTACTTTTTGGTCTGGCTGGAGAGAAATTGAGTAGCCGGAGAATAGCGATAGGGTTTGGGCTGTGGATTAGATGTCAGAGGTTGTGGCACCAGGATTGTTGTCAGAGCTGACCGCAGTTTAAGCCACTCGATACTAAGGGGTAGACTTGGCAGTGGAATAGATGAAAGGAGCATTCCTGTAATTCAGAAATAACGCCAATTGAATAAAAAGAAACCTCGAA
>CALBGI010000063.1 GCA_937893675.1 uncultured Blautia sp.
TATATGGCGAAAGTTGAAGATTGTCCCGGTTTTGAAACCTTCGGTGCAGATGTCAAAGCCGCACGAGAGGCAAAGCGTCTTGCACGAAAAACATTGGCAGAAATGGTTGGGATTGAATGGCGGTATCTTGCCAACATTGAGAATCAAGGTGCGATTCCGAGCCTGCCCGTGATGATCCAGTTGATTAAGGTCTGCGGACTTCCCGTAGAACGGTATTTTAACCCGGAGATCATGCGGGAAGAAAGCGCACAGCGGCAGCGGGTCAGCCACAAGCTGAAGCTCTGTCCTGAACAATACCTGCCGATTATCGAAGGTGCCATAGACGGGGCGCTCAAAATGGAACAGACTGCGAACCAGAAGGAGGACGCATAATCGCGGCCTCCTTCTGGCGTTTCTATATCAAGTTTCCCGGCACTTTTCCAAAAGTTCCCGGCACCTCTGCTGGATTTCTCCGGTTTCTGTCACAGTCAGTTCACGGTCATTTCCGGTAATCTTATCTTCCAGAAAATTAGCGTATGTACCCAACAAAGCGTTCCGTAAATCCTCCGGGGTTTTCTGTATTTGGGCGCTGTACCAGTCATTCCGGTGGGGTTCCCATGCCATCAATGTATAGCCGTGGCTGGTCTGAACCACCTCATACAGAGGATCATCATCCAGATATGCCTGAAACACTTCCAGAACCTTTTCAAAGGTCAGCATTTCCCACACCTCCCATTCAGCTGCAAATCAGTTCCCTGATTAAAATTTCCTCAATCTGTGACGTTAATGTGTTCATCAGTCCTACCCAACGCATAGGATCACAGGCTTTCAGTTTCTCAGTGACACCCGCAGCCTCCATCATGTGAGGTAACATGGTGTCCACACGCTCCTGCGCTGTCCAGTCAATCTCTAACAGGTGTGGATACAGCTCCTCGCTCATCAGCAGCTGGTTGTAGAGAATGGGACGATGTTCCTTCAGGTAGGATTTTCGCATCCTGCCGTACTTGCCGATAGAAGTTTCCGGCTGTTCAGAAAGTTTTAGGTTGGGTATATCATAATCTCCACAACGAATGTAAGTCAACTTACTCATATTCATTCTCCTTTGCTCCGTGATGATTAGACTGCTGCGCTGGCTGCTATGCCGCCTTTGCGTGGTTCTTCTTTCGGTAGCTGTCCGACAGTAGAAAAAACGCCTTTTTTCATATCCTCAGCCCGGAGCAAGGCTTTCTTAGCGTCCATTTCCGCTTTTTTCTTCGCCTTGATTTTCTCCTCATACCGTTTTTGTGCGCCGCTGGCTTTCCGCTTCAAATAATTCTGATGAAGCCTGTTCTTGCGTTCTTCTTTTTTCCGCAGTTCTTCCTGTTCCTCCGGGGTTAAAGGAACCGGCTGTAAGGATGGTGGGATATAGCGTCCTAAAAAGTTGAAGTAGATTTCAATTTCCTGCGTAGTGTCCTGGCTGCCTTTTCGGGCGCGTTCATGGACAAGGATTTTCTCTACAAACTCGTTGAGCATGGTATTTGTCAGCGTGTCAAAATTCTCGTACTTATCAATCAGGGCTATAAATTTCTCCGCTGATTTCTGGCTTTGCTCGTAGCCGGTAACAGCCTTTTCCAGTTCCGCAATTTCAATCTCAAGTGCATCCTGCTCTTTGGCATACTGTGCATCAAGCGCCTTATATCGTGCATCCGGCAGCTTGCCGAGGGCGTTATCCTCATAGATTTTGCAAATCAGTTTTTCCAGTTCTCCGGCTCTCTTTTGAGCAGCGGCCAGACGCCTGCGCTTTTTCGCTATATCGGCACTCTGTTGGGCAACCTGCGTCTCCTGAACAGTGTGAATAAATTCCGTCCGGTCATTTCTGGAATATTCAGCGATAGCCCGGAGCGTGTCGGAAACCAATGTCAGAACAGCACTCTCATTGATACGATGTTGTGTAGGGCATAGTGTCCCACACGGAACTTTGGTATAATTGGAACAGGTATATTGAGAAATCCGCTTGCCGTTGTTGGTGCGGTGGACATACATCTTGCCGCCACAATCGGCACAATAGAGCAAGCCTGTGAGGGGAGCTGCTTCGCCCCAGCCGTTTGGATAACGCCGTACATTGCTGCGGATTTTCTGCACCAGATCAAAGGTCTGCTGGTCGATAATGGCTTCATGGGTATTCTCAAAGATCGTCCACTCGTCCTCAGAAACATAGTGGCTTTTCTTGTCCTTAAAGTGCTTGCGGGTCTTGAAATTGATGGTGTGCCCTAAATACTCTCGCTTTTTCAAAATGTTTACGATGGTAGATGATCCCCATCCATAGGGGTCTTTGACCGGCTTTGAACGGTTCACACCCTCGTTGAAGCGGGCAAGGTGTACGACGGGAATTTCAATCCGGTCTGCGGATAGTTTGCAAGCGATCTGATAAGGCCCATATCCCTCCAGCGTGAGGGAGAAGATACGGCGTACCACTTCGGCAGCTTCCTCATCTAACAGCCAATGCTCCCGTTTTTCGTCCCATAAATAGCCGTAAATCACGGTGCCAGTCAGGTGCTTGCCGCTCATGCCTTTTGACTTAAACACAGAGCGGATTTTCCGGCTGGTATCACGGGCGTAAAATTCATTCATGATGTTGCGGAACGGGGTAAAATCGTCATCGCCTTTCAGACTGTCCACACCGTCGTTGATGGCAATCAGACGAACGCCTCGCTGCCGCAAAACCTCCATAACTTGACCGACCTTTAGATAGTCGCGCCCCAACCGGCTCATGTCCTTGATGACGATCGCCTCTACACGCCCTGCCTCCACTTCCTCCATCATCGCCAAAAATCCGGGGCGGTCAAAACGGGTGCCTGAGATACCATCATCGGTAAAGTGCGTAGGGTTGGGCAGCCCGTTCCGGCGGGCAAAATCCTCTAACATCTGCTTTTGATTGGATATGGAATTGCTCTCGCCCTGTAACTCATCGTCCCGGCTCAGGCGCTCGTACAGTGGGGTAATTTTTTCATTTCTCATGGCTGTACCTCCTGAAACAAAAATGCTCTAAGTGATTGCTTCACTAACCATGACAAAATCATGATTAAGAAGTCACTTAGAGCATATATCACCCGCCGCTAAGGAATACTTTTTATATTGCCTTACGGCAAAGTGGTTGGGCTTTTCTGCTTCCAGTTCCTCAAACATACGGTCAACGGGATTTTTGTATTCCTCATCATCCTCTCGGACTTCCATAGCATTGATGAACTCAAGCAGAGTCGTAAAGTTCTGTTCTTCCGGTGGAGCTTCATAGTGGATGTAGCCGATAAGGGCGCAGTAAAAGAGCCGTTCCGATTTTACCCAAAAATCCTCCCCGGCTTTTTCCCCGTCCCCTTTGGTGTTGGCAATCAAGGTATTTACCAGTTTCAAAATGTCTTTTTCGCTGCGGAGATAGGCAAAGGGATTGTATTTCATGCTTTTTTTGAAGTTAATCGTGTTCAGTACCTTTATCCGGTAGCCGCCCCGCTGTAAGAGCTTCCCGCACTCGACTAAAACCGTTCCTTTCGGAAGCATTTCATCAAGACAGAATGTGCATTTATTTGAAAATTCTTTGTGACCGCTGGAAAAGCCTG
>CALBGI010000064.1 GCA_937893675.1 uncultured Blautia sp.
CTTCTAAACTCAAACCGTCTATTTCCTTTGCCCGCCTTTGTGCGGGCTATTTTCAGTCGCCCCCACCCGTAAAACGGGTGGCTCGACGGACGGCTATAAGCCTTTTATGCTAGGCCAGCGTCTCAAGGCGCTGGCTTTCGCTTTGCTCCAGCCACTCTGCTTTTGACTCGTCGCCGCCCTTAAAAGGGCATTTGTATTACTTCGCCTTAACCCTTAAAAGGGTCTTCATATTCTTTTACGCTAAGCTTATCCTGCATAATATCATATCTTTCCTGTTCTTGGATGTATTTACGTACTGTGGCGTCATTTACCCCTACTGTACTTACATAATATCCTTCACTCCAAAAATGCCTATTTCCAAATTTATACTTTAAATTTGCGTGCCTATCAAATATCATAAGTGCGGACTTCCCCTTTAAATATCCCATAAAGCTGGAAACACTGTATTTTGGTGGTATGATAACCAACATATGGATATGATCTGGCATAAGATGCCCTTCAATAATTTCCACGCCTTTGTAAGAGCACAACTGCTTTATAATATCCCTGATATCAGCTTTGTATTGATTATAAATTATTTTTCGTCTATACTTTGGAGTGAAAACAATGTGATATTTACACATCCATTTTGTGTGTGATAAATCATTGGTTTTCTTTGCCATAAAATCACCTTTCCTTTCTTAATAGTGGCTGGACACCTCTATTATAACGCGGAAAGGTGATTTTTTCGTATAACGATGGTCACCACCCGCAAAGCAGGTGGATTATAGTTCAAAACACCTGCACGATGCGCAAATGTTTTGAACAGGCTAAAGCCGTATTCAAAAGTCCGACGGAAGTCGAACTTTCCTATAAAGTAAAAAACGCGCATTTCTTTTTTATCAGAAATACGCGCCTGGTCCTATTGTTTATTTTTTCGCCGGCAGATACAGCAAAACCTCTGCTCTGAACCGTTTGTCCGTATAGGAAATATCCATATCTCCTCCATTTTGGGCAACCACCTTTTTTACACTCTCCAAACCGAATCCATGTGTGGAAACATTCTCCTTTGAAGTACGGAATCGGCTGTGTTCTCTCTTTATCTCGCCGCTGTAGCTGTTCTCAACAACAAGCATCAGAATCCCCTGTCTCTCCTGCAGCCGTACAAGCAGATACTTTTCTTCGGACGCTCTCGCTGCCTGAAGCGCATTTTCCACCAGATTTCCAAGAATCACACAGATGTCAAAACTTTTTTCGTATAGCTTCGAGGGAATCTGAACCTGAATATCTGCCTGATCCAATATCTGGTCTACATCTTTTAAAAGATAATTCAGAATTCCGTCCACATCCTGGTTGCCTGACGATACCTTCTCCGCTGGATTCAGCATGAATTTTTTCATGTCATCAAGGTACTGCACAAGCTGTGTACCCCCCCCACCTCTTTTGCCATTTCCTTTAATTCCACCATGTGATGCTTCATATCATGACGCAGCTCATTGACACGCTCCTGCGATTCCTTTATCACATCCAGCTGATGGCGATAGATCTGTATGCTCTGCTCCAGCATCTGTTTTTCCATACGGTCTGCATAGTATTCCGCCAAAAAATGATACAGGTAAAAAACAAACGTATTGATAAGCAAAAATCCTGCCGCTGTGACTACCATGGCTTTTTTGTCTCCGCTTAAGGAAGTGCCGTACCAAAGACATACAATGCTGATCAACGGAATCACAGCTAACACGGTCACATAATTTGCCGGTAAATCTGTTTTTTTATCTGTGGGGATGGTTCGCTCCAACACCAGCATAAACGACAAAGTCGCAAGACTCACGCCGCATGCATAAATCTGCGGAAGCGGAAGCTTTATATTTCCTCCCGTAAATACAAGCATCAGCATTGCATCGATCAAAACATCTATGGCATACACAATAAAAACAACGAAAAACTTTTTCGGCCATTTTGTTTTATACGGCAGTAAAATAAAGAACAATGCCGCCAGGTTCGCAATGACCTTATAGGCAGGCACGGGAAATATGTAGCCGGTCAGCCCCGTCACAAACCATGCGATCGCATACAAAAAAAATGTGTGCTTCCATCTGCATTCTTCTGAAACAAATATTGCAATGCCTCGCTTATTGGCATAAAATATCACCGCATTTGCCATAAAGTAAAGCACTGTGTCCATTCCCCACTCAGTCATTTCTGTTCTCCCGGATCATCCTTCTGATTTCCACACGGTTGGCCTTACTGATCCCCAGCGTATCCCCGTTCACCATTTCTACCCAGTCATAGGCAAACCGCCGCACATGCGTATGATTGATCAGATAGGACTTGTGGATCCTCAGAAACAATTCCCGTGGGACTTTCTCCGCCACCTGGCTGAGCTTTCCGTAAAAACTGCCGGTCCCCTTTTCTGTCACCACATAGATTACCCTGCCGTTGCTCTGAAAGTAAAGAATTTCCTTGTACTTCACCTGAAAACAGCCTTGCTTGTTCTGATACGCAAAAATATCATTGTTCTTTCCTGCCAGCCGGAATACATTGTCCAGCGTGCTTCTGATTTTTTCTCTGTTCAGCGGCTTTACCAGAAAATGAAAAGGGCGGTTCTGAAACAGTTCCATAGCATACTGCGTCTTGGAGGATATGTAAATCAGAAAAATACTCTCATTCTGCAAAACCGTCCGTATATATTTCCCAATCTCTACGCCGTCCTTCCCGGGAGGCTCTATATCCAGAAACAGAATATCTGTCTCCACCTTTTCCAGATGTTCAATCAGCTCTTCCCCGGAATAAAAAACCGAAACCGTGAGCAAAATGTCTCTGGAAGCCGCATATTCTGTCAAAATTTCTTTCAGCTCCGCACAGGTGCTCTTTTCATCGTCACAAATTACTGCCTGCATGATTTTTCTCCGTTTCGTCCCGTCACACATTCTGACTGCTTTTTCTTTAGTATATTTTTATTTGCAGGCTCTGTCAACAAAACGCGGTATTTTCGCAGACACCTTCTACTCTGTATTGCGTTTCTTCCTTATGCACAAAAAATACGCGGCCAACGCAACCACAGCCGCAGCGCACCCTTTTGCCGCCATAAGAATGCCTTCTGCCTGCCAGATGGCTTTCGGCATGATCAAATACCAGAAAAACCCGTTTTTAAGCTCGCTCCATTTTTTCGACCAGAAAGAAAAATCCGACCATTTGCCGGGAATCCAGTCCGGGGAGATCCGCACGTATTTTGTCAGGAGAAATGCCGCCGCCAGAACGGGAAGCAAAAGAAGCACTGTCCAAAGCCAATATTCCGGCTGAGATTTTGACAGGCCTTTCCGCGAAACAGCCGCCGTCTTTATAAGACGGATTCCGATCGCTGCCGGCAGCAGCAGAAGCGCCAGAAACAGGATCGGACGGCTCGCACTCCCGCCGGACACGGTTCCGGAAAGACCGCAGCTCATCAGCGCTTTTTTCGCCGCGCTGCCTTTGCTCTCCCCGGCCTTTGGCTTCACATACATAGTGGTATATACATTTTCTGTTTGTTCCGGCCGGTACACAAGCATAGGCTGCTGCCAGTTCGTCACCTTGCGGACTACATAGGTTCTGTCCTGATATTCCAGAGAGCCTCCCTCTGCCTGCGCACTGCCAAAAAGTGCCACCGCAGTGCTTCGATCTATGATACAGCCCTCGTAGTCCTCTTCTCCAAGTCCCCGGCAGCGCCAGTCATAAAGAGAGGCGTCTCCCTGAAGCCCCACCGCCATCGCCTCTGTCTGCCGGGCATAGGCTTTCCGTGACACATTTTCAATTCCGCCTCCGGTCAGAAAACAAAGCTCCAGGGGTGTTTCCTGTTCCGCATTGCTCCCAAGAATCCGCTGTACCTCTGCCGTGGCGGGACAGTTTCCCGACAAAAACACTGCGGCACAGGAATTTTCCGGAAGCTTCAGATACACCATCACCCCGTAAAGATAGCATGCCGCCGCAAGAAGCGCCAGGGCAAGACTTCCCAGATGAAGCTGCGGCCTTGCCTTTGTTTTCCCTGTCATGACTCCTGCAGCCGCACGCGGCTGCCCTCCTGTATCTCTCTGTCAGAATTCACGATAATCTTTTGCTGCGCGCCGATGCTTCCCTCCTGCAAGGCAGCCAGGCTCTCGTTTTTGGCCAAAACCGAAACCTCCACCTTTCGGGCCACTTCCACCTGGCCCAGAACAGAATCCTTCGTGTCCACCACAAATACAGAGTACACGCCGTTTTCTTCCATAAGGGCGGACAGCGGCACGCAGGCTGCATAAGGCCCTTCCTCTGCAGAAAGCTCAAAATCCGCGGTCTCTCCGATATTCAGGGAATTTTCCGGAAGAAGAATGGATACCTGCCGAAGGTCCGGATTCTGCTCGTCCTCCTTTACATTCTCCACCACCCCATCCGGGATTTCCTTCTTGCTGCTTCCTTTTACAAAGGCTTTCTGCCCCGGTGTCACATACTCCGCCTCCGACTCCCGGATTGTTCCCGTCATCCGAAGCTGTCCTGTTTTTTCGTAGAGGATCACCGCTGCCGCCTCCGTGGTTGTGGCCCCCGTGCCGGAAATGATCTCTTTTACCACACCATCCGCCGGCGCGCAGACCTTCCCCCCATTGTCCGAAAGCTTCTGAAGCGAAGCAAGCTCCTCCTGCGCCTTTGAGAGCTCCTGGCTCGCATTGGCAAGACTTCCGTCCGAGGCTTCTGCCGCTTTTGCGTCCTCAATGGCGCGCTCCGCCTGAGTCACACTGTCATTGTAGGTGATGATCGCCTGATTGAGCGCTTCCTCCTGGGCGCGGATGGCATCCAGCAGCGCCTGCTCCTGGCTGCTGTCCGGGCTTCCCGCGTCATAATAATTCTGCAGCTTCTGATAGGCCACATCCACCTCCATCTGCGCATTGGCAATATTGATCTCCCCGTTGCTCACCGCCATATCATAATTTTCCTCTGCTCTTGCAAGCTCCAGAGATTTTTTGGTGTCCTCGACTGTCTCTTTGCTGCGCAGATCCTCTTCCTGACGCTGGAGACGTTCCACCTCCTTCTGCTGCTTTTCCACGGATTCCTTCAGCCAGTCCGCGGAAAGCACCAAAAGCGCCTCGTCCTCTGCCACCGACTGCCCCTCCTGCACCAGAACCTGTTCCACCTTCTGTCCTTCCTTGGCAAACACGGCCCGTTCTCTTGTTCCCTCTACTTTTCCCGTCCCCGGCACCTTGTGCACGATCTTCTGATTCTGGATCACAGATACCTGCACCTTTGCCACATTCACCGAATCCGCGGCGCGGGACAGCAGGGTAAACATGAGCATCATGACAAAAAACATTCCGATCCATTTTAAAATTTTTTTACGTTCCATTTCCCCTTACTCCTTCACTGCTGTTGAAATGATTCCCTGCTCCAGATAATCCTGCCCGGCCAAGAATACCAAAAGGGCCGGAAGCAGCACGATCACCGAAGCCGCAAAAGCAAACGCTGCCTGCTCCGCCCCAATGTTGGGAAGAAACAGGGACAGCGGCCAGTTTTCCATGGTTTTCAGGAAGGCCATAGGCTGTTCAATGAGATTCCAGTATTCCAAAAATCCCAGAACCATGGCAGAAACCACGCCTGGCGACCCCAGAGGAAGCCCTACACGCACAAAAAGCAGAAGCTCTCCCGCGCCATCCAGGCGGGCCGCCTCCATAAGCGCTTCCGGAATCCCCTCAAAGAACCGGTACATGATAAATACCGGAAACGTAGAAAATACCGCGGGGAGGATGATTCCCAAAAGGCTGTCCAGAAGCCCCAGCCGATCCAATACCAGATAGTTGCTCAGCATCATCACCTGAAACGGCATCATCATCAGAATAATATACAGGGTAAACAAAAGCTTTCGTCCCCGGAAGCGGTACCTGGCAAAGCCCCAGGCCGCCGGTACTCCCACCAGGAGCTGTCCCAGAAGCACTCCCCCGGTAAGCTTCACGGAATTCCAGAACATGACAAAAAACTCCGGCGAATCCAGAAGCACCTCCACGTAGGAGGACAGGGTTGGATATCTGGGCACAAGCCTCCAGGCGGCATACCCGGTTCCTTCACCAAGCGCCGGGAGAAGCAGATCCGCCAGCTCTTTTTTCCCCATGATCGAGCCGGTAAACAAAAACACTACCGGAAGCACCACCAAAACCGCCAAAAATGACAGAAAAAGCGCAGCAATTTTTTTCACAGATCACTCCTCCTTTTCCCAGGCTCTGGAAAGCAGAAGCACCAGCGCCAGAATACAGCATCCGGTGATCACTGCGGCCGCGGCCATTTTGTCAAAATCCATATTTCGGTACCAGTTGTTAAAAAGATGCTGCAGAAGATACATCTTCTCCTGCGGATAATCCCCGGCTACCAGATACGCCTCCCGAAATACTTTGAACCCGTTTAACAGGGAAAGAACCGCAATGGTATAGAGGGACGGCAGAAGATTCGGCAGAGTGATGCGCCAGAAGCACATCCACTCTCCAGCCCCGTCCACTCTGGCTGCCTCGTAAATATTATTGGGTATTGCGGAAAGCCCGGCGATCCAAAGTACCACGTCATAGCCCAGATTTCTCCATATGTAACTGATCACCAGCATCCAGAAGGACGCCTCGGAATTCATCCAGTCCACCGCGGGAAGAGACAGTGCTGCACACAGGTGGTTCAGCAGTCCCTGGCTGTGAAACAGCACTCTCCACAAAAGCACCACGGACGCCACCGGAATCGCCATGGGAAGAAGAAACAGGCTTTTCTGCACCTGCATCCATTTCCCCTGTTTGGAAAGAAGCACTGCGATTACCAGGGACAGGGCTACCAGAATGGGAATACATACGCAAAAAAAGCGCAGAGTATTGCCCGCCGCCAGACGAAAGGCCTGGTTTTCAAATACCTTCTGATAATTGGATATCCCGGTAAACTCCTCGCTTACCGCACTGTAAAAGGAACGCCGCACCACCTCCCCATAAGGGATCAGCCAAAAGAGGGCCACCCCCAGAAGACTGGGCAGGACAAACAAAAATCCCTTTCTCTGCCGTTGTCTGAAATTCATGCTCTTACTCTCCGTCTCATTCAGGCTTGCATCGCCTTTTTCTTATGCTACAATAGTATAGCAGGCAAATCTCTAAGAATTCTCTAAGCTCTGCGGCAGTTTTAGAGAATCCTTAGAGACTTGTCTGGTATCATAAGCATCAAATGACAGGAAAGGCAGGAATCTACATGAAAATTTTGATCATAGAGGATGACAAGGATCTGGCCGGAAGCATTGCCTTCTGTCTGGAAAAAGAAGGCTATCTGGTAACCATGTGCCATGACGGTGAGGAAGGACTTTACTATATGCAGGAGGATCTGCAGGACCTGGTGATCCTTGACCGAATGCTCCCCGGCCTGGACGGGATCTCCGTGCTCCGCGCAGCCAGAGCTGCCGGCGTTACCACCCCGGTTATTTTTCTCACCGCCCTGGGAGAGCTGCAGGACAAAATCGACGGGCTGGACTGCGGCGCGGACGACTACATGGTAAAGCCCTTTGCTTTTGAGGAGCTTCTCGCCCGCATCCGCTCCAGCCTGCGCCGTCCTAACCAGAGGGGGATGTCCTCCCTTCTGACTTTGGGCGACGTGGCCTTTGACCCGGAGAATCTCCGTCTCACAAAAGACAAAAAAGAATGCACCCTCTCCAAACGTGAGGGTGCGCTTCTCGAAATTTTTCTCCGCAATCCCGGTCAGACGCTTCCCCGCGCCCTGCTCCTTTCCCGGGTCTGGGGAATGGACAACGACGTGGAGGAGGGAAACCTTGACAATTACGTGTATTTTCTCCGCCGCAGACTGAAGGCCGTGGGGAGCGGACTGGTGCTAAAAACCATTCGGGGTGTGGGGTACTGCCTCGAGGTATTACAATAACAAAAGATTCCCAAATCGCGCTTCGGCGGTACCATTCCCAGCGTTTCCCGCAGAGAGTCGGTGCTACGCAATACTCTCCGCCGGGAAATCGCATGGGAAATCCACCGAAGCTGTTTTCTCTGCCTCTTATTCCGCCAGGTAGAGATTCACCTGAGACACCGCTTCCCGCACCGCGGTGTCCAGGTCCGTCTCCCCGTTTAAGTAACGGCTTCCTGCTTCTGTCACCGCCGTCAAAATAATCTCATTATCCACCGCCGGAATGGTTAAAGTTTTTCCCCACTCCTTCAGCTCTTTCAGCTGCTCGTCAGAGGAATGTGACAGATCCAGCCGCCCCTCTCCGTAGCCTCTCCAGCCAAAAGCTCCTTCAAAGCTGCCTTCCTGCCCCAGCTCCCAATAAGCATCGCTTTCATAAACCGACGCTCTTACCGGAAAGCCTGCGCTTCTCTCTGTCTTTTGCATTTCCTCTCCCAGCAGAAATTCTACAAACAGCTCTGCCGCCTCTTTTTCTTTCGCTTTTGCGCTGATCCCGACAGTAATCTGAGGCACAAAGACATTTTCCTCCTGTCCGCGCAAAAGCTTATGCGTAATCTGCGGCTTCTCGTTTTCTATGGTGGTCAGAAGAAAGAAGCTGTCCAGAGAATACAGATTTCCAAATGCCAGGAGAACTCTTTCCTCATATACTGCCGTGGCGTCTGCCAGACTTGTCTTCTCAGAAAATCGCAGATTCCGTTCCACCTCCGGCAGCTCAAAGCCGCTCCCCTGAAAATAAGTCTGTGTACTTTCTTTTCCAGCCGCATAAATACGTCCGGCATCCTCGAAAAACGCCCGGATCTGTTCTTCCTGAAGCTGCCCGTCCTCCTTAATCCATGCAGGCGCGCTGGTCTCAAACAGCATATGCAGCAGATATTGGGGTGTCGCACAGGCTGCGCTTGGATAAAAGCTTTCTGTGTAAACGCTCTGGTTTGCTTCCACGATATCTGCCAGGGAGGAAAGATCTGTGATCTCGCTCAGATTTTCTTCTGTTCCGAACAGCACGGGCATGGCAAACCGTGCCGGAATCTGATATATGCTTCCCTCTTCTGTTTCATAGGCGTCCTGAATATTTTTCAGAAGTCCGGCTTCCTCTACAATACCGCTGATGTCTGCCAGAAGTCCTCGCTCCATGTAGGTGGCTGCCGGAATTCCGTCCAGGATCAGCACATCCGACCCATTGTCCGCCATGATCTCCGTATTAAGCGTTTTCAGGGCATCCGTGGTGGTGACTGCGCCATCCTCTGTCTTTCCCTCCATCAGACGTACATAAATCTCCGGATAGGTTTCTGAAAAAAGAGCCGCCGCCTGTCTCACAGAATCATTTTTCTCAAGGCTGTACACACACAGTGTTGTTTCGGGCACTGCCGCTACATTTTCATCGTAGATATACCGCAAAAGCTTCCCTTCCAGATTGCTGCCGCTTTCTTCCTGCACAGCCACATAAAAAGCACCGTCCTTCCCCCAGGCAAGATCCATCAATGTCACAGCCGGAGAACTCATCGAACAGAAGCTTCCGTCAATGACCTGCTCCACCACGCTTCCGCTGAAGCTGTAGTGATACATCCCGTCTCTGTTTGCATAGAGAATACTTTCCATTTCTTCCCCTGCCGCCAAAATCACATCCTGCCAGGAAGAAACGCTTAACTGTTCCGTCAGCATGGGCTCGTCTTCTGTTGGCTCACCGCTTTTTATATCGTAATAATGTATCGTATCTTCCAAAAGAACCAACAGCCTGCTGCCGACCAACGCAAAGCTCTGCACAAAGCCAGTCTCCTCATAGCTCTTTACAAGCTCTCCCGTTGAAACCTCCACCTGGTAAATGGTATTTTCTGCCAGCAGGAACAGCTGTCCGTCCTCGGAAAATCTGCTGTCCTTCACCGAAATATCGCCCAGCTCCTGTATAGCTGCAAGCTCCTTCTTTTCGCCTTCCGGAGAAAGATATTCACAGGTGTTATAAAACGTTTCCTGATCTTGTGCGGGCGTTGCCCAGACGGCGAACACGCCGCCGTCCGATGCGAGACTTGCCTGCATAAGCTCCGCCGAATCACCTGCTCCAAACTCTTCATACAGGTTTCTGGGCGGCATCTCAAAGCTTTTGCCCTGATCTGCCGAATCTGCCAGAAAAGGCATATAATTACTGTCCCGGTACAGAACACGCAGCTTTTGGCCTTCCAGGAAACAAAGCCGTTCCACATTCAGGCAGCCGCTCCCCGGAAGCTTTACTTCCTCTTCCACATACCGCCCCATCACAACTTCTTCGGAATCCTCCTTTGCCGCCGCAGGCTGTGTGCTGCTTCCCGCAAGTACGGAAAATACCAGCGAAGCGGCCAAAGCTAGGGCGACATATTTTCCTTTTCTCGTTCTTCTCATATTCCCTCTCCTTTCCTGTTTTCCCTGCCTATTCTGACAGGTACAGGTTCACCTGGGACACGGCTTCCCGCACCGCGGTATCAAGGTCGGTCTCCCCTTTCAGGTAGCGCTTGCCCGCGTCTCTCACTGCAGTTAAGATGATCCGGTTGTCAAAGGCCGGTGTGGTCAGGGTCTTTCCAAGCTCCTGCACTTCCTTCAGCTGTTCGTCAGAGGAATTGGTAATTTCCAGCATCTCCCCTTCTGTTCCGGAGGAATCACTCCAGGACATCACACTCACAACCTCGCCCTCTTTTCCCATTTCCCAGTATTCCGGACTTTCGTACACAGACTGCTTCACCGGAAAGCCGGTATTCTTGGCCGTACTCTGCGCGTCCTCACTGAACAGGAACTCCACAAACAGCTCTGCCGCTTCTTTTTCTTCCGCCTTCGCGCTGATCCCTACCATGCTCTCCGGGTAGAAGCAGTTCTGCGCCTGTCCGTCGAAAATCTTGTACACCAGCTCCGGACGTTTCTGCTGTGCAGAGGTCAGCATAAACAGATCATTTGGCGAGTACAGACCTCCGTAGCTTAACAGCTCCATGGAGCCAACGGTAGATACGCCGGCATTCACCGGATAATCCTGACGGGATACATTGTCATACTCCGCTTCCATATCTGCCAGGTTCACCCCATAAAATTCAAAATAAGCGTTGATGGCGTCCAGCTGCGCCTGGTAGATGCGATTTGTCTGCTCCAGGAATTCCTTTATTTTTTCCTCGTTCAGGGTTCCGTCCTCATTCATCCAGGAAGCTGCTGAGGTATCGGAAAGGGTTTCCAGAAGAAGTCCCGGCGCCGCGCCTTTTGTGGTGGCATAAAATTGGTTGGAATATTCCGCCTTGTGACCTTCCACGGTATCCGCCAGCGTTGTAAGATCGGTCACCTTCTCCATATCCTGTTCCTTCCCCAGAATCATGGGCATCGCAAAACGTGTTGGCATCCGGTAAATGCTTCCATCCTCTTCCTCGTAGGCACTCTTTATATTTTCAAGAAGTCCTGCCTCTTTTACAATTCCGCTGATATCCTCAAGCATCCCCCGCTCCACATAAGTGCCGTCCGGAATCCCATCCAGCACCATCACATCCGGGCCGTTTCCTGCCATGATCTCCGTGTTCAGCGTCTTTATGGCATCTGTTTCCGTCACCGCGTTATCTCCGGTCATACCGGTCTGCAAATTCACATAGATATCCGGATATTTTTTCTGGAACAGAGCTGCCACCTGCTGCATAAAAGCATCGTCCTCCAGCATATAGACGTCAAGCTCCGTGCTGGGCACAGCGGATACATCTTCGTGATAGGTATACTTGAAAATCTTTCCAACAGGTTCCCCTGATCCATAGTCCTGCGCAGCCAGATAAAACGCTCCATCCGGCCCTGCTGCCATATCCAAAAACGACACCATGGGAGAACCGATGGACACAAGACTTCCGTCAATAAGCTGTTCCACCACCGAGCCGCCTTTGTTATAAAGATAAAGTCCGGATCTGTCCGCATAGAGAATCCCTTTCTCCTCCTGCTGTGCAAACACAATGGGCCAGGAGCTTGTGCTGGTAAGATAAAGGTTTTCTTCTCTGGAGGCGACCTGCTGCGTCAGTGCGCTTTCATCGCTGACCGGCTCTCCTGTCTCTGTATCATAATAGTGCAGCGTGCCGTCCACAATACTGATCAGAAGATTTCCCGCAAGACCAAATCCCTGCACTGACCCATCATCATAGGTGCGCACCAGGCTTCCGTCCTCCATGCTTATCTCCACAAGACTGTTGACTCCCAGGAGAATCACATTTCCCGCAGCGGTAAAATCTGCCTTAAATGCGTAAAAATCTGCTCCCAGAGAGGTTTCCCCGTCCAATTCCCTGACTTCGCCCTCCGGTGTCACGTAATGATACTTGTGCAAAAAAGCATCGGGGTCTTCCGTTGGCATACTGCTCACCGCAAAAATCCCGCCGTCTTTGGAAAGCGCTGCCACACTGGGCTCCGCGTCCGCAAGTCCCAGAATCTCACTCTGCAGATCTCTGGGCGTGTCCCAGGTCTGTCCGTTATCTTTGGAATCCGCAATTTTAAGAGCATAGTCCGCTGACCGATAAGCCATACGCATGGTTCCGTCCGTGAGGAAACAGATTTTTTCCACCGTAGCCGTCTCCTCCGGAAGCGTCAGTTCCTCTTCCAGATAGCGTCCCATTGCCTCTCCCTTATCTTCCTCTGCCAAAACGGGCTTCGCACCTGCAGCGGCTCCGGCCATGCTCCCCAGAGCCATCAGTGACGCAAGTGCAAATGCTGTATGTTTCCAACCTCTTTTTCTCATTTACATAACCTCCATTTGATTTGATGCTACCATCTTAACAGGAAAATCTCTAAAGATTCTCTAAGACAATATAAAAAAATTTGTTTTTTAGAGATTCCTGTGAGATAAATGCGTTATAATAATAAATATCATACATCAGGAGGTTTTTTATGTTTCGCAGACTTCACATACATATGACGCTGTTTTCCACGCTGATCACCGGAGGCATTCTTTCCCTGATGGCAGTGGCCTGCCTGCTCATCACAGAAAACAACATTCGGCAAAACTATTACACGATTTTCACCAACAATGCCTACTCCTGTATTTCCTATCTGGAAAGCCAGAATGTTCTGTCCCACCGCTGGATCCAGCAGGCAAAAAACAACTACGGCATTGACATGCAGATTCATGACGGAGAATCTCCCCTTTTTTTTGACCAGCTCCATGTCACAGAAACCATGGAGGAGATCTTTACTCTTGCAAAAGAGGAATCCGCGCAGAATCAGGGACTGAATCTTGACGCTCCCGCCGGAAACCAGACGCTTACCAAGGTTGTGATCTTCAAAATCCCCGGGTATTACGCCTGCACGGCATCCATTCCCAAGAACGGCGGTATTCTGCGCGCAGTGCTTGTCCACCCTTTGGACACCCAGTCCAGACAGCTTTTTACCCTGCGCCTCGTGTTCCTTGTGTCCGTCATCGCGGCCATTTTGGCTCTGGCTGTTTTTTCCTGGTTTTTCACACAAAAAATGATACAGCCTCTGGAGCAGAGCCGCAGACAGCAAACGCAGTTCATCGCCTCTGCCTCCCACGAGCTCCGCTCTCCTTTGGCAGTGATCCTCTCCAGCATCCGAGCCATGCAGGACGCCCCGCCTGCGGAAGCCGCCCGCTTCCGGGACACGATTCAATCCGAGGGGGAACGCATGAGCCGCCTTGTGGGCGATATGCTCTCTCTGGCAAATGCAGACAACCAGTCCTGGAGCATCCATCCGGCACCCTGCGAGCTTGACACCCTGCTCTTGGAGATCAGCGAAAAATACGAGCCGCTCATGCGCTCCAAAAAGCTTTCCCTCTCCGTAGAACTCCCGGACGAGGAGCTTCCGCCCTGCATCTGCGATCCCTCCCGTATGGGACAGGTTCTGGGAATCCTTTTGGACAACAGTCTGGCCTATGTTCCCGCAGGCGGAAAAATCCGTCTGTCTCTCTCCTGCCGGGAAGCTCAGTTCCTTCTGACTGTATCAGACAACGGCCCCGGAATTCCCGACGAAAAAAAAGAAGCGGTATTTCAGCGCTTCTACCGGGCAGATGCTGCCCGAAAGGATAAGCAGCACTTTGGACTGGGCCTGTGCATTGCCAAAGAAATCGTGCTCCTTCACAAAGGAGAGATTCAGGTACAGGATGCGCCGGGGGGCGGCGCAGAGTTTGTGATTACACTGCCTCTTTAAAAATGAAACACAAAACCCGAGAAACTGCTCACAGAATCAAATTCTATCACCAGTTCCTCGGGTTTTTATTTTTTTCTATTCACTTCTCAGCGCTTCTATGGGATTCAGGTTTGCCGCTTTCACGGAAGGCAGCAGCCCGAACACCACACCGATCGCCATGGAAAATACTACAGATACTACAATAGCCGGAACACTGACCGCCGTAGGCGATCCTGTCACCTTGCCCACAATCTGGGACAGACCGATGCCGGAGATCACCCCGATGATTCCGCCGATGCTGGTGAGCACGGACGCCTCGGTAAGAAACTGAGCCAGTATGGTTTTTTTTCTGGCGCCAATGGCTTTTTTCAGGCCGATCTCCCTGGTACGCTCTGTGACAGAAACCAGCATGATGTTCATAACGCCGATTCCGCCTACCAGAAGGGAAATGCTTGCGATCCAGATCAACTGCTGGTTGGTGCTCTCACTTAAATTCTGGAGATTGCGCACACGCTCCATAGCGTCATCTGCCCGGTACTCAAAGGTCGTGCCGCTTTCGGGGGTCTCGATGTGACGATTCAATATCTTCGCCACCGCGCTTCCGGCCGCCTCCATATTGTCTGTGCTGTCCGCCTTGATAATGGCGTTTTCCGGCTCATCAAACTGAAACGCGATGGGCCAGCAGGTATTCGGGATCATAACGCTTCCCACGATGGTCTGATAATACTGGTCATACTCTGCGATGCTGTCGATCTTTGGAAGAAAATTGTCCTTCTGCTTGATGACGCCGACAACCACAAAGGGCTCTGAGCCAATTTCAACCGTCTTTCCTACCGGATTCTCCCCGGGCAGAAGATTCTCTGCCGCATTGGAATCCAAAAGCGCTACCTTGCTGTAGTCTTCGTAATCTGACGGCACAAAGCCTCTTCCGGACTGGATCACATACCCGCAGGTATCCAGATAGTTCTTGTCGATTCCGTAAATTTTCCCGCCCTGAAAGCTGTTATTCTGATAGTAGACGCCCGTGCTGTAGGCAGAGCGGCTGTAGAAAAATGTGGCATTCTCTACATGCTCCGCATCCAGCGTCTCTTCTTTTTGCTCCGCGGTAAGCAGCGGCGCATTGTCGGTCGTCATACCATAATCCGGGTCAAACTCTGAATCCCCGTAAAAGAGATTGATTTTTACCGTATTATTTCCGGAACCAATGAGGTCCTCCTTGATCTGCTCACTGGTCCCCTTAATTGTAGATACTATCGCAATAATAGAAGCAATTCCAATGATGATTCCAAGCATGGTAAGGAAAGACCTCATCTTGTGGGACCATATTCCCTGAAATGCAAGACGTATATTCTCAAGCATGAATTCTCTCCTTTCTTAATAGCCGTACATTTTTTCCAACGTGGTCTCTACGGTCTTCGCGCCGTCCTTGACATCGTCGCCGTAGGGGAAGGCAATCTTATCGTCAACGCTTAAGCCTTCCTTGATCAGCACACTGTAGCCGCCATCCACGTTCGCTCCCACCGTCACCTTCTGTTTTTTGAGGATCCCATTGACATCCTTGTAAGTATAGCTTACGCCGTCTTCCGTGCGCACAAAAGCTTTGGGAATGATCAGCGCCCCCTCTGTCATAACCTGATTTTCCAGAGTGACTGTGAGCCAGTCCTGATCCCTGAGCTGTATGGACGGATCCTCCACTGCTGCACTGTAGGTATAGTAAGACACATTGGGGTTTCCCTCTCCCATATACATCTGCGCGGAAATGGGATAATCCGAAACCTCCAGTACTTTGGCTGTAAAGGTTCCGCTTTCGTAACTCATGCAGTTGAGAAGCGTGCCTTCCTTAACTTCATCCAGCATCAGCTCACTGACGGTTCCGCTGACATAAAAGCCATCCTTACTCTTAATGCGCATGAACACATCCTCTGTGGTAGCTCCCGTCACAGGATCTCCCATATAGTCCACGGTACCTTCCAGTTTACTGATAATATTCTTACGGTTTATCTTTTTTTCCAGTTTTGTAATCTTCAGCTGATTTTCCTGCTTGTTCAGCTGCAGATCCGAAATCAGGTTCTTCTGAAGCTCAATGGCGTCTTCGCGGCTCATGGTGGACTGTCCTGTGCCTCCGTCGGAGCCTCCCATATTTCCCCCGTTGTCGGTTTCCGGCTCAAACTGGGACGCGCCTGCAAGCGTCATCTCAAGCTCCGCATCCATATTGGCCGGTCCTTCCAGAAGGCTTCCGTCAATGAGATAGTAACCAATACAGGAGTCTTTGCGGTTGGCCGGGTCGCCGATCAGATCCAGGCTGTGGAATTCCAGCTGAAACCAGCTTCCGCCTTCCTGCTCCACTCTTGTCCCATCCTGATTGTAGCCAGCCATTTTGTTGAAAAAGGAACCGCGCACGCGCACACTTCCGCCGGAGCTGCTGCACAGGAAAACGTAAGGATCTTCTTCTGTGCCGGTACCGCAGTAAGGCTCAGAATCATAATCCAGGATCTGGTAAAAATAGGGTGTCCCGTCCGTAAAGCCGGGCTGGCCCTGCACACCATCGTACATGTCATCGGTAAATTCCTCTCCCGGTGCCGGCGTCGGCGTCGGCTTTGGCTCATCGAATTCTCCGGAAGTAAAACCATCTTCCGGAAGCGTTTCCTGCGCCTCCCCATCCGAAAATCCACCTATGGAAGGATCCTGATACGAAACATCCGCATCGTCAAATATTTCCTGAGAAGCATCTCCGCCCGTAAAATCTTCGGGACTCTCGCCCTCGTCGGACCATTCCTCCGCTGCCGGCTCCTGCATCTGCACTCCGCCGTCAGGCTCACTGCCAAAATCCTCTGCCGCTGCCAGAAGAATGGGATTGTATGCCGCTGCCAGATATATCTCCCTGTCCGATGCCGGCAATTCTGCGACAGGGCTTCCCGGATCCCCCAGGTCATCTCCCGGCGTCAGCGCATCCCCGTCCACAGAGCTTAGATCATCGTCCATCCCGCTCACAGAGCTCATATCATCTCCGTTTCCTGAGGAGCTGCCTCCCGGCGCCGCAGTACTGCCGTTACTTCCCAGGCTTCCGGTTCCTCCCGTGCCGCCCGTAATACCGCCGGTACTGCCTTCCTCTACGATCGGCCCTCCGTTTTCCAGGCTGTAAAGCCTGTCCGCAGCCTTATCCAGCTGCTGGTCATACTGCTGGTCTCTGAGGCGTGCAATGTTCAGTTCCATTTCCACAAGCGTCATATCAAAGGTGATCAGCGGATCGCCCACGGAAACACTGTCGCCCTGCTGTACATATACCTGATCGATGATCATGTCCTTATCCACGGTGATGTTCTGGGTGACATTCGTGGTGACATGCCCCTCCAGACTGGTGCTTGGCATGTAAAAATCACTTTTGATGCTGTCCACGCCAACTACCATGACCTCTTTCTGATTCGCTTTTTTCATATAGTACAGTGCACCTGCACCGCCGCCGGCCGCCACAGTCACAGCGAGGACCACCGCAATTATTTTTTTTGCTTTACCCATCTCGGCGACCTCACCTCTTTTCTTTCAGCTCGCCGTCGCGAATGGTCACGACGCGCTTTGCATGGGAGGCGATTTCCGGGTCATGGGTAATCATCAGCACGGAAACACCCTCGTCATTGAGTTTCTGAAAAAGCTCCATTACCTGGGCGCCGGACTTGCTGTCCAGAGCTCCGGTAGGCTCATCCGCCAGAAGAAGCCTGGGATTGTTCACGATCGCCCTAGCAATCGCAACTCTCTGCATCTGTCCTCCGGAAAGCTGATTCGGCCGGAAATCCATACGGTCTGCAAGCCCCACCCTGGCCAGGGCTTTTGCCGCCCGCTCTTTTCGCTCTTTTTTGGGAACATGGGCATAATTCAACGGCATTTCTACATTGGAAAGCGCCGTCTGTCTGGGAAGCAGATGAAAGCTCTGAAACACAAAACCGATTTTTTTCAGCCGGATATCCGACATCTGATTCTCTGTACATTTTCTCACATCTTCGCCATCCAGAAAAAATTCGCCCTTCGTAGCCTGGTCCAGACAGCCGATGATATTCATCAGCGTCGTTTTTCCGGAACCGGAGGGTCCCATGATCGCCACATATTCTCCCTCTTCCATGGAAAAATCCACATCCTTCAAAACCGGAACCGTCATTTTTCCCTGCTGATAATCCTTATATATCCCCTTGAGTTCTAATATCATTGCAAAAATCTCCTCTATTCCATGTCCTCGATCATCTGCGCGCTGTCCATAGGAATTTCTTCATCAATGACCGGGGCATTTCCCATCGGAATATCCTCCATATCCTCGATCATCTGCACATCGCCCATGTCGTCATCCTCTATGATCTGCGCATTGTCCATGGATTCGTCCAGATCATCCACAACCGTAACCTCCGATGTGGGATCGCCCATATCCTCTTCCACTGCCGCTGTTTCTGCCGAAGCGCCGTCTCCGCTGTCCATGGAAACCGGAGTCTCCCCTGCCGCATCCTGAACATCCGCGGACGCTGCCGCGCCTGCATCCATGCCGCCCATCTGGGTTCCGTCGCCCACCACCGTCGTCATGCCTTCGAGAAGTCCCTCTGTGGGGAACGCAATTTTGTCTGACGCGGTGACGCCGTCCACGATCTCATACTGTGCGAGCGCGTCATCATGGCTTCCCAGGATCACCTGGCGCTTTTCCAGACGATTCTTGTCATTTGCCGCCCACACATAGGGATTTTCTTTATCTGCGTCTACAATATAATAGTCGCTGAGCCACAGTCCCTCTTTTTTCTCTCCCTGCCCATCGTCTCTTTCTATATACACATGCTGTCCAAGCATCAGACCTTCCGAATTTTCCAGGCTCACATAGAACGGATAGGTGCTGGAAGAGGTCTGGCTTCCGCTGGCATCCATCATACCGTACATCATGGCGCTGCTTCCGGAGGAAGCATTCTCCTGGTCGATCTTTCCCATAATGCCATTCCACGTCTGATTCTCATCCACTCTGGAGCGAATGATCACCGGCATTCCTTCCATCATCATAACCTGTTCTTTGTTCTGCTCGTTGACACTTCCCTTCACCCGATAGGCTCCGGTGCTCAAAATCGTAATAAACGCGTTGCTCTCTCCATTTCCCGCTGCGCTGTAGTAGGTATCCGTCCCGGATTCATCCAGACTGTCCCCGCTGTCATTGGAAAGCTTCGAGGTGTCTATTTTTTGAATGATGCCGTCTATCGGGCTGCGCACTTCCGTATTTCCCGTGGCATTCTGAAGCTTCTGGATCTCCGCTTCCTTGCTGGTCTGCTGATATGTATTCTTCTGCAGGTTCATCCGGCTGGTCTCGATCTCTATGGTATAGGAAAGCAGGTTGTCCTCCGACGCCTCCTCCTTCTCCGCCTCAAGAGTCTCTATCTGGGCTGTCAGGCTCCTGGCCTCGTTTTTGAGTCGGTCCAGCTCCAGCTTCGCCTCCTGCAGATCCTCCTGGATGCTGCTCAGATCATACTCAAACAAAAGCTGCCCCTGGGTCACCACATCTCCGGACTTTACTTCCACCTTCGTCACCTTCCGGCCGTTTTCTATGTTTACCTCCACCGTTTCCTGCGGCTCCACAACGCCCGCATAACGGTTGGATGTTCCCGTGGAAAGCCCCATAATGGAACTGATAGAGGACACATAAGCCGTCTCCCCTTCCGCAGCTGCTGTATTCTCTTTTTCGTGAAAATAATACCAGCCGCCTGCACCAGCAGCGCACACCAGCAGCAGAATTCCCGCGGCAATCAAGATACGTTTTTTCATAATACCCTCCAAACACCGCATTGCGATGCCATCTGAAAATCAGTCAATAATATGCTTCTTTATCATACCAGATTCCCTCTGAAATGAAAAGTCCTGCGGAAAAACCCTTCGAAAATCCATCGAAAATTCACACTTTCTTTATTGTTATTTTATGAAAAAGCCATAGAAATAATGTTTTTTTGACTTTTTATACAAAATCTGGTAAAATTAGTAGAAATAATTTTAAGGAAGGAAAAACCCTATGAAGATGAAAAGACATTTATTGCCGTTTCTTCTGATACTCTTTTCCATTTTTTGTACCGGCTGCTCACAGCTTTGCAAGACAGATGTGGAAGAGGTCGTATTGAATGAACTGGATTTGTTAAAGAATCTGGATGGCGACACGGCAATGAAGTATATTTCCTACAAAGAGCTGTTTCCCGACGCTACCGACAACACAGAGCTTTCTGACAAAATCAAAGATGTATTTCTTTTATTTTTCCAAAATTTTGATTACAAAATTCTGGATATTCATGTTGACCAGGAAGAAAAAACCGCAGTTGCCTCCCTCGAGCTGTCCACCACGGACGCAGAGACTCTGGCAAAGGATTTCCGCAAAAGTCATCTGGAAAGCGAAATCCTGCTGGCAGCTGACGCAGAGAACACAAAAGCAGACATTTATTCCCTGGAGGAGCGATATCTCCTTCTCAACGACCTTCTCACCTCCCATGAGTACGAGACCGTAAAACGCGACTGTACCATTGAGCTCAGAAACGTCGGCGCAGAAGAATCCCAATGGGAAATTGTTCAGACATATTCTCTGGAAAATGACCTGGTTGGCGGTCTGATTACTTATCTTTCCGATCCGGACATTCTTTCCCCTGAAGACACTCTGAAAGTTTATCTGAATACGCTGAAAAAAATGGACACACAGGAAATGTGCAACTATCTTGGCGTGAGCAGCCTTCTGAACACGGACGATGACATCAAAAACGAGATTGCCGCCGCCCTTACAGAGCAGGTGCATAAAAATTTCGACTATGAAATCGCAGAATGTACCACAGACGGCTATCTTTCCTCCATTGAGGCAGAACTTACCACCTTTGACAGTGATGCCATCATGGATTCCTACCAAAAAGAATTCAACGCCTATCTCAGTGAGGTTGACGCTGTTCTCGACGGTCCGGAAATCCGGTATGAAAAATCCTGTCAGATGCTCCTCGCCCATATCCGGGAGAATACTGCCGTAACGACAGCCACCGTAACCTTTACACTGGAAAACGACGGGGCGTCCTGGAAACTGAAAGACAACAGCGAAGCGTTGGGAAACGCTATTTTCGGCACTCTGTCCTCCACGCCCACAGAAGAAACGACGGAGGAATTCCCGGAGGAGTATTCCGAAGAATAACCCCAAAAATCAAGAGCTGACATCCACCACCATCGATGTCAGCTCTTTGTTGTATTACAAAAAATTACGCCCTGATGTTCCCATGATATAAAAAATTCCTTACAGCAGCTCCGCGAGCAGCTTCACAAACAGAAGTCCCAGCACTGCCAGAATGATGGGGCGCACAATTTTGCTTCCATTCTTCATCACCATTCCGGAACCCACGTAATGTCCGGCAATGGAAAACACAGATGCCGCCAGACCCAGCGGCACCAGAATCTGTCCGCTGAACAAAAAAATAACCATGGCCGCCACATTGGAGGACAGATTTGCAAGTTTCATGGTTCCGGAGGCCTTTGCCACCTTCATTTTCGCCGCTCCCGTATAAAACAGCAACAAAAAGGTACCTGTGCCAGGCCCGTAAAACCCGTCATAGCAGCCCACCAGAAGAGAGCTTGCACCGCAGATGAGCCACTGCTTCTTCCGCGAAAGAACCGCATCGCTTCCCTCATCCAGATTTTTCTTGTGCAGCACATAAAAAGCAACCACAGGGAGTACGGGAAGCAGCATCCCCTTCAGGATGCGGTCACTGGCCAGAAGCGCAAGATTCGCTCCCATGCAGGACCCCAAAAGAGCCATGGACACGCAGGGAACGGCAAGCCCCCAGTCCACAAAATGGTTTCTGCACAGCCGCACCGTGGAAATCACAGTGCCGGTCGCCGAAGAAAGCTTGTTGGTCGCAATGGCATTGTGCATGGGCACCCCGGCAAAAAGATACGCAGGCAGGGAGATCAAACCACCCCCGCCTGCGACGGAATCCACAAAGCTTGCCAGAAATACCATAGGACACACAGTGAGAAATGCCTGTATGGTAAGTTCCATTTTATTCTTTTTCCTCCGGCTCCACTTCAAGTCCCAGCTCCTGAAGCTGTGCCTCGCTGACCCGGCTGGGAGACTGTGTCATAAGACAGGAAGCGTCTTTTACCTTGGGGAAAGCAATGACATCACGGATGCTGTCCACCTTTGCCATAAGCATTACCAGGCGGTCAAGACCATAGGCCAGTCCTGCGTGAGGCGGCACGCCGTATTTGAACGCATTGAGCAGGAATCCGAACTGCTCATAGGCTGCTTCCTTGGTAAAGCCAAGCTTCTCAAACATTTTCTCCTGAATATCATTCTGGTGGATTCGCACGCTTCCTCCGCCAATTTCGTTTCCATTCAACACAATGTCATAAGCCTTTGCGCGCACACGGCCCGGGTCGGTGTCAAGAAGGGGCAGATCCTCCTCCATGAGCATGGTAAAGGGATGGTGCATCGCTGTAAAGCGGTTTTCCTCCTCATTCCACTCCAGAAGAGGGAATTCCGTTACCCAGACGAAACGGTACTCATCCTTGTCCAGAAGCTCCATCTGTTTTGCCAGCTCCACACGAAGCGCGCCCAGAACATCATAAACTACTTTGTTCTTGTCTGCCGCAAAAAGAAGCAGGTCTCCCGCCTCGCCGTCCATGGCTGCGATCAGCGCGTCCATCTCGTCCTCTGTCATAAATTTGGCAAAGGAAGATTTTCTGGTGCCGTCCTCGGCAATGGCGATGTAGGCAAGCCCCTTTGCGCCGTAGTCCTTCGCAAAATCAACCAGCTTGTCGATCTTCTTTCTTGGCATACTTCCCTGCCCTTTTGCGTTGATGCCGCGAACGCTTCCGCCGTTTTCCAGAGCGCCTGTAAATACGCCGAATCCGCAGTTTTTCACAATCTCGCTTACGTCATGAAGCTCCATGCCAAACCGCATATCGGGCTTGTCGGAGCCGAAACGGTCCATTGCCTCCTGCCAGGTGATGCGCTGGATGGGAAGCGGAATCTCCACGCCCAGTACCTCTTTGAACAAAAATGCCAGATAACGCTCGTTCACATCGATCACATCGTCCACATCCACAAAGGAAAGCTCCATGTCGATCTGGGTAAATTCCGGCTGACGGTCCGCACGCAGATCCTCATCACGGAAGCACCGGGCGATCTGGATGTAACGGTCATAGCCGGAGCACATAAGAAGCTGCTTGTAAAGCTGGGGAGACTGGGGCAGTCCATAAAAGCTTCCCGGATGCACGCGGGACGGCACCAGGTAGTCTCTGGCTCCCTCGGGCGTACTCTTTCCAAGCATAGGTGTCTCGATCTCCAGAAAGCCCTCTTTTGCAAAAAACTGTCTGGTGAGCATGGCAACCTGGCTCTTCAGCATCAGGTTTCTCTGAATATCCGGACGACGCAGATCCAGATAGCGGTATTTCAGACGGATGTCGTCCTTTGTCTTGCTGTTTTCCTCAATGGGGAAGGGGGGAACCTCCGCCTCCGCCAGCACGCGGAGAGATGTCACACGGAGCTCCATCTCACCGGTGGCAAGGTTTTCGTTCACCGCGCCGCCGCGCTTTTCCACGATACCGGTTACCGCAATGACAAACTCGCTGCGCAGCTTTCCTGCTTTTGCGAAGCCTTCCTCATCAATGCTTCCATTTTCAAAAATCAGCTGCATGATTCCGGAACGGTCGCGCAGATCCACAAACACGATTCCGCCTTTGTCGCGGGCTTTCTGCACCCAGCCCATCAATGTCACCTCACGGCCAGTCATCTCTTTTGTGACTTCCGCACAGCGGCAGGTTCTCTTTAATCCCTGCATACTTTCTGCCATGATCTTATCCTCCTACACTCTGTCTCTGAAAAATTCCACAAAGTCCGTATACCCTTCGGTCATCATCTGCTCTTTCTGGAATTTTTTATTCTTCTTCATAATGGAAATATTCACCTGTGTTCCCTGGCTTCTTTCCGCTTCCGCCTGCTTCATGATCTCCAGAAGCTTTTCCGCGGGCATGTTTTTCTCAATGAGATATGCCTTTTTGCCGTTCTTGGCCGGCACCTCATAGCCGCGCTCCAGAAGCAGCATGACAATACGCTCAAAGCCAATGGAAAATCCGCAGGCGCTGGTATTGTTGCCGGTAAATTTGCCGATCATCTCATCGTAACGGCCGCCGCCGCCCACACTTCCGCCAAACTCATCCATGGCGATCTCAAAAATCGGTCCGGTATAATAGGACATGCCGCGCACCAGCGTGGGGTCAAAGAACATGCGGAAATCTGCTGTCTTTACCGCATCCACTGTGGTGATGATGGTCTCCAGATCCTGTGCCACCTTTTCGTCCAGAACGTCTGCAAGCTTTTCTTTGCAGTAGCGCACACCTGCAATGTCGTTGGTGATCTCCTTAAACAGTCCCAGATAGGTATCGATGCTCTCCTTCGCAAAGCCTTCTTTGGAAAGCTCTTCTGCAACGCCATCAAGGCCGATCTTGTCCATCTTGTCCAGGATGATAAATACCGTGTCAAAGCTCTCCTCGGGAAAGCCGCTGTACTGTGCCATCGCCTTCAAGATCTTGCGGTCATTGATGCGGATGGTGAAATTGTGGAAATCCAGCTTTCCAAGAAGTGTCGTGGTGGCAAGCACCAGCTCGATCTCTGCCAGATAGGAGGGTTCGCCCAGAATATCAATATCGCACTGCATGAACTGACGGAAACGCCCTCTTTGCGGACGGTCCGCTCTCCACACATTGCCCATCTGCAGAGCCTTGAACGGCGCCGGAAGCTCGTTTGCATTGTTGGAATAATATCTGGAAAGAGGCACCGTCAGATCATAGCGCAGACCGGAATCCACCAAATCTGCTTCCTCCGCAGCCTCTGCAAGCTTCAGCTTTTCGCCGCGCTTCAAAATTTTGAAAATCAGTTTTTCGTTCTCTCCGCCCTGCTTGCTGCACAGATTTTCAATGTGCTCCACACAGGGAGTCTCAATGGATGAAAACCCAAAGGTTCCATAGGTTTCCCGAATCATGTTCATCACATAATTGCGGATTTCCATTTCTTTCGGTAAAATGTCCTTCATGCCGGTAACCGGCTTTTTCTTCAATGCCATAGGTTCCTCCTTCATTTATGTACCACACTCTGAAATGCCAGAAACACCTGCATATCAAAGTTTTTTACCTCGTCGATCATCAGCTCTATGGCTGTGTCCCGGTCAAAAGCCTTGCGGTAAGAGCGGCGTGAGCGCAGAGCCGTATATACATCGCAGACCCGCAGGATCCGCGCGCCTATAGGGATCTCCTCCCCGCTTTTGTTTTCCGGATAGCCGCTTCCGTCATAGTTTTCGTGATGATACAGGATACTCTCCAGAACAAACTCTGAATAGCCCTGACTTTTCAGCTCCTCATACCCAAGATTGGGGTGCATCCGCACATATTTCAGCTCCTCGATCACAAGCGAGCTTTGCTCTTCTCCGTTGATGTACCCTGTAAGCCTGAGCTTTCCGATGTCGTGGAGCATTCCTGCGATTGCAAGCTGGTAACAGATTTCCCCGTCAAGCCCCATGGCCTTTGCAACGTCGTAAGCAAGATTGCTCACGGCCATTCCGTGGCGCAGCTCCGAGGAAAGATCATACTCCAGAATATGCTCCTTTGCGCGGCTGCCCGTGTTTTCTGATGCCTGCAAGAATCCACCTCCTCTAAAGCCATGCGGCAATTCCTGCGCGTTTTCTCTCGATCATTTCATCAATCCGTGTAATATAATTTTCCACATCCTTGACATTTTCCACCCGCTCAATGCGGTTTCCTCCGTCAAAGACCAGCTTGGAAGAGCCGCCTGCCCCCAGGGCGATGATCGGCTGCTTTTCCTCCATAATCAGTATATTGTAAATTCCCGCTTTGTCAACCTTTGCATAACCTACATTTTCAAAATTCCCCTTCATATTTTTCTGCCGGTACAGATAATAGGGACCCATGCCCATTTCGCAGGCTGTCTGCATGGTCATGTCCATAATCTCCTGGTTATTTTCAAAGGTCATTTCCTGGTACTGATCCTTAAACATGTTGAGACGTGCCGCGCGCTTCACTGCCAGGGAATGCACTGTAATGCTGTCCGGATCCAGCGCTTTCACTTCCTCCAGCGTATGTCTTACCATGGAGATATCCTCTCCCGGAAGCCCCACGATCAGATCCATGTTGATATTGTCATAGCCAAGCTCCCTTGCCAGGAGAAAGGCATTTTTGGTGTCCTCCACACTGTGCCGCCGGCCGATGATATCCAGCGTAACCTGGTTCATGGTCTGCGGATTCACGGAAATCCTAGTCACCGGAAATTCCCGTACAGCCAGAAGCTTTTCCCGGGTAATGCTGTCCGGCCGGCCGGCCTCCACGGTAAACTCCACAACACCCTCATACCCGAAGCTTTCGCCGATACACTGAAGAAGCCTGGTAAGCTGCTCCGCCTCCAGTGTGGTGGGCGTACCTCCGCCAATGTAGATCGTGTCCAGCTTTTTGTGCTTCATCATGGGCGCAACCGCACGGATTTCTTTGCAGAGCGCATCGAGATAGCCGTCCACTCTTTTTTTCCACTGCTTCAGCGGATAGGAGCTGAAAGAACAGTAAAGGCAAATGCTTGGGCAAAAGGGAATCCCCACGTAAAGACTGTAGCCCTTCTCATAATCCAGCTTCTCAAGGATTGCTTTTTCCCGGTTGGCAATGGCAACCGCCAGCGCCGCCTTCTGGGGACTCACCTCATAATTTTCCCGCATAGCCTTTGCGACTTCGGTATTTTTCATTCCTTCTTCGATCATTCCCATGGCAAGCTTTGCCGGACGGATACCGGTCAGATTGCCCCAGGGAAGCGTCCTTCCGGTGAGCTTTTTGAGAATGTGGTACAAAAGCTTTTTGATATGGTCTTTGTTGAGCTTCCGCTCTTCTCTTTTGCAGTCAAAAAGGGCATCCTGCTTGTCCGGACCGGAGTGCCCTTCTGTCAGCGCCACGCTTGACGCGCCGCTGCGCTCTTCTGTTTTGTATCTGATTTCATAGCTGTCTTCTCTGCGTTCTATCCGAAAAAAGACATCGTAAGCCTCGCCCGGCTCTTCTGCCTCATACAGCCTTACAATCTCTCCCTCCGGATAAAAAGCTTTTGTCAGCTCATAAACGTCGTGTTCAAAATCCCTGTCCAGAAACAGGATGCCTATTTTACACAAATGGGTTATACCTCTTTTCGTATCCAATGGTCGTGGACATATCGTGTCCCGGAAAAACCTCCGTTTCCTCTGGCAGGCTGTCCACCAGCCTGTGAAGGCTCTGCACGATCTTTGCCGTGCTTCCGCCCGGAAAATCCGTTCTTCCCACGGAGCCGTAAAACAGCGTATCTCCGCTGAACAGGATCTCCTCATCTTTCAGATAATAGCAGCAGCTTCCCTGGGTATGTCCCGGTGTGTGAAGCATCTGAACGGAAAAGCCCGCTGCCTCAAACACCTCCAGATCCGTAAGCCACACATCTGCCGAAAGAGAGCATCCCGGCCCGCTGTAAGCAGAAAGATTCGCCGCAGAGTCCCCAAGAAGCGGCTTCTCTTCCCGGCAGGCGTAAATGGAGATCCCGTATTCCTTGCGGATCTCCTCCGCTGCAAGGATGTGATCATAATGTCCATGCGTGAGAAGGATTCCAACCGGCTTTCCTTGCATTTCGCAGATCTTTTCTTTGATTTTTTCCGGGTCAGCTGCCGGGTCAATGATCAGAAGCTCCCCGCTTTCTTTATTTTTCAAAAAATAACAGTTGGTGGAAACCATTCCCAGAATACATTTCTGCAAATCGGCTTTTTTCATTGCTCTTCCTCCTAGCCTGTTGTTCTTTCCACATCCAGCACACTCTCTATCTGACGGATCTTTTCAATAAGAGAGGTCAGCTCATCCTTGCTTCCCACAGCAAAGCTTAAAGATATGGTTGCTTTTTCCTGTTTATTTGTGCGGCTGTTCATAGCCCGCACATCGATCTTTCGCTCGGTCAGAAGTTTTGACAGATCCACCAGAAGTCCGGTTCGGTTGTTTGCGTAAACATTGATCTCCGCCATATATTTTTCCGCAACCTTGTTGTCCCTCTGCCATTCCGCCTCGATCAGGCGGCTCCGGTCAAGCTCTGACATGTTGAGCACATTCACACAGTCGGTACGGTGAATGGTGATCCCCCGCCCTCTTGTGACAAAGCCCACGATCTCGTCTCCCGGAATGGGATTGCAGCACTTGGAGAAACGTACCGCCACATCGTGAATGCCCTGTACCACAATGCCGCTTTTGCTCTTGGCAATATGGATTTTTTCCGAGTTGTCGGCAACGGCCTCGATGACCTGCTCGTCTGTGATATTCTTTTTGTTTTCCTTGTCATACGCTTCTGCCAGCTTGTTGAACACCTGGCCTTCTTTGAGGCCTCCGTGTCCGATGGCGGCCAGAACGGAATCCCAGTCCCGGAAGCCATATTTGCGCATGACGCTTTCCAGATACTGCGGCTTTGTGTAGAGACCGATCTTGAATCCCTTTGCCTTGGCATACTGGGCGAGCATGTCCTTTCCTTTCAGGATGTTGTCCTCTTTCAGCTCTTTTTTGAACCACTGGTTGATCTTGTTCTTCGCCTGTGTGCTCTTCACCAGCTTCAGCCAGTCCCTGCTGGGTCCCTGGGAATTCTGCGAGGTGATGATCTCAATGCGGTCTCCGTTTTTGATCTGATACTCAATGGGAACCAGCTTTCCGTTGACCCTCGCTCCCACCATACGGTTGCCCACTGCGCTGTGTACGCAGTATGCAAAATCAATGGGCGTAGAACCGTTGGGAAGCGTCTTCACATCCCCCTGCGGAGTAAAACAGTAGACCGTATCTGCAAACAAGTCCAGATCGTTTTTGAGCAGGCTCATAAACTCCCGGTTGTCCGACATGTCCCTCTGCCACTCCAGGATCTGGCGCAGCCAGTTCAGCTTCTCCTCTTCGCTCTTGCCCACAGGCACCTTGCCGTCAGAGGTTTCCTTATATTTCCAGTGCGCAGCAATACCGTACTCCGCAGTCTTGTGCATCTCAAAGGTGCGGATCTGTATTTCAAAGGGCTGGCCGTTGGGGCCGATCAAGGTGGTGTGCAGAGACTGGTACATGTTCGCCTTCGGCATGGCGATATAATCCTTGAAGCGCCCGGGAATCGGCTTGTACATCTCGTGGATCACCCCAAGCGCCGCATAGCAGTCTTTCACCGTATCCACAATGATGCGGACGGCAAACAGGTCATAAATCTGGTCGATGGTCTTGTCCTGGTTCACCATTTTTTTGTATATGCTGAAGAAATGCTTCACACGCCCATCCACCTGGGCTTTGATGTTTGCATCCTCCATGTGCTTTTTCACCTGCTTGACAATGGCGCCCACAAACTCCTCGCGGACGCTTTTCCGAAGCGCCACCTTCTCCACCAGGTCGTAATAGACATCCGGCTTGAGATATTTCAGAGACAGGTCGTCCAGCTCTACTTTTATCTTGGAAATACCAAGACGCATGGCAATGGGCGCATAGATATCCATGGTCTCACGGGCCTTCTCCTGCTGCTTCTCCGGCCGCATGTACTGCAGTGTGCGCATGTTGTGCAGACGGTCCGCCAGTTTGATCAGAATGACCCGGATATCTTTGGCCATGGCAAGAAACATCTTGCGCAGATTCTCTGCCTGCACCTCCACCTTATCCTTGGAATAGTTGAGCTGTCCCAATTTGGTAACGCCGTCCACCAGAAGAGCCACTTCTTCTCCGAACTCTTTTGCCACCTCTTCGTAGGTCATCCAGGTATCCTCCACAGCGTCATGGAGCAGCCCGGCCACAATGGTTTCCTTGTCAAGCTCCAGGTCTGCAAGGATCACAGCCACGCAAAGCGGATGGATGATATATGGCTCTCCGGATTTTCGCTTCTGATCTTTGTGTGCCTCTCTGGCTACCTTATAGGCTTTTTCTATCATGGAAAGATCTGCGGAGGGGTGATATTTGGCCACGCTTTTGATCAGCTCCTGATAAATTTCCTCAGGGCTGGTAAAATCATGGACCGACTTCACCGCAGCGTCTGCCCGTTTCACCTCTTCCATCTTTCTTCTTTCCATCGGATTCAAGGAATCCTGCTGTTTTGTGCCATTTATAATCTCTGTCATAAAATTCCACCTGTCCGCAAAATTTTATATTCTCGCTTTCAGGCCTTATTTGCCCTCGTAGCGAATAATGGATTCCACGTCGTATTTCTCAAGACGCTTGCGGCCCTCAAGACCGGCCAGTTCCATGAGGAACACGATCTTTACCACCTCGCCGCCCAAAGCCTCTATCATTTTTGCAGCCGCTTCCACAGTTCCCCCTGTGGCAATGAGGTCGTCAATGATCGCAACCTTTTGTCCCGGCACAATTGCATCTTTATGCATTTCTATGGTTGCGCTTCCGTATTCCAGATCATAGCTCTGGGAAATGGTCTCACAGGGAAGCTTGCCTTTTTTCCGAACAGGAACAAAGGGCTTATGGAGGTTGTAAGCAACCGGAACTCCGAAGATAAAGCCTCTGGATTCTGTTCCTGCGATCACATCCACGTCCACATTCTCAAGACATTTCTGTATGGAATCAATGGCAAGCTTCAGGCCGTCGGCATCCTGCAGAATACTGGTCACATCACGAAAAATAATGCCTGGCTCCGGAAAATCCGGGATACTTCTCACATATTCTTCTAGTATTTTCATTTTACTTCCTCCAATTTCAAAAATTAGGTAACACCGTGGGAATATTATATCACCATTTATAAGCAGAATCAATCCAAAACCCGACGGGTTTCGCGGGATCCGGCAATCCTGTCAGCAATAATGATGCAGCACCAGCTGCAGGTTTTCCCGGCCGCGATAGGAATTTATCTCCGGATGATAGGCGATGGAGATTTTTCCTTTTTCCCCCGCAAAGCGGACAAATTCCTCCGCTTCCCCGAAATATACCCCGTCCATGGCATTCCCGGATCCATCCATCAGCGTAAACTTCGCCACATTGCGATTCTTCCCAAAAATCCTGGGATTTAAAACAGCAACCTCTTTCTGCGCAAACAGGGGTCTTGCATTTCCCATGCCAAAAGGCTCCAGGAGAGAAATCTGCTGCACCAGCTCTTTTGTCACATAAGAAAACGGCATGGGAACATCAATAAGAACCTTTGGTATGAAATCCTCTTCTGTCAGAGAACAGTTTTCATTAAGCTTCTTTCGGAAAAGGGCAATGTTTTCCTCCCGGATTGAAAGTCCGGCCGCCATGGGATGTCCGCCGAACTGTTCCAGAAGCCCGCTGCAGCCGGTAAGCTCTTCAAACATGGAATACCCCTCTATGGAACGTCCGCTCCCTTTGGCAGTCTGTTCTCCTTTCGTCAGCACAAACGCAGGTTTATTGTATTTTTCCCGGATGCGTCCGGCAATGATGCCCGCCAGACTTTCATGACAATCCGGAAGGTAAATGACAAGAACCTTATCTTTACACAAGTCGGTTGTCTCCACAAGTCGGATGGCCTCCTCCTTTCCCTGTTCGGTAAGCGCTTTTCGGCTCTGGTTCAGCGCCGTCAGATCACCTGCCAGACGGGCGGCCGTTTCTTCGTCAGCCGCATCCAGAAGCGCCAGAGAACGGGCGGCTGTCTCCAGACGTCCGCTTGCATTGATACATGGCCCCAATACAAACCCCACGTGATAGGCTGAAATAGAAGCCTCCTCCAGACCGTTTGCACGGATCAGCGCCTGAAGCCCCAGATTTTTTGTGTGCGCAAGCCGCTTTAAGCCTTCTTTTACCAGAATGCGGTTTTCTCCCTGAAGCTTCATCACATCTCCCACGGTGGCAAATGCCGCAAGCTCCACATAATCCCCAAGCTCCGCTTCCAGCCCGGCCCGCTCATACAGCGCGCACACCAGCTTGTACGCAACCGCTGCCCCGCAGAGATTCTTGTTTGGATATGCACAGTCCGGCTGCTTTGGATTCAAAATCGCATCCGCATCCGGAAGGAGCAGGATCCGCTCTCCCTTCTCCTCTCGAAATGGAATCTCATGGTGATCTGTCACCACCACTTTCATTTTATTCTGACGTGCCCAGAGGATCTCCTCCGAAGCCGCGATCCCATTGTCGCAGGTGAGAATGGTCTGGATCCCGTCCTCCAGCGCTTTTTCCACTAGATGGCGGCGGATTCCGTAACCGTCTGCCACTCTGTCCGGAATATAGGTATCTGCCTTTGCCCCCAGGCGCCGGAGGCATTTCAGAAGGATGTAGGTGGAAATCACGCCGTCAATGTCATAATCCCCGATAATGCGGATTTTTTCACCTTCCCGGATTGCTTTTTCTATGAGTGAAACCGCCTTTTTCATATCTTTCATAAGCCATGGAGAAGGAAGCTCCTCCAGTGTCCCGTAAAGATATTCCCTTATTTCCTTTGGATCTGTGACGTCCCTGTTTCGAATCAGCCGCGCGATCACCGGGTCAATATGAAATTCCTTCCCAATCGCCTGAAAATCTGCCCGCTTGGCGGCCACTACCCATCGTTCCATATACGTTCCTCTCTCGTAATGATAAAAGGGGCTGTCACAAAATGCAGCTCCCATAGGATTTGCTTCTGCAACAGCTCCTTTTTATTTACACTTCATTTTTTATTTTTTGTTGTTTTTCCCTGTGGAAACCGCTGCTTTTCCTGTGAATTTCTTCTTCATCACAAGCCACAGCGCACCTGTGATGCATACGGAAGAGTATGCACCGCAGACAATACCCACGATCAGCGGCAGAGCGAACTCCCGGATCGAAGACACACCCATGATATACAGGACCGCAACCATGACAAAGGTTGTGAAAGAAGTATAGATACTTCTGGTCAGCGTCTGCGTGATGCTGGCATTTACCACTTCCTCCAGCCCCTCCGTGCGTTTGCTGCCATGCAGGTTCTCGCGGATACGGTCAAAAATAACAATCGTCGCATTAATAGAATAACCCACGATCGTCAGCATACATGCAATAAAGGTATTTCCCACCGAAACTCTGGCGATCGCATAAAAGGCCAGTACCACCAGAACATCGTGAAGCAGAGCAATAACCGCGCTGCTCGCGAAACGGATGTCCTTAAACCGGAACCAGATATAGAGAAGCATAAAGATGGTTGCCACGATCACCGCTACAAAGGCATCCTTTCGCATCTCACTGCTGACAGTTGCAGAAATGCTTTCTGCGGAAATCAGACTTTCATCCACGCCGAATTCTTCTACAAGCGCCTTGTTGAGCTGTTCTCTCTCGTCCAGATCCAAAGCTCTTGTCTTGATGATCACCTGATTGGTTCCCACAACCTTCGTCGGCTGCACGTTTTTGTCACCGGTTACCTTCTCCACCAGAGGCGTCACCTCGGAATCAATCTGTTTGATATCCATATCCTCGTTGAATGTTACGTTGGTGGAGGTTCCGCCGGAAAACTCCAGGCTGTAGTTCAGCGCCTTGCCCTCGGTATTGTGATGGATCAGCATGGCTGCCGGTCCGCAGATCACCATTACAAGGGACAGAATGAAAAATACCTTGCGCTTGCCGACAAAATCAATGGCTTTGTGCGTTTTTGCCGCTCCGTAAAATTTCGCGTCCCGCACGCCCACTGCATAGATCGCATTGATGACAAGTCTTGACACAACCAATGCGGTAAACATGGAAATGACAATACCAAGCGCCAGGGTGTAGGCAAAGCCCTTCACGGTACCGGAGCCCAGCCACATCAGTACAACGGCTGCGATCAGGGTTGTGATGTTTCCGTCAAAAATCGCGGAAAAGGCCTTTGAAAAGCCGCTCTTAATGGCTGTGCGCACGGACATTCCCGCGCCGATCTCTTCCCTGATACGCGCATAGATGATAACGTTTGCGTCCACCGCCATTCCGATGCCAAGAATGATGCCGGCAATTCCGGGAAGGGTCAGGGTGATATCAAAGGCGTTGAGGGTGATCAGCATCAGGGCTGTGTAAAGGATCAGTGCCACACCTGCCACAGCACCGGGCACGCGGTATGCAAGGATCATGAAAAGAATGACGATCGCAAGCCCGATCCCGGCTGCCAGCACACTGGTCTCAATGGCCTCCTCGCCAAGCTGCGCTGCCACTACGCTGGAACGAAGCTCCTCCAGCTCCAGGCTCAGAGAACCGATCCGAATATAAGATGCAAGCTCCTGGGCTTCCTGTGTGTCTTTCATTCCGGTGATCTGCGCTGTGCCGCCCCCGATCTCCTCTTCTACATTGGGTGCGCTCAAAATACCGTTGTCATAGACAATGGCAATCTGTTTTCCCACATTTTCCTTGGTGGCCTCGGCAAATTTTTTCTTGCCTTCGCTTGTCAGATTCAGGCTGACTGCATACTGCTGCGCGCCTGACTGCGGATCCTGAAACGCTCCGCCCTCTGCATCTGCCACATCGGTTCCTTCCAGAACCACAGAGCCTGCCTCGCGGATCTCATCGAGATCTCTTGCCAGCTTGTAGCCGCTGGGCTCTGTCACACCGTCGTAAACAAAGTTCTCATTTCCGTCTGCATCCGTCTGCTCAATAAAGCACAGGGAGCCCGGTTTTCCCAGCTCTTCCAGAATGGCGTTGGCGTCTGTCACTCCGGGAATCTCCACGCTGATGCGGTTTCCTCCCTCCAGATATACCTGCGCCTCTGTGCTGTACTGCTCCACACGTTTCTGCAGCTTATATCTGGTATCTGCCAGATCCTCGCTGCTGGGATTTTCTTCCTTGGCCTGGTAGGTGATGCTCACACCGCCGGACAGGTCAAGACCTGTGTTGATATTCTTTGCCGCACCTGTGCCGGTGGGACCTAAGCCTACTGCTGCAGTGTAGCCGAGAAATACGGTTATCAGTACAGTCAACAGGAGTACAATTACTCCATTTCTTTTCTTCATTGCTTTTCCCTTCTTTCTCTTATTCTGCCAGCGCGGCTTTGATCATGATCGCGCACTCCACGCGCTTGCGCTGGAGCTCGCATCCGATCTCATAATTCCCCTTGATATCTCCCTGGAAATGGTAGGCGTTTGCCGCACAGCCGCCGCTGCAGTAAAATCTCGCAAAGCATTCCTTGCATTCCGGTTTTGTGTAGACACAGCAGCCGGCAAACTCTTTCTGGATCTCCGGCCTGGTGATTCCCTCGTCCACATTTCCCATAAGGTACTCTTCCTCTCCCACAAACTGATGGCAGGGATACAGGTCGCCCCAGGGCGTCACAGCCAGATATTCCGTTCCCGAACCACAGCCGGAAAGCCGCTTGTATACACAAGGACCACCAGTCAGGTCGATCATAAAATGGAAGAAATTAAAGCCTCTTCCCTCTTTTTCGCGGACAATCATCTCTTTTGCCAGCTTGTCATATTCCTCAAGGATCTGGGGAATATCCTCCCTGCGGATCGCGTATTCCTCCGTGTCAGGAGCAACCACTGGCTCCACGGAGATCTGCTTGAATCCAAGGTCCGCCAGATGAAGCACATCCTTGGAAAAATCCAGGTTGTGATGGGTAAAGGTTCCTCTCACATAATATTTATCCTGGTTTCTGGACTCCGCAAACTTCTGAAATTTCGGCATGATCAGATCATAGCTTCCGGCTCCCTTCCGGAACGGACGCATAAAATCATGAACCTCTTTTCGGCCGTCCACGCTCAACACCACATTGGACATTTCTTTGTTGCAGAATTCCATGACTTCATCGTTGAGAAGGACGCCGTTGGTGGTAAGCGTAAAACGGAACTTCTTGTTGTGGAGCTTCTCCTGCTCCCGCCCGTATTTTACCAGATCCTTCACAACCTGCCAGTTCATCAGCGGCTCTCCGCCAAAGAAATCCACCTCCAGATTCTTTCTGGAACCAGAATTTGCGATCAGAAAATCCAGGGCCTTTTTGCCCACCTCGTAGGACATGATCGCACGCCTTCCATGATACTCGCCTTCTTCCGCAAAACAATAGCGGCAGGCAAGATTACAGTCATGCGCGATATGAAGACAGAGGGCCTTCACAACCGTCTGACGGTTGTCCATAAACTCCTCAATGGCATTTTCATAAATATCCTTTGTAAACAGCATCCCTTCCTGCTGAAGCTTCCTGCATTCCGCCACAGAGGTCTTTACTGCCTCTGCCGGATATGTACGGGAAAGCTGTTTCACAATCTCAGCTTCCTCCCTGCCCTCCTCCAGAAGAGGAAGCACATCCCAGGTCACCTCATCCACCAGATGAATACATCCGCTGTTGATGTCCAGGACAATATTGTATCCGTTATTTTTGTATCGGTGAATCAGACTCATTTCTCTGAAATCCTTTCTAAGCGTAAGATAAGCAGCGGGGACAAGCCCCGCTGCTTAAGGTTTCACTGCCAAAAGCTGATATTACTTCTGCTCGCAGCTCTGGTTGCCTACGGTACAGGATGTCTTGCAGGCAGACTGGCAGGATGTCTGGCACTCACCGCATCCGCCCTTTTTTACAGTGTTCTGCAGATTCTTTGTATTCAATGTCTTGATATGTTCCATTGCAGTATCCTCCTTATATAACTTTTATCTCCGCCTAGTATAGCATAAAACTCACCGCATGGAAAGTATTTTTTTCCGGCATTTCTCTCAAGACAGCATTCCTCCGAGCGCTCCGCCGCCCAGGCACATCGCAAAGGTTGTGACCGCATGGCGAAAAGACATATCCCACTTTCCCTGTACGAGCACAGAAACCAGCAAAAGCAGGACAAAATATCCCAATCCCACAAGAAAGCCCCAGAAATACTTATTTTTTCTCAGAATTTTCCCGGCCATGAAACCGCCGAGAAAGCTTGACAGAACATAAGCCGCAAGAATTCCCGCCAGCATGGGAGCCTCTCCCAGATCAAACTGAAACAGAAGAAACGCCAGCAGAAGCAGAAAAATCCCGGTCATTCCGTAAGCAAAAAGCAAAGATTTCAAAACCGCTTTTACCTTCATAAAGCAACCCTCCCACAGGCAATATATGGGAGGGTCAACGCGATTATTCCTTATGCTTATTTCTTTTTCTTCATAACCACAACTACGATTACTGCAATCACTGCCACTGCAAGCAGAATGACAAAGGGATAAATCATGGTGCTGTCGCCTGTTTTCACTGCTTTGGGATTCTGTGTTTTGCTGCCGGCGTTGTTGGATGCGCTGCTTCCTGTATAAGTGTTGCTGCTCACCTTGTCGTCCGCATTGTCGCTGTCATCACCTGTCTGGTTGTTTGAGTTATCCGTACTTATCTGGTTGTCCGGACTGCCTGCGTTGCCGGCCTGTCCGCCGGTCTGGCTGCTTTCCCCAGTCACTGTGTTGCCGCCCGGTACCACCGGTCCCGTTTCCTGACCGCCCGCCGCAGGCGCTTTGGTAGGTACCGGTGTTGCCACTGGTACGCTCGGTGTGGGCGTTGCCGTCACATCCGGAGTGGAGGGCACTGCATTTCCGTATCCTTTGTCTCCAATTTCTCCGCCGACGATCGGCTTGCTTCCCGCAATTCCGAAAGGACTGAACGAATGGGTGCTGAACACCATGGTCGTTCCTTCCACACTGGGAATAATGGTCTCTGTTGCCCCATTTTCCAGAATATGCTCTACTGAATAGTCATATCCGGCTTTTACCGGAACAGTAACGCTCACATACTGTCCATCCGGAATCTGATATTCCGTGTCATTTTTCAGATCCCAGAGCTGAAACTCGTAAGATTTGAAAATATCCGCACCTTCCGCATTTCGGAAGGAATACTCCTCGCCTCCGGAAACACGGAACTGAACATACCAGGGAAGATCTCCATGTACGGTAATACCGTTGCTTGTATGGTTTTCTGCCGCCCGGGCTGCCTGTTCCTCCGGAGTCAGATTGTCCGCTGCCGAATCCGGCCGCTCTTCCTGTTCCGGCTGGGCAGGTGTATCAAAAATGTCAGGCGCTTCTGTAGGCGTCGGCTCCACCGGTGCCTCTGTGGGGGGAACTTCCGGCGTCTCTGTCACACCCGGCGTCTCAGCAGGAGGAAGCTCCGGTGTATCGGTCGGCAGAACCTCCGGCGTCTCTGTGGGTGGAACTTCCGGCGTTTCCGTAGGCAAAACCTCCGGTGTCTCTGTCGGCGGAACCTCCGGTGCTTCCGTAGGCAAAACCTCCGGTGTCTCTGTCGGCGGAACCTCCGGTGCTTCCGTAGGCAAAACCTCCGGCGTCTCTGTGGGTGGAACTTCCGGCGTTTCCGTAGGCAAAACCTCCGGTGTCTCTGTCGGCGGAACCTCCGGTGCTTCCGTAGGCAAAACCTCCGGTGTCTCTGTCGGCGGAACCTCCGGTGCTTCCGTAGGCAAAACCTCCGGCGTCTCTGTGGGTGGAACTTCCGGCGTTTCCGTAGGCAAAACCTCCGGTGTCTCTGTCGGCGGAACCTCCGGTGCTTCCGTA
>CALBGI010000065.1 GCA_937893675.1 uncultured Blautia sp.
AATATGATAAAAGAAAAGCCCGGGCTTTTGCCTGGGACTTTGTCTACAGTCTGAATGGAGGAGCCTATAAAAGCTCCTCCATTATTTTTGTATAGATGTTCTGGCATTTATCGGGCCAGTTTTTGCAGATGGCTTTGGCTGCGTCCTGACTGGGCGCTGTGAAGGTCAGATCCAGGACTGCCGCGTTGTTTTCCACAATCTGGCAGCGCACGGCATAGCTGCCCTGGCCTGTGGGGTAAACATCCGCAGGGGTGAGAATGCGCTCCTGAATTTCCCGGCCCTTTTCCCGCAGATACTGGCGCACCTCGTTCTTGATTTCCGAAGAAAGCTCGTCGGCGAAGTATTTCAGCGTATCGCGTCCATCCTCAGAAAGCTGGTAGTAAGAGGTGTTTGAAACCGTGTGCATGGTGACAAGCTCTGCTTCCAGCAATTCGGAAATTGCCTGCTGCAGCTGAAAATATCCGGTGTACTCCCGCTCCAGGATAAACTCGGAAATCTGAGAGTTGCTGAGAGACCCTTCTGCATTTTTCAGCATATACAGGATGATCAATTTGTAAAGCGTAAATGGTGCAGCCATGGATGTCCTCCTATTATGGTTGGTAAAGTCTTCCCTGATAAGCGCCGCGTTCCTTCATGGTGTGGTGAAGAGAATTTAAAACCTCCCGCTTGCGGCTGGCCCACAGGGGTGCAATGAGAAGATTTTTGGGACCATCGCCTGTGACCCGATGAATCACCAGATCCGGACGCAGATGTTCCAGACATGCTGTCAGTATATCCAGATATTCTTCTTTTGTGTACACAGAGAAGCGGTTTTTGAGATAGTCCTCTGCCAGATCCGTGCCGCGAAGAACATGGAGAAGCTGAAGCTTGATGCCCTGGATATCCTGGCCGTTTAAGTACTGCATGGTCGCAAGGATATCCTGCCTTGTCTCAGAGGGAAGTCCCAGAATCGTGTGGACGATCACCTCAATGTGTTCCCGCCTGAGAGCGGCTACTGCTTTTTCAAAGCACGGAAGAGCATAGCCCCGGCGGATGTAGCTGGCTGTGCTTTCGTGCATGGTCTGGAGGCCAAGCTCTATCCAGACAGGTTTTTGACGATTCAGGCGGGAGAGAAGCGCGATCACATCTTCCCCCAGGCAGTCTGGTCTTGTGCCGATGGACAAAGCCACAACAGCGGGGTGCCGGATGGCCTCTGTAAAAATGTTTTCCAGATAGGAAACCGGCGCATAGGTGTTGGTGTATGCCTGAAAATACGCAATGTATTTTTCGATGGGACGTTTGGCCGAAAGCTGCGCGATCTGGCTTTCGATCTGTTCTGTGATGGAGAGCTCCCTGCTGGCGGCAAAGTCTCCGCTTCCGCCGGCGCTGCAGAAAATACATCCGCCGCTTCCCAGTGTGCCGTCCCGGTTGGGACAGGACATGCCGCCGTTTAAGGTGACCTTGTAGACCTTTTCGCCAAAACGTTCCCGCAGCATGTAATCCAGAGAGTGATATGGTTTGCCAAGCCAGTTCATGAATGCTTCTCCGCGGCGGGAAGCGCTGGGGAAGCTTCTTCCTCCTCTTTGGGAATATAGTTGTCAAAGATTTTGGAAAAAAAATGTCCGTTGATAAATGCGATCAATGCGCCGCCCAGCAGGATAAAGATCATCAGCAGAGTCGCCTGCATCTGCAGGTTGGGGATCAGCAGGATGCCGAAGGGGAGCACGGTGATGACAAGCTCCAGTATGGTGTAGGGCAGATGGCGGATCGCCATGAGCAGGGAATTCTTGAATACAGCGGTGATGGGGTTGTAAAATTTTGCCAGCACAGGATAGATATACATGTACATCATGGCCAGCAGGAAGGCCAGCACCATGAGAAGATACTGCAGGACCTTGGCAGTGACTCCGCCGATTGCGGGTATGAGCCGAAAATCTACATACAGGATCGCAGTGGTAGCCAGCAGGATCAGGTTGATGATAAGCCCCTGACGGAAATTCTGTTTAAAAGATTTGAAAAAGCTCCGAATAATATAAGATTCTTCGTTGCGTGCCATTTTCAGAGTGACGTAGTGGAGGGCAGTAAGCGCCGGGCCGATGGTGACGACGGGGATACAGCACACCAGAAACACCAGGTTCAGGATGAGCAGATCCGCAATGCGGCCCATGGCCTGGAAAAATTTGTTGTCCATGCTAAAAAAACGATTCATAGTGGGTCTCCTTTTGCTTTATAGCAGATGTAAGTATAGAATGTCTGACGGTTTACAAAGGCACAAGTCCACCTATGCGCAGGCGCGGCGTGGCTTATGGCTTTGCAGCCCTGGCACTAGTATAACGAATCCCGGCAAAAAAAGCAAATAGGAATCCTGGCTGTACGGAAAGGAAAAAAAGAGATATAATAAAGCAACAGCATAAACAAAGAGAGGATGAAACAGCATGAGTTATCAACATGTTTTGGATCTGCATACCCACACCATTGCCAGTGGACATGCCTACAATACCCTGCGGGAAATGGCGAAGGCGGCTTCGGATAAGGGGCTTGCGCTTCTTGGTATCACGGAGCACGCTCCCAAAATGCCGGGAACCTGCCATAATTTTTATTTTCATAACCTGAAGACAGTGCCCCGGCAGATGTATGGGATCGAGCTTTTGCTGGGAAGTGAAGTCAATATTCTTGATGCAAAAGGAACCCTGGATTTAAGCGAGCGCGAGCTTCGTGGAATGGATGTGGTGATCGCCAGTCTCCATATCCCCTGTATGAAGCCCGGAACGGCAGCGGAGAATACCAGCGCCTATCTGGGCGCGATGAAAAACCCTTACGTGAATATCATCGGGCATCCCGATGACGGAAGATACGAGGTAGATTACCGGGCGCTGGTAGAAGGGGCAAAAGAATACGGCAAGGTGCTGGAGCTGAACAACCATTCGCTTCTGCCGGAATGCTTCCGCCAGAATGCCAGGGAAAATGATATAAAAATGCTTCGCCTGTGTATGGAGTATCAGGTTCCGGTGATCTGCGGAAGCGATGCACATTTTGATACTCTCATCGGAGAGTTTTCCTGCGCGGAGGCGCTTCTGGAAGAGTTGAAATTTCCGCAGGAGCTGGTTCTCAACCGAAGCGTAGACGCGCTTCGGGGATACGTGAACCGGGAATTGTAAGAGAAAGCACAGGCTATTGCCGGCAATAAGTTTACAATTCTGCTTATTTTTCAGAAAAAGACTTGCCTCTTGCGATTTAGCGTGTTAAAATATTATTTGAAAAAAGCAATGAATTTGTTTTTCAAAGGAGCAGGGAATATGAGCAAAAAAATCAGGACAGAAGCAGTGGATCATTTGTTTGATGCGATTCTTTGTCTGAAGAACAAGGAGGAGTGTTACACATTTTTCGAGGATGTGTGTACGATCAATGAACTTCTTTCTCTGTCACAACGTTTTGAAGTTGCAAAAATGCTGATGGATAAGCGCACATATCTGGATATTTCAGAGAAAACAGGTGCTTCCACAGCGACGATCAGCCGTGTAAACCGTTCATTGAATTATGGGAATGACGGATATGAAATGGTTTTTGAGAGAATGGAACAAAAGAACAAAGAAAAATAAAGAAAGCTTCAAAGGGCTGTTTTTGGAAGCCGCATGCATGTGCATTCCAAAAACAGCCCTCTTTTATTTCTCCTTCTTTGAGCCGGGAGCAGAAGATTCCGGGCGCAGATCGTCGATAAGGCGTTCGATGTAGGTTTTTTTCATGTAGACATCAAAGCTTAAAAGGCAGATGAAGGAAAACTTCTGAAGGAAGTCCTTGTCCTCGGGAGCCGCATCGGAAAAGGTGCCGGAGGCGGCCTCATACCGCTGTTTAAGATCTTTTTGGAGTTCCTCCAGCTGAGATTTCTCCAGACGGAACACTTCGTTGTAAATATAGGTCAGATCCTGTTCGCCGCTGGAATTAAAATACTTTTCCGTAACAGGCTGAAGAAGCGTCTGGATATCTCCGATGGAAAGAATATTTTTGAAATAATAAATAAAAATCAGCATGAGAAGGTGCTCACGGGTATAGCGTTTCTTTTCCGGGGGCGGAAGCAGCTTGTTTTTGGCATAATTGTTGATCATGGTCTTGGTGAGGATCTTGTCCTCCGGATAGCGTTTGGTGGAGGAAAGCTGGGATTCCATAAAGGTTGTCACCTGATCCATGTAAAGATTGATGTTGGGCAGATCCTCAGGCTTTATATAGTCAATTTTGGAAATATCGTCTAAAATCTGTTTCAGCAGGTCATTCATACTGCTTGTCATGTAGCATCACCTCTGGATTTATTATATAGTTTTAAATACTACTTGTAAACGTTTTTTTTGCCTTTTTTTTAAAATCGAACGTTTTTTCGACAAGCGGTTGTGAGGAAGACGGCGGATGTGCTATACTGAGGAAAAAAACAGGAGAGAAATTTATGAGCATATATGATACCTTGAACGCACCGCAGCAGGAGGCGGTGCGTCATACGGAAGGGCCGCTTCTGATTCTTGCGGGAGCGGGAAGCGGAAAGACCAGGGTGCTTACCCACCGTATTGCCTATCTCATTGAAGAAAAAGGCGTGAATCCCTGGAATATTCTTGCCATTACCTTTACCAACAAGGCTGCCCAGGAAATGCGGGAGCGCGTGGATAAGATCGTGGGCTTCGGAGCGGAGAGCGTCTGGGTGTCCACCTTTCACTCCGCCTGTGTGCGGATTCTTCGCCGGTACATAGAGCGGCTGGGATATGACAACAATTTTACCATTTATGATACCGACGATCAGAAGACGCTGATGAAGGATATCTGCCGCCGCCTGAACGTGGACACGAAGCTTTATAAGGAACGTTCTCTGCTGGCGCAGATTTCTCATGCCAAGGATGAGCTTGTGACACCGGATGAAATGGAGATGAATGCGGCCGGGGATTACAATAAAAAAAAGGTGGCGCAGGTTTACCGGGAGTATCAGGCTTCTCTTCGCAAAAACAACGCCCTGGATTTTGACGATCTGATCGTGAAAACCGTGGAGCTGTTTCAGAACTGCGATGAGGTGCTGCAGTATTACCAGGAGCGGTTTCGCTACATCATGGTGGACGAGTACCAGGATACCAACACCGCTCAGTTTAAATTTGTAAGCCTTCTGGCATCCCGGTACGAGAATCTGTGCGTGGTGGGAGACGACGACCAGTCCATTTACAAATTCCGCGGGGCGAATATCGGAAATATCCTGGGATTTGAGCGTGTTTTCACGGGCGCACAGGTCATCCGCCTGGAGCAGAATTACCGCTCTACGGGGAATATTTTGAGCGCGGCAAACGGGGTCATCGCCAACAACACGGAGCGCAAGGCGAAAACTCTGTGGACGGAAAATGAAGAGGGAGAAAAGGTGCATTTCCGCCAGTTCATGAACGGCTATGAGGAGGCCGAATATGTGGTGGGAGAGATTGTGAAGAACCAGCGGGAGGGGCGCTGCCGCTACAGCGACTGTGCGATCCTGTATCGGACCAATGCCCAGTCCCGCCTGTTTGAGGAGAAATTTCTGCTGGCAAATGTGCCTTACAAAATTGTGGGCGGCGTGAATTTTTATGCCCGCAAGGAAATCAAGGATCTTCTCTGTTATCTCAAGACGATTGACAATGCAAGGGACGATCTGGCTGTGCGCCGCATTATCAATGTGCCGAAACGCGGGATCGGCGCGACCACCATCGGAAGAGTGCAGGATTACGCAGAGGAGAGGGGGATAAGCTTTTTTGAGGCGTTGTGCCGGGCGGGGGAGATTCCTTCGATCGGGCGCAGTCTCTCCAAGCTGGAGGGGTTCGCAGGCTTCATCAAGGCGCTCAAATCCAAGGCAGAGGCCTACACGGTGCAGGAGCTTCTGGAGGAGGTCATTGACCTTACGGAATATGTAAAAGAGCTGGAAGCGGAGGATACAGAGGAATCCCGTGCGCGCATCGAAAATATCGACGAGCTGATCTCCAAGACCGCGTCCTATCAGGAGGCTATGGAAGAGGAGGGACAGCCGGCAACGCTCTCCGGATTTTTGGAGGAGATTGCTCTGGTGGCGGATATTGACAGCGTGGATCCCAATCAGGACTACGTGCTGCTCATGACGCTTCACAGCGCCAAGGGCCTGGAATTTCCAAGAGTTTATCTGGCCGGAATGGAGGATGGGATTTTTCCCAGCTACATGACCATTACCGCAGACGACAGAAGCGAGCTGGAGGAGGAGCGGCGGCTTTGCTATGTGGGCATCACGCGCGCCATGAAGGAGCTCACCCTGACTGCGGCGCAGCAGCGGATGATCCGGGGAGAGACGCAGTATAATAAGGTATCCCGGTTTGTGCGGGAAATCCCCAGGGAGCTGGTGGATTTGGGACACACCATTCAGGAAAAGAAGCCGGTCATTTCCAGGGAGAACGCTTTGGGCGGCGCCTATGCGCAGATGAAGCTGGCTTTCCAGGGCGGGACTTTTCGCCCGAGAGAGTTCAAGGTGACAAAAGCAGCCGCTCTTGAATACGGCGTGGGTGATACCGTGCGGCATGTGAAATTTGGCGTTGGCATTGTAAAAAATATTGTGGAAGGCGGCCGGGACTATGAGGTGACGGTGGACTTTGACAAGGCCGGAGTCAAAAAGATGTTTGCAAGTTTTGCCAAACTGAAAAAAATCTGAGACGATTTTTCTTAAGATATGGTAAATTCCAAAGAAAAGTGGTATAATAGGAACACTTCATAAGTGCAGGCCAAGCGGCGGCACAAGTTTGGTGAAGATCATGGAAATAATACCTGGCCGGTGGGCCACAGTGTAGGTAGAGAGGATGGTAAGACTTATGAATATCAAAATGGAAGAATTTCTGAATGCTTTAACAAAAAAAGAAGAGGAAAAACAGAAAAATACAGTCCTCTGGGTGCTGGCGATCATTGGTGCAGTTGCAGCGGTGGCAGGTATTGCGTTTGCTGTATATCGTTTTTTTGCTCCGGATTATCTGGAAGACTTTGAAGAGGATTTCGATGACGATTTCGACGACTACTTCGAGGACGAAGAAGAGGAAAAATAAGCACTGCCTGTAAGAGGGTGACGGGGGCTGCTGCGAAATCCGCCGATGGGCGATTTTGCACAGTCCCCTTTTTGCTGTCGCGCATCCGAAGAAAGCTGCAGGCGGCAGGTATGGAAGGTATAACCGAAGGTTTGCTATATTGAGAAAAACAGGAAATGAGGAGAATGATGAAAAAAGGTGAAATTTATGAAGGAATTCTGGAAAAGGTAGAATATCCAAACAAAGGACTGGTGTATGTGGGGGACCAGAAGGTGACGGTGAAAAACGGCATACCGGGGCAGAAGGTACGGTTTGTCATCAACAAGAAACGTTCCGGCCGCGCGGAAGGGCGTCTTTTGGAGGTTCTGGAAAAATCTCCGCTGGAGACAAGAGAACCGGTGTGCAGTATTTTTCCGGCCTGCGGGGGCTGTATGTATCAGACCATGAGCTATGAGGCCCAGCTTGAAATGAAGGAACGCCAGATACGGGAGCTTCTGGAAAAAGCGCTGCCGGACAAAGCGTTGGACGGTGTCTGGGAAGGAATCCGCAGAAGCCCCGCAGAATTTGCTTACCGCAACAAGATGGAGTTTTCCTTTGGGGATGAGTATAAGGACGGTCCCCTTTCTCTGGGACTTCACAAAAAGGGAAGCACCTATGATGTGCTGACTGCGGCAGACTGCAGACTGGTGCATGAGGACATGACAAAAATTCTCTCCTGTGTGCTGGAGTATTTTCGCAGCCGGGGCGTTTCCTATTACCGGAAGCTGCAGCATGTGGGATATCTTCGCCATCTGCTTTTGCGCCGCAGTGTCACCACAGGAGAGATTCTGGTGCATGTGATCACCACAACGCAGGAGGAGCATGATCTGTCAGCTCTTGTGCAGGAGCTCCTGGCGCTGCCCCTGGATGGGAAAATCGTGGGAATCATGCACATTTTCAATGATTCTCTGTCTGATGTGGTACAGAGCGATGAGACAAAAATTCTGTATGGCCAGGATTATTTCTACGAAACGCTTCTGGGGCTCCGGTTTAAAGTTAGCACGTTTTCCTTTTTTCAGCCAAACTCCCTGGCGGCAGAGGTGCTGTATTCTATCGTGAGAGAGTATATCGGAGACACAAAAGATCTGGAGGTTTTTGACCTGTACAGCGGCACAGGCACCATTGCGCAGCTGGCGGCCGCTGTGGCAAAAGAGGTCATCGGCGTGGAGATCGTGGAGGAGGCGGTGAAAGCTGCCCGGGACAACGCAAAGCTCAACGGACTTGCGAACTGCCGGTTTATCGCAGGCGATGTGCTGAAAGTGCTTGACGAGGTGGCGGAAAAACCGGACGTGATCATTCTCGATCCGCCCAGGGACGGCATCCACCCCAAGGCGCTTCCCAAAATTCTCTCCTACAAAGTGGAGCGGATCGTATATATTTCCTGTAAAGCCACCAGTCTGGCAAGGGATTTGGAGAGCTTTCTGGCAGCAGGCTATCAGGTGGAACGGGCGTGCTGTGTGGATCAATTTTGTCAGACGGTGCATGTGGAGACGGTTGTCTTGTTGTCAAAAGTCAAAGAATAAGATAGCGAAAAAGTGTAGAAAACAAGGGATTTCCGGGAGTCGGGGCTTGTCAGAGGACAGGTTTTGGCTCCCGGATTTTTTCGTTTTATGGGTAAGTGGGAACTGGTCTACTGTGAAAAATGGCGGAGAGTTGAGTGGTTGATTTTGATATTGGGGGTGTTGAGTTGACGGGTTGGATAAAAGAGGTGTCGAGTTGACAGGATTGTTAAATCAGATAAAACTTGCAATTCTTTTTATATTCGATTAATATGCGACTACCTTGAAAATGCGTATGAAAAGTGCCGTTGACTTTTCCCTTGGGGCAAAGTTTATACTGGTACTGGAAAGGAGGCCTATTATATGTTGACGATTGGAGAATTTTCGAGTATATGCCGAGTATCCACAAAAACACTTCGGTATTATGCAGAAATAGGATTGATACTTCCAGAAGAAATCAATCCAGAAAATGGGTATCGTTATTATTCTATTAATCAGTTGGAGACGATGCTGTTTATTAATCGGCTGAAAGCGTATCATTTTTCGTTGGAAGAGATTAAGGCAATTCTTGAGTCAGAGGAGGCAATGGATGACAAACTATATGCGGCCCTTAGTAAAAAGAAAAAAGAGATTTCAATGCAAATGATGATGTATAAAAATATGTTGGAGCAGATAGATGCTGATATGTCTGCCATAAGAAAGGGCAAGTCGATTATGTCATATATGGAAGATATTGGTATAGAACTGGTGGAGGTGCCAAAGATGTATCTTCTGTCCATACGAAAGATGATTCAGGAACAGGATTTTCCTGATGAGTATGGGTATTGCTTTGAAAAGCTGTTTAAGAAAATGAAGGAAAAGAACCTGACAGCATCCGCTCCACCAATGGTTTTATTCCATAGTGATGAATATAGTCCATTTGGACTGGATACAGAATTTGCTGTCCCAATCAACGAGTATGCAACGGGAACAAGGGATTTTTATCCTGGACTTTGTTTGAAAACTGTTGTGCATGGTTCCTACTCTCAGCTCTCTTCTGTTTATGCGAAGCAAATTGAATGGGCAGAAAAAGAAGGGTACGAAAATTGTAATGCACTTTATGAAGTTTATGTAACAAGTCCTTCGGAGGTTTTGCAGGAGAGCGATTTCATTACAGAGGTCTATTATCCAGTAAAAAAGATATTAAAAAAATAAAGCAGAAAAAATGCGTTTACAAATAGGTTAAAGGAAAGGAGATATCATGGATCAGAAAAGAATTAGAGAACTCGAACAAAAAATCAGCACTGATTATGGGAATACCACAGGTGTGGCGGTATTAAAAGAAGGAAAATTGGTATATGAAAAATATTTCAAGGGATGTACAAGAGAAAGCCAGGTTCATGTTTATTCTGTAACAAAAAGTATTATTTCAATACTGATTGGGATTGCAGTAGATAGAGGATATATCCAAAGTGTTGATCAGAAAGTGCTGGATTTTTTCCCTGGATACATAGTAAGAAAGAGAGAAAACACCATCCAAAATATCACAGTCAAGGATATGCTGACAATGACAGCACCTTATAAGTATCGTTTTTTTGCTCCATATGTGAAATATTTTACTAGTGAGGATTGGGTGAAATTTTCTTTAGACCAGCTAGGGGGCCGGGGGAAGATCGGAACATTCCGATATGCACCTCTGATTGGTCCGGATATTTTTTCAGGAATATTAGTAAAAGCAACAGGGCAGTCAGTATTTGAGTTTGCAGATGAAAATTTATTTTCACCATTAGAAATTCATGTAGATGGAGATTTGATGTTTAAAAGCAAGGAGGAACAACTGGCATTTAATGAATCTATAGATACCAGCGGATGGGTACGGGACTCATTAGGGATTCATACAGCGGGTTGGGGACTTACACTTTCCCCTATGGATATGGCAAAAATTGGTCAGTTATATTTGAATAAAGGCATATGGAACGGAAAACGAATTGTATCAGAAAAATGGGTGGAAGAAAGTACGAGAGAGCATAGCCGATGGAAGAAACATGATTTATCGTATGGATATTTATGGTGGGTAAATGAAGATGGTTATGCAGCGATGGGGGATGGAGGAAATATAATTTATGTGAATACAAAAGATAAAATAGTTGTGTCATCTTCTGCGCTTTTTGTGCCAAAGATAAGGGATAGGATAGACTTAATCAAAACATATATTGAACCAATATTTAGATAGACTGAGAATAAACTTGCTATCGTTTTGCTCATAATCGTTTGTGTACACATGTATTTGAAAATTTATTGGGAATTAAGCTGTCTAGTGTAAATGATATATCTGAATTTGATAAAGATATGAGGCTTTTTTCAGATCCAAATTAATAAGATGTAATTAAGGCATCGGTTAGAAATAATCGGTGCTTTTTTCATGCCCATTTTTAAGGAGGTGAGGGTTGTGGCGAACCGGATTAAAGGCATTACGGTGGAGATTGGTGGCGATACTACTGGTCTTGATAAAGCACTAAAGAACGTCAATTCTTCTATCACGAAAACGCAGTCTGCCTTAAATGATGTGAACCGTCTGCTAAAACTCGATCCTTCTAATACGGTGCTGGTGGCACAGAAGCAGGAACTGCTGGCGCAGGCAGTCAGCCAGACCGAAGAAAAGTTGTCGGCTCTGGAAACCGCACAGGAGCAGGTTGCCGCAGCCTTTGCCCGTGGGGATATCGGGGTGGATAAGTATCAGGCATTTCAGCGGGAGATTGAGGAAACCCGTGGAAAGCTGAATAAATATAAAGCTGATCTTTATATCAAATCCAATGATGAGTGGGAGTTTGCCGGACTTTACTATGACGAAGGCATTTCCGGTACGAAAAAAGAAAAGCGAGATGGGTTGCTGGCGATGGTTGCCGCCTGCGAGAGAGGAACGATTGACTTCGTCATTACCAAATCCATCAGCCGTTTTGCCAGAAATACCACGGACTGTCTGGAACTGGTGCGGAAGCTGCTGGACTTAAAGATCTACATCTATTTTGAAAAAGAAAATCTAAACACGGGCTCCATGGAGAGTGAATTAATGCTTTCCATTTTAAGCAGTCTGGCGGAAAGCGAGTCTGTGTCCATTTCTGAAAATGAGAAGTGGGGTATCAAGCGGCGCTTTCAGAATGGAACCTTCATCATTTCCTATCCCCCATATGGTTATGACAATGTGGACGGGGAGATGGTGATCGTGCCGGAGCAGGCGGAGATCGTGAAACAGATCTTTGCGGACACGCTTTCGGGGAAAAGTACCCACGAGATTGCGGATGAACTGAATGAGCGTGGCGTTGCTACTAAGAAGGGCGGACATTGGACACCGGGTACCGTCAACGCCATCATCGGGAATGAAAAGTATACGGGTGACGTCCTGTTCCAGAAGACCTATACGGACAGCAGCTTTAACCGCCATCAGAACCGGGGAGAGCTTGACCAGTACCTGATGCAGGATCATCATGAAGCGATCATCAGCAGGGAAGAGTTTGAACTGGCCAATGCGGTTTTGAAACAGCGGGGGCGTGAAAAAGGAAATGGCTATGACACCGGGAGATACCAGAACCGGTACGGCTTTTCCGGCCGGATCTGCTGTGGAGAATGCGGCGGCAAATATAAGAGACGGATGCATTATAAACCCAGCGGCCAGTATGTGGCCTGGGCTTGTGCCAATCATCTGAAAGATAAGGAAAGCTGTTCGCAGAAATACATCACGGATGATGCTTTGAAACTGGCGTTTGTTACCATGATGAATAAGCTGGTCTTTGGACATCAGATGGTGCTGCGTCCTCTTTTGCAAAGCCTGCGGGGGCTGAATGATCAATCCCGGCTGCTAAAGATTGAAGAACTGGAAACGGCAATCGAGAAAAACAGGGAGCAGAAACAGGTGCTGACGAATCTGATGGCAAGCGGCTATCTGGAGCCTGCTCTTTTTAATAAGGAAAGTAATGAACTTGCAGCGGAAGCGGAAGCCCTGCGGCAGGAAAAGGATGGGCTGATGCGCTCTGTCAATGGAGATATGGTCAAAATAGAGGAACTGCAGCGGCTGCTCCGGTTTGTATCCAAAGGGACTATGCTGACGGAATTTGATGATGAGACGTTTCTTTCCTTTGCGGAACGGATTACCGTGCTGTACAGAAAAGAAGTGGTTTTTGAATTGAAATGCGGACTGTCCCTGAGAGAAAGGCTGGTGGAACCATGAGACACATTCCGTATGGATACCGGATTGAAAACGGCCGGGCGATCATCGATGAAAAACAGGCCGCCACGGTACGGGAGTTTTTTCAGAACTATATTTCTGGCATGGCGCTTATGCGCGCCGCTGAGAAGGTCGGATTAAATCTGTACCACGGGAGCGCCGGAAGGATGCTCCGGAATAAGAAGTATCTTGGAGATGATTACTATCCTGCCATTATCGACAAAGAAACCTTCGATAAGGCAGAAGAAATACGCATGAGCCGAGCAAAAGCACTGGGGCGGGTGTGGGAACTGGAAGGAAAGGAGGACCTCTTCTTCCCTACCAGCTTTACCATACCTGCAGTGAAAAAGGTTTCTGACGATCCTTTTGAACAGGCGTCGTATGCATACAGTTTGATTGAGAGCGAGGTGGATGGGGATGGAACTAAGTAGGAATATTACCGTGATCCCAGCCAGAAAGCGGGTAGGAAATACCGCCGCAGTTGGGCAGCGGCCAAAGCTGAAAGTCGCTGCTTACTGCCGGGTTTCCACGGACAGTGAAGAGCAGGCATCCAGCTACGAGGTGCAGGTGGCGCATTATACGCAGTTTATCCAGAAGAATCCGGAATGGGAGCTGGCAGGGATTTATGCCGATGACGGGATCACCGGAACGAACACGAAAAAGCGGGAGGAATTTAACCGCATGATCCAGGACTGCATGGACGGAAACATTGATATGATCATTACCAAGTCCATCAGTCGGTTTGCAAGAAACACCCTGGATTGTCTGAAATATATCCGGAAATTGAAGGAGAAGAACATTCCGGTTTTCTTTGAAAAAGAGAACATCAACACCATGGATTCTAAGGGTGAGGTGCTGCTTACCATTATGGCGAGCCTGGCACAGCAGGAAAGCCAGTCTTTGAGCCAGAACATTAAACTCGGGCTGCAGTATCGTTTCCAGAACGGAGAGGTCCGGGTCAACCACAGCCGGTTCCTGGGTTACACAAAGGATGAGGACGGGAACCTGATCATAGAGCCTGCGGAGGCGGAAGTGGTAAAGCGGATCTACCGAGAGTACCTGGAAGGGGCAAGCCTGCTCCAGATTGGGCGTGGTCTGGAAACGGATGGGATTCTTACCGGGGCGGGGAAAACGAAGTGGCGTCCGGAAACACTGAAGAAGATCCTGCAGAATGAAAAGTACATCGGAGACGCCCTTTTGCAGAAGACCTATACTGTTGATTTTCTTAATAAAAAACGGGTGCAGAACAAGGGGATTGTCCCACAGTATTATGTGGAAAACAGCCATGAGCCGATCATTCCCCGTGACCTTTATATGCAGGTGCAGGAGGAAATGATCCGGCGGGCGAACCTTCACAGTGGAGCCAACCGGAAAAAGAGAGTTTACAGCAGCAAGTATGCCTTATCCAGTATTGTTTACTGCTCCAGGTGCGGCGAAATTTACCGGCGGATTGCATGGAATAACAGGGGAAAACATTCTACCGTGTGGCGGTGCTGTACCCGTGTGGAACATGGGCCAACCGCCTGTGATGCACCAACTATTCAGGAGCAAGATCTGCAGGCGGCGGTGGTGCAGGCGATCAACCTTACACTTGGCAACAGGGAAAACATGATGGCCACTCTCCAGGAGAACATAGAAGCGGTGATCCGACAGGAGGATGAAACCTCATCGGAAGGGATTGAGGCCAAGTTGCTGGAACTGCAAAAGAAACTTCTGAAACTGGCGAATTCGAAAAAGGATTATAACAGTGTTGCGGATGAGATAGACAGGCTGCGGGAATTGAAGCAGAATGCCCTGTTGGAGAGCGCCGAGCGGGAGGGACTGAAGCAGCGAATCAGGGAGATGCAGGAGTTTTTAGAACAGCAGTCTACAGAGGTCACGGAGTATGATGAACTGCTGGTGCGGCGGCTAATTGAGAAGGTCACGGTTTATGATGGGCGGTTTGAGGTGGAGTTCAAATCCGGGGCAAAGGTAGATGTGGGGAGGTAAATAACAGAATGAATAAGGTGCCTTGTGGCTTTTGAAATGGCTGCAAGGTGCTTTTTTAATGGGCTGTTAATTTTAAAGAAGGTAGCTTGTGCTTATCAACCATAGGGTTTATAATTGTACTATGCTGATGGAGGTGGAAAATGACAACATCGGATATGATCAGAGAATTGTGTGACAGAATGAATATCAGCCTTGCGGAACTTTGTAGACGAATTGGACAGACTCCGCAGAATTTTAATAAGAAGCTGCAGCGTGGTACCGTGTCCTCTGAGGAAATGGCGAAGATTGCAGAGGCGTTGGATGTTGGATATGAGCAGGCATTTGTGCTGCCGGATGGAGGGAAAATCAGTATAGAGCATAAATGAATGCAAGAAACAAAAAAGGACCTAGACGGTGATTCTTTTGTAAAAGAATATTCTTATTATAGATTATGTTTTTTACATTCTTGGCCTGTAGTGATCAGAGAATTAGAGGTGGGTTGAAAATGAAAATTGGTCGTAATGCTCCTTGCCCTTGCGGTAGTGGGAAAAAATATAAAAAATGTTGTTTAAATAAAGGAAAAGAGCAGTATTTAGCAGAAGCGATAATGTATTCTCTTCAAAATATAAAAAGAGAGTCGCAAATAAAAAGATGTTTACATCCTAATTCGAGTGAGTGTAGTGATAGGATAGTAAAAGCTCATGCGATACAAAACAATCGTATTTTAAATAAAATTGGAGAATCTGGAATGGTAGTAACAATGGATGGAACAATGCATCATCTGTTTCAAACATCAGATGTGAAAGGGCGTAGTATAGCTACAACTTTTACTGGTTTTTGTTCATATCATGATAAAACGGTGTTTCAAGAAATTGAAGATAAAGAGTTCGTTGCTAGTAAGAAACAAATATTTCTAATAACATATCGGACAATGGCGTGGCATTACCATAAAAAGCAAGTGCAAACTAATGCTACCTGTATCCAATATGAAAAGATGTTTGAGAAGGGGTATAATCTTGGAGAATCAGATGATTTTATAGAATATTTAGGAGCGTTAAAATTAGGATTAGAGGATAATGAAATTGAAAAACAAAGATTTGATGATGCTTTGCTAGAAGAAAATTATTGTGTTACAAATTCTTTGATGTGGGAAATTCCATATGAAATAAACTTTGCAGTATCGATGATGACTGAACTTGAATACGATATATTGGGAAACCGGATTAATGATATGGAAAAAAATGAGAGTACAAAAAAAATATACCTTAACATTTTTCCTGCAAAGGATAAATCGTTTTGTATTTGGTCATGGTTAAATTATAATGATAGTTTCTATGTTCCCTTCTCAAACCAGTTTTTAAAATTGAGTGTTGCAGATAGGGAAAATTATTTCAATAATAATCTTCCTCGCTGGACAGACTCTATTGTTATTTCCCCACGTCTGTGGAAAAAATGGGGGTCAGCAATTCAAGAGGCTTTCATAACTCATGCAAATTTTGATATTTTGTATCGGCAGATGGAAGCAGAAAAAAATGAGCATGCGTATCAATATATGGATACTCCCTGGAATTTGTTTGAAAATGACAGTGATGCTGAGTAGATGTTAGCGAGGATTTATGATATTAAAAGGTGAGAAAACGGGAGAAGAAGAATGAAAAAGTGGTACGATATAATTCCTTATTTAATATTTGGACTAGGTATTATTATGGACATAGGTGTGAATATCACAGGAATATATATAATTCCGGTTACAGAGTCATATATGGACAACATATTTGTAGGAATAATAACTGTTTCCGTATTGTGTTTTACCCTAGTTACATTAATTGCAAGTTTTTTAGACAATAGTTATTTGGGATATAAGTTGAAGGACATAATTCAATTCCCAAATTCACCAGTAAATACGAAAAAATATATAAGAGTTTCCCTATTAGTTATTACCATTGGAGTGTGTCTTTTGGGAATGAATTTTGTGGTTAATTGTGCTAACAGTATGACAACATTGCTGTTGGCATTGATTTTAATAGAGGGAAATGTTGCGTTCAAAATTTGGAAAATGATTATAAATGAAAGTTATGTTTTTGATTTAGTAATCAGTCATTTCACTGCTAGTGTGAATAATAAAATGGATTTAAAGGAATTTCAGTCACATACGGATACAGTAATAAATGCACTGTCAACAGCAATATATGAAAGAAATTATGTTGAGAAAAACAAAACGTGTGAGATGCTTACAGCTCTGAGTGCCCAGGTTCAAGCACGGGGAGAGCAAGACGGATATTATGATTACTATAAATACTTCGATACGAAATTAAGAACATATATGGATGATTTTGCGAAAGTATTTGGATATAATGATATGGTGGAATCTATTGTTAAGATTTATACGAAAATGAGTGATTTTGAATATGGAAGAATAGAACTATATGTTATTCCTTTAAAAAATATGCGATTTTGGAATGATCAGCTACTACTTGAAAACAATTATTTTAATCAAATGATAGAAATTGATTTGCTGAATGCGTATAAAAAGAAAAAGATTTCAAATGCTGAAATAGAAAGAATTTTCTATGTGTATTTTGATAGCATCATGCATAATAACTTATGCACAAAAAATGTTCGTGAACAACTTGTGGAAAACTATATTGCTGCATTGATGAAGCTGCAGTGGAATACTAATGAAGACAGAAGTGAGCCAGATGTAAATAGTTTGCTAAATATACTCAAACACTTTGTTTTAAAAAACAATAATGTAGAAGAAAGAAACTATGTATTTCAAATAATAATTAAGCAAGCATTTTATAATAATATGCCATATAATAAGGAAAAGTATTTTGATTTTCTAGCATTGCTTTTCCAATCTTTTTATGCATTTATTTTTCGCGAAGGAGAAACTTTAAATCAGAATTATAGGGATAGTTTGCGAGATACTTTTGCAATAGAATTTTCAACGGAGACAATTGTAAAAATGAGTGCTTCTTGGTTATTAAGAATAAATGTTCAGGAAATTCTTCGTGCAATTGGTCGCAGAATCCAAAGTGGGTCAGATTCTCTGGAAAGAAGATTTGAAAACTTTCCCTCATTTATGATGGCTAAAACAGTTGTATGGACTTTAGAATTTAATGTTGATTTTATGCTTATCCTTTATTTAGTATTCAATGATGAGGTTGGATTTTATGGTATCTATGAGGCTTTTTTTAATTGGGGTGCCATAAATGATGAATGCAAAATAAGTATACTGGAAGAACTCCAAAACCAGTTTGATATGGAAACGGGTCTACTGAAGGATGATTTTGTTAAGCAGTATAAGCAATATGAAAATCTCTTGGAGCATTCAAGCAACATTACAGAACAAATACAAATAAAGCTGTTCCAATATATTTGTGAAGCACATTCGAATTTAAGAAAGAAAAAGATTATTGAATCAGAGCCTAGATCTATAGATATAGATTACAAAGATGTTATGATAAGAATAAATGAACTGATGAAAAAAGATGGTATATTGGGATGGAATTCACAATATTTTACGGAAGATTACGTGAAATTTGTAATGCCAGATTATATAAGTAGGAGAGCATATCGTACACCGCAAAATACAGCAAGGACAATTCAAAGAGGAATTATTGAAGCATTGAAGAGTTATATCCGACAGCGTGCTAATAAATTGACTCTCACATTTGACATAGACGGAGTGAGGAATATGCTTATGTTTATCTGTGAAAATGAATATGATGCCAGAAATTATACTTATACGGATGATTGGTCATTGGCAAAACTAAGAAATGAACCAGAGTTTATAAAATTAGAGGAAAAACAGAAAGAAATTGAATTTGTGGGTACTCCTCAAATTTATGATAATCTGTACTTTAATAAAGAAAAATTTTGTTTTAATATTAAGATATCAAAGATGGACTTTATTGATTTAAGTGAAAGAGAATGTGAGGCTTTTTTGGAAGACTCAAAAGGTTATAATGGATTGTACAATGTAGATGGAGCATTAATGCCTAAGGAAGAAGCTATGAAATGTATAAAAAAATCATACTGTAAAGAAAGGTATAGTTTTAAATTAATGGTCGGTTTTGGGAAAAATGATGTGACACGCATTGAATTTGAACATTAGATTTGTTCTATCAAATGGAGCATTCCTGTAATTCAGAAATAACGCCAATTGAATAAAAAGAAACCTC
>CALBGI010000066.1 GCA_937893675.1 uncultured Blautia sp.
CATAAAAGGCTTATAGCCGTCCGTCGAGCCACCCGTTTTACGGGTGGGGGCGACTAAGAGATAGCTGCAGGGTTGGCACCAGTTTTTTGCAGAAGGAGAGGACTGCTGCGAGCTTTGCAAGAAAAAAGCAGCGGAAAGGGAGGGACGTTTATGGAAAAACATAACAACAAAAAAGCGGTGAGCTATAACCGATGGGGATATCTGTTTTTGCTGCCGTTTCTTATCACCTTTGTGGTTTTTCAACTGATACCGCTGGCAACCACGATCTATAACGGTTTCTTTGAAAATTACCGTTCCGGATTATCACAGATCGGACCGAATTTTGTAGGAATGCAAAATTTTGTGAAGCTGATCTCTGACGGAGAACTCCTGGTTTATCTGCAGAACACGATGATCATGTGGATCATGGGATTTATTCCCCAGATCCTGGTGGCGCTTCTTTTAAGCGCCTGGTTTTCTGATCCGATGCTTCGGATTCGCTTCACCAGATTTTTTAAAACGGTAATCTATCTTCCGAACCTGATCATGGCGGCAGCCTTTGCCATGTTGTTCTTTACCTTGTTTTCCGAAAGCGGTCCCATTAATTCCATTCTCATGCAAATGGGGATTCTGGATCAGCCTTTTAAGTTCCTGAGCAATATGTGGAGCGCCAGAACACTTGTGGCTCTGATGAATTTTCTTATGTGGTTCGGCAACACTACGATTTTGCTGATGGCGGGAATGATGGGGATCGACTCGTCACTTTATGAGGCGGCAGAGGTGGACGGAGCGACTTCCGCGCAAGTGTTTTTCCGGATCACTTTACCGCTTTTAAGACCAATCCTCATTTACGTCATGATTACTTCTCTGATCGGCGGACTGCAGATGTTTGATGTGCCGCAGGTGCTGACGAATGCCACCGGTGACCCCATGCGCTCTACCATGACGCTGATCATGTATTTGAACAAGCATCTGTACAGTAAAAATTACGGCATGGCAGGCGCGCTGTCTGTTCTGATGTTTTTGCTTACCGGTGTTTTGAGCATCCTCGTATTTCGGATTACTGCAGAAAAGAAAAACAGGTGAGGAGGGGACAAAGATGAAAAAAGAAGCAGAAAAAACGAAGGGGTTTTCCGTGAGAACCCGCCGGACGATTGCTTATATTGTGCTGATTTTTATGGTGTTCCTGTGTCTGTTCTGGTTTTATATCCTGTTCATCAATGCCACTCGTTCTCACGGGGAAATGACAAAAGGATTTACGCCCGTGCCAAGCGCGCATCTCCTTGACAACTGGAAGAATCTTCTGGCAGGTACACTTCCGGTGTGGTCGGGGCTTTGCAACAGTCTGATCGTGGCGGGAACCAGTGCAGTGGCGAGCACGTATTTTTCCACTATGACCGCATATGCCATCCATGCCTACAGCTTTCCTGGAAAAAAAGCGATCTTCACCTTCATTTTGATGATCATGATGATCCCGACCCAGGTGACAGCCTTGGGTTTCGTCCAGCTGGTATCCAAAATGAAGCTGGAGGATTCGTTCCTTCCGCTGATTCTGCCGACAATTGCGGCGCCGATTACTTTTTACTATATCAAACAGTATATGGAAAGCAATCTTCCGCTTTCTCTGGTTGAGGCAGCCAGGATCGATGGTTCGGGAGAGTTCCATACCTTTAACCACATTGTTCTGCCCTTGATGAAACCGGCGATTGCCGTACAGATGATCTTTACGTTTGTGACGAGCTGGAACAATTATTTTACCCCGGCATTGATTCTGCACGACGAGAAGAAAAAGACGCTGCCGATCCTTATAGCGCAGCTTCGAAGCGCGGATTTTTTGAAATTTGATATGGGGCAGGTATATATTATGATTGTATTTTCCATTTTGCCGGTGGTTATAGTATACCTGTTTTTGTCAAAGTATATTGTGGCGGGAGTGGCTGCCGGAAGTGTGAAAGGGTGATAAGATGGGATTTCCGAAAGATTTTGTGTGGGGCGTGGCTTCAAGCGCCCATCAGGTAGAGGGAAGCTGGCCAGGAGATGGAAAGGGACGCAGCGTCTGGGATGCTTTTGAGCAGCAGGAAGGACGTGTGTGCCAGGGACATACGGCAAAAAGCGCCTGTGATTTTTATCACCGTTATCCGGAGGATATCCGTTCCATGGAAGAAATGGGGGTAAAGGCCTACCGCTTTTCGGTGGACTGGTCCAGGATCCTGCCGGAGGGAACCGGAAAGATCAATGAGAAAGGGATTGCTTTTTATGACAATCTGATCGATCAGCTTCTGGAAGCCGGGATCGAACCCTATATGACGCTGTTCCACTGGGAGCTTCCCTGCGAGCTTCATAAGCGGGGCGGCTGGATGAACCGAGAAATTGCCGAATGGTTTGGAGCGTACGCAGAGATCATCGTCCGGCATTTTGGAGACAGGGTAAAGCATTTTTTTACCCTAAATGAACCGCAATGTTTTATTGGCCTGGGGTATTTGCGGGGAGAACACGCGCCGGGGCTTACGGCGTCCCTGGAAGATACAATCGTTATGTCTCACAATGTTTTGAGAGCGCATGGAGCTGCGGTGGAAAAGATCCGGGAATTTGGCCGAACGGATGCCTGCGTTGGATATGCGCCTACTGCGGGAGTTTGTTATCCCAAAAGCGAGCGGCCTGAGGATATAGAAGCTGCGAGAAGGATGTTTTTTGCGGTCCCCGGTGACGAAAAAAAATGGAGCTGGAATGTTTCCTGGTGGTCAGATCCGGTGATATTGGGGCATTATCCGGAAGATGGTCTGTGCCAGTATGGTCAGTATCTGCCGAAGGAATATGAAAAAGATCTGGAGTTTATTTCCCAGGAGATAGATATTTATGGACAAAACATTTACAACGGAAGATGTATCTATATGGGACAGGATGAAATGCCGTTGGATGAAAAACGTTATTCCGGGTTTCCGCAGACGGCGGCGGGGTGGCCGGTGACACCGGAATGTCTTTACTGGGGGCCGAAATTTCTTTATGAGCGGTATAAAAAGCCGATCTACATTACAGAAAATGGAATGGCCTGCGCGGATGTGGTATCCTTGGATGGCTGCGTGCATGACCCACAGCGAATAGATTTTCTGCAGAGATATCTGCAGTGTCTGAAACGGGCGGCAGAGGAGATTGATCTGCGGGGATATTTTCAGTGGACGCTTACAGACAATTTTGAGTGGGCGATGGGATATACTCTGCGGTTTGGGTTGATCTATACAGATTTTTGTACTCAGGAGAGAATCTGGAAGGATTCGGCGTACTGGTATCGAAATATCATAAGGAGAAATGGAGAGCAGCTGTGAGGCTGCTCTCTCAGACTGTCAAAAAAGTCAGCAAAAGCTGGCTTTTTTTGATATACTGGTATTA